>NZ_JBSJOW010000010.1:0-34334 GCF_056633055.1 Paraciimarium castrense LEGE 11436 | reverse complement strand
AAGCTCTCGGTGGCTGTCGCCTCGCAGCGACCTGAGAAACCTACAGCACCGAAGGGCCGCTCTCGCAGGCGCTCTCCAATCTCTGTAAGCCTGCCCTGCTTGGATCTGGCCTCGCGGCCTTACCCTCGCTGAGCAGTTCAATACCATAGCACCCGTTCAGCCCTCTTCTGCCAAAGCCTCGGGTGCGAGCTTCACCAGCGCCTCCGCCCAAGGCATGAAGAGCTCCAGCGTTGTGGCGCGATCAGCCGCCAGCACGGGATAGTCGGCCAGCGTTTGATCGCTGCCTGGCAGGAGGTCCTCAGGAGAGCGCACCAACCAGCGCAGCGGGCAGCTGAGTTCCTCAAGCACCAGCCAGGCCGCAGCCAGGTCCCAGATCTTGGGCGTGGCCTCCAGGGCGGCGACGGTCTGGCCCATGGCCACACTCACCAGGTTCAGGCTCGCCACGCCGAGCAGGCGGATTTTTCCGGGGAAACGGCGGTTGGGAAGCTTCTGCAGCACCCCGATCGAGCGGCTGCAGAGAGAGGCGCAGCCGGCGGGATGGCCCTGGAGCGATGGAGGGTTGAGGGGCTTGCCATTGCGCCAGGCGCCCTGACCCCGCACCGCCACGATGCGCTGACGCAGTGGCGGCACATCGAGCACGGCCAGCACGGGGCGGCCCGCCTCGAAGCGGGCCAGGGAGATGGCCCAGTAGGGGATGCCCGCCGCGAAATTGGTGGTGCCGTCAAGGGGGTCAACCACCCAGAAGGCGTCACTCAGGGGCACCTGTTTGTCGCCCTCTTCACTCAGCACCCCCTCCCGGGGGAAGAGCTCGCCCAGCCCCTGCACCAGAGTGGCGTCGCTCCAGCGATCACAGGCCGTGATCAGGCTGCCGTCGGCCTTCAGATCCGACACGGCATGACCGAAATCCGCGCGCTGCCGCTCGGCCACCTGATCGAGCAGGGCAGCAAGCCTCGGATCCAGAGCAGGGCGGGTGGGTGTTGTGGTCATCCAATCTCGAGGGCCAGGACCTTGCTGAGACTTCTGCCCGTATCCTCCCTGAACTGGCGCAGGTTGACGCGGCTCAGGGCCACGAGGGCCGCCAGCGCCACCAGGGCCTCGACCCCCAGCACCAGGGCGAAGGGCGGCAGCGGCCCAGGCGACATCCCGCTGAGCTCCTGAAGCCAACGCCCCAGGTCGAGCAGGCCGCCGCCGATCACCTTGCCCAGGGCCCTGGACATGGCCTGGGCCAGACCCCAGACCCCGACGAAGGTGCCGGCCGCCTGGGGAAGGGTGAGATCGAGCATGAGCACCAGAGCGCTGTTGGTGCCGATGCCGGCGGACAGCCCGAACAGCACCATCACGACCTGTAAGGCCGGGATCTGGCCCAGGGCACCTGCCGCCATCAACAGCAACAGGCTCGCCAGGATCAGCTGGCAGCCAAGACGGGCCGTGGCCAGCTTGCCGGCCTTGGGCACGATCCAGAGGCCGGCAAGCAGCAGGCCCAGCAGGGTGCCGATTCCCCACAGGGCATTCAGCGAGGCCGTGGCCGCGATCGGCATCCCGAACACCTCAGCCCCGTAGCTCTCGAGAATCGGGTCCTGCAGGAACAGGGCCAGGGTGAACAGCACCAGGAACAGGAAGAACACCAGCACCTGGCGGCTCGAAGTGATCAGGGCCCACGACTGCTTCAGGGTGATCGAATCCTGGCGGGCGCCCGCCGTGCTGAGCTGCTGACCCGTCTGGGGACGTTCCATGCCCACGGTGGCCACCAGGGTGATCAGCAGCACCACCAGCACCACCTTCACCATGAAGGCGAACAGCACCGGCTCCAGCACGGCGGGGTCCTCCACCCCATCGAGGCCGCGCAGGCCGATGGCGATGCTGATGGCGCCCGCCACGATGCCCACCGTGAGCAGGCACCAGATGATGCCCACCGCCCGGGGGCGCTCCTGCTCGTTGGTGCGGTCGATCACCAGGGCCAGGTAGGGCGTGGAGGCGGTGGAAATGGCCAGCCCGTAGGCGGCGAACAGGCCGCAGAGGGCGAGCACCCCCGCGGTGATGGTGTGGGCCTCACCGGCCTGCAGCAGGCGGGCCACGTGGAAGATCAGGGGAATCGAGAGCACGGCCAGAGCGCAGAAGGCCGCCGTGCCCATCCAGATGTAGGGGAGCCGGTGACGACCGCCCAGGGGATGGGCATCGGATACCTGACCGACCAGAACTCGGGCCGGCGAGACGAACTGCTCAAAGGCCAGGGCCACACCCACCAGCAGGGCAGGGATGTTGAGCTCGCTGATCATCACCCGGTTGAGCAGGCCCGCGAAGATCACCGCCAGGCAGCCGAGGCAGCCCTGGAAGAGGCCGAGGCGCAGGGTGCGCGCCAGGCCAAGGCCCGGGGCCTGGGTCTGCATCGGAGCCTCGGCCGTGGGCACCGATCAGGCCGGCCCGGGCACAGCGGCCTGGCAGGCCGGCAGCAGAGGGGTGGGCTCAACGGGAATGTCGGCGGCTGGCTCAGGCTTGATCGGCGAGAGGCTGCGGGCCGGACAGGTGGTGATCTGATCGAGACCGGTGCCGCGCCGCAGCTCGGCCAGGTTCACGTTGTAGTCGGTGATGGCTTCGGCGTAGCGCACCTCGGCTTGGGTGAGGTCCCGCTGGGTGTCCACCACCTCCCGCTGGGTGGTGACGCCGGCCTGGAAGCGCAACCGGGCCAGCCGCAGGGATTCCCGGGCGGAGATCACCTCGCGGGCCGCGGTGGTGATGTTGCGGTTATTTCTTTCGAGATTGTAGAAACTCTCCTCCACCTCCTCGCGAATCGAGTCGCGGCGGTCGGCGAACTCAAAGCGGTTCTGCTGGGCCCGCTGGCGGCTCTGACGGGCCTGGGCCGCCGACGCCCCGCCATCAAACAGGCTCCAGCTGAAATTGAGCCCCACGCGGGTGTCGAAGCTTCTGGAGGAATCAACAGTGATGTCACCCACGTCCTGACCGCCGTTGTCGAAGTCGGAGCCGAATTCAGCGAAGACGTTCAGGAAGGGCTGGCTGGCGGCCTGGGCGGCGTTGGCGTTGCTGTTGGAGATGGAGATGTCCAGCAGGATCTGGTCGAGCTCCTCGCGGAAGGCGAAGGCCGCCACGATGCTCTCCTGGATTGAGGGCTGCCACACTCCCAGCACCCTGGACGGATCGGCCGCCGTGGCAGTGACGTTCTGGGGCAGGTCGAGCAGAGCAGCGAGGCGGCGGCGTGAAATCGACTGCTCCGCCAGGGCCGCGGTGAGCAGCTGCTGGTCGCGGGCCAGCTGGGTTTCGGCCTCAAGCACCTCCAGCTTGGTGGCCACCCCCGCCTGGAAGCGAGCCCGGGAATCCCGGAGGCTCACCAGGGAGGCGCGCACCGACTGCTGGCCGATCCTCACCTGATCATCGCGCAGCTGCAGGGTGAAATAGAGCTGGGCGGCCTGCAGACGCAGATCCCGCAGGGCGATCACATACTGGTATTTGGCCCTCTCGAACTCATCACGCGCCGCCGCGATCGAGGGCGTGCGCTGCGGGTTGATCAGGGCCCACTGGGCGGTGATCGCCAGACCCGCTGCCCAGCGGTCCTGGGTACGGGTCTCGACGTCACCATTGCTCAGACTGTTGCGCTGCCTTGAGTAGCTGAAGGAAGGCAGCGCATTGGCGTTCAGATCGATGCTGGGATACCACAGGGCGATCTGGGCACGCAGGGCGCTCTGGGCCTGATCCACCTGGGAGGCGATCGCCTTGAGGTTGGGATTGTTGACCTCGGCGAGGTTTTCCACCTGGACCAGGGTCAGGGGCCGCAGTTCCTGGATCACCACCTGCTCCGGCCGTGTGGGCAGGGCGAGGGAGTCCGGGGCCGGCAGATCTTCCAGACCAGGCTGCAGTTCGGTGGCCGCCGGGGTCACAAGCGCCGGATTCAGCCGCGGGCGCTCGCCCTTGACGTCCGGGGCCAGGGGCAAGGCCTCGTTGGCCGGCGTGGCCTTGGGCAGCTCGGCCTCGGGCAGCTCGGCCTCGCCGGCTTCCGGCAGACCGGCCTCAGGAGACTCCTCCTGGGCCAGGGCGCCAACGGGCCCCAGCAGCCCGGTGGTCAGGGGCAGGCCCAGAACGCCCAGCAAGGCCAGGCGGGATGCGAGTCGGGACACGCCGGAGTCCTTACGGTTCTGCCGGAGTTTAAGGATCCAGCCCGTCACTGCCGATACAGCAGGCCACAAGATCGGCCGCACTCCCCACCAGCAGCACGGGAACGGGCAGGGCCGAACGCAGTTGCTCCAGGGTCATGTCGTCGAGGAACACAGGGTCGCCCTGGCGGAGCATCACGCTGGGCAGCAGCAGCGCCTCGCCGAGGTCGGCGCCCCGCAACCCCTCCAGCAGATCGGAGCCGGTGAGCAGCCCGGTCACCACCTGCTGCTGCCCCCAATAGGGGCTCTCCAGCCCGTGCAGCACCAGCTCCAGGCCCTCGACGGCATTGAGGCGGTCCACCACGGGTTGCAGGGCCTCGGCCACCAGCCGGCCCACCACCCAGCTGCGGCGGCGGGGGCGATCCAGACGGCGGGGCAGGGAGGCAGTGGCCGCGTCGAGAGCCTCCAGGAAGGCGCGGATACTGCCCACGCCGTTCTCCTGCTGCGGCAGGTCTTCATAGGTCGGCCGGGGTGGCAGCGGCAGGCCGGCAAGCAGATACCACTCGTCGGAGAGCCAGGCGAAGCGGCTGCCCAGGGCCGGCTCGAACTCCGCCTGGAGCGCCTCCACCTGGTCCACCACCTGGCGGGCACAGACCCGGTCCACCGGCCGCAGGGCATCGTCACTGGGGCGGAAGCGGGTCAGCCCCACCGGCACCACGGCCGCCGAGAGCACCGCCGGCCAGGCGCCGCCGCCGAAACCGGCCAGATCCCGCAGGGTGCGCTCCAGGGCAGGGCCATCGTTGAGGCCGGGGCACACCACCACCTGGGCGTGGATCTGCAGATCGCGGGCCGCGAACCAGCGCAGCTGCTCCAGCAGCAGACCGGCCCGCGGGTTCACCAGCAGGCGGCTGCGCAGCTCCGGATCGGTGGCATGCACGGACACGAACAGGGGCGAGAGGCGCTGCTGCTCGATCCGCTGCCAGTCGGCTGGGGTGAGGTTGGTGAGGGTGAGGTAGGAGCCGTAGAGGAAGCTCAGCCGGTAGTCGTCGTCCTTGAGGTAGAGGCTGCGGCGGCGCCCGGGGGGCTGCTGGTCGATGAAGCAGAAGGCGCAGGCGTTGTTGCACTGCCGCAGGCCATCAAAGAGGGCCTCGGTGAACACCAGGCCCAGGCCCGCATCGAGATCCTTCTCCAGCTCCACGGTGTGGAGCGTGCCACCGGGATCCTCGATCTCCAGCACGAGCTCCTCCTCCCCCACCAGCATCTGCAGGTCGATCAGGTCGCGGGGGCGGCGGCCGTTGATGCTGAGCAGGCGGTCGCCGGGCTCAAAGCCCAGCTCAGCCCCGATCGACTCGGGCTCCACGCTGGCCACCACCGCAGGCTGGGGCAGGCTGAGGGGCTCGCCGGACGGCCCGGCCAGAGCGATCCCGGCGGAAGGTTCGTTCCACATGGTCGCCGCTGTTCAGAGGTCCGCGTTCACGGCCCCACTGTGGCGCGCAGGCCCACGAGGATGGCCAGGCCGAACAGCAGGCGATAGCCCACGAACAGCCAGGTGCTGTGGCGTTGCAGGTAGCGCAGCAGCCAGGCGATGGCCGCCCAGGACACCACCGCCGCCGAGGCGATGCCCACCAGCATCGGAATGACGCCGCCTGCGGCCGGAGCCTCCAGGGCGTCCTTGAGCTGCACCAACCCAGCCAGGGTGATCGCCGGGATGCCCAGCAGAAAGGAGAAGCGGGCGGCATCGGCCCGCTGCCAGCCATCGAACAGGGCCGCGGTGAGGGTGCTGCCGGAGCGGGACACGCCGGGCACCAGGGCGAGCATCTGCGCCAGGCCCACCAGAATCCCGTCCCAGGCCCGCACGGCCACCAGCTGGCGGCGACGACGACCCAGGGCCTCGGCCAGGGCCAGCAGCAGCGCCATCACGATCGACACCACCGCAATGGCCGTGAGACTGCGCAGCGGTGAATTGTCGAAGTCCGGCACCCAGAGCTTGATGGCCAGGCCCGCCAGCACGATCGGCACACTGCCCAGGCCGATCGCCACCCCCAGCCGGGCCGAGGGGTCGCTCCACTGGCCGTGGCGGCACGCTCGCCCCATGGCCCCGAGCACCTCGCGCAGGTCACGGCGGAAGTAGGCCACCACGGCCGCGATGCTGCCGAGCTGGATCACGGCGGTCACGGCCACGCCCGGATCCCCCCAGCCGAGCATCACCGGCACCACCTTCAGGTGGGCCGTGCTGCTGATCGGCAGAAATTCGGTGAGCCCCTGAACCACCCCCAGCACCAGGGCTCGCCAACAGGCCTCCAGCAGGCCGGGCTGCAGCCCCGCCTCAGCGATCGATCCAGCTGCCTGCATCCCGGTGGGCGCGCATCGATGGCCGACCCTATGGCCAGGCGGGTGCTGCAGACCCCTTAAGGTTGCACAACTTTCTTCACAACACGGTGATCGGGGCTCCCGCCAGCACACTGCCTCGACCGACCGTCTCAGACGATCTGACCCCTGGGCTGGTGGGAGTGGGCCTTGGTGTGAACCAGGTCATGGGGCCTGCGCCGCTGCTGCAACCCCGCTTCGGCCTGGTGGTCAGCAGCGTGGCGCTGGTGGCCCTGCCCGTATTCCTGCAGGCCCCCTGGGTACGGTTCGCCCCCGCCAGCTCAGCCCTGTTCACGGCGGTGCTGGTGGTGATCGGCCTCGGGCTGGAGCGCCGCAGCGAGCCCCAGCTGCGCCATCTCGGCCTGCTGCTGGTGGGCTTCTCCGGCAGCTGGCTGGCCGGTTCGTTCTTCTGGGGCTGGGCCCGCCTGCATCCCCTCTGGCACCTGCCGATCGAAGCCTTTGCCCTGCCCCTGGCCCTGGCTGGCCTGGGTGGCCGCTGGCGCCTGGCCTGCGGCTTCTACCTGGGATCCCTGATCGGCACGGCCGCCACCGACGCGGCCATTGCCGCCACCGGCCTGATGCCCCTCTGGCCCGAGGCCCTCGCCGCCCCGGCCGGCGAGGCGATGCTGGTGCTGCACGCCGCAGGCCTGCAGGTGCTGCAGCCGGCCTGTCTGGCCCTGGTGGCCGGCTTCGCCGCCCTGCTGCTCGCGGCCAGCCGCTGGCTGTGGCAGCGGGGTGAGCTGGGTCAGGTGGTGGGCGCCACCCTGATCACCACCCTGGCCG
The DNA here is from genome assembly GCF_056633055.1 of Paraciimarium castrense LEGE 11436. Lineage (NCBI taxonomy): Bacteria > Bacillati > Cyanobacteriota > Cyanophyceae > Synechococcales > Prochlorococcaceae > Paraciimarium > Paraciimarium castrense. The sequence continues at coordinate 27,081 of NZ_JBSJOW010000010.1, read as the reverse complement.
TGGATGGCCTGTTCCTGCTGCTGGCCCTGGTGGCCCCCGCCCTCACTGGCCTGATCTGAAGATCTGCAAATGCCTGAAGGGCTGGGAGGATTTCAGACGATTCCTTTCTGTACGGTTAGCGGTCGGTGGACAGGTCCACCGCCTGTTCCTGTCCTTCTCCGGAGAGTTCTCGTGATGAAAAGGCTGGCTGCCTGGCTGATGAGTGGTCTTGTGCTGGCCGGATTGCTGGTCACCCTGGTGCTGCCTCCGGCGGCAGTGGCGGCCGAGCGTCGCAACACGGCTGACGACAAGATCGCTGAACGCGCCGGCAAGGTGGACCTCAACAACAGCTCCGTGCGGCGCTTCCAGGACTACCCCGGCATGTACCCCACCCTGGCCGGCAAGATCGTGCTGGGCGGGCCGTACGACAGCGTCGATGACGTGCTGAACCTCGACCTCACCGAGCGCCAGAAGGAGCTCTTCAACAAGTACAAGGACAACTTCACCGTGACCCCGGCGTCCATTGCCCTGAACGAGGGCTTCGACCGCATCAACGACGGGCAGTACCGCTGAAGCCAGTCCCTAGGCTTCCTTCACCGTTGAACGCCGTCGGGGCTTTCCGGCGGCTTTTTTCATGCCGGCGGAAGCCCCGAAACTGCAGCACCCATGGCGCAGTGTGACTGGGATGTGGTGGTGGTGGGCGGAGGCGCCGCCGGGCTGATGAGCTGCCTGGAGCTGCCCGCAGGTCTGCGGGTGCTGCTGCTGAGCAAGGAGCGCAAACCCCGCTCCGCCAGCCGCTGGGCCCAGGGCGGCATCGCCGCCGTGACCAGCGCCAACGACAGCTTCGCCAGCCACCGTGACGACACCCTCAAAGCCGGCGCCGGCCTGTGCGACCTCGAGGCCGTGGAACTGCTGGTGCATGAGGCCCCCGGCTGCGTGCAACGCCTGCTGGAGCTCGGCATGGCCTTCGACCGCCAGGGTTCCGCCCTCAGCACCACCCTGGAGGCCGCCCACAGCCACCGGCGCGTGCTGCACGCCCAGGACCGGACCGGCGGCGCCCTCGTGGATGCCCTGGAGCGGGAGGTGCGTCGCCGCCCCGGCCTGGAGCAGCGCCAGGGGGTGGTGGCCCTGCAGCTGCTGGTGGAGGCAGGCCGCTGCTGCGGGCTGCAGGTGCTGGAGGGGGAGGAGATCCACTGGCTGCGGGCCCGGGCCGTGGTGCTGGCCACGGGCGGCGGTGGCCACCTGTTCGCCCATACCACCAACCCGACCCATTCCAGTGGCGATGGCCTGGCGATGGCCTGGCAGGCGGGCGCGGAGGTGCGTGACCTGGAGTTCGTGCAGTTCCACCCCACGGCCCTGATGCTGCCCGGGGCCCCCCATTTCCTGATCTCCGAGGCGGTGCGCGGTGAGGGGGCCCGGCTGCTGGACGGAAGCGGGGCCAGCCCGGTGGCGGAGCTGGGAGGCGGGGATCTGGCCCCGAGGGACCAGGTGAGCCGGGCCCTGGCGCGGCGGATGCGGCAGCAGGGGGTGGACCATCTCTGGCTCGACCTCAGGCCGATCGGCCAGGAGCACCTGAGCCGCCAGTTCCCCACCATCCTGGGGCGCTGCCGGGAGCTGGGGCTGGAGCCCACGGCAGAGCCCCTGCCCGTCGCGCCCGCGGCCCACTACTGGATGGGCGGCGTGCGCACCGACATGGGGGCTGCCACCACCCTGCCGGGGCTCTATGCGGTGGGGGAGCTGGCCTGCACTGGCTTGCACGGGGCCAACCGGCTGGCCAGCAACTCCCTGATGGAGTGCCTGGTGTTCGCCCGGCAGCTGCGCCACATCGCGCTTGGCCCCGTCAGCCCAGCCGACCGGCCTGCAGGAGCGGACGTGCTCGCGGCCCCGAGCCTGGGGGCCCCTGCCCTGAAGGGCCAGATCCAGGCCCTGCGGGAGCTGTGCTGGCAGGTGGCGGGGGTGGAACGGCAGGGCCAGGCCCTGGCGAGAGGTCTGGCCACGATTCGTCGCCAGCGCCGCAGCCTGGAGCGCGATCCCAGCTGGCAAAGGGTTCAGGGGCTGAGCGTGAGTCAGCGGCTCGAGCTCACGCCGGCCTCCCGCGAGAGCTGGCCCTTGCAGCAGGAGCTGCACCAGCGCCTGGTGCTGGCGGAGCTGCTGCTGGAGGCCGCCCTGTTCCGCCAGGAGAGCCGCGGTGGCCACTTCCGCACCGACACGCCCAGCAGCCAGCCCTTCTGGCGGGTGCACAGCTGCCAGCGGCGTGGCCGACCGATCAGCACCGCTGCCGTGAAGCAGAGTGCCGGCGGCCACCAGCACAGCGAGGCCTGAAGCCGGTCAGCTTTGGGGCTGGAAGCCGCTCACCTGGGCCAGGCGCTCCAGGGGCTTGACGCCGGAGTCCAGCTGGCCGTTGATCTCCCAGGTGGGGAACCCCTGCACTCCCTTGCTGTCACAGAGAGCTTTCTCGCTGCCCACGCCATCCTCAGCGCATTCGATCACCTTGAGCTTCTTGCTGGCCTCCTGGCCAAAGAGCTCCTTCTGGTCGTGGCAGTGGGGGCACCAATAGGCGGAATACATCACGGCTCCGCTGGCGGTGAGGTGTTCGGCCAGGGCCAGGGTCAGGGGGGTGCTCTCGGTCTCCACCACCGGCGGCGTACCTGGCAGGGTCTCGGCCACGGGGCGGTCGACGGCGGTGGCCCAGCCCAGACCGATCAGCCCCACCGCCAGGGCCACCAGCACGCCGCGAAACAGCAGCTGACCGCGGTCGTCCCAGCTGCCGCCCAGCAGGGTGAACACCAGCAGCGACACGCTGACCACAGCCGAGAGCACGCAGAAGAAACAGAAGGCCTGGATCTTCAGCACCATCACGCCCATCAGCAGCAGGCTGAACACCGCCATGCCGATGCTGGTGAGCAACATGCCCCACCAACTCAGGGAGCCGAGTCGATCGCGCAGGTCGCCCTTGAGCACGAGGGGCACCACCGCCATCAGCAGCATGGCCAGGTAGGCCAGGAAGCCGAACAGCGATAAAGGCTGGCCCAGCAGGCTGCCCCAGGCGCTGTTCAACACCTTGTCGCAGCCCTCGGCGCCGCCCGGACAGGCCAGCTGGCCGAACAGCCCCCAGCGCTGCAGGGTGATGGTGCCCGTGTCGATCACGCCCACCGTGGCCAGCACGGACAACACCACCCGCACCCAGCGCTTGCCGGGATCACCCCGGCGACGGGAGCTGTTGAGGCGATCGCTGAGTCGGCTGGAGGTCATCGACAGCAGGAGGTGGGCAATCTGCGGATTCTCGCAGCCGCCTCAACGGCCTGGTGGGAGCAGGAGGACACTCGGGCCAGCGCAATCCCCTCCCCCATAGGGTGGTGGATCGGCCAACTCCTGCCCATGAGCTCCGCGCGTCCCACCGGCTCCTCCCCGGCCACCATCGCCTTCGCCCACCTCGGCTGCGAGAAGAACCGGGTGGACACCGAGCACATGCTCGGGCTGCTGGCGGAGGCGGGCTACGGCGTGAGCGCCGATGAGAGCGAGGCCAGCGTGGTGGTGGTGAACACCTGCAGCTTCATCCAGGACGCCCGCGAGGAATCGGTGCGCACCCTGGTGGAGCTGGCGTCGCAGGGCAAGGAGCTGATCATCGCCGGCTGCCTGGCCCAGCACTTTCAGGAGGAGTTGCTCGACAGCCTGCCGGAGGCCAAGGCGATCGTGGGCACCGGCGACTATCAGCACATCGTCAGCGTGCTGGAGCGGGTGGAGGCCGGCGAGCGGGTCAACCAGGTGAGCGCCACCCCCACCTTCGTGGCCGACGAGCACCTGCCCCGCTACCGCACCACCTCCGAGGCCGTGGCCTACCTCAAGGTGGCGGAGGGCTGCGACTACCGCTGCGCCTTCTGCATCATCCCCAAGCTGCGCGGCGACCAGCGCTCCCGGCCGATCGAATCGATCGTGGCCGAGGCCCACAGCCTGGCGGCCCAGGGGGTGAAGGAGCTGGTGTTGATCAGCCAGATCAGCACCAACTACGGCCTCGACCTCTACGGCAAGCCCCACCTGGCCGAGCTGCTGCGGGCCCTCGGGGAAGTGGACATCCCCTGGATCCGCGTCCACTACGCCTATCCCACCGGGCTCACTCCAGAGGTGCTGGAGGCCTATCGGGACGTGGCCAATGTGCTGCCCTACCTGGATCTGCCGCTGCAGCACAGCCATCCGCAGGTGCTGCGGGCCATGAACCGCCCCTGGCAGGCCAACGTGACCGGTGACCTGCTGCACCGCATCCGGGAGCAACTTCCCGATGCCGTGCTGCGCACCACCTTCATCGTGGGCTTCCCGGGCGAAACCGAGGAGCACTTCCAGCACCTGCTGAACTTCGTAGCCGAGCAGCGCTTCGACCACGTGGGGGTGTTCACGTTCTCACCCGAAGACGGCACCGCGGCCGTGGACCTGCCGAATCCCGTGCCGGCGGCCGTGGCCCAGCAGCGCAGGGATCAGCTGATGGCCCTGCAGCAACCGATCGCGGCCGAGCGCAACGCTGCCTGGGTGGGCAGGATCGTGGATGTGCTGATCGAGCAGGAGAACCCCTCCAGCGGCGAGATGCTGGGCCGCTGTGCCCGCTTCGCGCCGGACGTGGATGGGGATGTACGGGTGCTGCCGGGGGCCGGCGGCCTCTGCGCGGCGCCGGGAACCATGGTGCCGGTGAGGATCACCGCAGCGGACACCTACGACCTCGTGGGCGAGGTGGTGGGCGCCGCGGCCATGGTGGGCGATGCGATGGCGGCCAGCCGGCTCAGATCAGCTTGATGCTGCGCAACAGCACAGAGCCGAGGAACGCGGCAACCAGGCCGCCTCCGACCAGACCCAGGTAGATCGCTACACCCATCGTGGCCTCTGCTGCAAAGTCGTGTGCCCATTACAGCAGAGGCCCGGCTCGCCAGGCACCGGACCAGCCTTCTGCCTAAGGTGCGCCAACAATGAAACCTGAAGATCCTCCCCGGCGGACCGTGCCGGCCACCCTGTTTTCCTGAGCCGATCCAACCGCCGCTTCCGGCCCTTTCCGTCAGCACCCTTCCCCTGAGCCACGTTCCGGCGGCCACTTGCGTTGGCCCCGTTGCTCCGGCCCCGTCGAGACTCCCCATGCGCACCCTGCTGATCTATCCGGAATTCCCCAAGACCTTCTGGAGCTACGAGAAGATCCTGGAGCTGGTGAACCGCAAGGTGCTCCTGCCTCCCCTGGGCATGGTCACCGTGGCGGCACTGCTGCCCCAGGAGTGGCCGATGAAGCTCGTGGACCGCAACGTGCGCGAGGTGACCGAGGCAGAGTGGGACTGGGCCGAGCTGGTGGTGATCTCGGGCATGATCGTGCAGAAGGGGGACATGGCCGCCCAGATCGCCCGGGCCAAACAGCGGGGTTTGCCCGTGGCCGTGGGCGGCCCCTTCGCCAGCTCCACCCCTGATGCTCCAGAGCTTGATCTGGCCGACTTCAAGGTGCTGGATGAGGGTGAAATCACCCTGCCGATGTTCATCGAGGCCCTGGAGCGGGGCGATCAGCAGGGGCGCTTCAATTCCGGCGGTGAAAAGCCGGATGTCACCGGGACCCCAATTCCCCGATTTGACCTCCTGGAGATGGAGGCCTACTCGGAAATGTCGGTGCAGTTCTCCAGAGGCTGCCCGTTCCAGTGCGAATTTTGCGACATCATCGTGCTCTACGGGCGCAAGCCTCGCACCAAAGAACCGGAGCAGTTGATTGCCGAACTGCAGCGGCTCTACGACCTGGGCTGGCGCCGCTCGGTGTTTCTGGTGGATGACAACTTCATCGGCAACAAGCGCAATGTGAAGCGCCTGCTGCCGGTGCTGAAGCAGTGGCAGATCGAGCATCGCTATCCCTTCAGCTTCGCCACCGAGGCCTCGGTGGATCTGGCAGCCGATGAGGAGCTGATGCAGATGATGGTGGAATGCCGTTTCGAGAGCCTCTTCCTCGGCATCGAGACCCCGGACGAAGCCAGCCTGGAAGTGGCGGGCAAGCTCCAGAACACCCGCAGCTCCCTGGATGATTCCGTCAACCGGATCACGTCCTATGGGATGCGGGTGATGGCGGGCTTCATCATCGGCTTCGATGGGGAAAAACAGGGAGCCGGCGATCGCATCGTCGACTTTGTGACCCGCACCGGCATCCCCCACGCGATGATGGGCATGCTCCAGGCGCTTCCCAACACGGCCCTCTGGCATCGCCTGGAGCGTGAAGGGCGCCTGATCCAGGATTCCTCCGCAGCCAAGGGGGTGAACCAGACCAACCTGCTCAATTTTGTACCCACCAGGCCGATTCGCGACATCGCCAATGAGTATGTGGATGCCTTCTCCAAGCTCTATGAGCCCCACGCCTACATTGATCGCGTCTACAACTACTTCCTGAAGCTCCCCCCCCAGAAGTACAAGGAATTCCTCACCCCAGAACCCGAAGGCAGCCCCAAGAAGCCTGTGAACTGGGTTGATCTTCGCGCCCTGGCGATCATCATCTGGCGTCAGGGAATCCGCCGCAGCACCCGCTTGCGCTTCTGGAAGGCCCTCTATGGCATGGCCCGCCATAACCCCAAGCGCTTCAAGGGTTTCATCGCCATCCTGGCCCACAACGAGCACTTCCTCGAATACCGGGCGATCGTGCGCAACGAAATCCAGGCCCAGCTGGCCCAGATTCCACCGGAACCTCCCGAGCCCACTGCTGCACCAGTGCCGGAGCTGATCTCGGCCTGATCGCGCCCATCAGTCTGAAATTCTTCAGTCCTGCATGAGCCTTCAGTCCTGGATGTAGGTGAGGCCGTGCTCCAGGCACCATTCGGCCTTCTGGAGTTCCCTGCCCAGATAGAGAGCGTGGTCAAGGCGGCTGAGCGGCGAGGGGCCCTCTCCCTCGGTGAGCACGACCCCGAGCTGTTTGGCCGTGCGTCCGCGGTAGATGGCCAGCGGCTGCCTCGGGCCAGCGCCACGGCAGCTGAGCACTTCGCCGGTGTCGGGATCGGTGGCCAGACCCCGCTCATCGATGCCGTTGCCGAAGTGCTCCACCACCAGTTCGCCGGCCTCAGCATCAACGCTGATCAGGAAATAGCCGGCCGGGTCGAGGGCGATGAAGCGCCGCGACAGCTCTTCATCCAGCTGCCGGCGGGTCTGCTCAGGCCGCTGGATCCTGGTGGGGGAGGAGGGTGCCTGGGACATGGGGAGGATCGTAGTCAGCCGTGAACGGCAGCTCGGCGTTGATGGCGGCGATCTCCCGCAGCATCTCCCGATTGGCCCCGGGCAGCCACTCCCGCAGGATGGCGTCAAAGCGGGGATCACTCCAGCGGTGCAGGCTCACCCGGGGCTGGGCCACAAAGCCCCGCCGCCGCTTGTGGCTGCCGCCCGCCCCCGGATCGAAATGGCGGATGCCGGCCTCAATCGCCCAGGCGATCGGCGCGTAGTAGCAGACCTCGAAGTGGAGGCAGTCGATCGCCACCTCGCTGCCCCAGTAGCGCCCCCAGAGGTGATCACCACCGCGCACACACAGCGACATCGCCACGGGGTCGCCTGGATCTCCCCGGTGGGCACTGAACAGCACCAGGGCCCGGCGCAGGGCGGGATCGGCACCCACGGCCGCGAAAAATGGCTCAGTGAGGTATTTGCTGCCCCAGGGCCCCCACCGCTCGCAATGCTGGGCGTAGAAGTCATGCATCCGCTCCACCATGGCGGGCGGAATCGCCTCGCCCACCAGGGGGGTCACCTGCAGCCCGGCGGCACCCACCGCCTTGCGCTCGCGCTTGATGTTGCGGCGCTGGTTGGCATTGAAGCTGGCCAGGTAGTCATCGAAGTGACGGTGGCCGGGGTTGCTCCACTGGCTCTGCTGGTTCACCCAGGCGGCGCAGCCGGCGGCCTCGGCCAGGGGCTGCCACTGGGGATCCACGTAGAGAAAATTGCAGCTCAGCAGGCCCTGGTCGCGGCAGAACCGATCGATCAGCTCCAGCATCAAGGCCGTGAGGCCGGCGGCATCTTCCCCCGGGGCGATCAGGAAGCGGTAGCCCTGCACCGGGCTCACCGGGCTCATGCCCACGAGCTTGGGGTAGTAGCGCAGCCCCAGCTGGCCGGCGAGCTGGGCAAAGCTCTGGTCGAAGATGAACTCGGCGTAGCTGTGGCCCTTGAGGTAGAGCGGCGCCACCGCCAGCAGCGTGTCGCCGCTCCAGAGCCCCAGGTGACAGCCCTGCCAGCCCTGGCGGGGCACCACACTGCCGCTGGCCTCCAGCTGCCGCAGCCAGCGCCAGCGGTAGAAGGGCAGGTCGTCGGCCAGCAGCCCATCCCAGGCCGGCTCTGGAATCTCCGCCAGCGATTGGTGCCAGCGGGCGCGCAGCTCAGCCACGGCAAGGGGGCTCCGGGGCCGGCAAGCTAACCGGAAGCATCGGCCGGGGCGAGGGCATCGGGGCCGATCAGGCGGCCGTAGCGCAGCAGGCACTCGCCCCCTGGCAGCAGGCGGCAGTCCTGCAGCTGCCAGGCCCCCTGCTGCAGGGCAGGGGACAGAGCAGGCAGGCCTGCATCGGCCGGCAGCCACAGATGGGCGCCCCCCAGCAGCCGGGGGCAGAAGGTGAGCTGCAGCTCATCGACGAGATCAGCCGCCAGCAGGGAGGCCGCCAGGGAGGCGCCACCAAGCAGCACCAGCCGCCGCAGGCCCTGCTGGGCCAGCTCCGCCAGCAGCTGCGGCCAGGGGGCCAACGGCAGATGGTGCTGGAAGCCTGGGGCCACGGCCGAGCCCTGGGGGGCCAGCAGCCAGCGCTGCAGCGGCTGTGACCAGAAGGGGAGGCTGGCCGGCAGCTGGGCCGTGCGGCTCACCACCAGAGCCACCGGTTGGGGCGCAAGGCCCCCATCGCGGCGGCGGGCCAGCAGATCGGCGTCGCGGATCAGGCAGGTGCTGCCGTGCAACCTCAGGGTGCGCGCTCCGATCAGGCCACCATCCGCCCAGGTGAGGGCCTCCTCCAGCACGCGGCGGTCGCCGGGACCGCCGAGCTGGGCCGCGCCCCCCTGGGGCGGCGCCAGACGGCCGTCGAGGCTCACCGCCAGCACCAGGCGCAGTCTGGGGCGCTCCGGGGCGGGCACCCAGGTGGGCTCAGCGGGCCACCAGGGCCTCGAGGGCGGCAGGCACCATCTCGAGCTGGGGGGTTTCGGCAAACACCTCGGCGGCGTTGTTGGGGCTCTCCTGCAGGCGCACCTTGTGCAGCCTGGCGCCGGTGGCTGCGATCGGGCTGGCCAGCAGGTCGGCGATGTGGAGGGCGATGTTCTCGGCGGTGGGCACGCAGCTGGCGAAGTGCTCCACGTCCTTGTTCAGGAAGGTGTGGTCAAAGGGCTCCACCACCAGGTCCGCCACCAGCTGCTGCAGGGCGGAGAGGTCGCACACCATGCCGGTGCGCGGGTCGATGCCGCCGCGCACGGTGACATCGAGCAGGTAGTTGTGGCCATGGCCGTGGGGGCGGGCGCACTTGCCGTAGATGGACTCGTTCTCGGCCTGGCTGAGCTCCGGACGGGCCAGGCGGTGGGCCGCGGCGAAGTGGGTGCGGATCGAGAGGAAGGCTTCCATGGGGAGCGGGGCGGCGGAGGGGGCGGCGCAGTCAGGAGCGGAGTCTGTGGCGGTGTCGGTGGGGCTGTCAGTGGCGACAGCTGCGGCGGGGGGGAGCAGGTCGACCCACAGATCAGGGTGTTCGTAGAGCCGCAGACCGGCCAGGGGCAGCAGCGGCCCCAGCCGGGCCCAGATGGCACGGCAGAGGGCTTCGGTGGTGGGCAGGCAGCCCTCGGGCCGGGAGAGGTCGAACTCCGGCCACACGTCGTTGAGGAAGCGGAAGTCGAGCTGAGCGGTCACGGCGGAGCGAATGGCGTGCTTCACCTCGGAGAGGTTGAGCACCATGCCGTCGCCGTCGAGGGGCCCGGCCATGGCCACGATCAGCTCGTAGTTGTGGCCATGGCCGGGGGCCAGGCTGCAGCGACCGAAGCGCTCGGCGTTCTCCTGCTCCGAGCATTCGGGCAGCCAGTAGCGGTGACTGGCGCAGAAGGTGGCCCGGCGGGTGATCAGACAGGGCCGTCCGCGGCCATGGCCGGAGGCGGCACCAGGGGGGCAGGGGTCTGCGATCCCTGGAGCGGGCCTGAGACTGGCGCTGGCCGTCATGGGGCTCGTTCGGTGGGCTTCATCCTAGAAACAGGCTCTGTTGAAGCGGGGAGATGGCCGCAGCTGCGCACCTGGCCCTGGCCAAGCGCCTCCAGGGGGTGAACCTCTACCTGGTGGGAATGATGGGGGCGGGCAAGAGTGCGGTGGCCGCTCCCCTGGCCGCGGCCCTCGGCTACCGCGTTGTCGATGCCGATGCCGTGCTGGAGGCCTCCGCGGGCCGCGGCATCGCCGAGATCTTCGCCAGCGATGGGGAGCAGGCCTTCCGGGACCTGGAAACAGCCGTGCTTGCCCAGATCGCTGGCTGGCATTCCCTGGTGGTGGCCACCGGCGGGGGGGTGGTCAGCCGTCCCCAGAACTGGGGCCACCTGCACCAGGGGCTGGTGGTGTGGCTCGATGCGCCGGAGGCCCTGCTGCTGGAGCGGCTGCGGCAGGACCCCACCCCCCGGCCCCTGCTGGCGGACCCGGACCCCGCCGCCCGGCTCAGGGCCCTGCTGGAGGCCCGTCGCCCCCTCTACAGCCAGGCGGATCTCCGCATCAGCCAGGATGGCGAGCCCCCTGAGGGAGTGGCGCAGCGGCTTCTCGAGGCCCTGCCCAGCGTGCTGCGGGAGCCCTTGAGCCCCCCCGAACAGCCAGCGCTGCTACGCCATCAGGACGGCGGCCTCAGCCCGTCCCTGGATGGGGTCCCGGCGGATCGATCCTGACGGCGAACCACTGGATGGCGCGGCCGGGCTCCAGCTCCAGCTCGCAGGCGGTTGCGAGCAGCCGTTCAGCCCTGTCCCGGCCGCCGGCGAGGTCGGCGAGATCGTGGGGCACCTGGGCCAGGGCGGCGAGGTGGGCCTCCAGCCAGGCCACGGTTTCGGCGGCCGTGAGGATCTGATCAGCCCCGCCCGGCTCCAGCACCACGTAATGATCGAGCTCCCGCAACAGGGGGTCGGACATGGGCAACACGCTGATGGCAGCCATCCTGGCGCTGTGGTTCGCTGTCTGGCCTGCTGCCGGCAGCCCCGGCCCATCGCCCCTGGAGACGCGGATCGCCCAGTGGCCCGCCTGGAGCTTGCCGGCCCCGCTGACGCGCCCCGGCCGCCGCGACCTGGCCTACCCGCCCTGGTTCGAAGGGGCCTGGCTGGCCAGTGACGACGATGGCAGCCAGTACCAGGTGCGCTTCCTCCGCGACGGCACAGGGGCGGTGGTGGGGGACCGGGCCTTCAACGCCGGCGCCATCGGCAGTGCCCTGCTGGGGGAGGCCCTGCTGGGCGTCGAGAACGATCCGGCCGACCCGAACCGGCAGGTCGCCAGGCTGCGGGGACCTGAGGGCACCCCCTTCCAGCTCGAATCCAGTGTGATCGGCCGCCGCAGCGACCAGCCGGCCACTGGCGAGTTCCTGGCCGATGAGCTGGCCCTGCAGGTGCTGCATGGCCCGGGCCAACCCCGGCTGAGCCGGGTGGAAACCCTCAGCCGCTTCCAGCTGCGCAGCGACGGCAGCATCGAGGCCCAGCAGTGGCAGGCCACCTACCCGTCACCCACCGCCGGCCTGGCGGCCCGAGCGAGCAGCAGTCAGCGCAGCGGCCTGAAGCTGGTGCCGCTCAGGCCCGACCCAGCTGGGCCAGGATCCCATCGCGCCAGCTGAACAGCGGCTGCAGCAGCGGATGGTCAGCCAGGCCGCTGATGCCGTGCCCGGCCAGAGGTGCCCCGGCGCTGGCCGGGAACAGCAGCAGCGAGAGCTGGGCCACCACGGCCAGATCCGCCAGGGAGAGCTGGTCACCCACCAGATAGGCGCGGCCGCCCGTGAGGGTGGCGAGCTGCTCCAGGTTGGTCTGCAGCTGGCGGCGCTCCTGGGTGCCGATCAGGCCGGTCACCGCATCGCCCATGCCGTGCATCACGGCGCCGGGCAGGCTGGAGAGCAGCTGGCGCACGGGCCCGGGCGTGGCCTCCGGCAGCAGGCCGGCCCTGAGCACGGGGTCACCGGCCAGGGCCTGCAGCAGGGCGGCTCGCACTCCGGCCGCCAGGGCGGTATCGGCCCAGTCCTCCAGCAGCAGCACCCGGGCCCGTTGATCGGGGTCTGGCGGCAGCAGTGCCGGCAGGGGATGGAGCACCTCCAGGTACTGGGCGATGGCGGTGGAGTCGGCGATCACCTCCGAGCCATCCACAAGCACGGGAACCTGGCGCTGACCGGAGAGCCGGAACAGCTCCAGCTGCCCCACCCCCGGGGTCACCTCCACCACGCTGTAGTCGACCGCCTTGGCAGCGAGCACAAGCCGCACCTTCTCGCAGAAGGCGGAGTGGCGGAACTGGTGCAGCTGCATGCGTCAAGCCCGAAGCCAAGGCGGCAGAGTAGCCAGCAGGCACCGCCATGAGTGTTTCCGGGGGCAATGAAGGACTTCCTGCTGAACGTGACGCGCTATCCGCGTTACCTGATCGCCTTCGGGCTGGGGGTGGCCAACTCGGTGCTGGAGCCCCTGGCGGCCCGGGGCCGCAATCCCGTCACCGCGGTGGCTCTGATCGGCGCTGCCGTCAGCGGCCTGCTCAGCCTCGGGCTGATCCTGCATGCGATGGTGAACGCCACTCCGGTGGCTTAGCCATGGCACAGGGGCGACGGGTGGAGCGGGTGGCCTCCCTGATCCGGCGGGAGCTGAGCGAGCTTCTTGTGGCCGGCATCAAGGATGAGCGGGTCAGCCAGGGCATGGTGAGCGTGACCCACGTGGAGGTGGCGGGCGACCTCCAGCACTGCAAGATCTTCGTGAGCGTCTACGGCAGCGAGGCGGAGCGCGATGAGGCCATTGCCGGCCTGCGCTCGGCCGCGCCCTACGTGAAGGGTGAACTGGGCCGGCGCCTGAAGATGCGCCGCACGCCGGAGGTGGTGTTCCTGCTGGATCGCGGCCTGGAGCGCGGCACCACGGTGCTGGGCCTGCTCAACCGGCTGGAGGAGGAACGCCTCGAGAGAGGGGACCCTGGCGACCCGGCAGCCAGCGCCGAGCCCGCTCCCAGCGAGACCGACAACGCCGTTGGCTAGGCCACTGGAGCCGGAGCTGAAGCGGCTGGCCGCCGAACTGCTGGTGGTGAGGGCCAGCGGCCATCTGGCCGATCACCAGCGCCGCTACCCCCGCTGGGAGCTGACCAATGCGGAGCTGCAGCAGCTGCTGCAGCTCGGCGTGGGCGGGGTGATCCTGCTGGGGGCGGGGGCGGCCGAGCTGGCCCTGCGCTGCCGCCAGCTGCGCGGCTGGGCTGGAGGGCCCCTGCTGCTCTGCGCCGATGTGGAGGAGGGCGTGGGCCAGCGCTTCGAGGGCGCCAGCTGGCTGGTGCCGCCCCTGGGGCTGGGCCGCCTGCATGGCCGCGATCCCAACCTGGCCCTCGATCTGGCCGAACGCTACGGCCGCTGCACGGGCCGGGATGCCGCCCGCGCCGGTCTGAACTGGGTGCTGGCCCCGGTGTGTGATGTCAACAACAACACCGCCAACCCCGTGATCAACGTGCGTGCCTGGGGCGAAGAGCCTGCGGTGGTGGCGGCGCTGACGGCCGCCTTCTGCCGGGGCCTGCAGAGCGTGGGAGTGCTGGGCTGCGCCAAACACTTTCCCGGCCATGGCGACACCATCAGCGACTCCCACCTGGAGCTGCCGGTGCTGCCCCACAGCCGCGAGCGGCTGGAAGCCATCGAGCTGCCCCCCTTTCGCGCCGCCATCGCGGCCGGGGTGGCCGCGGTGATGACGGCCCACCTGCTGCTGCCGGCCATCGATCCCCAGCGCCCGGCCACCCTCTCAAGCGCCGTGCTCAGCCAGCTGCTGCGGCGCGATCTGGGCTTCCGGGGGCTGGTGGTGACTGATGCCCTGGTGATGGAGGCGATCAGCCGCCACCACGGCGCCGGCGAAGCGGCGGTGCTGGCCCTGGAGGCCGGCGCCGATCTGGTGCTGATGCCCGCCGATGCACACCAGGCCATCGAGGCGATCGTCGCCGCCCTTGCCAGTGGGCGGCTGTCACGGCAACAGCTGGAGGCCAGTGCTGAGCGGCGGCGCGACGCCCTGGGGCAGGTGCGGACCGGCCGAGGCGATCCAGGCCTCGAAGGCGACCCCCCCACGGCCGCCCAACCCGATCGGCTCCTGGAGCAGGAGCTGGTGGAGCACACCCTGGAGCAACGGGGCGGCAACTGGGCCGGGCCAGCAATCTGGCCAGCAGCCCCCAGCTGGGCCAACGCCAAAGCCAGCGCAGACCCCGCCATCCTGGGCCCCGGGGTGAACCTGCTGCGCCTCGACTCCGCCCTGCAGGCGCCCTTCCTGCCCCCCACCGCGCCGGCCCTCACCCTGCCCGCCGCGGCGGGCCTGCGCCCCTGCCTGCTCGACGACCTGCACCCCAGCCTCTGGCGGCCCGATCCCCAGGCCCCCCTGAACCTGGATCTGCTCGGCGAGGGCCCCGTGCTGCTGCAGCTGTTCGTACGCGGCAACCCCTTCCGGGGCAGCGCCGGCGGCGATGAGCCCTGGCCCGCGGCCGTCGCCCAGCTGCTGCGGCATGGCCGGCTGGCAGGCCTGGCGATCTACGGCAGCCCCTACCTGTGGGAGGCCCTGCAGCCCCTGCTGCCGGAGCCGTTGCCGGCGGCCTACAGCCCCGGCCAGATGCCCCGGGCCCAGGCCTGGCTGCTGGGGCGCCTGGGCCTCGCCGATCACAGCGCCGCGCAGGCCTTCACCGACTGAACCGCGGGAGACACCATGCCGAAGCTGAGCCTGTCGATGGTGGTGCGCAACGAAGCGGAGCGGCTGGAGGGCTGCCTGGCCTCGGTGGCCGGCTTCGTGGATGAGATGGTGCTGCTCGACACCGGCTCCAGCGATGGCACCGTGGCCCTGGCTGAGCGGCTCGGTGCCGTGGTCCATGCCCTGCCCTGGCCGGGCGACTTCGCGCCGGCCCGCAACGAAGCGCTGCGCCACGTGTCCGGCGACTGGGTGCTCGTGCTCGACGCCGATGAGCAGTTGCTGGAGCCGGCCAGGGCGCCCCTGCGCCACCTGCTGGAGCAGCCCGACCTGCTGCTGGTCAACCTGCTGCGCCAGGAGCGCGGTGCCAGGCAGTCGCCCTACTCCAGCGTCAGCCGCCTGTTTCGACGCCATCCCGCCCTCCACTGGAGCGGCGCCTATCACGCCCAGGTGGATGAGAGCGTGCTGGCCCTCCAGCGGCAGCAGCCGCACTGGCGCATCGCCGACTGCGATACCCCCGCCCTGGTGCACGACGGCTACGCCCCCGCCCTGCTGGAGCGCGGCAACAAGGCCGGGCGGCTGCGCCAGGCGATGGAACAGGAGCTGCGGCTCCAGCCCCACGATCCCTACGCCTGCGCCAAGCTCGGCAGCCTGGAGGTGAGCGAAGGCCGCCTGCGGCAGGGCATCCGCCTGCTGCGGCGCGGGCTGCGGCACTGCCCCTCCGAGGCGGTCCCGGAGCGCTACGAACTGCTGCTGCATCTGGCCATCGCCCTGGCGAGCGAGGACAAGGACACCGCCGCCGACCTCTACCGCCAGGCCCTGGAGCTGCCCCTGCCGGGCCGGGTGAGCCTGGGCGCCCGGCTCAACCTGGCCGCCCTGCTCTGCGAGCAGGGGGCCCTGGCCGAGGCGGCCGAGCTCTGCCGCCAGGCCTGTGCCATCGCCCCTGAGGTGGGGCTCGCCTGGTACAACCAGGGCCTGATCGAACGCCGCCGCGGCCACCTGCCCCAGGCGATCGCCGCCTACCGCCGCGCCCTGGAGCTCGACCCGCAGCACGCCGAAGCCCAGCAGAACCTCGGGGCGGCCCTGCTGCTCAGCGGCGACATCGCCGCAGCCCGCGGCGCCTTTCGCCAGGCCCTGGAGCTGCTGCGGAGTCAGGGCCGCCAGGGCGAGGCCGAGGCCCTGCGGCAACGGGCCTCCGCCCTGGTCAAGCTGGAGGACTGAACCCTTGTCTGAAGCCTCCATGTCTGAGCCCTGCCTGGCCGGCAGAACCATTGCCGTGACCAGGGCCGAAACCCAGATCGGGGCCGCCCGGCGCCTGTTCGAGGCGGCCGGGGCCCAGGTGGTGGACCTGCCCGCCCTGGTGGTGACGCCGCCGGAGTCGTGGGGCCCCCTCGATGACGCCCTCGATGAGCTCGAGGACTTCCACTGGCTCGTGTTCTCCAGCGGCAATGGCGTGGAGGCCGTGGAGAAGCGGCTGGGGTTGCGGGGCCGCAGCCTGGCCCACCGGCCCCGCAGCCTCAGGATCGCCGCCGTGGGCCGCAAGACCGCCGCTCAGCTGGAGGCGATCGGCGCCCCCGCCGACTTCGTTCCGCCCAGCTTCGTGGCCGACAGCCTGCTGGAGCACTTTCCGGCTTCGGGCTGGGGTCTGCGGCTGCTGCTGCCGCGGGTGGAGAGTGGCGGCCGCACCGTGCTGGCCGAGGCCTTCGCCGCAGGCGGGGCCCGGGTGGTGGAGGTGGCCGCCTACGAAACCCGCTGCCCGGCCGGCCTGCCCTCGGCCGCCGTGGCGGCCCTGGAGCGGGGGGCACTCGACGCCATCACCTTCAGCAGCGCCAAGACAGTGAGCCACACCGTTCAGCTGCTTCAGGCGGGCTTCGGAGAGGCCTGGCCCCGCTGTCTGCGGGATGTGGCGGTGGTATCGATCGGCCCCCAGACCAGCCGGCGCTGTGAGCAGGAGCTCGGCCGGGTGGACGCGGAGGCCGATCCCCACGACCTCGAGGGCCTGGTGCAGGCTTGCGCCGAGGCTCTCAGAGCTCCGCCGACACCGTCTGCCGGCCCTGACGCAGGGTGAGCAGGCCACGGTCGGCATTGATCGAGGCCACGGTCCAGCCGGGCGGCAGCAGATCGGTATTGCTGCCGCCCCGATCGCCCACGCTCAGAGCTCCGCTGGTTGCGCCGTAATCGACAATCGCCTGGGCCCTTCCGGCGGAGCTGATCACACCGGTGAACCGGAAGGACGGCGGCAGGGTGAGCCGACCCGGGGTGGGGCTACCTCCTGCAGCAGGGCTCGGCACCAAGGGATAAAAGGGATCCTCCCGGCCGGTGTTGATCGACCCCAGCACCTGGTTGGGCGTGGGCAGCGGAGTCAGGCCAGCAAGCTCGGGTGCCTGGGAGGCTGCCGGTGAGGTGGCGGGAGACGGTGGCGGAGATGACGCCGTGGCCTCGGGGGGAGCATCCCCGCCGCCACAGCCCGTGAGCACCAGGGATACCAAGGCGCATGGCAGCCAGCGCTTAGCCAGGGATGGTCTCGATCGAGCGTTCCTCGACCAGGTCTCGAAAGCGGTCAAGGTTCGCCTGAAGTTCCTTTGTGACGATGCCACCGAGAATGGTTGGTTCCATCAATGGAGCCAAGATACCTGGAAGTTCATAGCTCACGCTGAGCTTTACGGCGGTGCTGCCGTCGGGCTGGGGGTAAAAGCGCACGCCCCCCTTGGTGGGCAGCCCCCCCACCGATTCCCAGTGCAACTGCTGGGCCTCCACCCGCAACGTGATCCGTGCCTTCCAATGGAAACGGAATCCCTGGGCGGCCAGGGTCCAGTCGGTGAGGTCGGGGTTGCCGGGCTCGGTGACCACCGACTCAATCCAGCGCATCCAGCGGGGCATGGCCTCCAGGTCGCTCCAGACCTCCCAGACCCGCTCCACGGGCGTGGCGATCTCAGTGGTGACGCTGTGCTCGAGCCAACGGCCCATCGGGTTCCTCGTGAGTGGGGCGGTATGGGTGGCAGCCAGGTTCGGCGCCAGGCACGTCAACGCCGGGGGGCGGCGGTGAGGGGCTGCTTCTGGCCGGAGCCCTGGGCGGCCAGTTGAGCGGGACGATCGAGAATCGCCGCTGCCGCGAGGCGGCCGCTCATCGTGGCACCTTCCATCGAATCGATGTAGTCCTGACGGGTGTAGCTTCCCGCCAGGAAGAAGTTGGCAACCGGCGTGCGCTGGCTGGGCCGATAGGGCTCCATGCCGGGGGCTTCGCGGTACAGCGACTGTGCCAGTTTCACCACATTGCTCCACACCAGATTCAACGACTGGGCTGACGGGAACAGGCGGCGCACCTGGGCGTCGGTGGCGGCCACGATGTCGTCGCTCCTGCGGGGGATCCAGGGATCGCCGGGGGTGAGCACACACTGCAGCAGGGAGCCGAACCCCTCCTTGCGGTAGTCCTCCGGGCTGGCGAGGGCCAGGTCGGCGAAACAGCTGAAATCGGCATCCGCCGTGTAGAGGAGGTTGTCGAGGCCGGCCGGGTGGCTCACGTCAGCGCGGGCGGCGGTGTTGGCGGCGCTGTCCCCCAGCTCGGTGATCCAGCCGTCGTAGCGGAGCTGCACGGTGGCCACCGGCACCGCCTCCAGCTTGTAGATGTTGTCGAACTGGGGAAAGCGGCGCCAGGCCTCGGGCAGCATGCGCTGAATGCCCGGCACATCGCAGGCGGCGAGATAGGTGTCGGCCTGCACCCGGCGCTCCCCCTCCGGTGTGCCCAGGCTGAGGCCGCTCACCCGGATCGCTGGCGAGCCGCTGGGGCCAGAGGCGTCTGGGTCGGGAACCTCCTCGTAGTGCAGCTCGGTGACGCGGTGGCGCAGGTGCAGGCGCCCCCCGCGACTGGTGATGTAGTCGAGGATCGGACCGGTGAGCCAGCGGTGGGGCGAGCCCTTCAGCAGGTTGAGCTTGGAGGCCTCCGTCTTGGAGGCGAACATCATGAAGATGGTGAGCATGCAGCGCGCCGAGATCGCCTCGCAGTCGATGAAGCCGAGGGCATAGGCAATCGGGTTCCACATGCGCTCGATGCTGCGGCGGCTGCCGCCATGGCCCAGAAACCACTGCTGGAAACTGATGCGATCCAGGTCCCGGATCACCCCCATGGCCCCTTCGTAGTCCACGAGGCCACGCACGATCGGGCTCGTGCCCAGAGCCAGGGCATTGCGCAGTTTGTCGATCCAGTCGAGCTGGGGCGTGGTGAAAAAGGCCTTGAGGCCGTTGAAGGGGGCGCCCAGGGCAAAGCGGAAATCGAGCTCGCGCAGATCGCCGCCTGCATTCACGAACAGGTGGGTGTGCTGCTTGGGCAGGAGGTTGTCGATCGCCCCCACCTTGCGCATCAGGGCGAACAGGTTGGCGTAATTGAAGAAGAACACATGCAGCCCCATCTCGATGTGGTTGCCGCCCTCATCCACCCAGCTGCCCACCTTGCCCCCCATGAAGGGCCTGGCCTCGTAGAGATCCACCTGATGGCCGGCATCCACGAGATCCACCGCCGCCGCCAGACCCGCCAGACCCGCTCCCACAATGGCGACCTGCACCCGCAACACTCCGGTCGTACTGGCAGAGACTCTATGGATCCGACAGGTGCGGGTGCAGTTCCATAGAGTTGGCCCATGACCCTGGCCGAAGTGATGAGCACCGAAACCGCCGCCAGCCCCGTTGCCGCGAGTCCGGCCGCCGCGACCCCCGTGGCCACCTTCACGGCCCGGGACGGCAAGGGCATCCTGGTCACCGAGCCCGCCATGAAGCAGCTGGGCAGCCTGATCAGCCAGCAGGGCGAGGGCAGGGTGCTGCGGGTGGGGGTGCGCTCAGGCGGCTGCAGCGGCATGAGCTACACCATGGACTTCATCGGCGCTGAGGGCATCCGCCCCGACGACGAGACCTACACCTATGAACCCGCAGGAGCCCCCAGCTTCCAGGTGGTGTGCGACCCCAAGAGCCTGCTGTACATCTACGGCATGCAGCTCGACTTCTCCAGCGCCCTGATCGGCGGCGGCTTCAACTTCACCAATCCGAACGCCAGCCAGACCTGCGGCTGCGGCAGCTCCTTCGCGGTCTGAGCCAGCGCCTCGGGCCTGCCGCATGGGAATCTGAACAGCTGTGACCCTGCCCTGCAGCCATGTCGGCCAGTTCCGCCGAGAGCAGCCCAGCCACCTCGCTGTTCGACGCCGCCATCGCCCGGTACAACGCCGGCACTGATCCGGCCGAACTGCTTGAGGAGTTTGAGGCGATCACCTCCCAGGCACCCCGCCAGTCGGCTGGATTCACCTGTCTGGCCTGGCTGCAACTGCTCACCGACCAGCCGGAGCCTGCCCTGCGCACGGCCCGCACGGCGGTGCGGCTCAATCCCCAGGACCCCCAGGCCCGCATCAATCTGAGCCTGGCCATGCTCGAGACCGGCGCCAAAGGCGTGCGGGAGCACATCGGCATGGTGCAGCGGCTGATGGCCGTGGCGCCTGAGCTGGCCGCCGAGCTGCAGGAGTCGATGGCCGACGGCCTCAGACGCAAGCCCGGCTGGGCGGCCATGCTGAAAGTACAGGCCTGGTTGAACGGTTGATCGCGCCCCCCGCCCCCTGACGCCCGTGGCTCGCGTGCTGCTGCTCAGCAATGGCCATGGCGAAGATCTCAGCGGCGCCCTCGTGGCCGCGGCCCTGATGGCCAGGGGTGTGGCCGTCGAGGCCCTGCCCCTGGTGGGCCACGGCAACGCCTACCGCCAGCGGGGCATCGCCGTGCTGGGGCCCACGCGGGAGTTCCGCACCGGGGGGCTGGGTTTCACCAGCTTCCACGGCCAGCTCAGCGAGCTGCTCGGTGGCCAGGTGGCCCACGTGATGGCCTGCCTGCTGCGCCTGCTGCGGCAGCGGGGCCGGTATCAGCTGGTGGTCGCCGTCGGCGACCTGGTGGCGGTGCTGGGGGCCTGGCTGGGCGGCTGCCGCTGCGCCGTGTATCTGGTGGCCTACTCGAGCCACTACGAGGGCAAGCTGCGGCTTCCCTGGCCCTGCGGCTGGCTGCTGCGGCGTCGCCGCGTCAGCCAGATCTGGAGCCGCGATGCGCTCACAGCCAGGGACCTCAGTCAGCAGCTGGGGAGGCCTGTGACCTTTCTGGGCAATCCCTTTCTGGACGCCGCCGTACAACGCGGGGTGGCCACGACGACCGCGCCACGGCAGCCCTGCCTGGCCCTGCTGCCCGGCAGCCGCATGCCCGAAGCCGGGGCGAATCTGGAGCTGATGTTGCGCCTGCTGGCCCTGCTGCCCCAGCCGCTTCACCAACCAGAGGTCCTGCAGCTGCAGGCCGTGCTGGTGAGGGCTCTCGATGCCGCCACGGTGCGGCAGCTGGCCGCCCGCCACGGCTGGCGAGCACGGGCCCACGACCGCCTGGAGCGCGGGGGGATGGAGCTGGAGCTCACCTGGTCAGGGGCCGGGGCCGCCCTGGCCCGGGCCGATCTGGTGCTGGCCATGGCGGGCACGGCCAGCGAGCAGGCGGTGGGCCTGGGCAAGCCGGTGCTGCAGCTGGTGGGGCAGGGCCCCCAGTTCACCGCCGGTTTCGCCGAAGCCCAGCGGCGGCTGCTCGGGGCTGGGGTGCATTGCGCCAGCGGCGAGCCCGGCACGGCCATGACCCTGGAGGCCACAGCCCGCCTCGCCTGGGCCCTGCTGGCCGAACTGGCCGATCCTGCAGCGGGGCCAGAACTGCGAGGCCGACTAGCCCGCACCGCCCAGGAGCGGATCGGTGCCCCTGGAGGCACCGAACGGCTGGCGGCAGCGATCATGGAGCTGTTGCGCCCAGCCGATGTCAGATCAGCCGCCCAGGAGCGAGCCCAGCCCAGGGCCTGAGGGAAGCACTCCCCCGGCACAGACAGCAGCCCGGGCCCAATCGCCCCTGCAGCGCGTCAAGGGGATGATGGACACCGTGCTGGTGGCCAACGTGTTCGTGGTGATCGGCGGCGCTCTGTGGTTCGGCGTGGCGGTGCTGTGCCACAGCCAGAAGCTGGAAGCCCCCCTGGAGCTGTTTCAGCGGCTCTGGGAGCCGCTGTTCACCCCGGCGATCGGACTGCTGATGGGAGCCGCCGTGCTCAGCGGGGTGCTGAGCTGGTGGCAGCAGGAAGGGCAGCGTCGAGCTCGGGGTACTGGAAGGTGAAGCCCTCGGCCTGGAGCCGCTCGGGTGCCACCTGCTGACCCTCCAGCACCACCTGGGCCCCATCCCCCAGCAACAGCTGCAGGATCGGCCCCGGCACGGGCAGCAGGCTGGGCCGGCCCAGCACCCGGCCCAGGGCCGAGGCGAACGCTGTCATCCGCACCGGCTGGGGCGCCACAGCGTTATAGGTGCCTCGCCAGCACCCGTCTTCGAGAGCGCTGGCCACGAGACGGCAGAGGTCGTGGCGATGGATCCAGCTCATCCACTGGCGGCCAGTGCCCACGGGCCCGCCGAAGCCCATGCGGAACACGGGCAGCATCTTGGCCAGGGCGCCCCCATCGGCGCCGAGCACGATGCCGATCCGCAGGATCACCAGCCGACACGCCTCAGGGCAGCGGGTCGCGGCCGCCTCCCAACTGCTGCAGATCTCGGCCAGATAGTCCTTGCCGGCAGGACTCTGCTCCGTGAACTGCTTCTCCAGGCTGGTGCCGTAGTACCCCACCGCCGAGGCATTGACCAGCACTTGCGGCGGGGTCTGCAGCGCCTCCATCGCCTGCACCAGCAGCTCGGTGGTGCGGCTGCGGCTGCGCATCAGCAGGCTGCGATGGGCCGGGGTCCAGCGCTTCTCGGCAATGGGTTCACCAGCGAGGTTCACTACGCCATCGGCGGCGGCCAGCGCCTCGAGCAAGGCCGGATTCTTCCAGCTGGCTGGGTCGGCTGGATCGAGCTGCAGGCTGCCCAGGCGATCGCTGGCCAGGGCGTGGAAGGGGTCGCTGCGGCGACTCACCAGGGTGAGCGTATGACCCAGTTCCAGTAGGTAGGGCACCAACTCGAGCCCCACAAATCCGGAGCAGCCCAGTAGCAAGACACGCACCCGCTCCATTCCCTCAGCGCGACAGGAGGCTAGGCCCAAGCTCCACCACCGTGGGCCTTAGCCTGGTCGCCACCCTCAGGCTCTCCATGGCCGACACCTCCTCCACCACCCAGCCCCCCCTGAAGAAAGGCAGCCTGGTGCGGGTCAACAGCGACGCCTACGTCCGCAGTGCCGAAGTGGCCGCCAGCGCACCCCAGCCTCCCGGGTACATCCTCGAGGGCCCCGGCGAAGTGCTGGTCGTTAAGGGGGCCTATGCCCAGCTGCGCTGGCATCGGCCGGTTCCTGATGTGTGGCTGCCCCTCGCTGTGCTGGAAGCCTTCCCGGGTTGACTCAGGCCATCACCTGGCGCCGGTCCTGTTTCAGCTGGCGCCGACGCTTCGCCGCCTTGCGCAGCATCTCACGGCCATCCCGCAGGTAGGAGTCCACATACCCCATGGTGTACCTCTCCAGGTCCACCAAGGCGTCTTTCACCAGGCTGAGGCAGTGGTAGAGGTCGAGGCAGAAGCCCTCGATGGCTTGGGGACAGGGACGGGAGCGGTAGAGGGTCTCCACCCTGGCCAGGCGCGACTGGCTGAGCCCCAGGAAGGTGCAGAACACCTCCATCAGGCGGTCGTCGTAGGGATCAGCGGCGAGGGCCCGCAGCTGGGCTGGGAAGGGGTTGATCACCTGGCCCAGCAGGCGGTCGATCGGTGTGAACACCTGCTGCAGCCAGAGCCGCACGGCAGCTTCTTGATCAGCTCCGCGGCTGCTGGCCGCTGCCCTGGAGGTCTGCGCAGGGGATGAGCCCCGCCCTTCCTCTGCGGGGGGTCTGCTCTGACGGCGGTCATGGCGGTGGCGGCGCTCGCGATCACCCAGCACTTCCCAGGCGGCGTTGAGGGCCAGGATCGTGGTGGGATCCCCGCCCGCATCGGGGTGATGCCGCTTGACCAGGGCGCGGTAGGCCGCCTTGATCTCAGCGCCACTGGCCTGGGGGGACACACCCAGCACTGCATAGGGATCAGCCTGAAGCAGGAGACACCTCCTTCCGCACCAGCTCACGTCCAGGGCAACCTAAGCGGCCAGGCTCCTGGGATCGGGCCAAAAAAAACCCCGGCCGAAGGCCGGGGGTGAAGAGGAACAACGGTGTGAAGAGTGGTTCCTGAAAGTTAAAGAGGACGAAGGGCCTGGAAAAAGTGTGAGGAGCCAGGCCCGGTTCCGATCAGATGATCAGAACTTGAAGGTGGTCTTGACCAGACCGCCGTAGGTGTCGCTGGCGCCACTGTTCTCGATGTAGAAGAAGGCGGGGGTCACGCTGATGTTGTCGGTGACCTGGAACTTGTACCACAGCTCGTAAGCCAGGGTCTCTTCGCCACCGTCTGTCCAGATGCCGCCGGTGCAAGCAGCGGTGGTGCCGCACTTGCCATCGCCGATCTGGCCAGCGCTACCGACAGCCATGCCGAGGGCATTGCCCTTGATGAACATGTCAGCCCACTGGATGCCGACCATCCAGCTCCAGGACTCATCATCTGCGGGGTTGATGCCGGAGGTATCGGAGTAGCCGATACCAGCGCTGATCGAAGGCACCCAACCGGAATCGGTGGGAGACCAGTAGCCACTCAGGCCAACGTTGTTGGTGTTGTCGAACCCGCTGAAGTCAGCGAAGGTGTAAGCCAGGGCTGCACCCCAGTTCTCGCCGCCGTAACCCAGCTGCACGGTGGCGGTGTAGTCCTCACCGATGCCGACGGTGGAGTCCTCAGCAGCGTTCTCGTTGGAGACGTAGTTGGCGCTGATGCTGAAGCCATCCTTCTGCCACCACACGCCGACACCGGCGCCGAGGTTCAGGCTGTAGGTCGCCCTGGCACCCGCGTAGGTGAACAGGTCAAGGATGGTGTCAGCGGGGTAGGCGCTGGGCCAGAGGGCCAGCATGTCGTCCTGACGAACCTTGGCACCGGCGGTGACGGTGAAGGACTCAGAGACGGGGAACTGGTAGAAGAGGCGGTTGATGCCGACGGAGTCAGCACCACTCTCTTCCTGGAACGCCACTTCCATGGCGGTGTTGCCGTTGCCGAACACGGAGCTGCCGAAGTTACCGGCGCGCAGGGTGGTGCGCAGCAGGTCCTTACCGGTGAAGCTGGTGTCGAACATCAGGCGAACGTCGTAGTTCGCGGTGACATTGTCGCCGAAGCCGGTTTCGCCAGCGCCGCCGAGCACCATGGTGGCGATGCCCTTCAGCTTGGTGGTGGTGGAGAACTGGTTGGCCTCCAGCTCACCGACCTTGGCCTCGAGGCCGTCCACGCGGCCCTTGAGGATGGCGAGTTCCTTCTCGAACTCGGCCATCAGGCGCTTGAGCTCGTCGGTCACCTCGGTGACGCGGTCGAGACAGGCGTTCAGAAGCGCAGCGGCTTCAAAACGGGTCATGGCCCGCTGGCCGCGGTAGGTGCCGTCGGGATAGCCGGCGACGCAGCCGTAGCGCTCGATCAGGTTGGAGAGAGCCTGGTAGGCCCAATCCGTGGGTTGCACGTCCGAGAACTGGGAGATGCTGGTGACTTGCTCCTGGGAGGCGTACTGGTCGACGCCGTCGAAGTTGAGCTCAGAAGCAGTGGCGGCCACAGGGGCCAGCAGTCCGAGTGCCGCAGGGGCAACCAGCAGTTGCTGGAAAAGTTTCATGGGATCCTCACACAAAATGGGCGCAATGCGCCGCAGAGCCATGGTGACCACCTGCCGGACCTCTCGCACCACCCCATGTGCCAGAGGGCACAATGGCCCCATCCGGAAGGATGCCGGGCCTGGCCGGCAAAGGCCTCGCCAACACAGTTCCAGACAGGGATCCTGGCGAGACAGGGATCCTGCCTGCAGGGCTGACACTGGATCGGGGAGGCAAGACCGCGGAGGCCAACAGGCGCCAAAACGATGCCCCCACAACCCAGGTAGACCTGGATGGTGGGGGCTCTCGCCGGGTCCGCGGCTGCGGAACCGTTTGATCAGGGTTGAGGCGCCGTAATCAGGCGGCGTTCTCCGCGATCAGCAGACCCTTGGTGAAACAACTGGAACTCACGGGCACCTCCTCCTTGGGGGGATGACGCCAGCCGGCGACGTGTTCGGCCTCCTGTCAGAGGACAAGAGGCCACGGCACTGCTGACAGAACGGCCAAACCATAGCGACAACCACGGCTCAGGCCCTCCAGCGGGCTCACCATCCCCCACAGCGGCCCAGGAGGAGGAGGCGCCGCCGATAGGGTTCCCGCTGCAGACACGAGCGGGCAGCGAATCGGGTGCGACAGACGAGCCCACAGAAGCCACCAAAGTCAGGTCGCCGCTCCGCGGATCGCGACCTGGCGCCCACGGCCCAGCTGCGCCGGCGCCATTGGACCTTCCCGGCCCGCTCCCGCCAGGCGCGGCTGCGGCGCGGCCTGCACGACGCCCTCGAACGCCTGGTGTGCTGGGCCTCCATCCATGGCGATGTGCCTGTGTTCGAGGCCGACCGCTTCCCCTGGATCCACGCCGTGGAGGATCAGTGGCTTGGCGTGCGGCAGGAGCTTGAGCAGGTGATGCTCCACCGCGAGGCCATGCCCAACTTCCAGCAGATCCTGCCCCAGGTGGGCAAGATCCAGAAAGACGATCAGTGGAAGACCTTCTTTCTCAAAGGTGTGGGCATGGATTGCCGCGACAACGCCCGCCGCTGCCCCCAGACCATGGCCCTGCTGAAGCAGATCCCCCACTGCAGCACCGCCTTCTTCTCGATCCTCTCGCCCCACAAGACGATTCCCCCCCACAGAGGGGCCTGGGCCGGCGTGCTGCGGCTGCATCTGGCCCTGATCGTGCCCGAGCCCAGGGAGCGCTGCCGGATCCGCATCGCCGACGAGCTGCATGTCTGGGAGGAGGGCCGCTGCCTGGTGTTTGACGACACCTACAACCACCAGGTGTGGAACGACACCGAGGGCTACCGGGTTGTGCTGTTTGTGGACTTCGCCCGGCCGTTGCGCTGGCCCGTGAGCCTGTTCAACCACTGGTTGCTGAGCCTGGCTGCCCTGGCGCCGTTTCTGCGCGAAGCCAACCAGAACCAGCAGGCCGCCGAGCGGAGCTTTCGCCGCTCCATGGGCGATCCCGCTGTGAACTCTGAGCCTCGCCGCTGACAGCGGGCCATGAAAAAGCGCCCCCGAAGGAGCGCTGCTGGGGTGGCCAGGGCCGGACCAGATCAGAGAGCGTTGCCGCGGGGCAGAACTTCCTCAGGGAAGACGAAGTTTTCATGCGGCTGGTCAGCCGGCGCCATCCAGGCGCGGA
>NZ_JBSJOW010000001.1:0-717280 GCF_056633055.1 Paraciimarium castrense LEGE 11436 | reverse complement strand
GGGCCAGCGGCACCACCCGCCAGCGGCTCGAGAAGCTCGGCCTCTATGCCAAGTTGCCGCGGCAGCACCATCAGCTCAGCCGGGAGGAGGCCCTGCGCAGGGCTGTGGAGGGCTTGGTCACGGGTCGTTGCGCCGCTGCCCCCGATGCTCAGCTCGTTGGCCCCTGAGCGCCTCGCTGCCGAGATGGCTTCTGCCCAGGGCAGTGGCTGTCGAGGCCGGTTGCTCTGGATTCGGTGGCATGCCTTCGCAGTCGCCTGGCGGCTGCGCCAGAGTGGTGTGTAACGAACCATCACGGCGATGCTCAAGCCGCTCTGGCTGGTGCGTCCCCGCCCAGACGGGGGTTGCGACTACGTCAGTTTCCAATTCGATACCCTCGCTGGGCCACCCCTCACCGGCACTGTTGAGATGCGGGAAGGCAGCCATCTCCCCCCCCAGATGCCCCTGCTCAAACACCGGCATAGGCTCGATCCCGACGAGGCAGAACGCTGGAGGCTGCGACTGGAACAGGAAGGTGGTTTCCGTTTCAGCGAGCCCCTCTTCTAGGCCGGCCTCGATACGCTCTATGCAGGCTTTGTTGTCCGCCGGCGATGGTGATGCCCGACCCTTCTGATCCGCAATCCTCAGCGGCCGAGCCATTGGAGCCCTATCAACGCCTTGGCATCAGCCCCGACGCCAGCTTCGAGGAGGTGCAGGCTGCCAAGCTGGCCCGCCTCGACGAGGCGGGCGATGACACCATGGCCCGCTCCCGCATTGAGGCGGCCTACGACACCCTGCTGATGGATCGCCTCAAGCAGCGCCAGCAGGGTCGGGTGAGCACGGCGGCCCGAACGGCTTCGGCCCGGGAGCAGCTCGCCCCGCCTCCGCCCCGCCTGGCGATGCCGGCCCTGCCCCAGTTGCCCCTGCCCAAGGTGGCGGCGCCGACGCTGAGCATGCCTGGGCTGGAGCTGGCCGAGGGGGCGGCCCTCAACCTTGCCCTCGGCGGATTCGGGGTGCTGCTGGCTCTGCTGCTGCTGGTGCCCTCGGCCTCGCCGGAATTTCTGCTGGCCCTGGCCACCGCCCTCACGGTGGTGTGCCTGCAGCGCCGGCGCCGCCGCTTCCTGGCTGCTGTGGGCTGGGGCTTCGGCCTGCTCACCCTGGGCCTGGTGCTCGGCGGCCTGGTGGCAGGCCTGGCCGGATCCGGCCTGCCCCTGGGGCTGCCCCTCTCCCTGCAACAGGTGCAGAGCCTGCCGGCGTTTGTATTGCTGCTGTTGGCGGCGCTGTTCGTGGCCTGAGCTGCCTGGGCCCGCCCAAGGGCCTGCCTGGCCTAGGCGATTGCAGCCCCCTCGAGCTCGGCGATCAGGCCCAGCAGCTCCTGGCCGCTCACGTCATACACCGAGCTGCAGAAGTGGCAGGTGAGCTCAGCCCGGCCATCTTCATCGAGAATGCTGCTGAGCTCGTCGCGGCCGAGCAGTTTGAGGGCGCCGAGGCTGCGATCGCGGCTGCAGGGGCAGTGGAAGCGCACGGGCTGAGCCTCCGCCTCCAGGGGCTGGGGGTCGAGGTCGGGAAAGATGGCTTCCAGCAGCGCCAGCAAGTTGCCCTGGCAGGCCTCCAGCCTGGCGCTGAAGCCCTCCACTGCCCGGCAACGGTCTTCCAGCAGGGCCACCAGGGCGGGCTCCAGGGCCGCCTTGGGCAGCACCTGCACCAGCACTCCACCGCTACAGAGCACACCGCTGCTGTCCATGCGCTCGCCCACGAACAAAGCCGAGGGGGTCTGCTCGGAGTGGAGGAGGTAGGAGGCCACGTCGTCGCCGATGCCGCCGCTCACCAGTTCCACCGTGGAGCTGAAGGGCTGGCCCCGGCCCCAGTCGCGCACCACGTGGAGATAGCCCGTGCCGGTGGCGCCGGCCAGGTCGAACTGGGGCGAGCCATCGGCGGCGGTGATCGGATCGAGCTCCAGGGCCGGATTACCCACGTAGCCGCGCACGGTGCCATCCCGGCCGGCATCCACCATCAGGCCCTTGAGCGCACTGTCGGAGGAGATGCGCAGGTTCACCCTGCCGTGGTTGATTTTCATCGAGCTCGCCAGCAGCAGTGCGGCCCCCATGGCCCGACCGAGCAGGGCGGTGGTGAGAAACGACAGCTGGTGGTGCTCGGCAGCGGCGCGGCTGGTGTCAGTGGTGGACACCGCCACCAGCCGGATGCCGCCGTCGGCGGCCGTGGCCCGCAGCAGTCTGTCGCTCACGCAGGACTCCCTCATGCAGTGGGCGCTCACTCAGACCATCGTAAGGAGGTCGGTCGTCTGCAGATCGGTGAGCGTGCCCTGCTCCAGGCGCCAGGCCCTGCCGGCTGAACGCTGGAACAGCTCCGGTTCGTGGGTCACCACCAGCACGGCCCGCTCCCGGGCCAGGCCCTCCAGGAGGGCCACAATCTCGCCCCGCACCGTCCAGTCCAGCCCGGCGGTGGGCTCATCCAGCAGCAGCACCTGGGGGTGGCGCAGCAGCTGCACCGCCAGGGCCAGGCGCCGCTGCTGACCGCCGCTCAGTTGTTCAGGCCGTTGCTGGAGGCTGAGCCCAGCGAGGCCCACCCGCTGCAGCACCGCCTCCAGCCGCTCAGACTCCACGCGGCGCTGGCCCAGCCGCAGCTCCTGGCCCACCGTGAGCCCGAGAAAATGGCGCTCGGGAAACTGGAACACCAGGCCGCACAGCCAGCGGCGCTGGCGAGCCCGGAAGCGTTCTCCGTTCCAGTGGATCGTGCCCTGATCCGGCTCGGCCAGGCCGCTGATCAACTCCAGCAGGGTGGTTTTGCCGCCGCCGCTGCGGCCGGCCACCAGGCCGATCGCCCCGGGCTCCAGGGCCAGACTCACCTCGCGCAGCACCGGCTGGGGTGCTGTGGCGGGCTGGTAGCCGAGGCCGCACAGTTCAAGCATGGCTCCAGCATGCCTGCGGTGGGGGAGAGTGGCCTCTGCTGTTGTGGCTGCGGCCCAGCCTGATCGGTGCCGATGGACGTTCAATTTCGCGAGCTCGACCCCTTCAACTGCTGGATCTGGATGCGCTTTGCCGATCCCCTCGGCAGCGGCGAGAAGGGCTATCTGGAAACCGTCTTCGACAGCTGGTTCTTTCTGGGCAAGCTGGGTGGCTTCAATGCCGAGTCGCTCCAGGTCCATGAGGAGGGGGCGGAACTGAGCTGGATGGCCTATGACCAGCAGACCGCCGCCACGGCTCTGCCGGCCCTGATGCACAACATGGGCCCGATGGAGTATCAGGGAGTCTGGGCACGCTGCTGGCTGGATCTGGGCACGAGTGACGCCTTCGCCCTCGACGTGCTGATCAACACCCTGCGCCAGCTCAACAACGACGTGGTGGAGGTGGAGCAGGTGCTGATCGGTGGCCTCAACGACGACTGGGCCATCGACGAGCAGCCCGAGACCATCGACCAGCTGCTGGATTCGATCCCCGATTCCTGAGTGCGCCATGGCCCGCGAGCTGCGCCGCCTGCTGGTGGAGCGCCCTCGTCTGGAGGGCGCCGAGGGGCGTCTGGCCCTGCAGGGCCAGGAGCTGCACTACCTGCGGCGGGTGCTGCGGCTGGCAGCGGGAGAGGCCTTCGGGCTGGTGGATGGCTGTGGCCAGTTCTGGTCTGCGGTCCTGGAGCTGGGCTCGGGGAGGCAGCAGGGCTGGGCCGTGCTGCAACAGAGCCTGGAGGAGCCATTGCTGAGCGTTCCGGCCCCACAGCCGAGCCTGCAGCTGGCCGTGGCCCTGCCGCGCCGGGATCCGGAGGTGATGCTGCGCATGGCCTGCGAACTGGGCATCGACAGCTTCCAGTGGCTGCGGGCCGAGCGCAGCGTGGCGGAGGCAGCGATCCGCCCCGAGCGCCAGCAGGCCGTGCTGGGCGAGGCCCTGGAGCAGTGCGAGCGGCTGTGGCTGCCCCACTGCCTGCCGGCACAACCGGCCCTGGCCTGGTTCTCGGCAGCAACGAGTGGAGTGTGTTTGCTGGCCACCACCCGTTGCTGCAGGGCTATCTCGCTCGGTGAAGCCCTCGAAGCTCACGGGCCACTGGCGTCAAAAGCTCAGCCAGCGGGCTTTGCTGAACCTGTCAGGGTGGCCATCGGCCCTGAAGGGGGCTGGAGCCCCACGGAGGAAACGGTTGCCCTGGAGCGCGGCTGGCAGGCGGTGCAGCTGGGCGAGGGGATCCTGCGTACCTCCACGGCCGCCGTGGCGGCCGCGAGCCTGCTGGCGGCCTGGCGCCAAC
Organism: Paraciimarium castrense LEGE 11436; assembly: GCF_056633055.1. Classification (NCBI taxonomy): domain Bacteria; kingdom Bacillati; phylum Cyanobacteriota; class Cyanophyceae; order Synechococcales; family Prochlorococcaceae; genus Paraciimarium; species Paraciimarium castrense. Next base: position 713,056 of record NZ_JBSJOW010000001.1, on the reverse strand, counting down.
GGCTGGGGTTCAGTTGCGGAACATCTCCGACACCATCCCCTTGAACACACCCAGATTGGCCCCGGGCCGCCGCCGACCCATCGGCAGGGCGTTGGCGGGGTTGAGGCAGTCCGGGGCGTAGGTGACCTGGGACGGAGGGGGCAGGGCCTCCTGGGCGGCCCGCAGTTCAGCGGCAATGGCCTCGGCTGTGGTGAGCGGGCTCTCGGCCGGGGACGGAGGCGCTGCGGAAGGGGCTGCCGTGGCGGCGGCTGCCACAGCAGCGGTGGGCTGGGCCGAGGGCTCAGGAGTGGCGGTGGGCTCAGCGGCACTGGAGCCCTTGGGGCTGGCGGGGGGAGCCTCCGCGATCGCCACCTGCACCGGTTCGGCCTTGGTGTCGCCGGCGCCGGTGAGGTCGAGGAAGAAGGAGCCCTTGCGCTTGAACACCATCGCGACTGAGCCGGCAACGTCTGATGCCGATTATCCGTTGGAGCGGCGCCACCCAAGCCTGCTGCTTAGGGCAGTGCAACACATGCTCCCTGCCACACACTGGGGAGCCCCGCCGCGACCCCTCGGCACCCGCCCTTCGCTTCGTGTTCGTTCCACCTCCCCAGCAGCCGCTCCCCTGGCTGGTTGCCCTGGCGGTCAATGCCGCCCTGATCAGCGCGGCCCAACGGCTGCCTGTGCTCACCCGCGCCGGCTGGATCCATGCCGGTGCCCTCGGCACCGTGCTCTGGGGTTGTCTTGGCCCCCTGGGCTGGCTGGCGGTGGTGGGCTACCTGGCGCTGGGCTCGGCCGTGACCCGGCTGGGCCTGCGCCACAAGCAGCGCGCCGGGCTGGCGGAGGCCCGTGGCGGCCGCCGCGGCCCCGAAAACGTGTGGGGCTCGGCGGCTCCCGGCGCCGCCCTGGCCATGCTCACGGCCTTGGCGCCCGTGAGCTGGCTGGCCCCGTTGATGGTGGGGTTCGCCGCCAGCTTCGCCGCCAAGCTCGGCGACACTTTTGGCAGCGAGATCGGCAAGCGCTGGGGCCGCCACACCCTGCTGATCACCACCCTGAGGCCCGTACCTCCCGGCACCGAGGGGGCGATCAGCCTGGAGGGCACGGCGGCGAGTCTGCTGGGCAGCGTGGTGATGGCCGCCTGGATGCTCCTGCTGGGCCTGCTGGGCGGCTGGGCAGACGCCGGGCTGGTGGCGGCCGTGGGACTGCTGGCCACCCTGGTGGAAAGCCTGATCGGTGCCACCCTGCAGCCCCGCCTCGCCTGGCTCAGCAACGAGCTGGTGAATGGCCTTCAGACCAGCCTGGCCGCGGTTCTGGCGATCGCGCTCTGGCTCTGGTGGGCCTCGTCCTGAAGCTGGGCCAGCAGCTCACCGCCCCGCTGCCGGCAGTGTTGGGGGGCCAGCCCCAGCTGCCTGCCCAGATCACTCCAGGTCAGGCCATCGAGCCAGCGCCCCTCCAGCAGCTGCCGGTCCAGGGGCGCGAGGCGGGCCAGGTGCTGGCGCAGCCAGGTGAGCTGAGGATCGCTCTGGTCCGCCGTCTGGTCACAGGCGGAGCTGGCGGGGTCGGCGAGCAGGTCGAGCCGGCACCGTGGGGCGCCCTCGTCGCCATCGCTGCCCAGGGGCGCATCCAGGCTGCTCAGCTGCAGGGCCCGCCGCACCCGGGCGGCCTCCTCCAGCTGAGCAGGCGTGCAGCCCAGGGCGGTGGCCATGGCGGCCAGACTCGGCGGCGGCAGTCCGGCGCCACGGCGCTGCTCCAGCCAGCGATCAGCCCGCTGGTTCAGCTCCCGCAGCCGTCGGGGAGTCTGCAGGGGCTGCAGCCGGTCACGGCGCTCCATCTGCATCGCGCCGCGTACGCAGGGCACCGCATAGGTGCTGAGGCTCACCGGGCGGCTGGTGTCAAAGCTGTCCACGGCCCGCACGAGTCCCTCGTAACCCACGGAACAGAGCTCGTCGAAGGGCTGGCCGGTGCGGCGGCTTTCGCGCTGGGCCACCATCCGCACCAGGGCCAGGTTGCTCACCACCAGGGCGTTGCGCCAGTGCAGCCGCACCGCCCTGGGCCCGGTGTGGGCCAGCCGCCGCAGCAGGGTGCGGTTGTGGCTGTGGAGGTCGGTGGAGGCGGCCCGCAGCCGGGGGGCAGCGGCGCGGAGTGAAGGACGGCGCCGAGGGGTGACGGGGTTGGCCTGCATGGCGGGGAACGGGGATGGGGATCCATCTCCACGCTCTGCGGGCTGGTGCCGGGGCGGCTCGCCGCCGGGAGTGATTCGCTCTCACCCGAATGGGTGAGGCGCAGCTGCCGAACTCAGTCCAGCCAGCTGTTGAGGCCGGGTCACTCGCGCAGGCGGCGAAACACCTCCGCATGGCCGCTGCCCTGGAGCAGGGGTTGCAGAATGGGCGGAATGGGCAGCAGGTCGGCCTTGAGGCAGGCCAGATCCTGCAGGGCCTCATAGCGCCGCATCAGGCCTTGGTCGTGCCACGGCACGACCTCGAAGGGCATCGCCTGCCCGAACACTTGGGTGAGGCCCACGACCAGCAGCGAGGTGACAGCACTGCTCCAGGAAACGTCGGGGCGTTGGTTTGGCTCCCGCAGCGCGGCAGGGGGGCGGCTGGGGTTGGGTTTGGCTGGACGCAGCGTTCCTGCAGCATTGCGCCTCGCCCATGGAACAGTCTGCCCAACTGACGTGGGCCCAAAAACCTGATCCAGCCCTTCTGGAAGTTTCCCCACCAGCCAGGCTTGGCCAGGAGCAGCCCCATCAAAGGCAAGCGCCACACTTCCGAGAAGATCATCCGCAAGCTGCGCACCGCCGTAGCCAAGGGCTTCTTCGGAAGGGTTTCTGCTGCTCAGCAAGGGCCAGGCCATCCCTGACCTGTGCAGATCAGGGCATTGATGTCTCCAGATCCACTGGGCGGTGCTGCCTGGTGGCCAACCCACTCAGCCGATCCGGGGGTCTTGCCCTGAGGTGCAGAAGTGAGAAAACGCGTGGTCCGCATGCGTAGGAGCAGGAAGGATTCGGCGATCTATGCCCATCGCTGGCCGAATGCTTCTCACGAGGAGCAGTTGCTTGTAGGGCCGGTGAACCAAAGGTCAGAACGCTCGTGGCTGGCGACGATTCCTTTTGCGAGGGATTGCGAAGGTGTCCAGCGAGTGGCACCTGATGCCCATCAGGCACAAACGTCTCTCGCCGCATGCTTCCCCGAAGGAGTCATTCTTCCGGTTCAGGAAATCCACCAGGAAGGGCTCTCGGAGGAGGCATCAGCGCTGATGTGGCCTAACCCTGGCCCCTGCTCCGAGGACTGGCTGAGTTTCAGTCGGTGGGCCAAGACCGTCGCCGCTGAGAGTTACGACGTCAACTGGGTTGATGACCTCAGCGCGCGCGTGGTCATGGCTGTCGAAGCTCCGAGGAAGTGCCCAATTGGCTTCTGACTCTTAACCTAAGTCCACTGCGGCGGAGCTGACGATGGCCGATCAAGCACCCCCAGAGCCAGCAGATCGAGCTCCCCTGGAGCCGGCGGCCCCCGAGGTCAGACACGGATGGTGGCAACACACCAGGGGCTGGCTTCGCCAGAACCTGCTGCAGCTGCCCACCCTGGTGGTGGCGCTGGCAACGCTGCTGGGGGTGAGCACCCTGAGCACGCGCATGAGCACTTCGGAGATGCTCCTCGCCCAGATCGACAACCTCAAGCAAGAGGACAGCCTGCCGCGCAACATGTCGATCCTGGCGATCGAGCACACCCTCGCCAGCCGCAGTCCGGTGGAGGGCGTGCACCACGATCTGCTGCTCACCCATGTGCTCGGCGAAGTGCTGATGCACGACAAGGCCAGGGGTGATCTGCTGGGGGAGGACAGCGAGGCCGGCATCCAGCGCAGGGGCCAGATCCAGCGCATCCTGCTGGCCTCGATCCGCGACCTCAACCCCCGCTGCGCCCATGGCTTCGCCAACCTGGGGGACGCCAGCGGCAGCAAGCAAGAGGGGTTGCAGTTCAAAAGCAGCAGCACCGGCGGGGCCAGCCCCCGCCAGCCCCTGAGCGAGGTCGTCGCCAGCCCCGCCTGCCGTCACGCAGCGGCCCTGGGGGTGTGGACCGGCTGGTGGCCTGGCAAGGCCTCCCGCGACCAGGTGCTGCGCACGTCGGTGCAGCGTCTGGCCGAGATCACCCCGGAATTCTCGGGCGATTCCCAGCTGCCCCTCTCCAGCCAGATCACCACCAGCCCCATCGAGAGCCGGGCCGGAGCGGCGAGCGCGGGGGCCTCCGGCATCGATCTGGAGCGCCTCAGCCAGGAGCAGATCCGCTCGGCTTCCGAGATCGTGGCCGGTGCCGTGGCGCTCGACCAGCAGAAGCGCATGGTGTCCGAACGGCACGGCAAGCTGCCGGGCCTGCCCCATGTGTTCATCCACTACGACGACAAGGCGGTGGAGGACAAGCAGGCGGCGGTGAATGGGCCGCTGCGGGCGGTGGCCGAGGGTCTCAGCCAGTCGGGTAACTATTTCGTGGACCGCACCCTGCGCCATGTGCCTCCCACTGCCAGGGCCTGCGCCCCCAGCTCCCAGGTGAAGTTCTTCCATCAGGCCGATCGGGAGCTGGCCGAGGACCTGGTGGCTGCCGCCAACGCCGAGAAACTGTTGGCTGCCGCAAACGCCAAGAAACTGTTGGCTGCCGCCAACGCCAAGAAAGTGGGCGATGACCCCATCCCCGTTCCCACACCCCCCCCGGACACCTGGACCATCGAGGCCCGCAGCGGTCTGATCGACCTCAGCAACTGGAGCCTGGCGGCCAAGGTGCCCCGGGGGCAGCTGGAGCTGTGGTTGATCAGCAACGGCTCCAGCTGCCGGCCGTCCACCGGGGCAGAGGTCACCACCACCAGCTCCTAGATGCGCACCAGGGCCAGGTTGCACAGCCGAGGCGGGACGGGCTGGGCCTGCACGGCGTGGAACGGAGATGGGGATCCACCTCCATGTTCCGCAGGCCGGGACGTGGCTGGCTCGCCGCCGGGAGCGATTCGCGCTCACCCGAATGGGTGAGGCGCGGCTGCCGAAGTCAGTTCAGCCCAGCTGTTGAGGGCGGGCCACTCGCCCAGGCGGCGAAACACCTCCGCATGGCCGCTGCCGTTGAGGTGAAGGCCGTCGGCGCAGAGCCAGCGGGGCCAGCTCCGGTCGCAGAGCATGGGGCGCAGCAGCGGCAGAAACGGCACGTCGGCCTCGAGGCAGGCCAGCTCCAGCAGGGCCTCGTAGCGCCTCAGCTGCTCCTGGGAATACCAGAGCACATCAGCGAAGGGCATCGCCTCCTCGATCACCGGGGTGAGGCCCAGCACCAGCACCGGGGCCAGCTGGCCCGCCCGTTGCAGCAGCTGCTGCAGGCCATAGAGAAAGCCATCGGCATCGAGCTGGGGGCGCCCGTCCGGACGCCCCACCCGGGCCGTGTCGTTCACCCCCACCGACAGCAGGATCCCCTGGGGCCTCTGGCGGCGAAGCTCACCCCTGCTGCCCACCTCCCGCTCCAGCCGGGCCGCCACCCGCTCCAGCCCATCGCCCCGCACCCCCAGGGGGTACACCACAGGGGCCTGGGGCAGGGCCATCCAGTGCCGCCGCAGCCGCTCGCACCAGCCCCCCTGCTCGGGATCGCCCCAGCCGTACACGCCGCTGTCCCCGATCACGATCAGCTTGCGGGGAACCTGGAGACCCATGGCGAGGTGGCCGGGAGGGGAACCGCTGCCGATCCTGCTGCACCCCGGTGCCTGCGGCTTCGGCCCATGGCCGGGGAGGATTGGGGTCCTGCCGCCGCGATTGCCATGGCACCCCGGCTGACGGTGGCCGATTTCCTCGCCCAACCCGGGCCGCTGCTGGACGTGCGCAGCCCGGCGGAGTTCATCCAGGGCCATCGGCCGGGGGCGATCAACCTGCCCCTGTTCAGCGATGACGAGCGGGCCGAGATCGGCACCCTCTACAAGCAGGCCGGTCGTGAGGCGGCCGTGCTGCGGGGCCTGGGTCTGGTGGGTCCGCGGCTGGAGGCGATGGCGGCGGAGCTGGCGGCCCTGCCACCGGGGCCCCTGCGGCTGATGTGCTGGCGGGGCGGCATGCGCAGCGCCAGCGTGGCCTGGCTGGCGGAGCAACTGGAGCGGCCGGCCCTGCTGCTCGATGGCGGCTACAAGGCCTACCGCCGCTGGGTGCTTGAGCTGTTCGAGCGGCCCTGGACCCTGCGCCTGCTGGGCGGACGCACGGGCACGGGCAAGACCGACCTGCTGCTGGACCTGGCCCAGCGCGGCGTGGCGGTGGTGGACCTGGAAGGACTGGCCCACCATCGCGGCAGCAGCTTCGGCGGCCTGGGCCTGCCACCCCAGCCCAGCAGCGAGCACTACGAAAACCGGCTGGCCACGGCGCTGGCCGGCCTCGACGGGGCAGCGGAGATCTGGCTGGAGGCCGAGAGTGCCCAGGTGGGCCGCTGCCGCATCCCGATCGGTCTCTGGCGCCAGATGGAGCAGGCGCCGGTGCTGGAGGTGCTGCGGCCCCTGGAGGAGCGGGTGGAACAGCTGGTGCGGATCTACGGCGGCCAGGATCCTGAGGCGCTGGCGGAGGCCACCCGCCGCATCAGCCGCCGGCTGGGGCCCCAGCGCACGGCTGTGGCGCTGGCGGCGATCGCTGCCGGCGACTGGCCCCTGGCCTGCCGCCAGATGCTCGACTACTACGACCGCTGCTACGACCACGACCTGGGCCGCCATGGGGGGCGCGAGTCCGTGGCCCTGGAGGGGCTGCACGGGGCCCAGGCGGCCGAACTGCTGCTGGAGCGGGGACTGGTGCGGCTCAGCCGGCCGCTGGCCGGGGCGCCAGCAGGCGCTGCCGGGCCCGATCGCTGCCTTCCTCCCCCAGCAGGGTGAGCAGGGCGTAGACCAGCACCAGGGCCAGCAGCTGGTCGTAGGCGAAGGAACTGAGGGCCTCCATCAGCTGGCTGCCGAGGCCCGTGGCGCCCACCAGCCCCACCACCACCGATTCCCTCAGGATCACATCGGCGCGGTAGGCGCCGTAGGCGAGGTAGGGGCGGGCCAGGCCACTGAAGCGGCCGTAGAGCAGGGCCTGGCGCGGCCCCGCTCCGGCACAGCGCAGGGCCTGCTGGGCTGCGGCGGGGCTGGATTCGGCGCTCTCCAGCAGCAGGCGGCCTAGCACGCCCAGGTTGTGAAAGCCCAGGGCCAGCGCTCCGGTGACCACTCCGGGTTCCAGCACGAACAGCAGCAGCAGGGCCGTCAGCGGCGGGGGCCACAGGCGGCCGAGGGCCCAGAGCCCCCGCAGGGCCGCCTGGGCCCAGGGCCAGGGTTCCGCCAGCAGCAGCAGCAGGGGCGCCACGCCCACCGCCAGGGCGGCGGCCAGAAGGGTGAGGCTGAGGGTATTGGCCACCAGCCTGGCCCAGGGCAGGGCCGCCACGGCAGGCCAGTCGGCGGGCCCCATGGGGGGCCAGCTCTGCCACTGCAGCAGGCTGGCCGGGTCCAGCTGCAGGGCCCAGGCCAGCCCAAGCAGCAGCGGCAGCAGCAGCCCGATGGCCAGCAGCAGTTCGCGGCCCCGCCAACCCACGCCACTGCGGCCAAGGCTGAGGCGCTCCGGCATTGCCCAGCGACGGCGCAGCCATCCCAGCAGGGCTTCCAGGGCCAGCATGGCGGCCAGCAGCAGCCACAGCCCGGTCCAGAGCTCGTGGAAGGCGAGCGACTGCAGGGTGAGCCGCAGCTCCGTGCCAAGACCCCCCAGCCCGAACACCCCCAGCAGGGTGGCGCTGCGCAGGGCGCATTCCAGCCGATAACCGCCGTAGCTGATCAGCTGGGGCAGCAGCGGTGGCCCCAGGGCGGTGAGCAGGGCCGCCGGCGCCGCCGCCCCGCTGGAGCGCAGGGCCTCGAGGCCCGTGGTGGGCAGGTTGTCGATCTGATCGCTCACCACCCGGGCCACCAGGGCGCCGAAGGGCAGGGCGATCGCCGCGATCGCCACCACCGGCTGCAGTCCCAGCAGCTGCAGCAGGGCCAGGCCCCAGAGCAGCTCGTGGATCGAGCGGGGCAGGGCCAGCAACCGCCGGATCAGCCCGGCTGGGAGGGGCGTTCCCAGGCAGGTGAGCCACACGCGCCGGGAGCTGGCGATGCCCAGGCTGAGGCCGAGCACCATGCTGAGGGCCCAGCCCAGCAGGGCGATGGCGAGGGTCATCCCGAGCCCCTCCAGCACCGAGCGCAGCACCACGGGATCGAGTGAGGGCTGGAGGGCTCCCAGCAGGAACTGGCCGATCAGGCTCCAGCCCCCGCCATGGCTGATGCCCGGCAGCGCGATCAGCAGCGGCACCGCCGCGAGGGCGGGCAGCAGCAGCCACAGCGGTGGTGCCGGCCGCAGGGCCACACTCCTCATCGCTCCGTGGGCGCCGGGTCGCGCCGCGTTTCTGTGGGCGCTTCGGCGTAGAGGGCCTGCAGCCGGGAGCTGGTGAGCTCGCCCACCGGCAGGTCGAAGGCCAGCTGGCCATGACGCAGCCCCAGCACGCGGTCGAAGCCAGCCACCAGGTCCGGGCGGTGCAGGCTCAGCAACAGGGCGCGGGGCTGGCGGCCCTGCTCCAGCAGCAGGCGGAGCAGGTCTTCCGCCAGCCGCGGATCAAGGCTGGCCAGGGGCTCATCGGCCAGCAGCAGCACCGGCTCCTGGCGCAGCAGGCGGGCCAGGGCCACCCGCTGCCGCTGCCCGCCCGAGAGCCGGGCCACGGGCTGCTCCAGCAGGGCCGGATCGAGATCGAGGCGGGCCATCAGGGCGCTGCAGGCGGCGCTCTCCAGCGGCAGCAGCAGGTTGAGCAACGCCCGCGGCCAGCCCCAGACGGCCAGGCGGCCGGCATTGAGGTTCTGCTGCACGCTGAGCTCCTCGATCAGGCGCAGGTCCTGCCAGAGGGTGCCGATGCGGGCCTGCTGCAGGCGGCGGGCGCGTCTGGAGCGGGCCAGGGGCCGGCCCTGCCAGCGCACCTCACCGGCCCTGGGCTGCAGCAGGCCATTGGCCACGCTGAGCAGGGTGCTCTTGCCGGCGCCGCTCGGGCCCAGCAGGGCCACGCGCTCGCCAGGCCGCAGCCGCAGCGTCACCGCCTCCAGGCGGGGACGGCCGCGGCCAGGCACGGTCACGTCCTGCAGCTCCAGCACCGAGCACGGATCCATCAGCGGATCTTGCCCACCTGACGTCCCACGGCCTCGATCGCCTCGTACTGCGCGTTGGTGGCGGGTACGAACGTTTCGGCACCGAACAACTCGAGGATCTGGGCCTGGCGGGGATCCTTGGGGTTGAGGCCGGTGAAGGCCTGCTCCAGCCGTTCGGTGAAGCCCTCGCCGTAGTCCTTGTCGAGGCCGGGCTGCACCACCCAGGTGTAGTTGGCGTAGCCGGGGGTGCGCCACAGCTCCACCACCTTTGTGGTGTCCACCTTGCCCTCCTCGATCCGGCTGCGCCACACCTGCTCGTTCACCACGCCGGCGTCGTAGGTGCCGCTCTGCACCAGGGCGATCAGGGCGTCGTGGCTGCCGCTGAAGCCAGGGTTGCCGCCGGCGAAGTCGCCCAGCTGCACGCCCGCCTGGTTGAGGAAGTACTGGGGCATCAGCCGGCCGGAGGTGGAACTCTCCGAGCCGAAGGTGAAGCGCTTGCCCTTGAGTTGCTGCAGGTCGCTCTGGGCGCTGAAGGGCTTGAGGCCGCTGCTGGGGTTGGCGATGAACACGCTGTGGAAGGAGCGGTCAATGTCGCGCTGGGCCAGAGCCCGGGCGCCGGGTTTCTGCAGCCGGGCCTGGACGCCGGTGAGGCCGCCGAACCACACCAGATCCAGGTCGCCGGTGCGGAAGGCACTCACGGCGGCGGTGTAGTCGGTGACGGGCACGAACTGCACGGGAACCTTGAGCTGCTCGCTGAGCTCTTCGGCCACCAGGCTGTAGAGGCGGTTGAGTTTCTCGGGGTTCTGATCGGGGATGGCGCCGATGCGCAGCACCCGTTTCTCGTTGGGCCTGGCAGCCTCGCTGCTGCTGCCGTTCGGGGCTGTGGCGCCGTTGGGGCGGGGGGTGCAGGCCGTTGGCAGCAGGCCGATCAGGAGGAGGCCGGCAAGCGCAACGGCCCAGCGTTCTCGGGTGGTCAAGGGTCCAGGACAGGCAACGACCCGATGATCCTGCCCTCCCGTCTTCAGACCCGTCGTCAGAGCGCCGCGAAGAAGCGCTCCAGGCGTTGCAGGCCATCCTCGATCGCCGCCGGGGAGGCGGCGCAGGAGAGGCGGATGCAGCGATCGTCGCCGAAGGCCACGCCGGGCACGACCGCCAGCCCCACCCTGTCGAGCAGGCGGTCGCAGAGGGTCATGGAGTCGAGCCCGCAGGCGCTCACATCCGGGAAGGCGTAGAAGGCGCCCTGGGGCTCGGGCAGGGTGACTCCGGGGAGGCGGCGCAGGCCCTCGCTGAGCAGGCTGCGCCGGCGGTTGAACTCAGCCGCCATGGCCTGCACACAGTCGCGCGGGCCTTGCAGGGCGGCCAGGGCGCCGAACTGGGCGAAGCTGCAGACGTTGCTGGTGGACTGGCTCTGCAGGGCCGAGGCGGCTTTGATCACCGGTTCGGCGCCGGCCAGCCAGCCGACCCGCCAGCCGGTCATGGCCCAGCCCTTGGCAAAGCCGTTGACGATGAAGATCCGATCGGCCAGGTCGGGGGCCACGGCGGCCAGGCTGTGGTGGACCAGGCCGGGAGCGAGCAGGTATTCGTAGATCTCATCGCAGACCACGGCCACGCGGGGATGGCGCCGCAGCACCGTGGCCAGCTGCTCCAGTTCGCCGCGGCTGATCACGATGCCGGTGGGATTACCGGGGCTGTTCAGCACCAGCAGCCTGGTGGCTGGGCTGATCGCCTGCTCCAGCTGCTGGGGGTCGAGCCGGAAACCAGCGGCGGCTTCACAGGGCAGCACGGTGACGCGGGCTCCGGCCAGGCGGGCCATCTCGGGGTAGCTGAGCCAGTAGGGGGCCGGCAGCAGCACCTCATCGCCGGGGTCGAGCAGCACCTGGAACAGGTTGAACAGGGCCTGCTTGCCGCCGTTGGTGACCAGCACCTGGCCACTGCCGGTGGGCACCCCGTTCTCCTGGCTGAGCTTGCTGGCGATGGCCTCGCGCAGGGAGAGCTCCCCCGCGGCGGGGCCGTAGCGGGTGTGGCCCGCTTCGAGGGCCTGGGCCGCCGCCTGGCGGATGAAGGCGGGGGTGTCGAAGTCCGGTTCGCCGGCACTGAGGCTGCAGATGTCCTGGCCGTCGGTCTTCAACTGCCTCGCCTTGGCGGCGATGGCGAGGGTGAGGGAGGGCTGCAGGGCCCTGGCCCGCTGGGAGAGCTGGAGGGCTTCCGTCCGGGGCTGAATCGGCGGCGCCGTGGAATCGAGGGAGGGGTGGAGCGGAGCGGCCATCGTCAGGGCCGTCGTCGGGGCCACAGAGGCCAACATCCCAGGGTTCGGCATCGGCGTTGGGCCGGCATTTGGTGAGCTCGGCTACATCAAGAGGCCATCCTGCAACACCCTTCCCCCGCCGAGAGGTTCGAGCTGGCACGAAACCGCCTGTTTTGTCCAGCACTGTCACAGGATGGCCACGCCCATTGCCTGTCTTGCTGCCCATGACCGGAGAGGCCCAGCAGCCGGATCTCTTCAGCCCGAGCTCCCCCAGCGCAGCTGAAGCCAGCCAGCTGGGGCTGGAGGAGGTGGCGGCGGCCTGCGGCGCCTGCCGCCGCTGCGGCCTGGCGGCGGGCCGTCAGCAGGTGGTGGTGAGCCGAGGCAATCCCGCCGCCCGTCTGATGGTGGTGGGCGAGGGTCCCGGCGCCCAGGAAGACGCCAGCGGTCAGCCGTTCGTGGGACGGGCCGGGCAGTTGCTCGATCAGATGCTCAGCAGCGTGGGCATCGATTCCAACCGCGACGCCTACATCGGCAACGTGGTGAAGTGCCGCCCTCCCGAGAACCGCAAACCGAGCGGGGCGGAGATGGCCGCCTGTCTGCCGTGGCTGGAGCGCCAGATCGCCCTGGTGGATCCCGGCGTGATCCTGCTGGCCGGCGCCACGGCCATGGAGGGGGTGCTGGGGGTGAAGGGAGGCATCACGCGACTGCGCGGCCAGTGGCGCCAGGGCCGCGATGGGGTGCTTCAGGGCCGCTGGCTGATGCCGATCTTTCACCCCTCCTATCTGCTGCGCAATCCCTCGCGGCAGCAGGGCAGCCCCAAGTGGCTCACCTGGCAGGACCTCCAGGACGTGCGCCGCCGCCTCGACCAGCTGGCGGGCTGACCCGCCGGTTGAGGCCTCTCCTGTGACAGGCTTTGGCCAACCTCCGGCCCTCCGCCATGACCGGTACTCTGGCTCGCCCCGACGCCGCCGCCCAGCCAGCGGGCCTCCCGGCCGACTGGGCCAGCAACCCCCGTTACGACACCCTGATCCGGCGCCGCAAGACCCGCAGCGTGCGGGTGGGCGATGTGTGGGTGGGCAGCGAGCACCCGGTGGTGGTGCAGTCGATGATCAACGAGGACACCCTCGACATCGAGGGCGCCACGGCCGGCATCCGCCGCCTGCACGAGGCGGGCTGCGAGATCGTGCGGCTCACGGTGCCGAGCCTGGGCCATGCCCGGGCCGTGGGGGAGATCCGCAAGCGCCTGGAAGACAGCTACCGGCCGGTGCCGCTGGTGGCCGATGTGCACCACAACGGCATGAAGATCGCCCTGGAGGTGGCCCAGCACGTCGACAAGGTGCGCATCAACCCGGGGCTGTATGTGTTCGACAAGCCCGATCCCAACCGCACCGAATTCACTCCCGAGGAGGTGGCGGCGATCGGCCAGCGCATCCAGGCCACGCTTGAGCCGTTGGTGAGCCTGCTCAAGGAGCAGGACAAGGGCCTGCGCATCGGCGTCAATCACGGCTCCCTGGCCGAGCGGATGCTGTTCACCTACGGCGACACGCCTCTCGGCATGGTGGAGAGCGCCATGGAGTTCATCCACATCTGCGATCGCCTCGACTTCCACAACATCGTGGTGTCGATGAAGGCGTCGCGGGCTCCGGTGATGCTGGCCGCTTACCGGATGATGGCCGACCGCATGGACGCCGAAGGCTTCCACTACCCCCTGCACCTGGGCGTCACCGAGGCCGGTGATGGCGACTACGGCCGCATCAAGAGCACCGCCGGCATCGCCACCCTGCTGGCCGAAGGTCTGGGCGACACGATCCGGGTGTCGCTCACCGAGGCGCCGGAGAAGGAGATCCCTGTCTGCTATTCGATCCTGCAGGCCCTGGGCCTGAGGAAAACGATGGTGGAGTACGTGGCCTGCCCCAGCTGCGGCCGCACCCTGTTCAACCTGGAGGAGGTGCTGCACGTGGTGCGCAACGCCACCGCCCACCTCACCGGCCTCGACATCGCCGTGATGGGCTGCATCGTCAACGGCCCCGGCGAGATGGCCGACGCCGACTACGGCTACGTGGGCAAGACGCCGGGCACCATCTCCCTCTACCGCGGCCGCGACGAGATCCGCCGGGTGCCGGAGGCCGAGGGGGTGGAGGCCCTGATCGCCCTGATCAAGGAGGACGGCCGCTGGGTGGATCCCTGAAGGCCGCCATCAGGGTTCCCTTTCCAGACCGGTCACCCCTCCATGGGCGAACCGCTATGCGGCGCTAGCTTGAACCTACGTTTCCCTGGCCTTCCAGGTCTGATCCGATGGGTCGCAGCCGCACCAGTCTGATCGTGCTGGTGGGAGTCAGTGCCTGCGCTGCCACCGCCGTGATGGCGCGTGAGGCAGTCACCTCGCCAGGTGGGGTGGGCCGCATCTCCGACAGTCCCAAGGAGGTGATCGACCAGACCTGGCAGATCGTCTTCCGCGACTATCTGGATGTCAACGGCAAGTACACACCGCAGCAGTGGCGCGATCTGCGCAGCACTGTGCTGGCCAAGAGCTACGGCACCCCCAAGGACGCCTACGACGCGATTCGAGGCATGCTCGCCACCCTCGATGACCCCTACACCCGCTTCCTGGATCCGCGGGAGTTCAAGGAGATGCAGATCGACACCTCCGGGGAACTCTCCGGGGTGGGCATCCAGCTGAGCCTCGACAAGGACACCAAGGAACTGGTGGTGGTGGCCCCGATCGAGGGGTCGCCCGCCTCCAGGGCCGGGGTGATGCCCAAGGATGTGATCACCGCCATCGATGGGACCAGCACCAAGGGGATGAGCACCGAGGACGCGGTGAAGCTGATCCGCGGCCAGGCCGGCACCACCGTGACCCTCACCCTGCGGCGTAATGCCCAGGTGCTGAGTGTGCCCCTTGAGCGCGACCGGATCGAGCTGCACGCGGTGGACAGCCAGATCAATGTCACCCCCGATGGGGTGAAGGTGGGCTACATCCGTCTGAAGCAGTTCAACGCCAACGCCACCAAGGACATGCGGGCGGCCCTGCGGAAAATGGAGGGCGAGGACGTGCAGGGCTATGTGCTGGACCTGCGCAGCAACCCGGGTGGCCTGCTCGGGGCCAGCGTGGAGATTGCGCGTCAGTGGCTCAACGAGGGCACGATCGTGTCCACCAAGACCCGCAACGGCATCACCGACATCCAGCGGGCCACCGGCCGGGCCCTCACCGACAAGCCCCTGGTGGTGCTGGTGAACGAGGGTTCGGCCAGCGCCAGCGAGATTCTCTCGGGAGCCCTGCAGGACAACAACCGCGCCGTGCTGGTGGGTCAGAAGACCTTCGGCAAGGGGCTGGTGCAGTCGGTGCGGGGGCTTTCCGATGGCTCCGGCATGACCGTGACCATCGCCAAGTACCTCACCCCCGAGGGCCGCGACATCCACAAGTACGGCATCGATCCGGATGTGCAGGCCAAGATGACCGAGCAGGAGGCCCAGCGCCTCAAGCTCGAAGACCTCGGCACCAACAAGGACACCCAGTACCGCGTGGCCGAAACCACCCTGCGCAAGAAGCTGCAGGCCGCCAACACCCTGGGCCGCTCGTACAAGCCAGGCAGCGCCAATGTGCCGGCGGCCCTCGAGGCTTCCACGAAGCCCTGAGGATGTTGACGGGTGTCTGAATCTGAACCGACCGACCGACCGGCTGAGAGCCTCTGGTCTTCAAAGCCTTGGTGGTGTCAACCCTGGAGCATCGTGCTCAGCGGGGTTGTTGTGGTCATCTTCAGCTGGTTGTGGCTTGGCCTTTGGTGGGTCACCACACCCTTGGGCGTTGGTGTTGCCGTCTGGTGGTGGCTGTTTCTGGTGGTGGTCCCTTCAGCCTATGCGCAGGAAGTTGAGCGCCTGAGTTGACTTGATCTGAAAAAAATCTCTGGTGGCTAGTTGAGCCCCAGAGATCTATTTCAATGATCCGATCTACTCTGAAGATGTGCTGAGCGAACTGAGCCAACCAACCCATTGCGGCCTTCGGCCGCCTGGTTCAGGCGACCGGCTGCATCAACCCGCCACCGGGGCTGGAGTCGTCATCGTCGTTGTTTTCGTTGGAGCCGCTGAACAGGGCGTAGAGGCCCAGGGCCAGCAGGCTCACCACGCCTGAGACGAGGGTCATGCCGCTCTGAGCACCCAGCGCGCCTGCCGAACCGACGATCTCACCCATGGATCCCTGCCATTTCGCGCAGTGTAACGAAGTTTTGCGGAGATGAGGGGGGTTGGGGAGCGGTTGGCCTGCAGTCCAGGCTCACACCGCCAGCACCGCCTCGTTCCGGGCGGCGGCCTGTTCTGCCCGCTGGGTTTCGTTGAGGCCATCGGCGCCGGGGATCTGGGCTTCCATCTGCTTCAGCCAGCCCATCAGCTCCTCCAGCTGCCGTTCCATCGGCAGCACCCCCAGCCCCCGGGCCAGCACCTTGGCGGTGCTGCCGCTGCCGCCCTGGTACACCAGCCGGCCATGCAGGTGCTGGGGCAGGCCCTGGCGCAGCAGCCGGAAGGCGGGCTCCTCCATGGAGGTTTCCAGGGCGATGTTGGGTTTTTCGGGTTTGATGCGCGAGAAGCCGCAGCGTTTGGCCAGCAGCTTCAGCTCCATCAGCTGCAGCAGGGCGCTCACCGGCGCGGGAATGGCGCCGTAGCGGTCCACCCAGCCGGCGGCCAGTTCCACCAGGGCCTGCTTGCTGCCGCAGCTGGCGGCGGCGCGGTAGGCGGCGATCTTCTCGTCGTTTTCGCTGATCCAGTCGCCGGGGATGAAGGCGGTGATCGGCAGGTCGATCTGGGTGTCGTCCACGGCGGGGATGTCCTGGCCCTGGATCTCCGCCAGGCTCTCCTGCAGCATCTCCATGTAGAGGTCGAAGCCGATCAGCTCCATCTGGCCGCTCTGCTCCACCCCCAGCAGGTTGCCCACACCGCGGATCTCCATGTCGCGCATGGCCAGCTGATAGCCGCTGCCCAGCTGGGCGAACTCCTGGATCGCCCGCAGCCGTTTGCGCGCCGCTTCGCTCAGGGAGGCATCGCCGGGATAGAACAGCCACGCATGGGCCTGGATGCCGCTGCGGCCCACCCGGCCGCGCAGCTGATAGAGCTGGGCCAGGCCGAACTTGTGGGCGTCCTCGATCAGGATCGTGTTCACCCGGGGAATGTCGAGGCCGCTCTCCACGATCGTGGTGCAGAGCATCAGATCGGCCTCGCCGGCGTTGAAGGCCACCATGGCGCTCTCCAGTTCCCCCTCGGCCATCTGGCCGTGGGCCACCAGCAGCCTCAGGCCCGGGAGCATCTGCCGCAGCCCCTCGGCCACCTCCTCAATGCCCTCCACCCGCGGCACCACATAGAAGATCTGGCCGCCGCGGTCGAGCTCCTGGCGGATGGCACTGCGCACCGCCTCCTCATCGAGGCCGGCCAGGTGGGTCTTGATCGGCCGCCGCAGGGGCGGCGGCGTGGTGATCAGGCTCATCTCGCGCACCCCCGACAGGCTCATGTAGAGGGTGCGCGGAATCGGCGTGGCGCTGAGGGTGAGCACGTCCACGTCCTTGCGCAGCGCCTTGATCTTTTCCTTCTGGTTCACCCCGAAACGCTGCTCCTCATCCACCACCAGCAGCCCCAGCTGCTTGAAGCTGGTGCTCTTGCCCAGCAGCTGGTGGGTGCCCACCACCACATCCACCGTGCCGGCGGCCAGACCCTCCTGGATCACCTTGCGCTCGGCGCTGGTGCGGAAGCGATTCAGCAGGCTCACCTTCATCGGGTAAGGCGCGAAGCGCTCGCTCAGGGAGCGCCAGTGCTGCTGGGCCAGCACGGTGGTGGGGGCGAGCATGGCCACCTGGCGGCCGGCGGTGACGGCCTTGAAGATCGCCCGGATCGCCACCTCCGTCTTGCCGAAGCCCACATCGCCGCACACCAGCCGGTCCATCGGCTCGGGCTTCTCCATGTCGCGCTTCACATCGGCGATCGCCTTCACCTGATCGGGGGTGGGGTCGTAGGGGAAGGAGTCCTCCAGTTCGCCCTGCCAGGGGCCGTCCTCGGGGAAGGCGAAACCCTGGGCCTTGAGCCGGGCGGCGTAGAGCTTCACCAGATCGAGCGCCACCTTGCGCACGGCCTTGCGGGCCCGCTCCTTGGCCTTGGTCCAGGCGGTGCCGCCCATGCGGTTGAGCTGGGGCGGGCTCTCGCTGGTGGCGCGGTAGCGGCCCAGGCTGCCCAGCTGGTCGGCGGCCACCCGCAGCAGCCCATCGGCGTACTGCACGGCGAGGTAGTCGCGCTCCTCACCGCCGATCGCCAGCTTCTCCAGCCGCAGAAAGCGGCCGATGCCGTGGTTGCGGTGCACCACGAAGTCGCCGGGTTGCATCTTGCCGGGGTCCACCGTGCGGCTGGCCGCCTTGCGGCGACGGCGCACGTAGCCGCTGGCGGCCAGGGCGTGCTGGCCGAAGAACTCCCGGTCGCTGATCAGCACCAGCTTCCAGGCGGGCAGCTGCAGGCCCTCCAGTTCGGCGGTGCCGCGGAGTTTGAGCGCCACCGGCGTGTTCTGCTCGATCAGGCGCTCGATCGCCGGCTGATCGCCTGGGTTGGGCACGAAGCGGGTGATGCAGTCGTGCTCCTCCAGCAGGGCCACCGCCCGCGAGGGCTGGGCCGAGAGCAGCCACACCCGGGCACGGTCCTGCTGGAACCCCTTGATCAGCGACGCCAGCTTGCCGAAGGCATTGGGGTGGGCCGGCACCGAGCGGGAAGCCAGATCGAAGCTGTTGGCGTGCCCATCGCTCTCGTGCAGCTCGGCCAGATCGAAGCCGGCGAAGGCCTGGGCCTGCGCCAGGGCCTGCTCAGGCGGGCGGTGCAGCACGGCCGGCAGGGGCCCGCCCAGCTCCAGCTCCAGCTCGGCGTGGTGCTCCTCGGCGTGCTCGAACCACTGCTGGCCATGGGCCAGGCACCGGCGCCGTTCGTCCACGGCGATCAGGGTGCCTTCCGGCAGGTAGTCGAGCAGGGAGGCGGGCTGCTGCCAGGCCAGGCCCAGCAACCGCCGCAGCCCCGGCGGGGTGCCGCCCTCCAGCAGCTGCTCCAGGGCCTCAGGCGCCAGCAGCTGATCCAGCTCAGCCGGCATCGACTGCCGCAGGGCCTCGGCGATCAGCGGCGTGTAGCCGGTGGGGGTGAGGCGCGCCACCTCGGTGGTGTCGAGCGACCTCTGGCTGGCGGGATCGAACTCCCTGAGCTTGTCCAGTTCCTCGCCGAAGAACTCCAGCCGCACCGGCAGCTCGGCGCTCACCGGGAACACATCCACGATGTCGCCGCGGCGGCTCCAGGTGCCCTCCTGCTCGATCGTGGGCACCCGCTCGTAGCCGAGCTGGGCCAGGGTGGCGGCGAGCTGCTCCAGGGGGATGGTCTGGCCCCTGCGCAGGCTGATGCAGCGGGCCTCGAGGGCGGCTGGGGGGGGAAGGTGGGGCTGCAGGGCCCGCTCAGTCGCCACGATCGCCAGGCGGCGCCGATCGGCTGCGCTCGACTCCCGATCGAGCAGCTCGCTGAGCACCTGCAGCTGGCCCCAGGTGATCTCGCTGGTGGGATCGAAGCCCTCGTAGGGGCTGCCCTCGCTGGTGGGGTAGAGCTGGCTGCTGCGCCAGCCCATCAGCTCCAGCAGGGCCGCCCAGCGACCGGCCTCCTCCAGGGTGGGCACCACCACCAGCAGCGGTGCCTCGGCCACGCCGGCCAGGGCACTGCTGATCAGCGCCCGGGCGGCCCGGCCCGCTCCACTCAGCCGCAGCCGGGCGCTGCGCCTGCTGCGCTCCAGCAGCTCGCCGGTGAGTGGCGCCTGCTGCAACTGGCGCACCAGGGCGGAGAGGGGCATGGTGATGCGCTGAAAGAGGCAGCCACCGATCTTGCCAAGCGGCACTCCGCGGCGGCGGAGACGACAGAATGTCCCCGTGGCGCCCTTCCTCTGCCCTTCCTGCCATCCCAGCCCCCTGACCGCGCGGCGCCAGGCCGATGGCGTCTGGGTCTGCGGCCGCTGCGGCGATCCCCTGCGGCCGCGGCCGGCGAGGGGGGCGAGCGCCACGGCCAGGGTGGCGCCTGTGGCGCTGGTGGCCGGCCTGCTGCTCTCCCTTGGGGTGGGGATGGCGCTTCTGCCGAATCGCTGGCGGCTGCGGGAGTCGGCTGCCGTGCCCACCACCAAGCTGACGGCGGCGCCCCAGCCTGTGGAGGACCCCCAGCGGCCTGAGCCACCGCTGCAGCCGTTGTGGGATGGTCTGGCCCTGGAGCCCCAGCCTGGCCGCCTCGAGAACATCGACCAGGAGGTGTTGCTGCAGCAGCTGAGAGCCGCCGATGCCGCCTGGATCCCCAGGGCAGAGCGTTTCCCCGACGGCAGTACCCGCTACCACTACCAGCGCCGGGCCGGCGAGCCCCAGCTCTCCCTGGCTGAGATCCGCGACAAGATGGTCAATCCCCCCAGCTTCGATGCCGAGCAGACCGCTATCCGTGATCTGATCGAGGTGCTGATCCAGGCGGGCGTGCGCATTGAGCTGGCGCCGCCCCTCAAATCCGGGGCGGCGGCAGAATGGGACCCCCAGCTCCGTACCGTGCGAGTCAAGCCACGGGTCGTGACCAGCGGCAGCACCGAATTCGCCCAGGTGCTCAACCACGAAGCCATCCACGTGGCCCAGAGCTGCAGCAATGGCGGCGTACGGGCGATGCCCGGTCTGCTGGGCCTGAGCCGCGACCTCCCGCCCCATCTCGACGCGGTGCTCGGCGATGCGGTGTACCTGAGCGCGTCGCCGCAGATGAAGGAGCTGGAGAAGGAGGCCTATGCCAACCAGAAACGGCTGGATCTAGGGCCACGGCTGGTGCGGCAGCACTGCCGGCTGGCCGGCACGCCTTCAGGGGGCAGCCTGGCTGGCGGCAGCTGAGGGCGTGGCGGCCTGCAGCTTCTCCTCCAACTGCCTGTTGAACTCCAGCAACTGGATGTCGTTGAGGTGCTGGCGGCTGCTCAGGCCGAAGAGCTGATCGAGGCAGTTGCGGCCCTGCTGGGCGTCCCAGCCCAGCTGGCCCAGCAACAGGTCGCACTGGGCCAGCAGGTCGCGGCGCCGCAGGGGCACTGGGGCGCTGGCGGGCTCACTGCCGGCCGGGAGCGCGGTGAGGGCCTGCAGGTAGCTCTGCAGGTCGGCGTAGGTGGTGAGCCTGCTGCGGCTCGGATGGCCGAAGGCCCGCTCCAGGTAGAGGCCCTCCTGCTCGCGCTGCCAGGTCAGCCGGCCCAGCTGAAGATCGATCTGGGCGAGCTCGCTGCTCCAGTCCTCGGGGTCAGGCTCCGGTTCCTGGGGCCGGCCGGCCGCTCCAGCGGCGGGGGCTGGAGCTGGTGCCGGCACCGGAGCGGCGGCTGCAGGTGGATTGGCTCGAGAGGGCGTTGCTGCAGCCTGCGCAGCCGCAGGAGCTGCTGGTGGAAGCGGACTAGGGGCAGAAATTGGTCCAGCCTTGGCGATGGGCACCGCCACAGCCCCGGGGATGGCGGGAGCCAACTGCTTCGCCAGGCGGGCGCGGGCCCTGTCCTCGGCCTCCTCGGCCGTCCCGGCTTCCCCCAGGGCACTGCCCAGGGTTTCCCCCTGCCGATAGGCCGTGACCTCCACCACCCGGTGTCCGGGTTCGGCATGCACAAGGCGGACCTGGAGCTGCATCGGAGGTTCGGCTCAGGGACGGGTCTTCCTAGAGTGGACCCCTTGCAGGGTCTGATGGAAGCCGAGTCGATTCAATCCCTGACCCCCCTGCTGGAGGAGGTCGACCGCTGGCATGAAATTCTGCTCGTCCTGCCTCTGCTGGTGGCGCTGGAGGCGGTGCTGTCCGCCGACAACGCCATTGCCCTTGCGGCCATCTCCCGCCGCCTGCATGACCGTTCCCGCCAGGAGACGGCCCTCAATCTGGGTCTGTTGCTGGCCCTGGTGTTTCGGGTGGGTCTGATCCTGGCCGCCCGCTGGGTGCTGGATTTCTGGCCCCTCCAGCTGGCGGCGTCGAGCTACCTGCTCTGGCTGTGTGGCCGCCATCTGGCCGGCCTGGCCGCCGCCGCCCCGCTGGGCCAGAGCCCGGCGGCGGCGGCGGCCCCTGGCGCCGGACCCCTGGCCCCCGCCCCCCCAGGCCCTGGAGCCCTCACCGCCAGCATGGCCAGCGTGGTGGCCACCCTGGCGGTGACGGACCTGGCCTTTTCGGTGGACAGTGTGGCCGCCGCCGTGGCGGTGACCGATCGCCTCCCCCTGGTAATCGCCGGCGGCGTGATCGGGGTGATTGCCCTGCGGCTCACCGCCGAGCTGTTCATCCGCTGGCTGGAGGTGTTCCGCCATCTGGAAACCGCCGGCTACCTGGCGGTGGGCCTGGTGGGTCTGAGGCTGCTGCTGCGCCTCGTCAGTCCTCAGCTGGAGCTGCCGGAGTGGGCCTTGCTGTCCCTGGTGGCCGCTCTGTTCGTATGGGGCTTCTCCGCACGCCGGAGCCCGGCGCCTGAGCCCGCTGAAGAGATGCCGGTGGTAGAGCCCGCGGCTCCTCTGAGCTGAACCATGCAGGTCGAGGTGCGACTGATCGGCAGCGATCGACTGCTCGACATCATTGAAGTGGAGCATCAGGGGCAGATTCCGCAACCGGGCCGTTGGCTGAACGTCGGCGATCAGACCGTTCTGGTGCTGCAGCGCCGCCACCGCTACCGCCTCAGCAATGGCCGCTACGGGCTCGGCAGCGTGGCCCTGCAGGTGAAGCTGGAGGCCCAGCCCCCCGACGCCAGGCTCTGGGGCCACGGCTGGGTGATCGGCGATCCCCACTGTCGCTTCAATGCCCGCAGCCCCCTGCTCCGCTGCGCGGTGCTGCCGGAGGGGCCCTGCGACCGATGCGGACACTACGAGCCCCTGGCCTGAGGCCGCCCGCACTGAGGGGGCGGCATCGCCCGTAGGGTGAAGGTCTACAAGCGTTCCACCGGCCCCCATCACCCGCTCACCCCGCCCCGCCGCCCCGAGCCCCCGCAGGGGGCAACCGCCCGCCGCAACCACCCCAGGCGGGCGCAGCGCAGCTGCCTCGCGAGCAGAGGTCATCTCTGCAGCCCAAGCCGCCTCCGCCCAAACCGCTGCCGCTCCAATCCCGGCTCTCACAGACGCCGCTCCTGCGCGCTCCAGCGGCGAGATCAGCCAGGCGGCAGGCTTCGGGGATCTGGGGCTCGGACTGCCGATTCTCAAGGCGGTGGCCGAGAAGGGCTACACCACCCCCTCCCCCATCCAGCTGCAGTGCATCCCCGCCGTGCTGGCCGGCCATGACGTGATGGCGGCCGCCCAGACGGGCACCGGCAAGACGGCGGGCTTCACCCTGCCGATGCTGGAGCGCCTGCGTCACGGTCCCCATGCCCGCGGCACCGTGGTGAGGGCACTGGTGCTGACCCCCACCCGGGAACTGGCCGCCCAGGTGGCCGAGAATGTGGCGGCCTACGGCCGCTACCTCGACCTGCGCAGTGACGTGGTGTTCGGCGGCGTCAAGGTCAACCCCCAGATCAACCGCCTGCGGGCCGGGGCCGACATCCTCGTGGCCACGCCCGGCAGGCTGCTCGATCTGCAGCAGCAGCGTGCGCTTCGCCTCGATCGGGTGGAAGTGCTGGTGCTGGATGAGGCCGACCGCATGCTCGACATGGGCTTCATCCGCGACATCCAGAAGCTGATCGCCCTGATGCCGCCGAAGCGTCAGAACCTGCTGTTCTCGGCCACCTTCAGCGCTTCGATCCGCAAGCTGGCCCAGGGTCTGCTGCACCAGCCGGTGCAGCTCCAGGCCACTCCGGAAAACCAGGCGGCCCCCACCGTGGAGCACCTGCTCCACCCCTGCGACATGGCCCGCAAGCCGGAGTTGCTCACCCATCTGATCGCCAGCAACAACTGGCAGCAAGTGCTGGTGTTCTCCCGCACCAAGCACGGCGCCAACCGCATGGCCGACCGTCTCAGCCAGGCCGGCATGGCCGCCGCCGCGATCCATGGCAACAAGAGTCAGGGGGCGCGCACCCGTGCCCTGGCCGGTTTCAAGAGTGGTTCGGTGCGGGTGCTGGTGGCCACCGATCTGGCGGCCCGGGGGATCGACATCCACCAGCTGCCCCACGTGGTGAATCTGGATCTGCCCAACCAGGCCGAGGACTACGTGCACCGGATCGGTCGCACGGGCCGGGCGGGTCACCCCGGCCAGGCGATTTCGCTGGTGGCCTCAGAAGAGCGGGAACTGCTCGCGGCGATTGAGGGCCTGCTCGGCTCCCGGCTGCCCAGCGAGCCCGTGGCCGGCTTTGAGCCCACCGTGCTGAATGCGCCGCCCCTGGACCTCAGTGGAGGCCGTGGCGGAGGGCGTGGTGCTGGAGGTGGCCGTGCTGGCGGTGGCGGGGGCCGGGGCGGCTCCCGCCCCGCTGGGGCACGCCCCACAGCGGCCCGTGAAGCTGGCGGCGGTTCCCGTGGCCGGGGCGGTGGTCGTGGTGGGGCCGGAGGACGTTCCGGCCGCTGACTGGCGGCTGCCCAGGCCGTTTGCGGGTCTGAAAACGGCAACAATGGACACAACCGCCCTGGCCTCTCTCGGCTCGGATGGCACCGCACCGAACGACCCCATGCCTTACGAGCCCGGTTCCACCGAATGCCGCGTGCTGATCGACTGCAAGAGCCAGATCGAGTCGATGCTGCTGGCCCTGGATCGCATCGAGAACAGCGCCCACATCCGTGACCAGCTGCGGTCGGTTCACAACCAGCTGGAGGGTCTGCACGGCCTCTATCGGCGCAGCAACAGCTAGCTCGCCAAAGCCCTGAGCCCTTCGTCCAGGCCCTGAGCCGTTCGTCCAGGCCCTGAGCCGTTCGTCCAGGACTGAAGGATCGGTTAGTTGTGAGGGCTCTTGAGGTCCGCCGGGTGCTCGATCTCCTGGCAGAGGCTGTAGGCACAGGCCAGGGTGGCCACGCGCTTCAGGCCGCCTGGCAGGTCCCGGTGGCGCACCAGGTATCCCCTGGCCAGGTCGCGAAAGATCTGGCAGTCGGGGCTGGCCTCGGCCACATAGGTGAGGGCGCCCAGGCTGATCCCAGCCCCGCCGGCCGCGATGGCCTGATTCAGGGGAGACAGCACGGTTGCAGCCCCATCACCCTGGCCAGCGGGGATGCTCTCGGCGTGGGACTGGGAAGGGAAACCGATGCCCATGGCACCTGCCTCAAGACCTGACCCCCATGCTCTAACGCCCCAGGAGTGCCGCCTGCTGTGTGCGAACCCTAACCACACAGAACGTATTGAGACCGGCCAGGCGACGGCTGGGGGGCAGGTCTCAGGCCGACGTCGCCGCGGCCGCAGGCTCCCCCACAACAGCCCCCAGGACCTCTCCCTGCCTGGGGTTGAGTTGCTGGATCAGGGCCTGAGCGGAGCAAGCTCGCTTGCCCTCCAGCTGGCCCTCGCGCACCAGCACGGGGCAGCCCCCACTGGCCACCACCAACCCCAGGCCGGGCTCGATGGCCAGCACGGTTCCAGGCGGCGGCGAGGTCGTGGCTGGCCTATCAGCACCTTGCCAACGGCCACACAGGGCCGCCGCTTCGGCACTCAGCTGCCCTGCCAGGCGTTCCACCAGCGGTTCAGTTGCGAGCAGTTTCAGCCTTTGACCCCGCCAGAGGCTGTGGGCGCCGGGATAAAGGCCCATGACGCGGCGGTGGATGGCCAGGGCTGAGTCGGTCCAGGCGATGCGGTAGTCGTCTTTGGTGAGCAAGCGGGCGTAGGTCATCCCCGCAGCGCTCTGGGGGTGGAGGCCCAGCCGCCGCCAGCGCTCGGCCTCAGGGCCCTCGCCGGCGGCGGCAATGCGGGGCAGGGCCTCCACCAGCAGCTCGGCGGTGAGCTGGGAGAGCCGCTCGGCCAGCTGCCTGGCGTTCTCCAGCAGACCGATGGGCAGGCGCCGCTCCAGCAGCACAGGGCCCGTGTCGAGGCCGGCCTCCATCGCCATGATGCCCACGCCCGTTTCGGCATCGCCCTCCAGCAGGCTCCACTGGATCGGCCCGGCGCCCCGCCAGCGCGGCAGCAGCGAACCATGGCCGTTCCAGCAGCCAAGGGGGGGCTGGGCGAGCACCTCTGGCGGCAAGATCTGGCCGAAGGCCACCACCACGGAGAGATCGGCGGCGAGGGCCGCCAGCTGGGCCTGGACCTCCGGGTCGCGACGGATCCGCTGTGGCGTGATCACCGGTAGCCCCAGCTCCAGGGCCCTCTGCTTGACCGGAGAGGGAACCAGCTGCTGGCCGCGACCGCGGCGGCGATCGGGCTGGCTCACCACACCCACCACGCTGTGGCCGGCGGCCACCAGGGCCTCAAGGCTGGGTACGGCGTAGGCGGGCGTGCCCCAGAACAGCAGTCGCATCGCGGGGGCCCCGGGGATCAGGCTTCGCCGGTCACCGAGAGACCCTCCACCCACACCAGGGGACAGAGACCATCGGGGGTCTGCTTGACCTCGTCCTCGAATCCCACCACGGCCTGGAGCAGCTCGCGGATGTCGCCGGCCACGGTGGCGGCCTCGATCGAGCGCCGTTCGCCGCCCTGGAGCAGCCAGCCGTCGAAGGGCAGGGAGAAGGATCCCTGGCTGGCCTTCACGCCGGCATGGAGGGCCGAGAGGGAATCGATCCACACCAGCGGCGTGTCGGCCGCGTAGCGATCGAGCCCTTGGGCACCGCCGCCGCTGCCTGGGGTGGCGCCGATCTCGAACCAGTCGGGTCCTACCGACACCTTGGCGCCCATGCCGGCATGGCCGGTGGGTTGGGCGCCGAAGGCCCGGGCCGTGGCTTCCGAGTGCAGGAAGTTCTGCAGCACGCCGCCCTCAAGCAGCGTGAGCCGCCGGGTCGGGGTGCCCTCGCCATCGAAGGCGGAGCCGCCGATGTTTCCCGGGTGGAGGCCGTTGTCGTGGATCGAGAGGAAGGGCACCGCCAGGGTCTGGCCGAGCGAGTCGCGGTTGCTGAGGCTGACGCCATCCAGCACGGCGCGGGCGTTGAACAGGCTGCTGAAGGCGCCGATCAGATCCAGAAAGGCCTCTGGGCTGAACACGCAGGTGTAGCGCCCGGTGGCGATCGGCCCGTAGTCCAGATGGCTGATGGTGCGTTCGGCGGCCTCCTGCACACAGCCGTCAATGTCCAGCTCGCCGGCGCCATAGGCCAGCCGCATGGCTCCGGCGCTGCGGGGTTTGCGGCCGGCCTCCTCGGCCCGGGCGTAGAGGTAGAGGCTGGCGGTGGTGAGCTGCTGCTGGCGGCAGGCGCCGTCGCTGTTGAGGTAGAGGCGCTCACTGCTGCGCTGGGCCAGGCCGTTGTAGGGGACGGTGGCGATGGCGGGATGACACTCCAGCAGTTGGTGCTCGGCCTGCTTCAGCGTGCCGAGCAGCTCCAGGATCGGCTTGGGATCGTGCCTGGGCTGCTCCAGCGTGGCCAGGGGGGCGCTGGCCAGGGGAGAGAAGGCGGGCGTGTCGGCGGCGTTGCCGAAGGCGCTGGCGGCCTGGGCGCCGGCCAGCGCCTTGTCGAGGCCGCCGTCGGAGAGGTCGGAGGTGCTGGTGACCCCTACCAGGCCATCGCCGTTCCAGACGCGGATGGTGATGGCGCTGCGCTGGGCACCCTTCATCTGCTTGGCCTCCCCCCGGTCCACCTGCACCGAGGTGTCGGTGCTGCAGGAGGCCCCGAGATCCCACTGGCTGATGCCGTGGCGCTGGGCCAGCTGGGCAAGACGCTGCTGGAGTGCCGTGGCGTTGAGCGTGGTCATGGTCAGCGGCCCCCCACGGTGATCGAGTCCACCTTGATGTGGGGCTGGCCCACCGTCACGAAGATGCTGCCGCTCACCGAGCCGCAGAAGCCGGCGGCCAGGTCGAGGTCGTTGGCGCACATCGAGATGCGGGGCATCACCTCCTTGGCCTCGCCGATCAGGGTGGCTCCCTTGACCGGACGGGTCAGGGCCCCGGCCTCAATCAGATAGCCCTCCTCCACCGCGAAGTTGAACTGGCCCGTGGGGCCCACGCTGCCGCCGCCCATCGACTTGCAGTACAGGCCCTTGTCGACGGAACTGATCAGCTCCTCGGGGCTGTGGGGGCCGGGGGCGATGTAGGTGTTGCGCATGCGGCTGGCGGCGGCGAAGCTGTGGCTCTGGCGACGGCCGCTGCCGGTGCGCTGGTGGCCGGTGCGCAACTCGCCGGCCCGGTCGCTGATGAAGCGCTGCAGCACGCCGTTTTCGATCAGCACCGTGCGCTGGGCCTCCATGCCCTCGTCATCGATGCAGAGCGAGCCGAAGGCGCCGTCGCTGAGGCCCTCATCGATGGCCGTCACGGCGCTGTGGGCGATGGGCTCGCCGATGCTCTGGGCGAAGGGGGTGGTGCCCCGCTCCACCTGGGTGGTTTCCAGCAGATGGCCGCAGGCCTCGTGGAAGATCACGCCGCCGAAGCGGTTGGCCAGCACGGCGGGCATCTGGCCCGCCTGCACGTAGTCGGCGTAGAGCATGGTGGCGGCGCTGCTGCACACGTCCACGGCGCTGGCCTCGGCATCCCAGTGGCGCAGGTCGTCCGGCCGGCCGGAGGTGCCGTAGCGGCGGCCGAGGCCGGCGCGATGGTCGCCGTCGGCGGCGAGCACATTCAGGCCCACCGACTGGTGCAGCCGGATGTCGCGGGCAAAGGTGCCGTCGCTGGCGGCCACCAGGATCTCCTGCCAGTCGCGGGCGTACTGGCTGCGGCGGGCCTGCAGGTGGCGTCCGTGCTGCTCCAGCCTGGCCGTGGCCTCCAGCAGTTTGTCGCTGCTCTCCTGCAGAACAGGGCAGCGCTGCAGCCAGTCGTGTTTGGTCTGGGCGAAATCTCTCAGGGCCGGCAGGCCCGCGAAGCCTGCCCCCAGGGTGCTGCTGCCGTGGGCAGGAGCTTCCAGCCCCAGCATGCCCAGGGCCTGGTCCAGAGCCTGCAGCAGACCCCGTTCGGAGAGGTCGTTGGTGCTCACGAAACCATCCCGCAGGCCCAGAAACACCCGCAACCCGGCCCCCATACCGAAGGAGGGGCTCACGCTGGTGATGGTGTCCTGCTCGGCCAGCAGGCCCAGGTGGTCGGTGCGCTCCAGGAACACCTCCACCAGGTCGGCCCCGGCGGCCCGACCGGTGGCCAGCAGCAACTCCAGCCGCTCTTGCCAACTCTGGTCGAACAGCTCAAGGGTCGGCGCTGCGGCGGAGAGAACCACGGGGAACGTTCGGGTGGGCGTGGAACACGGTTGTAGCAAAAACCCCTGGGCCGCAGGGCCTGGACCAGGGGTGGGCCGTGCTCAGCGCACCGCAGGCTGGAAGGCTTCGCTGCGGATGGGTTTCATCAGGAACAGCTTGGCCATCTCGGCGCCGTTGGCGATCCAGTAGGGCAGCTTGCGCAGGGCCTTGAGGGGCGCCGGTGCAGTGCTCTGATCGGCCTTGGTGAGGGCGGCGTTGTTGTCGACAAGGCGCTCCAGCCGCACCCAGAAGCGGGGATTGCGTACATCGAGCACCACCGGGAACACCCGCGCGGAGGTCTCGTTGGTCTTGTCGATCACGTACTTGTCATAGGCGCGGGCATCGAGCCCAAGGGCTTCGTAAAACTCCTTGCGGGCCACGTCGCGCACGTACATGGTGGCGAACACGGCCAGCAGGAAGAAGCGGCACCAGAGCCGAGCCTGCAGACCACGCACCGTGTCGGGCTGGGCCTTCATCAGGGCATCGAAGAAATCGCCGTGACGGTTCTCGTCCTGGCACCAGTTTTCGAAGAAGTTGAAGATCGGGAAGATCTTGCTTTCAGGATTCTCCTGCAGGTGACGGTAAATGGCGATGTAGCGCCAGTAGCCGATCTTCTCGCTGAGGTAGGTGGCGTAGAAGATGAACTTCGGCTTGAAGAAGGTGTAGGCCTTGTTGGCCGTGAGGAATCCGAGGTCGAGCTGGAGGCCGAAGTCGCTCATGGACTTGTTGAGGAAGCCAGCATGGCGGGCTTCATCGCGGGCCATGTGGGCAAAGCATTCCGCCAGCAGGGGGTTCTTCTGCTTGATGCGGCGGCTCAGTTCCTTGTAGAGCAGAAAGCCGGAAAACTCCGAGGTGCAGCTTTGCTCCAGGAACTCAACGAACACCTTGCGGGTTTCGGGGTCAAGCTTCTCAGCCGCGCCATCGAACTCGGCATTGCGCACGAAGTGGTGACGGTTGTAGTCCTTGCGGAACTCCTCGCAGATGGCCTCAAGTTCCACCTCGTTCGGCCGCAGATCCATGGCCGCCATGGCCTCGAAGTCCGTGGTGTAGAAGCGGGGCGTGAGGATCGTGTCCTTGGCCGGATCCTTGATGGCCGGGGCATCCGGGGTGCCGATGGCGGCGCCTGGCGTGGCGCTCGGGTCGGCTACGGCGGTGGGAGGCACCATTCGATGGGCTGCGCAGGGCTTGGCGGCATCGTAGGTGGCCCCGGGATGGGGGCGGCGGGGTTGTAACGCCGATCGGGCAAGCCCGTCGGGTCGGTTCAGTTGGGCCCCAGCCACTTCTGCCCGTTGAGGCGTGACACCACGCGTGACACCAGCAGGGGCAGGGTGACCTTTTTCTCGTCCATCAGAAACGGCTCCACCTGGGATGGTTCGGCCCCGGACTCGGCCACGATCACGGTCTTCGCAGCCGTGAGGCTCTCACTGGTGAAGCAGAGCCAGAAGCGGCGCTGGCCTGGAAGGCTGCCCACCACCATGGAGCAGTCCATGCCGATCACCGGCATCGGCCCCTGCTGGAAGGAGAGCTGGGGCGCCGCCCCCCCGTAGGCCTGGATCTCCTTCTCCAGGGCTGGGATCAGCAGGTTCGGTACGAACGAGCCGAAGGGCTGGTCTTCGGGAGCAGGGGGCTTGGCGGCCGCCTTGGGGGCAGGTTTGGGTTTCGCCGGGGCTGGTTCGGCAGCCGCCGCGACACCCGTCTCGGGGTTGCTGGCCTTATCCACCGACTCACTCGCCGACTCAGGCACCGACTCACGCCTCAATAGTGAAGGTCTGAACTGTAGGGCGATTTCGACGCCATTCAGGCCGCCCTGCCGGCGTGTGCCTGCCGACACTCTTCTGTGTCAATCACCAGTCGTTCTGGAGTGGGCTGCCCCAGTCATCCCCTGACCCGGAGCCTGGTTGCGCGGGCCTGTGGCCCGCTGCAGTAGCTGGCGTTGCCACGACCGCCGCCTCCGTGGAGAAGGCTGAGGCGCCGGCCGTGGCGCGGCGAATCACCCGGAAGGGCACAGCCACGGTGGGAGCAGCTTCGCCGGCGGCCCTGGTGGGGCCCGCTGTTGGGCTGTCCCGGGTCGGCGGCGGTGCAGGGTCTGGGGTGCTCCGTGGGGCGCCTCTGCGGGGGTCACCTGCCGCGTCGGCCTCAGGCCAGGGGCTGCCGCCGCGACCCATTCCCCGTTCCAGAGGCTGCCGCACTTGCCGTTGCAGGGGGCGGCGGGGGGCGGCGGCCAGGGCCAGGCCGGTGCCGAGGGCACTGAGGCCGGCCCCGGCGCTGGCCGCCACGATCACCCACACCCCGATCGGCAGGGTCGGCGAGGTCCAGATCAGCAGGCGCAGGGCCACCGCAGGCCTGGGGTTGAAGGCGCCGATCAGCAGGGCGGCCAGCAGCGGGGCGAGCAGAGGAAGCAGCAGCAGCTGGCGCAGCAGGGGGGTCAAGGCTCAGACCTGGGAAGGGATCCCGCCGGGCCGTGGTTCCAGCGGCGTCAATCCCCGCACCGGGCCCTGCCAGCGCTGCAGATCACCCAGGTCGAAGCCCAGCACGTCGAACACCCGGATCACCAGGAAATCCACCATGTCCTCAATTGTTCTGGGCTGCTGGTACCAGGCCGGCACGGGCGGGGCGATCCTGGCGCCGGCCTCGGCGAGGGCGGTGAGGTTGCGCAGATGCACGAGGTTCCAGGGGGTCTCGCGGGGGCAGATCACCAGGGGCCGCCCCTCCTTGAGATGCACATCGGCCGCCCTCTCCACGAGATCGAGGGCGACCCCGGAGGCGATCCGGCCCACGGTGCCCATCGAGGCCGGCAGGATCACCATGCCCTTGGTGCGGTAACTGCCGCTGGCGATGCCCGCGGCCTGGTCGTTCCAGCGATGGCAGCGCAGGCTGCCGCTGAGGCAGCCGGTCTGCTGGCGCCAGAACTGCTCCTGGGCCTCTGGTTCACTCGGCACCCGCAGGCCCAGTTCCGCCTGCCATACCCCGATCGCGCCGCGGCTGGTGACCATCTCCACCCTTTCGCCGGCCTGGAGCAGCAACTGCAGGGCTCGTTGGGCCAGGGGCTGGGCGGAGGCCCCGGAGACGGCCAGCACGACGGGATCCATGGATCAGGCCTCGCTCAGCACAGCGACCGGGGTGAAGGGGTCGATCTCGGGATCTGCGACCGCCCCGGCATCAAGTCCGTCGGGGTCGATGGTCTGGAGCCTGCCCTGGTCGCTGTCCCCCTCGCAGGGGACGTCGTCTTCCGTTACCGGAACGGCGAGATCGATCTGGTGGCGCAGGGCATCCACTTTCTGGATCTCCACCTCAACGGCGTCGCCCAGCAAGTAGGTGCGGCGGTTCTTGCGCCCCACCAGCCGGTTCTGGCGGGAGCGGTATTCGTACCAGTCATCCTTGAGGGAACTCACGTGCACCAGGCCCTCCACCTGGGAGGGGGGCACTTCCACGAAGAAGCCGTAGCTCTGCACGCCGCTGATCACCCCTGGCAACACCTGGCCCACGAGGGGCTCGGCCTGGCGCGCCTGGGCCATGGCCAGCAGATCCGCCTCGAATTCCACAAGGAAACGCCGATGGCCGTTGAGGCGCTGCACCAGCCCCTGGTCCTGCGCCTGCTGAAAGGGAGCCAGGGCACTGTTGGGCAGCAGGGCCCAGTCGATGGCTCCGTGGCAGGCATCGGAGGCCAGGTCCACGCCGATCTTGTGGCGCACGCTGGGACGGTCCTTGCCTTCGCTGAGCAGAAGGGCCAGCAGATGCTGGTTCCAGATGTCGGCGTAGTGCAAGGTGGGGCAGCACCAGGGGGCCAGGGCCGCCGGCCTGCCATCGCGCTCCTCTTCAGGCAGCCCGGCCACGGCATGGGCCCCGGGCTGTTCTGAGAGGCTCACCGGCTTGAGCACGCTCCGCAGCTGTTGCTGCAGAGGACGGCAGCGGTCGGTGGTGGCGAAAGCGGCCGCGAGTTCGGCCCCGCTGGCGTGGCCCTCCTCACCGAGTTCGAGGGGAATGTCCAGGGCCAGGGCTGCCCGGGCCACGTCGTTGAGATCACTGGCCTCAGGAGGCGGATTCAGGGCATAGATGGCGGGCAGGTTCAGGGTGCTGAGGTGGTTGCCCAGGGCCATCTCGGCCACCAGGAAGGCCTCCCGCAGGATCGCTGAGGGGTGGTGGGCCGGCAGTTCCACGAACCAGCCCTGGCCGCCGCCTTCCGGTGGAGGGACGGCCAGGTCGGCCAGGCTCTCGATCAGGGGCATGGACAGCTTGAGATCGATGGAGCCCTGGGCGAGCCGGCGCTGGCGGAGCTGCGTGGTGAGCCCCACCAAGGCTTCCAGCTGGCTCAAGTGGTCTTTGATCGGTTTCAGGGCGGCCGGGGTGGTGCGGCCCTTGGGCTTGCGCTCCGCCAGCGCCTCCAGCGCCTCGGCTCCTACCGAGGCGACGGGTTTCACCAGGCTCCTGCAGAAGCGGTAGTGCTCCAGCACGCCCTCCGGGCTTATCTCCAGAGCCACTGAGAGTGCCGCCTGGCTGTCGCCCAGCTTCCAGGCGGTGGCCTTGATCAGGGCCGGGCTGAGCAGGGGGAACCACTGGCGGCCGGCGCAGAGGGCGTCGGCCTGCTCCCTCAGCCAGACGTCGAGGCTGCCGTTGGCGCTGAGCCGCTCCGCCACGGCTGGGGTGTGGATCCACAGAGTCCAGCCTCCCTGCCGTTCTTCCAGGGCCACGGCGGCCAGCTCAGGGGCGCTGCGCCCCTGCCAGCCATTGATCAGCAGGCAGGGCTGGGCGCTGAGATCGGTGCGCTCCTTGGCGGCAAGGCTTTTCAGCGCCGTGCGGGGCGCCGTGGAGCGGTTGTTGAGCCGGTGCTTGGTGAGCAGCAGGTCGAGGTCGGCGGCTTCGCCCCCCCGGATCGGCAGGCGGCGGGCCACATGGCCCTGGGGGGAGAACTGGGCCACGGGGTAGCGATCAATCGCCACCTCCACCACGGAGTTCTGCTCGGGATCGAGATAGCTGGAATCGGCAGCCGGCAGCGTGACGGTGGTCAGCAGGCGGTCGTCGAGGGGGAGGGCCACCAGCCGCTCGTTCTGCTCCTCCACCTGGGCCAGCATCGAGGTGGTCTGACGGGACAGGATGCAGCGCACGCCCCCCTCCGGGGAGCGGCGCCTGCCCCCCTCCCGGGTCACCTGCACCAGCACCCGGTCGCCGTTCCAGGCGTGGTTGAGCTCGTGGTCGCGGATGTAGATGTCCTCACCGCCGTCCTCCCGCAGCGCAAAACAGAACCCCTTGCTGGAGCAGCGCAGCCGGGCGGGAATCAGCTCGGGCGTGTCGCAGCGCTGCAGCCCCTCCTCGGCCTGCTGCAGCACCCCCAGCTTCACCAGGGCGTCCACGCCGATCTGGAGCATGGCTTTGTCGGTGGAGCTGCTCAGGCCAAGGGCCTTCTCCACTTTGGTGATCGGCAGCGGCTCTCCGGCGGGGAGCTGGTCGAGCAGGTCGGCGACCGAGAACTTCATCAATTCAGCAGCTGGGTGGCGGGGTCCGCCGGGGGTCAGCCCAGGGGGCCGGCGGCGGCGTGGGGAGGTGGTGAACAGGGCTCGGAGCGATGCCCACGTCCACCGACTTCCGTTCGGTCAGCGCCGACTCTAGGCAGCCGGGTGGGCGGGGGCACAGCGCTGCCGGTTGGTCGCCCCCCTGAAGCGCCCCTCAGGGACCCGCCTCCTGCTCGCTTGGCGGCCCCTCGGCCTCAGCCGCCAAGGCTGGATCTGAGCTGCCCTGGGAGTTGGTCGGGGAGGACTCCTCGGCCCCTCCAGCCATCAGCAGCAGGCGAATGCCCAGCACCAGAAAACCCACCGAGGCCGCGAGCTGCAGGGTGTCGGTGGGGATCACGGCCGAGAGCGAGCCGCCGGCCCCGGCCCCCAGCAGGCTGGCCAGCACCAGGGCGCAGGAGCTGCCGGCGAACACCGCCCCTGGCCGCGGCGAGGTGCCGCTGATCGTCACGATCGCGAGCTGGGTCTTGTCGCCGAGTTCGGCGAGAAACACGGTGACAAACGTGGAGGCCAGCAGGGCAAGGTCCATGACGCTTCAGGAGAGGGGGGGCAGGCTCGGAGCGGGCGCCACCAGGTGGAGCACCGCCTGACGCCCCAGCCACAGCCCCAGGGCCACCATCAGCCCGCCGGCCAGCCGCTCCAGTTGCTGGGCAGGCATCACCCGGGCCAGCCAGCGGCCCAGCAACACCCCCACCAGGCTGGAGCAGATCAGAGCCAGGGAGGCGCCCAGGAACACCTGCAGCGGGCGGCCCGACTGGGCCGAGAGCAACAGGGCGGCCAGCTGGGTCTTGTCGCCCAGCTCGGCCAGGAACACAGTGGTGAAGGTGGTGATGAAGGCCACCCCCCAGCTGCTCCGTTCGGCCGCGGAATGAGCGCTGCTCTGGCTGTCGCTGCTCATGGCCGCCGGCGGATCGCCCGCTGAAATCGACGCATCACCTTGTCACGCCCGCCGTACTCCGAGCGGATCTGTTCCAGGCAACAGGCGATGGCCAGGGGGCCCGGTTCCGGCTGGGCCGTGCTGTCAGCAGCTGAGCAGGCGTCAGGGGCCGCCATCAGCTCACCAAAGAGGGGCACCAGGGCACTCACATGGCAGAAATCAGGCCGGTCCGCGTAGATGCGGCAACGACGCCCGCCCGTGTCGTAGTGGATGCACCAGCCATCGGCGCCCACCATGGCCAGATAGCGGGTCTGCTGCTCGGGGCTGAGGGCGGCGATGGCCTCGGGCCTAAGGGAGGGATCGAGCCGGCAACAGGCGCCGCAGCCCTGGATGCACTGCCAGTGCTGCTGCTGCCGTGATGCCATGGCTTGCCTGGATGGGCATCGCCAACGGAGTAGCCCCTCTGGAACCTATGACAACCCGTCACAGACCCCTGGGGTGCCAATAGGCCCCAGAGCAGGCCGACTAACATCGCCCACATTCATCCACCAGCGCCGGCCGCCATGGGCATCGACTTTCACCTGATTGCCAACTTCGGCGCCCTGGCTCTGATCACTCTGGCCGGCCCCGCCGTCATCTTCATCCTCTTCTACCGCCGCGGCGCGCTCTGAACGGCCTGCTTGTTCTCGCCGTCCAGGTCGGCGAGGGCGTGGTAGATCGGCCTGGACTCCAGCCTGCGGCCCGCATAGGCCCCCACCACGGCGCTGAGCAGGATGCCGAACAGCAGTTGCTGGTCGCCGGCCAGCCGCAGTGAAAACAGCACCGTCATCATCGGCAGCTGGGTTGCACCGGCCAGGCCTGCGGCCATGCCGAGGGCCACACCCACCTGGGCACTGGATCCCAGGATGGCCAGCACACCGCTGCCGAACACGGCGCCGATGGTGAGGGCGGGATCGATCAGGCCGCCGGGCACTCCGGCGCCCAGGGCCAGCAGCGGGGCCACCAGCCGTGAGGCCAGCACCAGGATCCAGCCCACCAGACCGAGGGGTGAGCCCGGAACCGGCAGCGGTCCGCGCTCCACCAGCAGCTGGCCCATCAGGGCCTCGCCATCGCCGCCGCTCCAGCCGCCACTACCGAGGGCCAGCAGGGCCAACCCGGCCCCGAGCGCCAGGCCCCATCGCCAGGGCTGGCTGCGCACCCGCGGCTGCAGCCAGCCACTGCTGAACAGCAGCAGGCGCGCGAACAGGCCGCCGAGGAGGCCGCCTCCCACCCCGATCGGCACGGCCAGGGCCAGCTGCTGCCACTCCGGCATGGCGATGCCCAGCAGCCCCAGGGGGAAGAGCGGGATGCCGCTGAGATTGCTGACCAGGGCCGCTGCCGAGCAGGCCACCAGGGCTGGCCACACCAGGGAGCTGCTGTAGCGGCCGGTGAGCTCCTCCATCACGAACAGGGTGCCCATCAACGGGCTGTTGAAGCCCCCGGCCAGGCCGGCGCCAGCCCCGATGGCCATCAGGTCGCGGCTCGGTACCCCCTTGAACAGGCGCGGAAAGCGCCGCTGCAGAAACTCGGCCACGGCGGCACCGAGGTGCACCACGGGGCCCTCGCGCCCCAGGGGCATCAGCGCCAGGCTGGCGGCTGTCCAGAGCCCGATGCGAGCCACGGTGGGGCTGGCTCCCAGCAGCTGCTCGGCCCGCTCGGGGTGCTCCAGGCTGCGCAGGGTCTGGGGGATGCCCGAGCCCGCGCCATGGGCCAGGCGCCGAGCCTGCAGGGCCAGCAGCACGGGCATCACCAGCAGGGGCGCCGCCGCGATGGCGATGGAGAGGGGCGTCCAGCCTGAGCCGGTGAAGGCCGGCAGCTGCTTCTGCAGAAAGGCCTGGGCCGTGTCCACCAGATTCAGGGGCAGGCAGGTCAGCCCCACGGCCACCCCCACCAGGATCAACCGGGCCAGGCTGCCCAGGTCGTGGCGGTGCAGGGGCAGGCGGGACATCAGGCGGCGAGACCGAGGGCCAGGGCCGCATCCTGCAGCAGGGCTCGGAGATAGGGGTGTTCGGGCGTGGCGCTGCTGTGCAGTTCCTCCCCGGCGGCGTTGCGCACCACCAGGCCGTCACCCTGGCGGCGGCACCAGTAGGTGCGCTGGCAGCGCTGCAGGCGCACCTCCCCCTGGCTCTCGGGGTCGTCGCAGCCCCTCAGGCCCACCAGTTCCAGTTGGAGCCGCTCCTGGCCCTGCCAGCGATCCAGCCGCAGCCGGTAGGCCACATCCACCCAGGCGGGCAGGTCGGCCGATCCCTGCCAGCGCCAGCCCATGGCGCGCAGGCTGCGGTCGCCCTGGCGCAGCTCCAGCTGCAGGTGGCCGCCCCGCAGCAGCTTCTGCTGGCTGACGCGGCAGGCCGAGCTCCAGTACACCGGCTGGGGATGGCCGATGCCGAAGGGCTCCAGCCGTTGCTGCTGGTGCAGGAAGTCGCGGTCGATCTGCTCCAGGCGCAGCAGCACCTCCGGCTCCACCGGATGGCCGCCGCCCTGGACCTCCAGCCAGGCGCCGGCCAGGCCGTTGAGCCGCTCCTGCAGGGCTGCCACGTGCTCGGCGCGCACCGTGAAGCCGCCTGCGGCGGGGTGGCCGCCATGGCGCTCGAGCAGGTCGGCGCAGTGGGTGAGGGCCTGGTCCACCGCAAAGCCCCGCGGGGCCCGCACCGAGGCCCGCAGTTTGCCGCCACCCTCGCCGGCCAGCAGGGCCGCCGGCAGGCCGAGCCGCTCCACCAGCCGGGCGGCCACGATGCCGATCACGCCGTGGTGCCAGTGGCCCTGGGCCAGCAGCACAAAGGGGCTGCGCTGGGGGCCGTCGGCCTCCAGCAGGGCCAGGGCTTCGGCTTCGATCGCCTCGCAGAGTTCACGCCTCTGGCGGTTGAGCGCCTCGCACTGCCGCGCCAGTTCCAGGGCCTGCTGCCCGTCCTCGGTGGTGAGCAGTTCCACCACCAGGGCGGGGTCGCCCAGGCGACCGACGGCATTGATGCGCGGGGCGATCTGGAAGCCCACGGCCTGGGCATCGAGGGGCGCCTCCTCCACCCCGGCCAGCCGCTGCAGGGCCTGCAGCCCCGCCAGGGGCGAGCGGCGCAGGTGCGGCAGGCCATCCAGCAGCCAGCGGCGGTTCACGCCGTTGAGGGGCGCCATGTCGGCGATGGTGCCGATGCAGAACAGGTCGCGGGCCATCTGCAGGGCATCGGGGCGCCGCAGCGCCTCACACAGGGCCGCCGCCAGGACGTAGGCCAGCCCCACCCCCGCCAGGCCCCGGAACGGGGAGTCCTCCGGAGTGCGCTGGGGGTGCAGCAGCGCCAGATAGGGCGGCACTTCGGCCGGGATCGTGTGGTGGTCGGTCACGATCACCTCCACCCCCAACTCCCGGGCCCGCAGCAAGGCCGCCGCCGCCGCGATGCCGTTGTCCACGGTCACCAGCAGCGTCACCCCCTGGCCCGCCAGCCGCCCCACCATGGCGGGATTGAGGCCGTAGCCCTCCTCCAGGCGGCTGGGGATGGCGGCCAGCGGCTGGGCTCCGAGTCGCTTGAACACCCCGAGCAGCAGGGCGGTGCTGGTCATGCCGTCGGCGTCGTAGTCGCCGCAGATCGCCACCGCCTCGCCCTGGCGGCAGGCCTGCTGCAACCGTTCCAAGGCCTTGGCCAGATCCGGAAAGTGCTCGAGTGCTGGTGGTGCGGCGGGAGGCTCCAGCAGGGCCGCGATGGCCGCGCTCGTTCGGTGGCCGCGGCGGGCCAGCAGCGCCAGCAGCGGCGCTGGCAGGGGCGCCATCCCTGGCGGATTGAGCTGGGCCAGGGTCTGGGGATCGGCCAGCTCCCCCAGGGGGGTGGGCAGGTGCCAGCGTTGCTCGTCGAGCGGGGGCAGCAACGGGGCCATCGGCGTGGTTGGGAGCCATTCTGGTGGGCACCCGGCGCTTCCCCCTGGCTCGATGGCCCTGCGTGCCCTGCTCTGGGATGTGGACGGCACCCTGGCCGAAACCGAGCGCGACGGCCACCGCGTGGCCTTCAACCGGGCCTTCGCGGAGGCCGGGCTGCCGCTGCACTGGCAGGAGCACGACTACGGCCGCTGGCTCGAGATCAGCGGTGGCCACGAGCGGCTGCGGGCCGCCCTCACGGAGCTGGAGGGCGAGCCCCCTCTGCCGGAGCGGGTGCGGGCTCTGCAGGCCTGCAAGCAGCGCCACTACCGCAGCCTCCTGGCCGCCGGTGGCCTGGGCCTGCGCCCCGGTGTGGCGGATCTGGTGGCGGAGGCCCGGGCCGCCGGCCTGGTGCAGGCCATCGTGACCACCAGCGGCCGCCAGGCCCTGCAGGGCCTGGAGCGGCAGTTGCTGGGACCCCTGGGTCCGGCCTTCAGCCTGCGCCTCTGCGGTGAGGACGTGGCGCGCAAGAAGCCCGATCCCGAGGCCTATCAACGGGCCGTGACGGCCCTGGGCTGGCCGGCCGCCGAACTGCTGGCCATCGAGGATTCCCCCCAGGGACTGGCGGCGGCGGCGGCGGCAGGGGTGCCCTGCCTGCTCACCCTCAGCCACTACAGCCGCCCCCTGCCCCTGGAGCGCTTCGCGGCGGCCCGGGCCGTGGTGGATGGTCTCGGCGGCGACCCCGTGGTGCAGCGCGGGCCGCCTTGCCAGGCTGGGCGGATCACGCTCTCCTATCTGCAGAGCCTGCTCTGAGATCCCACCCCTTGCAGCCGACCCGTTTCAACCGGTTCAGTGTGGGCCTGGCCCAGGGACTGCTCAGCAGCCTGCGCGGCAACTGGCGTCACCGCAGCGTGGTGCTGCTGGCCCTGTTGCTCGGCTTCTATGCCGGTGGCAACCTCACCAGCTACCTGCTGCTGTTCTTCCCCGGCGGGCGGCCGATGGCCGTGCTGACGCTGGTGCTGCTGCTGGAGCTGGTGGTGCGCTTGCGGGGCCGGCTGGTGCAGGAGCGTCCCGGGCTGGGCTGGGTGGTGCTGGACAACCTGCGCATCGGCCTGGTGTATGCCGTGGTGCTGGAGGCCTTCAAGCTCGGCACCTGATGGATCCCTGGCTGCAACGGCACTGCGGCATCGCCGATCTGGAGGCGTGGCGCCGGCTCTGGCCCGCCGAGGCTCTGGCGGCCCTGCCGATCCAGGCCAGCCTGGCCGACGCCTTCGCCCTGCCCCTGCTGGCTCGGCTAAGGCTGCGGGTGGGCCAGGGGGCCCGGCCGATCCTGGCCCTCAACGGCCCGGTGGGGGCCGGCAAGACCAGCCTGGGGCGGGCCCTGCTGCAGCTGGCGCCCCGCTTCGGGCTGCGGCTGGGGGTGGCCTCGATCGACGACTACTACCTGCCCTGGCCGCAGCGCCAGCGGGCCATGGCCGGCAATCCCTTCGGCGTCAGCCGGGTGCCGCCAGGCAGCCACGACCTTCCCCTGCTGGCCGAGAGCCTGGAGGGCTGGGCGGCGGGGGAGCCCTGGCGACTGCCCCGCTTCGACAAGCGCCTGCGCGGCGGTGAGGGTGACCGCGCCGGCATGGACAGCGTGGCCTGCGAGGCCGTGCTGCTGGAGGGCTGGCTGCTGGGTTGCAAGCCGCTCGGCGCCGCCGTGCTGGAGCGAGCTCAGCTGGAACCAGGCTCTGACGGAGCACCGGCACTCACGGCTGCGGAGCAGGCCTGGCTGCCCCACTGGGATCAGGCCCTGGAGGCCTACCAGCCCCTCTGGCGGCGCTTTGAGGAGCTGTGGCTGCTGCGGCCGCTGCACTGGAGCCTGCCCAGACGCTGGCGCCTGCAGGCCGAAGCCCGCCAACGGAGGAGCCGCCGCGATCCGGGGGAGGGCTGGCTGAACGGTGAGGCCCTGAATCGTCTGGTGCGCGCCAGCCTCTGCAGCCTGCCCCCCGGCCTCTATCAGGAACCGCTCGCCTCACAGCCCGGCACGGTTGCAGCCCTGCTCGATGGCCGGCGCCGTTGTCTTCGGTGCACGGCCGCAGCTGAACCCGGCGGGGTTCAGTCCTCGGACTCTTCTTCGCTGTCCATCGGGTAGACGAAGCCCTGGGCGCGGCCGCTCAGCACGGCCTTGCCGATCGAGAGGGCCTTGCCGGCAGCGGTGGCCGCCTTGGCTTTCCAGTGGGCGTGGCGCTGGTTGCGCTTGCCCTTCGATGTTTTCTTCTTGGGGACAGCCATCCCAGATCTCTCACTACCAAACAAGGATCCTCCGCTGCCGTCTTGCCTTTCGTCAAATCGCTAAAGTCGTGTGAAAGCCGGACCCCCGTGAGCAAGAGCCCGACTCCGGCTGCTGCAGGCGCTTCTGATCCCGAGACCACCGCCGCGCCAAAGCCAGGCTCCTCCTCTGCTGCGACCCCCGTTCCAGA
Organism: Paraciimarium castrense LEGE 11436; assembly: GCF_056633055.1. Classification (NCBI taxonomy): domain Bacteria; kingdom Bacillati; phylum Cyanobacteriota; class Cyanophyceae; order Synechococcales; family Prochlorococcaceae; genus Paraciimarium; species Paraciimarium castrense. Next base: position 671,808 of record NZ_JBSJOW010000001.1, on the reverse strand, counting down.
GGCTGACCTGGCGCCGGCCCAGACCGCAGTGCCCTCCTACAGCGGCCTGCTGGCCGACCTGCGCGAGGGCAGGGTGCAGGAGCTGGTGCTCTCGCCCCGACGCCGCGATGTGTCAGTGACCTTCAAGGACGGCAGGGAAGCGCGGGTGCCTGTGTTCAGCAACGACCAGCTGCTGCTGAACACCGCCGCAGCAGCCAATGTGCCCCTCACCGTGCGCGATGACCGCGCTGAGATGGCCACGGCCTCCTTCCTCTCCAACGGCTTGCTGGTGGTCTTGCTGGTGGGGGCCCTGGTGCTGATGCTGCGCCGCGGCTCCAAGGTGGCCAACCGGGCCATGGGGTTCGGGGCCAGCAAGCCCAGAGTCCAGCCCGAGAACACCGTGCAGGTGCGCTTTGAGGACGTGGCCGGGATCACCGAGGCCAAGGAGGAGCTGCAGGAAGTGGTGACCTTCCTCAAGGCACCGGAGCGCTACACCGCCATCGGCGCCCGCATCCCCAAGGGGGTGCTGCTGATCGGGCCACCGGGCACCGGCAAGACCCTGCTGGCTCGCGCCATCGCCGGCGAGGCGGGGGTGCCCTTCTTCTCGATGGCGGCCTCGGAGTTCGTGGAGATGTTCGTGGGGGTGGGGGCCAGCCGGGTGCGGGACCTGTTCCGCAAGGCCAAGGCCAAGGCGCCCTGCATCATCTTCATTGACGAGATCGACGCGGTGGGCCGCCAGCGGGGCGCCGGTATCGGCGGCGGCAACGACGAGCGAGAGCAGACCCTCAACCAGCTGCTCACCGAAATGGACGGTTTCGAGGAGAACTCAGGCGTGATTCTGGTGGCCGCCACCAACCGGGCCGATGTGCTCGACCGGGCCCTGATGCGCCCCGGCCGCTTTGATCGGCGCGTCACCGTGGATCTGCCCGACCGCCGCGGGCGGGAGGAGATTCTCGCCGTGCATGCCCGCACCCGCCCCCTGGCCGAGGGGGTGTCCCTGGCCAGCTGGGCCAGCCGCACGCCGGGTTTCTCCGGTGCCGATCTCTCCAACCTGCTCAACGAGGCGGCGATTCTCACGGCCCGGCGCCGGCTGAGTGCCATCGATGACCAGGCCCTCAGCGATGCCCTGGAGCGCATCACCATGGGCCTGGCGGTGGCCCCGCTGCAGGATTCCGCCAAGAAGCGCCTGATCGCCTACCACGAAGTGGGCCATGCCCTGCTCACCAGCGTGGTGCCCCATGCCGACAGGCTGGACAAGGTGACCCTGTTGCCCAGGGCCGGCGGCGTCGGCGGTTTTGCCCGCACGATGCCGGATGAGGAGGTGCTCGATTCCGGGCTGATCAGCAAGGCTTACCTCCAGGCCCGCATGGTGGTGGCCATGGGCGGCCGGGCCGCCGAGCTGGTGGTGTTCGGGCCCAGCGAGGTGACCCAGGGCGCCGTCGGTGACCTGGAACTGGTGGCCCGCATCGGCCGCGAGATGGTGACCCTCTACGGATTCTCCAGCCTGGGACCCCAGGCCCTCGAGGGCAGCGGGGCCGAGGTGTTCCTGGGGCGCGACTGGCTGCGCTCGGAACCGCCCTACTCCCAGGACACCAGCACCCGCATCGATGAGCAGGTGCGCGAGCTGGCCCGCCGGGCCCTGGCGCAGGCTGTGGCAGAGCTGAGACCCCGCCGTGCCCTGATGGACACGCTGGTGAACAGGCTGATCGCCGAGGAGACCATCGACGGCGACAGCTTCCGCAGCCTGCTGGAGGCCGATGCCCAGGCCTCAGCCGGCCAGGCCACCGCTGAAGCGGATGTCGAGGCTGCGCAGGTAGGTGTGTAGGCCGGCGTCCTGGATCGGCAGCAGCCGCGCCATGCGCCCGCTCTCGTTGGTGTGGGCGTGCCAGTGGCCCGGCGGCGTCACGAAGGCGGCACCGGGCTCCCAGATCGAGCGGCTGGGATTGCGGATCGTGCCGTCCTCGTTGAGCTCGGTGCCCACCAGGGTGTAGCAGCCCGGATCGCAGTCGATCACCAGATCCAGGGCCACCGACTGGTGCCGGTGGGGCCGCTGTGCCGTGGCCGCCGGCACCACGCCGAGCATGGCCCAGAGGGTGTGGGTGGCGGTGCGGCTGGTGGGGCAGTCGGCGTTGGCCAGCAGCAGGCTGAGGCGGTTGCTGCGGGCCGAGCTGGGATCGGCGAGCAGGGCCTGCAGATCCCGCTCCAGCATCGCGGCCGGGAAGTGGGTGGCCTCAAAGCGCGGCGTGGTGGGCTCGGCGCCGAGGAAGCGCAGCAGGGGAGCGTCGTGCACCCAGTAGAGAACGCTGTCGCAGCTGGCCTGCAGCAGGGGGGCATCGCCGCTGGGCAGGGTGATCACATCCCCCTGCTGCCAGCTGAGGCTGCGGCCGCCCCAGTGCAGCTCACCCTCGCCGTGCAGCACGTAGAAGAGGGCGCTGGTGGCGGCGGCGGCGGCCTTGAGGCCCTCGCCCGCCAGGATGCGCAGGAAGTTGGCCGAGAGGGCGGGGCTGGTGGCCGGACCGCTGCAGCCCAGGGTGGCGCTGATGTCCAGGGGAATCACGCCGGTGGGGCCTGAGCGGTGCACCTCCGGCCCCCAGTGATGGTCGGGGATGGGCTCGGTGAGGCCGCGGCGGATCGGATTGGCGGCTTGGCGGTAGTCGAAGGTCTGGGCTTTCTCCTGCCAGCGGCAGGCGTCTGGGGTGCTGGCCGCGGGGGCCGTGGAAGAGCTCAGGGGCTGCAGGGGAACCTGGGTCATGGGATGGGCCGGGTAGGCGCTCCGCCGGCTTCGCGGGGAAGGGCGGAAACGTTGCGTTCAGTGACGTTATTCAGGAGCAATCCCGACTGCCTGGCTGCCACCACGGCTACGGGCCGGGCGCTTCGGCTCAGCCGCCGGCCACGGCCGGCACGATCGACACCTCGTCGCCGTCCTTGAGGGCGGTGGTCTGGTTCTCGAGGAAGCGGATGTCCTCGCTGTTCACGTAGATGTTGAGGAAGCGGCGCAGCTTGCCGTTTTCATCGCAGAGACGGGCCTTGAGGCCTGGGAAGCGGCCCTCGAGGGCCTCGATCAGGCCGTCAACGCTGGAGGCCTCCAGCTCCACGCTGGCCTCCTCGCCGGTGAATTTCTGCAGGGGGGTGGGGATCAGAACCTGGATGCCCATGGGGGGAAGCGGGGGGACGGGAGGAGGTAAATGACCTGGCTGAAGCACAGCGAGGCGTGGGGCCGGAACCTTCGGGTTGCCCTGCTCGGGGCGGGAACCTTCAAGCTGCGTGGCTGGCCTGGGCCTGCTGCCAGGCCGCCTTGAAGGTGTCGAGCTGGGCTTCGATGGTGTAGGGCTCGCCGATCACGTCGGCCACGGCCTCGGTGGTCTTGAGGCCGTTGCCGGTGATGTAGGCCACGGTGGTTTCATCGGGATTGATCTTGCCCTGCTCCGCCAGCTTCCTGAGCACGGCGATGGTGGTGCCACCGGCGGTTTCGGTGAACACGCCCTCGGTTTCGGCCAGCAGCTTGATGCCCTCGATGATCTCGGCGTCGCTCACGGCGGCGATGGTGCCCTGGGTGCGGTTGGCGATGTCGATGGCGTAGGGGCCATCGGCCGGATTGCCGATGGCGATCGACTTGGCGATGGTGTTCGGTTTCACCGGCGTGATGAAGTCCCGTCCGGCGGCGAAGGCCTGGGCGATGGGGCTGCAGCCCTCGGCCTGGGCGCCGCTGAAGCGCACCGCTTTTTCGTCCACCAGGCCCACCTTGATGAACTCATCAAAGCCCTTGCGGATCTTGGTGAACAGGGAGCCCGAGGCCAGGGGCGCCACGATGTGATCGGGGAGCTGCCAGCCGAGCTGCTCGATCACCTCGTAGCCGAGGGTCTTGGAGCCCTCCGAGTAGTAGGGGCGCAGGTTGATGTTCACGAAGCCCCAGCCGAAGGTGTTGGCCACCTCGGAGCAGAGGCGGTTCACCTGGTCGTAGTTGCCGTGCACCGCCATCAGGGTGGGGTTGTAGATCAGGGTGCCGAGCACCTTGCCCAGCTCCAGATCACTGGGGATGAACACACAGCACTCGAGGCCGGCGTGGGCGGCGATGGCGGCTGTGGAGTTGGCCAGATTGCCGGTGGAGGCGCAGCTCACCGTCTTGAAGCCCAGCTCCTTGGCGCGGGTGAGGGCCACGGACACCACCCGATCCTTGAAGGAGAGCGTCGGCATGTTGACGCCGTCGTTCTTGATGTAGAGGCTCTTGAGGCCGAGCCGCCTGGCCAGGTTGTTGGCCTTGAGCAGCGGCGTGAAGCCCGTGCCCACGTCGATCGGGTCGCCCTCGATCGGCAGGAAGTCGCGGTAGCGCCAGATCGAGGCGGGGCCGGCCTCGATCGTGGCCCGGCTCACTTTGTTGCGGATCGCCTCGTAGTCGTACACCACCTCAAGGGGCCCGAAGCAGACGTCTTCACAGACGTGGCGGGCGCCGGCTTCATAGGCGTGGCCGCATTCCTTGCAGCGCAGACCGGTGAAGGTGGAGCGGGAGAGGGTGGCCGTCACAGCGATCGCCCGTTGTTGATGTGGCACCCTAACAGCGCCTTCCAGGGGCTCGTTTTAATGCCGACTTTCAGGATCGGGATTGATTCAAGGGCCTAGACCTTGCGGCTGCCTCGTCGGGGCTTGTCGCTTTGAGCAGGCTGCCTAGCCTCAGCCCGTGACCCGTTCCGACCGCCCAGCACCCCGCGGCCGCCTCCCGTGGCGGATCGGCCTGCCGTTGCTGCTGCTGGCCGCCGGCCTCGCTGCGGTGCTGGCCTCCCGGCTCTGGGTGGAGTGGAGCTGGTTCTCCCAGTTCTCGCTCGACTCGGTGCTGCTGCGCCGCTGGGGCCTGCAGCTGCTCGGCCTCGCTCTGGGCCTGGGCCTCACGGCCCTGCTGCAGGGCTGGCTGCTGTGGTTCTGGCGTCTGCCTGGCGCCCCCAGGGGGCGTCTGCCCCTGCCGACGCTCCCCTACGGCCTGCTGCTGCTTGTGCTTCTGGCGGGCGGTCTGGTTCCCCTGGCCCTGGTCTGGGGCCTGGCGGCCCGGCTGGCCTTTCAGCCCTTCGACCCGCAGCGCCTGCACGGTCTGATCGGCCTGGCGGGGCTCAGCCCCGGCCCGATGCTGCTGGTGGCGGTGGTGGCCGCTGTGCTGCTGGGCTTCCGGCCCGAGGCGGGCGCACGGCTGCTGCACGCCGCCCTGGGACTCGGGCTGGCCCTGGTGCTGGGGCGGGGCTGGGGCCTCTGGAGCCTTGCGGTGGTGGCTGAGCCCAGCGGCATCCGGGAGCCGCTGCTGGGCGCCGACGTGAGCTTCGTGCTGCTGCGCTTCCCCGCCCTGGCCCTGGCGCTCACCCTGGCCCTGGCCCTGGTGCTGGCCAGCCTCTGCCTGGCGCTCTGGGGCCTGCTGGCGCGGGGCTCCCAGCTCAGCGATGGCCGCTTTGCGGGTTTCAGCCCGCCCCAGCTGCTGGCCCTGCGGGCGCCCCTGGCCCTGCTGGCGCTGCTGATCGCCCTGGCCTTCTGGCTGGGCCGCCACCAGCTGCTGCTCAGCACCACCGGCAGCGTGCCGGGGGCTGGCTGGCTGGATGTGCACCTGGCCCTGCCCCTGCGCACCGCCGCCGCCGTCGTGGCTCTGCTGCTGGCGGTGGTGCTGTTGGTGCCGCTGGCCCGGGAAGGGCGGCGGGCTCCGCTGGCCCTGGGCCTGGCGCTGCTGCTGCCCCTGCTGCCCCTGGCCGATGGACTGCTCAGCCCCCTGCTCCAGAACCTGCTGGTGAACCCCCAGGAGCTGGAGCGGGAGCTGCCTTACTTGGCCCGCTCGATCGGGGCCACCCGCCGGGCCTTCCAGCTCGATGGCATGACGATCGTGGATCGGGTGCCCAACGCCCGGCTCAGCCGCCAGGACCTCACGGCCGGCGAGGCCACCCTCAGCAACGTGCGCCTCTGGGACAGCGAACCGCTGCTGGCCACCAACCGCCAGCTGCAGCAGCTGCGGGTGTACTACCGCTTCTCAGAGCCGGTGGTGGATCGCTACCGGCTGCGCTCCCAGGGGGGGCTGGGACGCCAGCAGGTGTTCATGGCGGCCCGGGAACTCGACCAGGGAGCCCTGCCCAGCACCGCCCGCACCTGGCTGAACCGCCACCTGGTGTTCACCCACGGCAACGGCTTCACGCTCTCGCCGGTGAACACCAGTGGCCCCGAGGGCCTGCCCGACTTCTTCATCTCAGATCTTGGCCCCTCCACCAAGGTGGAGGGCAACAGCCAGCTGGGCATCACCAAGGCCGAGGTGCAGCAGGTGGTGCCCACCCAGGACCCCTTCCTCTACTTCGGTGCCCTGCCCTCCCCCTATGCACTGGCTCCGACGGCGGTGCAGGAGTTCAACTATCCCCAGGGGGACGAGAACTTCTACATCCACTACAGCGGCGGTGCCGGGGTGCCCCTGGCCAAGCGCTGGCAGCGGCTGGCGGCGGCGATCTATCTGAGTGAGCCCAAGCTGCTGGTGGGTGGTGAGCTCACCGACGACACCCGCCTGCTGCTGCACCGCGAGGTGCGGGACCGGCTGCGCACGGCGGCTCCGTTCGTGCGCTTTGAGGCCGACCCCTACCTGGTGTCGGTTCAGGTGGATGGCTCACCACCGTTCAGCGCCGATCAGCACCAGTACTGGATTGTGGATGGCTTCACCACCAGTGCCTTCTACCCCTATAGCGCCGCCGTGCCGGGCCGGCCTGAACTGCGCTACGCCCGCAACGCGGTGAAGGCGGTGGTGGATGCCTTCACCGGCCAGATGGTGCTCTACGTGGCGGAGCCCGCCGACCCGCTGATCCGCAGCTGGCAGAAGCTGTTTCCGGAGCTGTTCCAGCCGATCACGGCGATGCCCGCGGCGATCCGGGAGCACATCATGTATCCCCGCTGGCAGTTCGAGGTGCAGACCACCCAGCTGCTCCGCTACCACGTGACCGATCCACGCATCTTCTACAGCGGCGACGACGTGTGGCAGGTGCCCAAGGAGCTCTACGGCGAGGAACAGGTGCGGGTGGAGCCCTTCCACGCCAGTGCCCAGCTGCCGGGGGAGAAGGAGCCGGAGTTTCTGCTGCTGCAGCCCCTCACCCCCCTGGCCCGCCCCAACCTGGTGGGCTGGCTGGCGGCCCGGAGTGATGCCCCCCACTACGGCGAACTCACCCTGCTGCGCTTCCCCAGCCAGCTGCCCATCTACGGACCGGAGCAGGTGCAGGCCCTGATCAACCAGAACCCGCGCATCAGCCAGCAGTTCGGCCTCTGGGACCGGGCCGGTTCCAAGGTGATCCAGGGCAACCTGCTGGTGGTGCCGATCGGCGAGGGTCTGCTCTACGTGGAGCCGGTGTACCTGCAGGCCCGGGCCGGCGGCCTGCCCACCCTCACCAGGGTGGTGGTGAGCGACAGCTCCCGGATTGCGATGGAGGCCAGCCTCAGCGAAGCCCTCGAGGCCTTGCTCGATCCCGGTCGCTCCACGGCGGCCACGGACGTGCAGCCTGCGGTTTGAGCCGCGGCCATGGCCCTGGCGCGTTCAGCAGGCAGAAGGTGCCGCTGAACGAATCAGACGGAAGGTGAGGTTGATGCGCTCCCGCGTCAGGCACCGGCGCTGGGGCACCTGGTGCAGCCACTTCTCCTGGGTGGGGGGATCCATGAGCAGCAGATCTCCATGGCCAAGCTCGTAGGCCAGGGGCTTGCCTGTGAAGCGGCCAGGGGCCTTGGGCTTGAGGCGAAAGCTGCGGGGAGCCCCGAAGCTCAGGGACGCGATCGGCGCCCGGGGATCGAGCTCCGGCTCGTCATCGGCATGCCAGCCCATCGCGTCGCGACCATCGCGGTAGCGGTTCAGCAGCAGGGAGTTGAAGCGGCAGCCCGCCTCGGTCTGTACCCGCTGCCGCAGCTGCTGCAGCAGTGGCGACCAGGGCTCGATCGGGTTGGCAACACCGCTGTACGTGTAGGAACAGCCGGGATCTCCCACCCAGCAGGTGAGGCGGGGCAGGGGGTGGTTGCGGCTGAAGAGGGTGATGGATTCCTGCTTCCAGGGCACCTCACGCTGGAGGCTTCCCATCCAGCCGTCTGCCTCGCCTCCGGCCCAGCAGGGCCAGAAGCGCAGGGTCAGGCCTGGTAACTCCTGCAGTTGTGGAGTAGCTCCAGGGGAGGGGTCAAAGAAGTCCAGCTGGGCGGTCATCGCGGCTCGCTCCAAGCCGGGATCATCGGCGACGAAGCACACAAAAAAGGGGGCCTGCGCCCCCTCCATAGTTTGGACCCGCCTTGGCGGGTCCTGGGTGACGGCAGTGATCAGGCGGGCACGGCCACCTTGGGCTCCAGTTCGCCCTTGGCGTAGAGAGCGGCGTAGTAGTTGATGTCGCGCTGCTTGATCTTGCTGGCGTTGCCGGCGCACCAGAACTGCTGGTAGCGGTCGAGGCAGACCTGCTTCATGTAGGCCCGGGCGGGCTTGTTGAAGTGGCGGGGATCGAAGTTGGAGGGATCCTTGGCGGCCGCTTCCCGAACCGCAGCGGTGAAGGCCAGGCGGTTGTCGGTGTCGATGTTGATCTTGCGCACACCGTTGCGGATGCCTTCCTGGATCTCCTCCACGGGCACGCCGTAGGTCTCGGGGATGGCGCCGCCGTATTTGTTGATCATGTCGAGCCACTCCTGGGGAACCGAGGAGGAGCCATGCATCACCAGGTGGGTGTTGGGCAGAGCCTTGTGGATCTCAGCGATGCGGCTGATGGCCAGCACCTCGCCCGTGGGCTTGCGGGTGAACTTGTAGGCACCGTGGCTGGTGCCGATGGCGATCGCCAGGGCGTCCACCTTGGTCTTGGCCACGAAGTCGGCGGCTTCGGCGGGATCGGTGAGCAGCTGCTCCTTGGAGAGGGCACCCTCGAAGCCGTGGCCGTCCTCGGCCTCGCCCTTACCGGTTTCGAGGGAGCCGAGGCAGCCCAGCTCGCCCTCCACGCTCACGCCGATGGCGTGGGCCACGTCCACCACCTCTTTGGTGACGCGCACGTTGTACTCATAGGAGGCGGGCGTCTTGGCGTCGGCTTCCAGGGAACCATCCATCATCACCGAGGTGAAGCCGTTGGCCGCGGCGCCAAAGCAGGTGGCGGGGCTGTTGCCGTGGTCCTGGTGCATCACCACCGGGATGTCCGGATAGGTTTCGGTGGCGGCCAGGATCAGGTGGCGCAGAAAAGCCTCACCGGCATAGGAGCGGGCACCCCGGGACGCCTGCAGGATCACGGGGCTGTCGGTTTCATAGGCCGCCTCCATGATCGATTGCACCTGCTCCAGGTTGTTCACGTTGAACGCAGGAATGCCGTAACCGTTCTCGGCGGCGTGATCAAGCAGCAGCCGAAGCGGAACCAACGCCATGGGAAACCTCGCGATAGGAGACGGAACTGGGGCGGAGTCTAGGTGATGCCCCCCGCGGCTTTGGCTCCTGGCGTGGTATGCCGGGCGACTCAGTCGATCAGCTGCTGGCGGCGCAGGGCCTGCAGGCTGAACTCGCTCTGCTTGGCGGCGCGGCGGGCGGCCTCGGCCTGACGGGCCAGCTGACGGGCGGTGGTGATGGACATGGACGGAGCTCCCGATCGAGCGGATCGCGGTGGGTGGAGCGCTGCTGCCCGTGGGAGGCAGGACCGGGCGAACCCCGGGTCAACGCCCTTAAAGCGTAGCGGTTGCTACCGAATGTTGGCGCTTGCTGGGGTCGGTGCCCGTGGCGCTCAGTGGCCCCGGCGGGCCTCATCGCAGCAGCGCTGGCTGCTCGCGGCCTCGGCCAGCCCTGGCACCATCGGTCGCCCCTCCCGCACCGCCTGGCTCCACCAGCCATGCAGGCGGGCCACCGGCGCGATGCGGCCGTCCTCCCAGCTGCGCGGAAAGGCCAGGGCTGGATCGGGCTCGAGCCGGCGCAGGGGCTCCCCGGCCTGGGAGCACCAGAGCTGGAAGCCGTGCACGTAGTCAGCCTGGTTGTCGGAGCCCAGCACGGCCGTGCCCTGGCGGCCGTAGAGCTCCAGCCAGCAGCCGCGGCCGCGGCGGGCCACCGAGGAAAGGGCCACCTGGGCGGGCACGATCCGGCCATCGGCCGCCTCCAGCTCCAGCTGCACCAGGGCAACGTCTTCGGCGTCCACGGCGGCCAGCCGGCCGCTGCCATCGGGCAGGGGGCGTTCGCCGATGGCGGTGCTGAGCTGGCCGTGCACCCGCCGGCCCGGACCCACCAACCACTGCAGCATGTCGAAGGCATGGGTGCCGAGGGCCCCCAGCACCCCTCCGCCGGCCTCGGCCTGGGAATACCAGCTCCACGGCCTGGAGGCATCGGCCCGGCTGCCCATCAGCCAGTCGAGCTTCACCAGCACCAGATCGCCCAGCTCACCGCTGCGCAGCAGGGCGTCCAGCTGCTGGAACTGGGGCACGGCCCGGTATTCAAAATCCACCGCCACCGTGAGCCGCCGGGCCAGGGCCAGCCGCTGCAGCTCCTCCACCTGGCTGGCGTCGAGGGCCACCGGCTTTTCGAGCATCAGGTGCTTTCCAGCCTCCAGCGCCTGCTGGGCCAGGGCAAAGCGGGGTCCTGGCGGCGTGGCGATCACCACCGCCTCCACCCTGGGATTGGCCAGCAGGGCGGCAAAGTCGCTGTGGCCGGGCAGCTCCTGCTCGCCGCAGACGCGGTCCAGCCGCTCCTGGCGGGGGTGCCAGAGGGCCACCGGTTCAGTGCCGGCACAGGCCCGCAGGGCCGGCAGGTGCACGCTCGCGCCGAAGCCGAGGCCGGCCACGGCCACGCCCAGGGGGCGCTGGGAGAGGGTGGCGGGGCTCACGGCCATCGGAGCAGGGAGAAGGGATTCAGGCAGCCTGCAGCAGCACCGCACCGGCCTGGCAGCTCTCGGCGATCACCGAGCTGATCAGGTCGTCGCCGGCGGCGGGCTGCCACTCGGAGCCGAACTGGGGCAGGCCATTGATTGAGGTGTCCCGGTAGAGCTTCTGGCCGCAGTCCACCTCCATCACATAGAGATCTCCCATGCGGGGCTGGTCAGAGTCGCTGGCGGCCTGAAAACGGCTCAGCACCGAAAGGTTGCCGCCACGGCTGCGGCGCAGGCTGCCGGCATCCCACCACTGGCGCCCCTCGTCCGTTGCTGGCACCTCGTGCCAGTCCACCGATCCGGCAGCGGCCGGTGCCACGTCCAGCCCCCGTCCCAGCTCCAGGCCCGGCAACGGTGCCAGCAGCAGCAGGGCCAGCACCAGGCCAGCGAACAGCGACCACAACGACTGGCGCGGGCTCATGGGGTGGCTCCTGCCGTCACCTGTTCGCGGCAGCCATGCAGGCGCAGCAGCTCCGCCAGGGTGGCCCGGAAGTCGGGACGCGCGACGATCGCATCCACGAAGCCATGGTCCTGGAGGTATTCGGCGGTCTGGAAGTCGTCAGGCAGCTTTTCGCGCAGGGTCTGCTCGATCACCCGCCGCCCGGCAAAGCCGATCAGGGCCTTGGGCTCCGCCAGGATCAGGTCTCCCAGCATGGCGAAGCTGGCCGTCACCCCTCCGGTGGTGGGATGGGTGAGCAGGGGGATGTAGAGCAGTTCAGCGGCCCGGTGGCGCTGCAGGGCGCCGGACACCTTGGCCATCTGCATCAGGCTGAGCATGCCCTCCTGCATGCGCGCCCCGCCGGAGGCGCACACGATCAGCAGCGGGTAGCGCCGGGCTGTGGCCGTTTCGATCAGACGGGTGAGTTTTTCCCCCACCACCGAGCCCATCGATCCGCCCATGAAGCGGAAGTCCATCACGCCGAGGGCGAGCGGCAGGTCGTTGCTGCGGCACAGACCGGTGACCACGGCATCGCGCAGGCCGGTGTTCTGCTGGCAGTCGCGCAGCCGGTCGGTGTAGCTGCGCCGGTCCTTGAAGGCCAGGGGGTCGGTGGGGGCCACGTCGGCATCGAGCTGCTCGAAGCTGCCCGGATCGGCAATCAGGCGGATCCGCTCCTCGCTGTCGATGCGGTGGTGGTGGCCGCAGCCCTTGCAGACACTGGCATTGGCGATCAGGTCCTTGCGGTACACCACCAGGCCACAGTCCGGGCACTTGCTCCAGAGGCCATCGCCCTCCTCCGGCTCCTGGGTGACGCGCACCACCGGCGGTGGCTTGCGGCGATCGGCGAACCAGTCGAACAGGGACATCGGCGCAGGGCGAGACGCATCGGGCTGGAAGAACCATTTAAGGCGCTTGTCGTTCAGCCACTGCCCACCAGACCCCAGCGTCCCAGCAGCGCGATCCAGAAGTCGTTGCCCAGCAGCCACACTCCGGCACCGCCGCTGGCCAGAAAGGGGCCGAAGGGCATCGGGTCGTGGCGGCCCAGCCGGCCGCTCAGCCGGCCGGCCAACCCCACCAGGGCGCCGCCGCCAACGGCAAGCGCCACGGTGAGCCCGAGGCCCCCCAGCCCAAGCCAGGCGCCGAGCAGGGCCGCGAGCTTGGCATCGCCCAGGCCCAGGGCCGGTTGGCCGATCAGTCGTTCTCCGATGGCGCTCATCGCCTCGAAACCCAGCAGCCCCAGCCCGGCGGCCAGCAGATGGTTCAGCACCAGGGCCCGCCCCACCACCCCGCCCTGGGCCAGGCCGAGCAGGGCCGTGCTGGCCAGGCCCAGCAGCAGCCCGAGGCGGCAGAGCGGTTCGGGCAGCCAGAGCCGATCCAGGTCGATCAGGGTGAGAGGAATCAGCCAGCTGAGCAGCAACCAGCCGGCCAGCACCCTTCCCCAGGCCAGGGGTTCAGGCCCCATGGCGCTGGGCACGGCCAGCACGGCCGCCACCCAGAGCCCGGCGGTGAGCAGCTCCACCAGGGGATAGCGAACGGGGATCCGGCTGTGGCAGTGGCGGCAACGGCCGCCCAGCCCACACCAGCTCAGCAGCGGGATGTTCTCGAACCAGGCCAGGCGGGTGCCGCAGCGGGGGCAGTGACTCGGGGGGCTCAGCAGGGATTCTTCCCGGGGCAGGCGCCACACCACCACATTCAGAAAGCTGCCGACGCAGGCCCCCAGCAGACAGGCTCCCCACAGCCAGAGCCCAGCCGGCGAGGGGACCGATGCCGTGAGGTTGGACAGGAGGGGCACCATGGCTTGGGGGTTCAGCTGGGCCGGGCCCAGCGCAGCCGGCTGCCGCCGCTTCGGGTGAGCCGACCACGGATCAGCTCGATCGGAATGAACTGCTCATCCGGCAATAACACCGGCATCTCCAGCACGACGCGGCCCCGGTCAGCCTGGAGAACCACGCCGCAGGGTTCCGGGGCGCCGGGACAACGCTCCATGTAGCTGAACAGAGCCCGTCGGGCCAGTAGCACCACCTGCTGGCTGTTGATGCGATCCAGACGCAGATTCAATCCGGGAGAGGCAGCCGCTCCAGGGATCAGAAAGGAAGGACAGAGTGGTCCGGATGGGGCGTTGCTAATGGTCTCACCGCCTCCAGATTGCTCAGCACAGCATAAGCGCTGTTGCCGTTATGCGGATGCAGCCGTTGCTGGCCAGCTCAGGCTGCGGCCTTTTTCACCTCGATCATGCGGTGGATGATCGGGGTGAGGATCAGCTCCATGGCGAAGCCCATCTTGCCGCCGTTCACCACGATCGAGGTGGGACTGGACATGAAGGAGTCGTGGATCATGTCGAGCAGGTAGGTGAAGTCGATCCCCCACTTCTCCCGGGCACCCTTGCGGAAGTGGATGATCACGAAGCTCTCATCCGGGGTGGGGATGTTGCGGATCTTGAACGGGTTCGAGGTGTCCACCGTGGGGACCCGCTGGAAGTTGATGTCGGTGAGGCTGAATTGGGGGCAGATGTGGTTGATGTAGTCCGGCATGCGGCGCAGGATCGTGTCCACGATCGCCTCGGCCGAATAGCCACGCTCGGCGCTGTCGCGGGAAATCTTCTGGATCCATTCCAGGTTGGTGATCGGCACCACGCCCACCAACAGGTCCACCAGGGCGGCCACGTCGTAGCCATCGCCCACGACGCCGCCGTGCAGCCCCTCATAGAACAGCAGATCGGTGGAGGCGGGAATCGGCTCCCACGGGGTGAACTGACCCGGATCGAGGTTGACGCCCAGGCGCCCGTTGTGCTCGGCGGCCTCTTCCACGGAGTGGAGGTAGTAGCGCTTCTGACCGCCACCGGTTTCGCCATAGCTGCGGAACAGCTCCTCGAGCTTGTCGAAGAGATTGGCCTCCGGACCGAAGTGGGAGAAGTTCTCACCACTCGCCATCGCCGCAGCCATGGCCTCTTTCATCGGCCCGCGCTCATAGCGGTGGTAGCTGTCGCCCTCCACCACGGCCGGGGTGATGCCCTCGCGCTGGAAGATGGTCTCGAAAGCCCGCTTCACAGTGCTGGTGCCCGCGCCGGACGACCCGGTGACAGCAACAACCGGATGACGCTTCGACATGCGCGGGGATCAGTGAAACTCCGGCTGAGTTTGACAGGTCGCCCCCCCAGGCCCAGCCAAGCCCCATGGATCGTTGCCTGGCCTGCAGGCTGGCCCGGTTGGCTGCAGGCTCAGCTCTCCAGGGCGGCCAGCAGCTGGTCGGCCATGGCGGCGCAGCCCAGCTCGGTGCAGCCGGGGGCCATCAGGTCGCCGGTGCGATACCCCTGCTCCAGCACCCGGTCCACGGCGCTCTCCAGGGCGGCGGCAGCGGCCTCCTGCTGCAGACCCACCCGCAGCATCATCGCGGCGCTGAGCACCATCGCCATCGGGTTGGCCTTGTCCTGGCCGGCGATGTCCGGGGCGGAGCCGTGGATCGGCTCAAACAGGCCCGGCCCGTCACTGCCGAGGGAGGCCGAAGGCAGCATGCCGATCGAGCCGCTCAGGATCGCCGCCTCATCGCTGAGGATGTCGCCGAACAGGTTGCCGGTGAGCAGCACGTCGAACTGGCGCGGCTGGCGCACCAGCTGCATGGCGGCGTTGTCCACGTACAGGTGGCTGAGGGCCACCTCCGGGTAGGTGCTGGCGTGGAGGCTCTCCACCCGCTCACGCCACAGCTGCGACACATCCAGCACATTGGCCTTGTCCACGCTGCAGAGCCGGCCGCTGCGCTCCTTGGCCAGCTCGAAGCCCACCTTGGCGATGCGGTCGATCTCGTGGTCGCTGTAGGCCATGGTGTTGAAGGCGCGCACGCCGGCCTCGGTCTCGACCCGCCCCTTGGGGCTGCCGAAGTAGATGCCGCTGGTGAGTTCCCGCACCACGATCAGATCCACCCCCTCCACCACCTCGCGCCGCAGGCTGCTGGCCTCGATCAGGGCGGGCAGGATCTTCACCGGCCGCAGATTGGCGAACAGCCCCAGGCCGGCCCGCAGGCCCAGCAGGCCGGTTTCAGGACGCTGCTGGCGCGGCAGGCTGTCGTACTGGGGCGAGCCGATGGCGGCCATCAGCACGGCATCACTGGCCCGGCAGGCCTCCAGGGTGCTCTCCGGCAAGGGAACGCCGCAGCTGTCGATCGCGGCGCCGCCGATCGGCTGCTCGTCGTAGTCGAGGCTGAAGCCGTGCCGGAGGCTCACCGCGTCGAGCAGCTGGCGGGCGACGGCCAGGATCTCCGGCCCGATGCCGTCGCCGGCGAGCAGGGTGATCCGGTGGCGGGAGGTCATCAGGGGAGGCAATCGAGCCTGGAGCGTGAGGCTACGCGTCGGCCTCGACGGCCTCAGCGCTCCCCCCCGGACTGCTCCTGCGCGCCCAGACGCTTCTCCAGCTGCCGCAGCTGGCGGCTGAGTTCGGGCAGCTTGCTGAAGGCCGCCGAACAGCGCAGCCACAGCCGGTTGGGAATGGCGGGGTAGCCGCTCACCACCTCGCCGGGGGCCACGCTGCCGTGGATCCCAGACTTCGAGGAGGCGATCGCCCCATCCCCCATCACCGCCCGGTTGGCCAGCCCCACCTGGCCGGCCAGGATCACGCCGTGGCCCAGCCGGGCCCCACCAGCGATCCCCACCTGGGCGGCCAGGGCACAGCCCCGGCCCGTGGTCACGCCATGGCCGATGTGCACCAGGTTGTCGATCTTGGTGCCGGCGCCGATGCGGGTCTCCCCCACCGTGGGGCGGTCGATGGTGCTGCCGCAGCCCACCTCCACGCCGTCTTCCAGCACCACCCGGCCGGTCTGGGGCATCTTGCGCCAGCCGGCGGCGGTGGGCACGAAGCCGAAGCCCTCGCTGCCGATCACGGCGTTGGCGTGCACCACGCAGCCCCGGCCCAGGCGCGTGCCGGCATGGAGCACCGCACCGGCATGCAGCGTGCAGCCCTCGGCCAGCTCCACGTCGTCGTAGAGCACCACGGAAGGGTGCAGGCAGCAGTGGGCCCCGATCGCGGCCCTGGCCCCCACCACCACGTTCGCGCCGATGTGGCTGCCGAGCCCCAGCTGCGCTGATGGGTCCACCACGGCGCTGGGGGCCACGCCCGCCGGTAGGGGGGCGGCTGGAAACAGCGCCTCCAGCGCCTCGGCGAAGCCCAGCCGCGGGTCGGGCAGGGCCACCCAGGCCAGGCCGCGGGCGCTGGCCAGCTCCTGCAGAGCCTGGGCCTCCTCGCCCCGCGCGGGCAGGAGCACGGCGGCGGCGTTGCAGCCCTCCAGGGCTGCGCTGAGCGCGTGGCCCGGTTCGAGGAAGCAGATCTGGGCGGCACCGGCCTGGTCGAGGGCGGCGGCCCCCTCGATGCCGGGGTCGCCTGCCAGGTGGTGGGCCACGGCCCCTGCACCACCGGCGGCCTGCACATCGCTCAGGAGGCCGAGCAGGTCGCTGAAGCGCATGGCCGCTGGAACTACGAGCTGGGCCGGATCGTAGAGCGATCGCGGTGACCGACCGCGGCCTCACCCACCAGGGCCATGTGGTCACGGTGCACCACCTCCACCCCGGCCTGGCCGACCAGCTGGCGCAGCTCGGCGCTGCCCCGGGTGGCGAGGCCCCGGCCCAGCTCACGGCCGTCGTTGCTGAGCAGACGCACGGCCTCCCGGGGCAGAAAGTCGCCCTCCACGGCCAGCACGCCCACCGCCAGCAGGGAGGCCCCATGGCTGATCAGGGCCTGCTCGGCCCCCACGTCGAGCCGCACACTGCCCTGGGGCAGCAGGGCATGGGCCAGCCAGCGCTTGCGGTCGGGCACAGGGGTGGCGGCGGGCTGGAACAGGGTGCCGACCCGCTCGCCGGCCATCAAGGCATCGAGCACGGCGGGATCACGGCCATCGGCCAGGTGCACGCGGATGCCGCTGGAGGTGGCGATGCGGGCGGCCGCGAGCTTGGTGGTCATGCCGCCCGTGCCCCACTGGCCACCGCCGCTGGCTCCCTGGCTGAGGCGCTCCAGCTCCGCCAGGCTGCCCACCTCGTTGATCGGTTCGGCGCTGGCGTCCTGGCGGGGATCGCCCGAGTAGAGACGGTCCACGTCGGTGAGCAGGATCAGCTCGTCGGCGCCAACGGCCACGGCCACCAGGGCCGAGAGGGTGTCGTTGTCGCCGAAACGCAGTTCATCGGTGGCCAGGGTGTCGTTCTCGTTCACCACGGGCACCACCCCCCAGGCGAACAGCTGGGCCAGGGTGCGGCAGGCGTTCTGATAGCGCCGCCGCGAGGCCAGATCCCCCCGGGTGAGCAGCACCTGGGCCGCCTTGAGGCCGCGCACGGCGAAGGCGTCCTGGTAGAGGCCCATCAGCCGCCCCTGGCCGATGGCGGCGGCGGCCTGCAGGGCCTCCACCTCCGTGGGGCGGCGGGCCAGGCCAAGGATGGAGCAGCCCAGCCCCACCGCACCGCTGGTGACCAGGGCCACACTGTCGCCCTGGCGGCGGGCCCGGTTGAGGCTGGCTGCCAGGTCGGCGATCACCGCGGCGGTGGGTCGTTCGGCCGAACCGCGCAGCAGGCTGGTGCCCACCTTCACCACCCGGCGCAGGGGGGTGGTGCTCATCGGCCCCGGCCACTGCCCATCCCACTGCCCAGCCCGCTGCCCAGCCCGCTGCCCAGCCAGTGGGCCATGCGCAGCTCCAGCCGCTGCAGGCCATCGCGACGGCAGGGCTGCCCCTGGGGATCGATCGGTTTGACCAGCACCGTGAACAGCCCCAGCCGGTTGCCGGCGATCACGTCGGTGAACAGCCGATCGCCGATCAGGGCCACCTGGTGATGGGGCAGGGCGAACTGGTTGAGCACCTTGCGCAGGGCGCCGCGGCGGGGTTTGCCGGCCGAGGTGGTGAAGGGCAGGTCCAGCTGCCGGGCCACGGCGCCGATGCGTTGCCGCGACGGGTTGTTGCTGAACAGGTGGATCGGCAGCTGCTCGCGGGCCGCCTGCAGCCAGCGCAGGGCGCTCTCCGGCAGGATCGTGGCCGTGCCCCTGGGCAGCAGGGTGCGGTCCACATCGAGCACCAGGGCGCGGATACCCTGATCCAGCAGGTCCTGCAGCGGCAGTTCCGCCAGGGTGCGATCGATCAGCCAGTTCGGCCGCAGCAGCTGACGCAGCATCACGCCAGCCCCTCCCGCTCCTCCAGCTCGGCCTCGATGCGGGGCTGCACCCGATCGAATTCCTCGCCTTCCACCACCAGGGCGCCGTTGCCCTCCATGCGGGCCACCACGAAGAAGGGATCGAGCGGGATGTAGAGGCCATACTCCTGCTCGTCGGCCATGAAGGTCACCAGCAGCTCGTAGGTCTCTGTCTCGTCATCCTCTTCGTCTTCCTCGAGCTCGTCGGGATCGGGTTCATCGAGTTCGCCGCTCACGGTGAGGGTCACCGCCGAGCGCACCAGGGTGAGGTCATGCTCCTGGAGCACCACATCGGCCACCGAGAGGATCGGTTCGCTGGCCTCCAGGGTGTCGATCAACTCGGGCAGCTCGTCATCGTCGTTGAGGCGGAACAGGCAGACCGGCGTATCCACCGGCGTCAGCAGGCCGTAGTCGTGGCCATCGAGCGGAATCAGCTGTTCCAGGAAACAGAGCAGCTGGCGGCCCTGCTGATCCCGCACCAGGAGGGTGGGCACATCGGAGCGGATCTCGCCGGAGCCAGTCATGAATGAACCTGCGGTGCTCGCCATCGGAGGAGCTGTGCCCCTCAGGATGGTGCAGCGTGGGGCCCTGCGCCCCTGGCGATGGTCGCCCGCTGCACCGGCGCCTGCATCAAAGGCCTCGCGTCTGGACTCTCCTGGGGCGTTTCCCCTCCCTCCAGCCGGGGCTCCCCTGCGGCCGCGCCAGGTTCTGGACCTTCTAACAGCCACTGCTCCAGCAGCAGCTGGGCGGCCGCGCTGTCCAGGGCGCCGGAGCGGTCGCCGTGCAGGCCATGGCGCTCGGCCGCTGACCAGCTG
Organism: Paraciimarium castrense LEGE 11436; assembly: GCF_056633055.1. NCBI lineage: Bacteria > Bacillati > Cyanobacteriota > Cyanophyceae > Synechococcales > Prochlorococcaceae > Paraciimarium > Paraciimarium castrense. Next base: position 652,581 of record NZ_JBSJOW010000001.1, on the reverse strand, counting down.
CTGCCGTGCTCGTTCACCCAGGCCAGGGGCAGGCCGGTGGCTCTGGCCAGTTGCTCGCCGTAGCGGCGGCAGTGCCGGCATTGCTCCGTGGGCTGGCCTGAACTGTCGAGGGGAAGGCCCACCACCAGGGCTTCGACCCGGCGGGCGGCGATCAGGGGCTGCAGGCGGCCCAGGTCGGCCGCGAAGCGCCCCCGGGCCAGGGCCGGCAACGGCCTCACGGTGAGGCCGAGGGGGTCGCAGCCGGCCAGGCCGATGCGACGACGGCCCACATCGAGGGCCAGCGCCGAGCGGGGGCGGGGCGCCAGAGGCCGCCTCCCCACCGGGAGGGACTCAGGGGGCATCGGCGAAACCGCCCTGCCCCGGACCCACCGGCGTGGGCATGGGCTGGCGGCGGGGCTGCCACTGCTCCCACACCGCTTCGAGGCGACGGGCGGCGAGCTGGGCCGGTGCCTGCAGCTCCTGTCGCCGCCAGACACTGCGGGCCATCAGCACCCGCTCACCCCGCTCCTCGGCACCGCTCTGGGCCAGCCAGCGCTGGCCGTTCTCCTGGCTCACGTCGCAGCCCAGCCAGAGCGAGTGCCCCTCGGCGAAGCTGCGCTGGGCCTGGCTGAGCAGCAGCGCGGTGGGGTCTCCGAACAGGTGCTGCCAGCCGGGATGCACGGTGAGTTTCACGTCGTGGCCGCCACCGGCGTGATCGCCAATCCAGCGCACCGCGGCCACGGCCTGCTCCCGGCAGGGATCGAACAGCATCCAGCCGCGGCCGTGACTCTGGGCCAGCAGGTCTTCCACGCGTCGGTCCAGCAGCTGGCGCAGCTGGGCGGCACAGGCGGCCTGCTCCAGGTGCCACAGTTCGGAGGCGGTGCGGCTGTTCAGGGGGCGCAACTCCAGGCCGGCGGCGTCGCCGCTGCCGGGATGGGCCTGGGGCCAGCGCCAGAGGCGATCGGTGCGCAGCGGCTGAAAGCCCTGCTCCCGCAGCACCGCCAGACGGTCACGGTCGAGGCTGGAGGCCGTGGCGATCCAGCTGCTGGCCCCTCGTCCCCGGCGGATTGCCTCCCTCAGCAGGGTGCCGGCCAGCTCGCGCCGCGCCAGCGTGGCCGAGAGGCGCAGGTGCTGCACCTGCCAGCAGCTGCCGCTGCGGTTGAGCCGCCGGCTCACAATCAAGCCCTGGGGCGTCTGCTGGCTCAGGGCCACCAGCACCTGCGGGCCCAGGGAGGGCCGGTTGCTGAGCAGCTGCAGCAGCCTCTGGGGCATGGTGAGCAGCACCGCGCGCTGCAGCAGCGGGTGCAGGGGCAGGTAGGCCGGATCATGCAGGAGAGGCATGTGCCAGCCCGCCAGCGGCTCCAGCCGCAGGCAGGGGTCGGATGCGCGGTCGTCAGCAGGGGCCTGGGCTGAAGCGGCAGCAGACTTCTGGCACGAGAGAGCCGACTCTGGGGCCGGTGGAGCCTCCATGGGGGTGCGGGCAGTGGATGGGGGAAGCACCGACATCCCTGGCAGACCTCGGAATGGACCTTGACAGGCTCGAGTGTGGGCTGAGCAGTGGGCCCGCGGAGGCCTGACCACTCTTTGAGGATGCTATCGCCGTCGAAGCCCCACCGCTGGGGCGACGCAACGGCCGCCAGCCCAGGTCAGGCCGGCCGCACCAGCACCACGGGGGTGCGTTCGTTGGCATTGCCCGCCGGGTTGGGGCGCAGGGCGCGCTGCAGCAGGGCCTCGTCGCAGCCGCTGCTGGAGGCCAGCACCTTCACCCGGCCCAGGTCGTTCACGTCCACCACGGCCACCGCCACCCCCAGGGCCGCCGCCATGCGGGTGCAGAAGACTTCCGGCTGGTGGGGCCCCAGCACGATCGTCTGGTCGTAGGGGGGCGTGGTGCCGGTCACGTCGTCGATGAGGCGGGCCTGATCCCCTGCCAGCCGGTAAAACCAGCCCTTGGAGCCCACCAGCTTGAGGGCCGTGCCCACCAGCCAGGCGCCCAGTACCCGGGCTGGACCCACCACGTCGATCAGGCTCTGCAGCCCGCAGGCGGTGGCCAGGGAACTGGTGGGGTGGAACACCCGGCAGAGCAGGCGCGCCAGGCCTGAGGGCGTGACCATCTCCGGGTGCTGGTAGCGGCCCTGCATCACCGCCAGGGGGGTTTCCCCCAGGGTGAGCACGTCACCTGGCTGGAGCAGGGCACCGGCGTAGCGACGCAGCACCGCCTCGGGGTCATCGAGGCTGCCGAGCAGGTGAGTGCGCACGGGCAGCACTGCACAGCGTTCCCCTGCACGCCAGCTGGCGGTGGCGGGCTCCACCGGGGTGGGCAGCCGCAGCGGCACCAGGATCCCATCCCGTCGCCAGAGGCGGCCGAAGGGCCCGTAGTTCACCCAGAGCACTTCGAGCCAGAGGGTGTCGAGCAGGGCGTCCAGGTCCTGGCCGGGGCCTGGTCTCAGCTCGAGGCTCAGGCAGGCGCTGGTGGCCTTGCGGCCCTTGACGATGTAGGCCGCCCAGTAGCCATCGGCGCGGCCCTCCTCATCGGGGTGCTTGGCCTGCACCCGGCTGAGCAGGCGCAGCCCGGCCAGGTCACCGCGGCCCAGCAGGGTGGGGCGCAGCTCCAGCTCGGGCACGAACACCTCCATGCGGGGATGGGGGTTGCGGATCGTGATCGTGCCGCTCACCCGGTAGCCCCCGGGAAGATCGGCGGGAGAACGCTCCACGTTGAAGCCATCGGCGCTGAGCTTCAGGGGAGAGGCCGGCCGCAGCCGGTGGCGCAGCTCCAGCCACAGCAGCAGCAGCCCCAGCAGCAGGGCCAGCACCAAGACGATCTTGAACACGGCAGCAAGGAACAACGGCAACGGCGTGTGGCTCGCCGGAGCGTACGTGCAGCCGGGGAATTAGCGTCCACCGCAGCTGGCCGGACGGCCTGGGGATGCGCAAGACCTTCGTGCTCGACACCAACGTGCTGCTGCACGATCCGGCGGCGCTCACCCGCTTCGAAGACAACGCGATCGTGATCCCGATCGAGGTGGTGGAAGAGATCGACCGCTTCAAGCGTGACCCCGCTGAAAAGGGCCGCAATGCCCGCCAGGTGTCGCGCTTGCTCGACGACCTCCGGGCCCACGGCAACCTGGCCGACGGCGTGCCTAACGGCGAGCAGGGAGGAACCCTGAAAGTGGTGTTCTGCCGCGCCGAAACCCTCTTGCAGCTGCCGCCGGAGCTGAAGGCGGGCAATGGCGACAACAACATTCTCGCGGTGGCTCTCGAGGCCCAGCGGCTGGAGGCGGTGATCGGCAGCCAGCCACCTGTGGTGCTGGTCACCAAGGACACCAACCTGCGCATCAAGGCCGATGCGGTGGGTCTGATCGCCCAGGACTACCGCACCGACAAGGTGGCGATCGACGACCTCTATCCGGGGGTCTGCGAGCTGTGGGCCAGTGCCGAGCAGATGGATCAGGTGAAGCAGGGGGCCGGGCTGCCCATCGACGGCCTGGACCTGCCGGCACCGCCGCAGGTCAACGAGGGGGTGATGCTGATCGACCGGGCGCAGCCCACCCACACCCTGCTGAGCCGCTTCCAGGCCCAGACGGGCACCCTGCAGCCGTTGCAGCGGGCCCAGAAGGTTCGCCTGGGCCGGATCCAGGCCCGTAACCGTGAGCAGACCTTCGCCCTCGACCTGCTGCTCGACCCCGACATCCAGCTGGTGACCCTGGTGGGCAAGGCGGGCACGGGCAAGACCTTGCTGGCCCTGGCCGCTGGCCTGCACCAGGTGGCTGATGAGCGCCTCTACGAGCGCCTGCTGGTGACCCGCCCGGTGATCTCCCTGGGCAAGGAGCTGGGCTTCCTGCCCGGCGACCTCGAGGAGAAGATGGGCCCCTGGATGCAGCCGATCATCGACAACCTCGACTTCCTGCTAGGCGGCAGTCCGGAGGAGGCGGGCCGGGCTAATGGCCCCGGTGCTGGCGGCGGCGGGCGCAGTCAGCGCTCTCAGCGCAGCAACTGGTCGGATCTCAAGGGCATGGGGCTGCTGGAGGTGGAGGCGATCAGCTACATCCGTGGCCGCTCGATTCCCCGCCAATACATGGTGGTGGATGAAGCCCAGAACCTCACACCCCATGAGGTGAAGACGATCGTGACCCGGGTGGGGGAGGGCACCAAGATCGTGCTCACCGGTGATCCCTATCAGATTGACAATCCCTACGTGGACGCCGAGAGCAACGGCCTCACCTGGCTGGTGGAGCGCTTCAAGGGCCAGCCGCTGGCGGGCCATGTGACGCTGATGCGCGGTGAGCGCTCACCACTGGCGGAGCTGGCGGCGAATCTGCTTTAGAGGGATGTCGTCCGTTCGGCCGTCAGCTCGCTGACGAAGCCCATGCTGTCGGGCAGATTTGATACCAAGCATTGCCAGGGGATCGGCCCTGGTTTGCGCTGATCAGCAGTTGGACGACCTGGTGGAAAGTTTCTCCAGGCCTTTGCTGGCAGTCGGTGAGGACAAGGGGCTCATCCGGTATCAGATGGCATAAGATTGCCGCACTCACAGCCAATGCTTGCTTGATGTACTGCTCAAGGCCTGTGCGTTTCTTTATCCATATTCCAAAAACAGCTGGGAGCTACATCTGTTCTTCCTTAAGCATTCGTGGTGTGAAGATTGCAGGACATATTGAAGCTTTCCTCTTGAATGATGACATCCAGTCGGTTCTGAGTCTTGGAGAAAAAGACCATATCCTTGCAGGCCATGTGACCTATAGACAGTTTCAGGAGCTGCAGGAAAGGCTTTCCAGGACTGCGCAGTTCTGCACAGCCCTTCGCAATCCTCTGAAGCAGCTCGTATCTCAATTCAACTGGCAGTTTGAGGCTTCTGCAAGATCAGCCAAGTTCTTGGCCTCTCATCCTCCTGACACAATAAGTGCCATGAGGGACTTTGTCTTCCTTGACTTCCAAGATCATGAGTGCCTCGTTGACATTCTAAATCGCAGAAAGGGATACATACTAAGCAATCAAGCAACCTTCCTTTCTCTTCAAAAGCCTCGCCTTGATACAGTTGACGAGATTAGGGGCTACGCCTCTATGTGTAAGCGTCGACTCAGGTCAATTGACTTTTTCTGCATAGAGAGTGGCATTGAACGTCTGATTGATCGAATGGCCAGAAGGGCCAAGACCAGCGAAGCATCGGGGAGCATCCAATTGGAAAGAAATGCATCTCGGCCCGTTGTCGACCCAGCTGTCCTTAATTCCCCTCAGTTTCGCCAAGCCATGCTTCAGCTTCAGCTCCATGATTTTATCCTCTATCAATCAGCTATTGACTTGATTGAGAATCAAGATTCATTCCCCGAAGCATTGCAGAACGAGGATCTTGATTCCATCTTCCTGCCACTGATGGATTGTTCCTTTGAAGGCGTGCCTTGTGCCGAGCTGGTGGCCTTGGCGAAGCAGAACCACCTCGCCCTGATGGGGTCATGTTGATGGCTACTGGCCCGTCATCCCATTGTTTGGGTCTAGAAGCTTCTGGCTAGTCGATGTACTGCTAGGACTTAAGGCTTCGGCTTCAAGCAAGCTTGTATCTCGTCCATCATGGCGCTATCGGGATGATGACTTATCCATGCTAAAATCAAAGTTGACTTGACGATTGTATTGGTGTTGAGCCTCTGGGGTCATCAGCGTCAACAGCAGGAGAACGCCGATGCGCTGGCAGAGCTGGCTCGAATGAGCTGTATCAGCTTCTATCTGCTGATCACATGGTCCCACGGCATGGTTGTGGCCGATCGCAAGGGTCGTTTCCGCCATAGCAAGCGCAAGACGGCCACCCTGATTGAGCAAAAACTCGCTCCAGTTATTCTGGCTCTGACTAGATCTGCATCATTGGATGGTCAGGATGTTCATGACTTCAAGTCTTGTGTTCTGATCACGCCAACATCCTGGGGAGTAGGGCAATCCCCAAGCCTTGATCAGGTTGCAGGCCTGAAATCTGTTTCGATCCATTCCGTTGTCTATCAACATTGCGGTGCGCTTACTGGTTTTGTCGCTGACTCCACAGAACGCTTCCTCTGCGCGCTGCCGATTCAACACGCTCAGCAGGGCACCAATAGTGGTAAGCAGACTTCGATGCTCTCTTCCAGTTCAAGGATCGAGTTTTCTAGTTCAAATCAAGGTGCTTGGGAAACGTTCACTCTGATCCCGTTTGGGCACCAGCATGTCTCGCCCAATGTTGTCGCCCTGGTGCGGACAGTGCTGGGTGATGCCAACCCAGATCAGACCATGACGCGGCTGGCCAATAAGGCTCCAGAGCTGGCCAGAGCATCCTGCTTCCTAAATCTGCGCCACCCCTATCTCCAGTCAGCCTATGCGCTGCTTCAACCTGGCGGGCCAGCCAGCTCAGGCCACCGCCATGACGGCAAGCCCAATCCACACGGAACAAGCTCTCTACCAGAGGCCGGCTCCAGCAGCACCAAGCTCCCAGCCTCGATGGATTGGCTGGGAGAGCTTGAGATGCCGTTCACAAGGCCTCGCACGGCTGATGCTGTCCTGGACTATGCCGCAAGACTCGCCGTAAAGCCGAAGTTCAAAGCCTGTATTGTGGCCACAGCATGTAATGAAGCTGTCTATCTTCTGCATTGGTGCTGTTATCATCTATCCCTGGGATTTGATCATATTTTCTTGTATACCAATAGCAATGATGATGCGACCCTTGAGATTGCCGAACGGATTTCAGCCCTTACGGGCCGGCTCACGGTATTGCCCAGTGAAATTTCAGATCCTGTCTGCCTACCTCAGTACAAGGCTTACAACCATGCCTTTTCCGTTTCCCGAGAGGTTCTTAACTATGAATGGTGTGCCGTTATTGACATTGACGAGTACATCTCACTTTGTCCAACAGCTGCTGGGGCGGCGCGGCCAGCTCATGAGATAAGTCTCACGCAATGGCTGGAGGATGTATTGGCACATTCTCTTGTCCCCTTTGATGCCATCGCTTTGAACTGGATGTTTGCCATGCCATCAAAGCAGGATCAGTCCTTTAACGGGATCCTTGACCCCCTGCCGTCGCGCCACATCGGGATTAGCGGAGGAAGCGTTCTTGTCAAGTCGATCTTCAGGCCATCTCTTTTTCTAGCGAGTCAAGCACATCACCCAGTTCAGAGTGGTTTGGCGTTCCCCTTTGTCGTGCGCGGCAATCTTGCTCTGTGTGAGGAATACTATGCTGCAACAGTTCCTGCTAAGGTTAAGAGACCGCGAGTTAACTATGGAGCAATCGTACATTTCTTCCACAAATCACTCTATGAATTCGTTTGGAAGAAGTCGCGCAACACTGGTGATCAGCGCGTGGTCAGCAAGTCGCTCGAACCAGCCGTGATTCGTTGCTACCTACGCGATATCTCTGGTGAACCAAGTTCAGACAGGCTATTTACAGCGCTGCAGCGCAGGTCGTTGGGAACGCTCTATGCAGAGCTTGCTGCTGATCCGAAGCTGGTTCACCTCCAAGCCCGCTCACTCTCATTGATGCGAGAGCGGTTTGTGGCAGCCATCGCTAGCTTGGATGATCCTGCAGAAGAGATTCCGGCAACCATCCTGGCGGCGCTGGAGAAATAGTGCATCTCTTGATGGACTATGTTTCAGTTCTGCAAGACAGGATTCAGAACTCACCCTAGGGAAAATTCTGAGGCTTTATGTGCTCATCTCCTAGGCAATAGACTGCGCAAAAGATGGAGGGCCTCAACAGCGAACGACCAGTTCGGCCAGAACAGCCAGACATGTTCCCGATCGCTGGTCTTGTCAATGCGGTTGCTTACAGATCTCCTGAATGGCCAAACCTCCAATCGCCATGCGGTCCCCTAGAGGATAAACTGGCTTCAATAATCTGATCCGTGCTCACGCGAGTCCACTCGCCGAGTAACTTCTTATGCTCGGTTCGTAGACCCTGTAGCTGGGTGGGATGTGAGTAGGGAAACATGTCATAAACATAGCGCGAATCATGAAGAGGGATGAGATTTGTCTTTGAATCCTGCACATTACTGTACATTCCGTAGATTGGCATGTGGATCCTCTTTGCTTCTGACATCCATGCTGCCAGCCAAGCATATGTGCTTACAGACAACACGGCTTCTTCAGCATGCATGAGTAAGTGAAAGTCTGAAAATCTGTCTTGCTGAGGTATAACTGCTGAATGCGGGAAGGCAGCTCGAATTGATGTGCTGTAGTCGTCGTCACCAAGCTGTCCGCAGAAAACAAGCTTCTTTCCAGTTGTATCTGCAATGTACTGATAATAGTCGACAGGCAGCAGCAAGTAGTGTGGGTGTACTGGTGAAAGAATGTCTCCCGCTCTGATATGGCATAGAATTGAATCGGTAAGTAGTTCCCGCAGCACACCTATGTCTCGGCGTTTGAATAGAGAGCGGCAGGTCTGCACCGAGGGCAGGTACTCTACCCGCTGATAGTAGCCCGGAAACTCAACTCTGTTGACAAATCCAGCGGCTAGGGTCTGACAAAGGTACTCAACGTCGAAGTGCTGGTCATCATGGATGGTTAGAACGCCATCGCCGCTAGTGGCAGTAATGGTGCGACATGGAATCTTCCATTCGCCGAAGGAAAAGTTTGAAACCACAGTGGTTCGTACTGTGTTGAGTCTGGCGGAAAGGCTGTGCAGGACGAGATATTTAAATATTGAATTGCCACTCCAGACATTCCCCATCCCTATGTGAGTGTTGTGAAGAACCAACGGCTGGCTAGACTTGGCATCAATGCCTCTAGAGTGCCGAGAATCCACTCCTCGTGAGTCGCTTGAGAAGCGTTCAAAATAGAGTCGAGGACTCAGCCTCAAGGCATGCCTGCTGAGTTCAGAAAAGGAATCATGACTTGCTAAGCTGCTTGGAATTTCTTCCATCACATTAATGGCTTCTTTGGCGGCGCCTGATTTCTCCAAGTCACGCACTAGATTGAGATATCCTTCGATTCGGCCTGGGTGATATCGAGCCAAGGCATAGCCAGCAGCGATGGCCTTTGCAGGATCTGGAACGGAGCGATGCACTGTGATCGCTGTCCACAGTATCCAGAAATCTGTCGGGAAGAGGCGAGCGCCTTTGTCGATCACTTTTGCGGCTTGGCTCGTTCGTCTTACTTTCAGCAGATCCTGAGCAAGCCGAGCGTAGCCATCAGGTGCCTGCGGATGTGTTGCGATCATTCTGCGGGCTGCCTTCCTCGCCTGGCGCCAATCGCTTGTTACTCTGGCTAAGTCGTTAAGCAGTATTAGCAAGTCTAGACTGTCTGGAAAGCGCTGCTGAGCGGCCTGCAGCTTTGCTTCTGCTGCAGCATAGTTCCCTTCTTGTATGAACCGAAGAATTCTGTGCTTGCAGGCTTCTAACTTCATGCCTGTGCTTATTGCTGCTGAGATCGCATTCCAGTCTTGCATAGACCACCCACTTCGCCCACGGGCTGAGGCAGCTGCATTTTTTCTGCAGGCTGGTCAGCTGACTATTGGCAGGGCTGGCTCGATGGGCATGGTGTGTCGCTCTGGCTGATCTGCATTCCCAGGCTATCGCCGGTTGCCATCCCCTTTGTTGTCCTGGTGTGTGGATGCGATAGATGCTCCATTGCAGCGGTTGCCTAGAAGTCGTGACCGCCCCCACGGTCACGTTGAACTGGTTTCGCACTGGGTGACTTGGATGCGGTGAGGTTCGCTGGTGCAGGGAACCTTGAACATTCCGTCCTGGCCCTGTCGACAACCATGCTGGCCCAGCGCTGGATGAGGGACGTGACTCTGGTTCACTCTCCCATGATTGAGTGTGGCCCGGACGGCGCTCCAGCTCCTAGCCACTGGCCTTGAGGTCAACACCGCTTGCCTCGGGGTTGAAACGTTGGCCTTCAGCGCGCAGCGCTGTTGCACTGCCCGCGCATGGATTGCGGAAACTCCTCAACTGCTTCAGGAGTGATTCGGTCAATCGTCGTCAGGACGGGGCCTGCGCGACCGCCGGCAAGGCGGCCGTGATCAGCAGCACGCCGATGGCCCAGCGCAGCGGCCAGAGATCGTGGACCACCATCTGCGATGGTGGCCCGATCAGCCCCAGTGCGGCGGGCCTGGAGCTCGGCGTGGCCCAGGGCTGTGGGCGCTGTGGCGCCAGCTGGACCAGCCGGTTGGCCTGCAGTGGATTGAGATTGTCGTTTTTCAGCAGAATCAGCGCGCCCTGCTCGCGGGCCTCGGGAGAGTCGAGCAGGGGATTCTGATCAGCTCGCCAGCTCCAGCGCAGCCGCCGAGCTGGCAATGCGCACAGACGGCGGCCCTCGCTGGCCACCCACAGCTCTCCTTCCAACCGCACCATCCCCCTCGCCATCCTCACCGGCGTCAACGGGGCCGTGCCGGCCAAGGCCGCCTCCAGCCCGCTCCAGATTCCCACCGAGCCCTGCGGCAGATCACTCAGCAGCCAGAGCTGGACCGCTGGCCTATCCAGCAGCAGGGCGTAGAAAGCCCTGATCGGCTCCCCGTCCGTGCCGCGGCGGGGTAATCCCAGCTCGCGCATCAGCTCCCAGCCGTCGTTGCAGCGGCGACCTCCAACAGCAAGCCGGTTGAGCCCTCAGCAATCCAGGCAGGCCAAACGCTCAGCATCGCTGATGTCGCCCCGCTCGCGTTGCCATTGGCGTCGGCGCAGCCGACCGTAGGCCCGGCAGAACCTCTCCCCAAGGGCCTGGCGAAGGCGCGTGTCATCGTCGAAGGCATCGAGAGCCTCACCCAGATCGGCCGGCAGCCGGGGGCACACCTCCGGTCCCAGCGGGGCGGCGTAATTGTCGTTGTCATGGCGAGGGCCGGGCTCGAGCCCTCGCTCGATCCCGTCCAGGCCCGCCGCCAGGACGGCGGCCTGCAGCAGATAGGGATGGGCTGAGCCATCGGGCAGCCGCAGCTCCAGGCGCTGGTCGTCGGGGATGCGCAGCAGGTGGGTGCGGTTGTTGCCGCTGTAGCTGATGCCCGCTGGACTCCAGGTGGCCCCCGAGGTGGTGGGCGGCGCCGCCAGCCGCCGGTAACTGTTCACCGTGGGATTGGTGAGGGCGCAGAGGGCTGGCGCGTGCTCCAGCAGACCGGCCAGAAACTGATAGGCCAGGGGCGAGAGGCCCAGTTCGCCGGCGGGATCGTGAAAGAGATTGACGCCAGCGGCGCTGTAGCCGGGTGCACCCCAGAGAGAGAGATGGGTGTGGCAGCCGTTGCCGGTGCGCTCGGCGAAGGGTTTGGCCATGAAGCTGGCCTTGAAGCCCTGCTGCTCCGCCAGCGTCTTCACCATCACCTTGAAGAAGGCGTGGCGGTCGGCGGTGGTGAGGGCGTCGGCGAAGGTCCAGTTCAGCTCGAACTGGCCGTTGGCATCCTCGTGATCGGCCTGGTAGGGCCCCCAGCCCAGCTGCTCCATGGCCTCCAGCAGCGGTCCGATCAGCCCGTAGCGGCGCATCAGGGCCAGCTGGTCGTAGCAGGGTTTCTCCTGGTGGTCGGCGGCATCGGCGATGCTGCTGCCATCGGCGCCCAGCAGGAAGAACTCGGCCTCCACGCCACTGCGCAGCTCGAAGCCCAGCTGCAGCGCCCGCTCCTGCTGGAGCCGCAGCAGGCGGCGCGGGCACTGGGCCATCGGCTCACCGCCCAGCACCAGCTCCGCCGCCACCCAGCCCACGCCCGGCTGCCAGGGCAGGGGGGTGAGGCTGGTGCAATCGGGGATCGCCATCACGTCCCCGTCGGCGGGGGAGAGATCCAGCCAGGCCGCGAAGCCGGCAAAGCCGGCGCCGTCCCGGCCCATCGCCTCGGCGGCGGAGGCGGGCACCAGCTTGGCCCTTTGGATGCCGAACAGGTCGGTGAAGGAGATCAGCAGGAAGGAGAGCTCGAGCTCCTGGAGCCGTTGGGCGAGGGGGGTCATCGGCTGGCGAGATGGGGTGTGGGGAGCCGCAGCAGCTCCCTGGTGATGTGGCGCAGCTGCAGCTGCTCCGCCGTGCTGCTGTGGGGATTGCCGGCGCGGTGGCCGAGTTCGGAGTGGACCGTGTGCAGGCAGGCGCCGGGGATGGCGCATGCGTCTGCGGCCAGGTCGGTGGGGGGGAAGTAGAGGTCGTGGCTGCAGGCCACCACGGCGGTTCGGGCTGTGATGCGGCCGAGGGCAGCGGCCAGATCGCCGCCGCCGGCCACGTCATGGGCGAGCCAGGTGTCCAGCATGGCGATCAGGTCGCGGGGGTCATGGCGGCGGTAGTGGGGCAGCCACTGCTGCTCCACATGGGCCTCGATCGAGCCGTTCACCGTGCGGAAGAAGGGCTGGCTGGCGGCCCAGCTGGCGTAGATCAGGGCAAAGGTGCGCAGCCCCTGCTCGGGCACGGCATCAAAACCGCTGCCATTCCAGTGGCGGTCGGCGGTGAGGGCCTGCCGCAGGCTGAGACAGAACAGACGGTTGTGGGGGGAAGTGCGCGCCGTGCCGGCGATGCAGCAGATCCGCTCCACCTGTTCGGGATGCTGCACCGCCCATTGGTAAGCCTGTTGAGCCCCCATCGACCAGCCGTAGATCAGGGCCGGCCGCTCCACGCCGAACACCTCGGCCAGCAGCCGGCGCTGGGCGACCACGTTGTCGCTGTGATGCACCACCCAGCCCGTTTCGGCCAGGCCCATGGCGCCGTGGCTGGGACTGCTGGAGCCGCCGTTGCCGAACTGGCCGGCGATCACGATGCACCACTGCTCGGGGTCGAGCACCGGCCCCGCCAGCCAGGCCAGATCCTCCACCCGGGCGCCGTAGGCGCTGGGCACCAGGATCAGGTTGGAGCGGGCGCCGTTCAGCTCGCCCAGCTGCAGGTAGCTGATCCGGGCCTTGGGGATCACCCGGCCGCAGGCCAGGGGCCAGGTGCCCAGCTGGTGATGCCGGCTCGGCGGCGTCACGCTCGCCCAGGTGCGGGGATGGCCAGGGAGGGCAGGTCGGCCAGCAGTTGGCGATGCACCCGCAGGTAGCCGTGGTCGAGGTGGCGCAGCTGGGGGGCGATCAGGGCGTGGGCCTGGGGCAGAGCGTGAAAGGGCAGGGAGGGGTAGAGGTGGTGTTCGGCGTGAAACGGCATGTTCCACATCAACCAGCGGAGCGGCGCCAGGGTCAAGGTGGTGCGGGTGTTCGCGGTGCCGTCGTCGCTGAAGCTGCAGCCGCTGTGCTCGGCCAGCAGCACAAAGCGCAGGAAGGGTTGCCCCACCGCCAGGGGCAGCAGCCAGCTCCAGAACAGAAAGCCGTTCACTCCCACGCAGGAGACGGCCAGCACCAGGGCATAGACGAGGGCCTGCAGCCGGGCTGAACGACGCACCTGGGGGATCACCTCAGGATTCAGGTAGGGCAGGGCGCTGAGGTCGCCCCAGAGCAGACGGGCATGGCCGCGCAGCTTGCCGCTCCACCAGTTCCAGCCGCTCAGTTCAAGCAGGTAGCCGGGCCAGGAGGTGGGCGCCGGATCCTCGAGTTCCGGGTCGCGGCCGGGCTGGTGGGTGAAGCGATGGTGCCACTGGTGGTAGCGCCGGTAGAAGGTGGCGTTGTAGAAGCTCAGCACCCCCGCCAGCCAGGCCACGGCATCGTTGGTGGCCCGGCTGCGGAAGGCGGTGCGGTGGCAGCACTCGTGCAGGGGGGCAAAACAGGTGGCCAGGGCGATGCCGCTGAGCAGCAGAGCGGTGGCCCGCCAGGGCAGCGCCAGATCGGGCTGGCGCCAGAGCCATCCCGCCATCACCACGAGGAGCAGGTGGGTGCTGAGCCTCAGCCAGGCCGGCCCCTGCCGCAGGCTGTTGAGCTCGCTGAGAGCCTGGCGGTCGATCAGAGCGGCGGACGTGGATGCCATAGGAGCTAGTCCAGCAGTTGGCCTGCTGCCACTGCGGTAGGCAATGCGACGGCAGCGACGTCCACAGCCCTAAAGTCAGGTAAGGAAATGTAGTGGTCGTTACCGTCATGGCCAGCCCAGACCAAGCCCTCCAGTCTCAGGAACCGCGGCGTCAGACCCTCGTGGAGTCGCTGCGCCACCGCTACGCAGCCGCCCAGAGTCGGCAGGATCCGCTCGCCAAGCAGGGACTGTTCAAGGAAGCCGTTTACCTGAACATTCTTCCGGGGGAGTTCACTGACCCCGCCTGAGGCGAGGGCTCAGGCCAGGGCAGGTTCCATCCCGCGCAGACAGGTGGCCAACTCCTCACGCAGGGCCAGGAAGGGTGGCGACACTCGCAGGTGGGCCATGTTGCCGTGGTCCAGATCCACCTGGACACTGCGCACGATCCGCCCCGGCCTGGGCGCCATGATGTGAACCCGCTGGGCCAGCAGCAGCGCTTCCTCAAGGTCGTGGGTGATCAGCAGCGCCGAGAGGCCCGTGCGTTGCCACAGCCCGTGCAGAAACTCCTGCATCGACTCCCGGATCTGCAGGTCGAGGGCGCCGAAGGGCTCATCCAGCAGCAGGATCTTGGGCTGGGCGGCCAGGGCGCGGGCGATGGCGACGCGCTGCTGCATGCCCCCCGAGAGTTCGCGGGGTCGCCGCCGGGCCGCATCGGCCAGGCCCACCACCTCCAGGAAATAGCCCGTGCGCTCGCGGATCTCCGGTCTGCTGAGGCCCTGCAGTTCCATGCCGAAGGCCACGTTCTGGGCGGCCGTGAGCCAGGGGTAGAGGCTGTACTTCTGGAACACCATGCCGCGGTCGGAACCAGGGCCGCGCACGGGCTGGCCGTCCACCGTGACCACCCCAGCGCTGGGGCGATCCAGGCCCGCCACCAGGCGCATCAAGGTGGATTTCCCGCAACCCGAGCTGCCCACCAGGGCCACGAATTCGCCGCTGTTGACGTTGAAGCTGATTTCACTGAGCACGCAACTGGCGTTGCGGCCTACCCCGAAAACCTTGGACACCTGATCGACAACGAGCTGCATCGGTTCGGTGGTCAGTTGGCCCAGGAGCAGGCTCGCCGCATCGTGAAGCGGAAGCCCAGATCGATCAGCAGCCCGATCAGCCCGATCACAATCAGGCCGAGAAAGATCTGATCGGTGCGCAGAAAGCGCTGGGCCAGGCTGATGCGTTTGCCCAGGCCTTCGTTGGCGGCCACGAGTTCCGCCACGATCACCAGGTTCCAGGCAGCCGCCATGTTGATCCGGTAGGCATCCAGCACCTGGGGGGCGATGCAGGGGGTGATCACCCGCAGCAGCACCTGGGAGGAGCGGCCGCCCAGGGTGCGGGCTGTTTCGATCAGTTCGTTGGGAACGAACTTCACCGCATCCATGATCATCAGGGTGTTGAAAAAGAGGGTGCCGATGAAGATCAGCAGAATCTTGGGCAGTTCACCCAGCCCGAAGTAGATGATCAACAGGGGGATGAAGGCCGGAGCCGGCATGTAGCGGATCAGGCCCATCAGCGGCTCCAGCAGCCGGTTGATCAAGGTGCTGGTGCCCATGGCGATCCCCAGGGGCAGGGCGACCAGCGCCGACAAGCCGAAACCGGCGAACACCCGTCCCACACTGGCCAGCAGGTCGGCCCAGAGCAACCCCTCCCGGGCCTGGCTGCTGCCGGCGGCCAGCACGGCCGAGGGGCTGGGCAGAAACAGGGGATCCACCACAGCAGCCGCTGTCACGGCGCTCCAGATGGCCACCACGGCCAGGATCCCCACCAGCCCCAGCACCCAGGGGTGCAGGGCCAGACTCTGCAGGCGAGCCCGGTTCATGGAGTCTTCGCGGCTTCCACGAACTGCGCCGCGAACAGGCCATCCAGGTTGGGAGGGCTCGTGGCCAGCCCCACGTCCTGCAGGAACGTGCTGATCTGCTCCGCCGCGAAGGGCAGGGAGGCCATGGTGGTGCCCGGTTGCAGCGCCTTGAGGTTGTCCTCCAGGCTGAAGATCGTGGTGCCGGCGTCGTACTCCGTGTACTCCGCCTCACTCACTCCTGCCCGGGCACTGAGGATGGCCAGGGAGGGCCCGGGGTTGGCCTTGATTTCAGCCAGGGTGGCGAACCAGGCATCCACCACCTTCTGCACCTTTTCAGGGTTGTTGGCCACAAACTCGGTGCGACACACCAGGTGATCGCTGATGGCGCCGGGGAAGTCGGCCGAGGAGAAAAGGGTGCTGCTGCCGGCGCGCTTCAGGGCCTGGGTGGTGAAGGGAGCGAACACGCCCACCGCATCCACCTGGCCGGCCACGAAGGCGGCCGCCGCCGCGCCGGTTTCCAGCGGCACGAAGGTGATGTCGTCAGCGCTGAGGCCGGCCTGCTCCAGGCCCAGCAGCAGCAGGTAGTGATCCACCGTGCCCTCTTCGGCGGCCACCTTCTTGCCCTTCAGATCGGCAAGGCTGGTGATCCCTTCCGCCACGATGATCTGGTCGTTGCCGGTGGAGTTGTCGTTGGTGAGCACCACCTGCAGTTCGGCGCCGCCGGCGATCGAGCTGATCGTGTCGCCGAGGGTCTGACTGTTGCAGTCGAGCTGGCCGGCGTTGAGGGCGTTGATCGAATCGAGGTAGCCGTCAAACCACTGCAGCGTCACCGGCAGCCCGAACAGGCCCTTCTCCTCGGTGACTTTCCAGGGGATCCAGCCGGGCCAGGCGCTGTAGCCGATCCGCACCGGCGCATCGGAGCCGCCGCCGCCCTGGCCACCGCAGGCGGTGAGGGCACCGGCGCCCAGGCCGAGCAGGAGCAGGGTGGCCAGCAAGCGGGTGCGGGAGCGGCGGAAGCGGCGCGTGGGGTTGGGGGTGGTCATGGGGTTGGAAGCGGAATGGGTGCTGGAGGCGGGGCAAGGGGCCCTGGACGTTGACGAAGGCTTGGATCACCGAGGCGACGCCCTAGGTGGGGCGGGCTGGGCCCAGGACTGGGAAGTTCGGGAGCTCATGGACTCACCAGCGCCGGCACTTCGGCCATAGCCGGGGCAGCGGCCTGGGCCGAGGCAGGGCCAGCGGCCTTGGCAGCGTCTGCCCTGCGTGCCGCACCCAGCTGTTGCCGCTGCTGCTCCAGCCAGGCGTGCCAGGCGTCCAGGCCTTCCCCATCGGTGGCCGACACCCGGATCACGGCGCAGCGGGGGTTCACCTGACGGATGTGGGCTTCGATCCGCTCCACGTCCACCGGCAGGTGGGGCAGCAGGTCGGTCTTGGTGATCAGCACGCAGTCGGCCTCCCGGAACATCACCGGGTACTTGAGCGGCTTGTCCTCCCCTTCGGTGACGCTGAGCAGGGCCACCTTGCGGTGCTCGCCGATGGCGAATTCGGCGGGGCACACCAGGTTGCCCACGTTCTCCACCCAGAGCAGATCGAGGCCGGCGGGATCGAGGCGCTGGCCCAGCAGCCGGAGGCCGCCACGCACCATCGCCGCATCCAGGTGGCAGGCGCGGCCGGTGGTGATCGGCACCACCGGCACCCCCACGGCCTGCAGCCGCTCGGCATCGAGCTGGGTGGTCATGTCGCCCTCCAGCACCGCCATGGCGTAGGTGCCGGCCAGCTGGGCCAGGGAGCGCTCCAGCAGGGAGGTCTTGCCGGCGCCGGGGCTGCTCATCACGTTCAGGCAGAGCAGCTGCCAGGCGTCGAAGTGCTCGCGGTTGTGGGCGGCCTGATGGTCATTGGCGGCCAGCAGGTTGAGGCCGAGGGTGTCTTCCAGGGGCATGTGCATGGCGATCAGCGGCAGGGGGCGAGGTGGGACGAGGATTGGCCAGAGAGGCTGTAATCAATCGAGCGGATCTTCAGCTCCCGGCCCTGCACGATCTCCTCCATCGGGTGCTGGCAGCAGGGGGAGCGGTAGCCCTGCTCGGAACTGGGCGCGTAGGTGCCGTTGCAGAGCACACAACGGCCCAGCAGGGGCACCGATTCGATCGCCAGCCGGGCTCCGGCCAGCCAGCTGGACTGCACGGCCACCTGCCAGGTGGTCACCAGCTGCTCGGGCTCCACGCAGGTGAAGCTGCCCACCAGCAGGTGCACGGTGGTCACCTTCGGTGTGGCCGGAGCGTGGCCCCGCTTCCACTCCTCCATCGAGAGCAGCAGGCAGCGGGTCATGTCGACTTCATGCATGACTCACCTCCACTTCTGATCGACCTGCATGTTGCAGACCTCATGCAGCCAGGCCGGCTTCTGTTTGCGCGGCAGCTGGCCGCTCACCACCAGGTGGGCCATGGTGTCGCAGATCACCCGGGTGGCCATCAGGGAGGTCATGTCGCTGATGTCGTAGGGGGGCGACACCTCCACCAGCTCCAGGCCGCAGACCGGCACGTTGCGCACGATCAGCTCCAGCAGCTTCAGCGCTTCGCGGGGCAGCAGGCCGCCGGGTTCGGGCCAGCCGGTGCCGGGCACGAAACCGGCGTCGATGCAGTCGATGTCGAAGGAGATGTAGACGCAGTCGGTGCCATCGGTGGCGCGCTCGATCGCGTACTGGGCGGCCGCCTCCAGGCCCATGTCGCAGATATCGGTGACGGTGAGCACGTTGGTGCCCCGCTCGCGGCACACCTTCACCCCTTCGCGCGGCACCTGCCAGCCGCCGATGCCCAGCTGCACCAGGTTTTCGGCCGGGGCGTTGGCCATGTTCGTGGCGTGGAACCACGGACAGGTGTGCATGCGTTCGTCGAGGTCGATCTCCTGGGTGTCGACGTGGCGATCGAAGTGGATGATGCCCACCTTCTTGTCGCCCAGGTGGCGGCACACCCCACGCACGGTGGGAAAGCCGATCGAGTGATCGCCGCCGAGGATGATCGGGAAGGCGCCGCTGGCGAACACATGCGCCACGCCCTTGGAGATCTGATCGAAGCTCTTCTCGTTGTTGGCGGGAATCGTGAAGATGTCGCCCACATCGCAGAGCCGGATCGACTCGCGCAGGTCGACCCCCATCTCGTAGTTGTAGGGCGTGTAGAGGGCCGAGATGCGGCGGATGCCCTGGGGGCCGAAGCGGGTGCCGGGCCGGTAGGTGGTGCCGGAATCGTGGGGCACCCCCAGGATCGCCACATCGAATTCGCCGACGCGGTTGACGTCTTCGATGTAGGGCGCCTTCATGAAGGTGTTGATGCCCGCGTAGTGGGGCAGCTCGCCGCGCGAGAAGGTGGAGATGCGCCGATCAACGATGCTCTCAGCCGCCTCCAGCCCGTAGCGCAGGCCCTGGTCCACCTCCTGCTGCCAGCCGGTGAGCGGCAGGCGGGCTTCCTTCTCCAGGGCTTCGGCGCCCTGGCGGCCAGTAGCCGCTGTGGTGCGGCGGTCAAAGGCCCCTTCAGGGCCTGGCGATGCGGTCATGGCACAACACGGAGGTGGGGGTGGCGGTCTCCCGGGCTTTTATCCCTCCGTGCAACCGGGTGACCCCGGTGAGCTTCTCTCGGACCAGACGTCTCGCCGGTTTGACCCTGGGGCCAAACCTGAACGGGACCGGAACCCTAGAAGCTGCTTCCGCCGTCAAACCCTCTCCCAGGCGTGCGGCGGGCGTTGTACCGGTTGTTACATGGCCCCGGCGATCATCGCCGAGGTGGACAATTTTGCTGCCAGTTCTCGGAGGGTGCTC
The DNA here is from genome assembly GCF_056633055.1 of Paraciimarium castrense LEGE 11436. Classification (NCBI taxonomy): domain Bacteria; kingdom Bacillati; phylum Cyanobacteriota; class Cyanophyceae; order Synechococcales; family Prochlorococcaceae; genus Paraciimarium; species Paraciimarium castrense. The sequence continues at coordinate 633,178 of NZ_JBSJOW010000001.1, read as the reverse complement.
GTTCCGATGCTTTCGGCAACGGCTCATGGATCCGTTGCCGCCAGGAGCCCAGCGGAGAGTCATGGCCTGGCAGGTTTGGAACGAGAATCGACGCGCTGCCGCTGCGACAGGCATGAAGTATTCGACCTACCGCTACGCCAGACTCCTGCCGGTGATTCTGGGAATTCTGGCCTATGCCCTTTGGCGTGCGTTGAAGGCATCCGATGCACTCTTCGGCCATCCGCTCGTCCTGTTCCTTCTGTTCCTCCCTGCGCTAACTGTGGCCTACGTCACCATCGTCAGAAATGGATATTGTCCGATCTGTCAGATGCCCTTCGGCCGGGAAATTAGTTCATCCTGTCTTCGTTGCGGTCATGTGTTCAGCCGAAATGATTCTGTTTCCAGGCACTAGCTGGCTTGCATCAGCACGATGCGTCTCGAGTTGATCAGGATGCCAATCGGGGATCCCAACAGCTTCGCTGGCCGGTGCGACCCTCAGGCTGCCCGCTTCAAAGCTGCGCAGCTGATCCCAGCATCTGCTCGGGTTGCACCCAGCGATCAAAGTCTTCGGCGCTCAGTTCCCCCAGCACCAGGGCTGCCTCCTTGAGGCTGAGTTGGTGTTGATGGGCATGTTTGGCGATGGCGCAGGCGCGGTCGTAGCCGATCACGGGGGTGAGCGCCGTGACCAGCATCAGGCTCTGGTCGAGCAGGGTGGCGATGCGGGCCTCATCGGCCTGGAGGCCCTCCAGACAGTGCTGGCGGAAGGCGGTGCAGCTTCCCTCCATCAGGGCGATGCTCTCCAGCACGTTGTGGGCGATCAGGGGCTTGAACACGTTCAGCTCGAAGTTGCCCTGGCTGGCCGCCATCTGCACGGCGGTGTTATTGCCCATCACCTGCACCGCCACCATGGTGAGGCTCTCGCACTGGGTGGGATTCACCTTGCCGGGCATGATCGAGCTGCCCGGTTCGTTCTCAGGCAGCACCAGTTCGCCCAGACCGCAGCGGGGTCCGCTGGCCAGCCAGCGGATGTCGTTGGCGATCTTCAGCAGGGATCCGGCCAGCACGGTGAGGGCTCCGTGCAGGGCGGCGAGGGGCTCATGGCCCGCCAGGGCCTGGAACTTGTTGGGGGCACTGGTGAACGGCAGCTCGAGCCGGGCCGAGAGCCGGGCGGCCACGGCTTCCCCAAAGCCCGCCGGAGCGTTCAGACCCGTGCCCACGGCGGTGGCGCCGATGGCCAGTTGCCTCACCTGGGGCAAGCTGGCGGTCAGGCTCTCAAGCCCCAGCTGCAACTGGGCCGCATAGCCACTGAACTCCTGGCCGAGGCTGAGAGGCACTGCATCCTGGAGGTGGGTGCGGCCGATCTTGACGATGCCGCTGAAGGCCGCCGCCTTCTGAGCCAGTTCCTGCTGCAGGGCCTGCAGCGCCGGGATCAGCCCCCGCTCCAGCTGCAGCGCCACCGCCACGTGCAGGGCAGCCGGGAAGGTGTCGTTGCTCGACTGGCTGAGATTCACATGGTCGTTGGGGTGCACCGGTGCCTTGCTGCCCAGCACCCCGCCACAGGCTTCGATCGCCCGGTTGGCGATCACCTCGTTGACGTTCATGTTGGTCTGGGTGCCGGAGCCCGTCTGCCACACCTTCAGGGGGAATTCGGCATCGAGCTCGCCCCGGGCCACCTGCTCTGCCGCCGCCACGATCAGGTCGGCCAGGTGAGGCGTGAGCTTGCCCTCGGCGGCGTTCACCTCGGCGCAGGCGGCCTTGAGCTGGCCGAAGGCGTGCACCACGGTCAGGGGCATGGCCTGTCCGAAGGGGAAGAAGTGGATCGAGCGCTGGGTCTGGGCGCCCCAGTAGTGATCGGCCGGCACGGCGAGGCTGCCGAGGCTGTCGCTCTCCAGCCGCGTGGCGGGGCCATCGATGCTCATCGCCCGCTCAGCACCTCGGTGTTGAGCTCGTTGAAGCTCATGGTGCCGCTGCTCTTGAAGCTGTCTGGAAGCTCCAGGCCGGTGGCAAGGCTCACCGCTGGATTGATCCGATCCAGGCCCACCTGCCCCTCCTCATCGAGCAGCACCTGGCCATCGCCATCGAGCACCACCACCTGGGGGGTGTGGCCATGCCAGTAGTAGGCCGGATCCGAAGGCCCCGTGGTGGGACGGTTCTGCAGGGGATCGGTGACCAGGGGGATCAGCTCGATGCTGGTGCCCCAGAGCCGCTGCAGCTCAGACACCACCGGCGCGAAGGCCTTGCTGGCGCTGTCGTCATCGAGGTAATAGACCACCAGGGCCGGCCTGTGCTCCTCCAGGGTCTTGGCCAGGCTGGTGCGCGGCGGCACCAGGGAACCGTTGCCGGCATAGAGGGCGTAGATGTTGCCGTCGTAGCTGTTGGTGGTGAGGGCCGCCTGGGCGGGAGCACCGCCGAGGCCAAGACCCAGCCCCAGGGCCAGGACCAGGCTCAGGGCAGGGCCCAGCAGTGTGCTGAGCAAGGAGCACCGCTCGCCGCTCAGGTGCCAAGCGCCTGGCCGGGCCGCTCGCGGGCGGGCATCCCGGCCTGTGACTGTGCGTTGCATCGTTGACATCGGGGCCCCGGCGATGGGCCCATTGTGAAGGGCCGATGGTGCCGGCCTGCGCGCGGGCTAGGGGCTGCTGGGCCGCCGGCCCATCCCCTGCAGGATGCCCCTGCCGATCAGCCCGATCGCGCGGCCCACCACCTGGGTGAGCAGCACCACCACCAGGTTGCCGAGCCCCTGGATCAGCTGGCGCAGCTGGGGGGCCACCGCGTCGCGGCTTTCCAGGGCCAGCGTCACCAGTTGCTGCAGGGGGCCGAGTCGCCGCAGTTCCCCGTCGCGGGGTTCCACCAGGTGGAGGGAGGCGATGCGACCGGCCTCCACACAGAGCAGCTGGCGGCGGCTTTCGTAGATGGCCACCGGTCGCTCGAACCAGTCGCTCCAGCGCTGCTGGGCATTGAGCTGGTTGCGCAGCCGCTCCAGGTTGCGGGTGGAGAGCAGCTCGGGCCTGAGCAGGTAGCGGCGCAGCTCCGGCCAGGCCCCACAGCAGCTCAGCACTTCCGCCGCCAGCAGTTCGGCGGTGCGCATCAGCCAGTTGGCCACCAGGCGCTCCAGGTGCAACAGGGCCTGGAGCTCATCGGCGGCCACCAGTTGGCCCTCCACCAGCAGCGGCTGGGCCAGCACCAGGGTGGCCAGCATCGCCTGGGCGTCCGGCAGCTCGGGGTCGCTGGCCGCCAGATCGCTGGTCTGAACCAGAGCCGTGGCCACCGGTTCGAGCGTCCCCTGGCGGGGGAGTTGCACGTAGGGGCTGGCCATGCTGCGCAAGGCCTGCTCCCGCAGCTGGGGCTGCAGTTCCAGCCAGCGCTGCAGCAGCGTGTTCGCAGCACCGGGCTCGTCGGCAAGCTGGCTGCGCAGGCTCTCGAGCTGGTCCAGCAGGGCCAGCAGCAGGTCGTGGCAGCGCTGCGGACTGAGCCCCTCGATGGCCAGCAGCTGGCCGCTGCGGTTGTCGAGGCCAGCGCCGATGGCCGCCTCCAATCGCAGGCGCACGGCCTGCCAGATGCCGGCGGCGTTGCGCTGCTGCAGGGTGAGACTCGTGCTCGGGCCGGGGTTGCCGCTGGACCTGAGGGGTGGTGTCCGGGGCTCCTCCGGCAGGCCCCAGGCCAGGCTCAGTGGGCCCCAGATCAGCAGCAACAGCTGGCGGGCACAGGCGAGCTCCCGCAGCCTTCCCTCCAGCATCCAGCGCTGCAGGGGTGCCTGGGGAGGCGGATCCAGCAGCCGCAGGCAGAGGGCGCTGGCGGCATCGATCTGCTCCAGGCCGTCGAGCAGGAGTCGCTGGCCCAGGCCCGTGCCCCAGCCGCTGCCCATGGCTGCTGCGCTGCCGGCCTGGGTCGGGCGGGCGGGGTTGGCGGCATCGCCTGGGAGCGTCGAATCCTGGAGCTGCAGCACCCGGCCGCCGGCCCGCAGGGTGCGGATCGCCTCCAGCAGCTCGTCGCTGCCCGGGGCCTCCAGCAGCCCGTGAACGCTCAATTGCAGCAGCGATGAGGCGGCGATGCCATGGCCTGCAGCGAGGAGCACCAGCAGGGGGGCAGGACGCCAGCGCTCCCGCAGCAGCAGGCATTCGCGGCGCAGGTCGGCGGCGCTGGTGGCGGCGGCGGGGCGCCAGATCAGCAGCTGGGGGGCCCCCACCAGCTCAGCGGCGTTGGTGACCACCACCAGGTCATCGCCATGGTCCTGGATGAGGCGGATCAGTCCGCCGGCCACCAGGGGTTCAGCGAACAGCAGTAGCTGCGGAGTCACGCACCCAGGCCCTGGTGATGGCCCAAGGTAACGGCCTCAGCCACGGAGATCCACAGGCTGATCGGGGCTGTTGCCGCTGGGGCGACGACCCGTGAGGTTGAGGGTGTACGACTCGATGCGGTAGCCGGTGCACCGCTCGATCTGCTCCAGCAGTTCGGCGGGCAGGGCCACATCGAGATCCTCGATGGCCCCGGAATCGAGGCAGGTGATGTGGCTGTGGGGATCACTGCGGTAGCCGTAGAGGCGGCCACTGGCGCGGTCGAGGCACTCGATCACCCCTGCCGATTGCAGCGCTTCCAGATTCTGATAGACGGAGGTGTGGCCGATGTTGCGGCCCAGGTCGTTGAGCTTTTCGAAGATGTCGCGGGCGCTCAGATGGCTTTTCTCGGCCCAGAGCAGATCCAGCACCATGCGCCGTTGGCGGCTCAGCCGCATGCCCAGATCCCTGCAGCGTCTGTACACCGCTTCGGCGCAGTCAGGCAGGGCCTTGGTCTCAGGCTCGGCCGGCGTGCCTGTCAGAGCTGTCTGGGCCGCCGTGCTCAAGCGAACCACCTGGAAGGGAGCATCTCTGTTATAGGCCAACCCACAAGTGGTCCGTGTACGCCCAGGCCAAGGCGCCATGGCTGAGTCAGCCAGGCTCAGGCGATCGACGCGCTTTCCGGTGGGGTCGTCACGTCCTGAAGCCTGCCATCGGCCACGGTGGCCATCGCCTCAGCCAGGTCGACACGGCCGTCGTAGAGGGCGCGGCCCAGGATCACCCCCTCCACCCCCAGGGGCACAAGGCTCAGCAGTGAGAGCAGGTGCTCCAGGCAGCCGACGCCCCCGGAGGCGATCACCGGAACCGCACTTGCCTCGGCCATGGCCCGCAGGGCCTCCAGGTTCGGGCCGGCCAGGGTGCCGTCGGTGGCGATGTCGGTGCTGATGATCGCCGCGATGCCGCTGCCGTTGAAGCGCCTGGCCAGTGCCGTGGCTTCCAGACTGCTGCCATCCAGCCAGCCGCGGGTGGCCACCTTGCCGTCACGGGCATCGATTCCCACCACGATCCGCCCCGGATGACGGCGGGCCAGCTCATCCACCAGCTGCGGCTCTTCGGCGGCCACCGTGCCCAGGATCACCCGCTCGAGCCCACAGGCCAGCAGCTCCTCGGCCCGCTCCGCCGTGCGCACGCCGCCCCCCAGCTGCACCGGGATCGTCAGGGCGGCGGTGATCGCCTTCACCACGGCGTCGTTGAGTGGGGTGCCGGTGCGTGCCCCATCCAGATCCACCAGATGCAGCCGCTGGGCGCCCTGGGCCTGCCAGCTCAGGGCCTGGGCCACCGGATCGCCTGAAAAGCGCGTCACCTGGTCGTAATCCCCCTGGTGCAGACGCACGCAGTGCCCGTCCAGCAGGTCGATGGCGGGAATGATCTGCATGGGGCGCCGCAGCTGTTGCCAGCCAGGCTGCCAGAGCCGCCTGTCGCGCAGCTGCTGCAGCGGCACCAGCAGCCGCAGGCTCGGATCCAGCACGGCGGCCAGCTCCACGGCGCGGCCGGCGGCCTTGCCCCGCTGGCCTACCAGGGCGAAGTGGCGATAGCCGCGGGTGTCCTGCGGCGCAGCGGGCTGGGCGGTGTAGGCCTGGCTCAGGCGCATCGGTTCCACGGCATCGGAGCGGGGGGGGGCTGGAGGGGTGAGCCTGGAGAATGGCGCTCCAGTTGCGCAGCAGTGCCATGCAGATCCTCGTCATGGGCGGAACCCGTTTTGTGGGCAAGCCCCTGGTGGAGCAGCTGCTGGCCTGCGGCCATGAGCTCACCCTGTTCACCCGTGGCCGCAACCCGGTGCCGGCCGGCCCCCGGCACCTGGTGGGGGATCGCAGCGACCCCGCGGCCCTGGAGCTGCTGGCCGGCGAGCGCTTCGATGTGATCGTGGACAGCTCCGGCCGCAGCCTGGAGGATTCCCGCGCCGTGCTGGAGCGCACCGGCCCCCCCAGCCATCGCTTCGTCTATGTGAGCTCGGCGGGGGTCTATGCCGATTCCGAGCTCTGGCCCCTGGATGAGGACGCCCCCACCGATCCGGCCAGCCGCCACGCCGGCAAGGCGGAGACCGAAACCTGGCTGCGCCAGCAGGGGATTCCCTTCACCAGCTTCCGGCCCACCTACATCGTGGGTCCGGGCAACTACAACCCTGTGGAGAGCTGGTTTTTCGATCGGATCCTGCATGGCCGGCCCCTGCCCCTGCCGGGCGACGGCAGCACCATCACCCAGCTGGGCCATGTGAAGGACCTGGCGGCCGCCATGGCGCGCTGCATCGAGGTGGAGACCGCCACCAACCGCATCTACAACTGCACCGGCAGTAAGGGCGTGACCTTCCGGGGGCTGGTGGATGCCGCAGCCCGGGCCTGCGGCCAGGATCCCGCCAGCGTGGACGTGCGCAGCTTCGATCCCGCCGGCCTGGACAAGAAGGCCCGCAAGGCCTTCCCGCTGCGGCTGGCCCACTTCCTCACCGACACCACCCGGGTGCGGCGCGAACTGGCCTGGGAGCCCGCCTTCGACCTGGAGGCCACCCTCAACGACAGCTACAGCCACGACTACGCCCTGCGGGCGCCCGGCACCCCGGACTTCTCCGCCGACGAGGCCCTGCTCAGCGGTTCAGCCGCGGCGCAGGTAGCCCCAGGCTGAGCTCAGGGCCAGCAGCAGGGAGGGCCAGAAGAGCCACCAGCCCAGCGGCACCAGCAGCGCCTGGCCCGGCCAGGGCCAGAGCAGCAGCAGCAGGCTGCTGAACTGCAGCACGGTCTTGAGCTTGCCGGCCAGGGAGGCGGGGCCGCCGCCGCCCTGGCCGGCCCGCCAGCCGGAAATCAGCAGCTCGCGGGCCAGCAACAGCCACACGGCTGCCAGGGGCAGCACCCCCCGGGCCCCGAGCCACAGCAGCGGCGCGCTGATCAGGATCTTGTCGGTGAGCGGATCGAGGCGGGCACCCCACACCGAGCCGCCGCCGGCGCGTCGGGCCAGCACGCCATCGGCCCAGTCGCTCAGCCCCCCCAGCAGCAGCAGCAGCCAGGCCAGCACGGGCTGGCCCGCCAGCAGGGCCAGCAGCAGGGGGAGCCCCAGCACGGCCCGCAGCACGGTGAGGCCATCGGCCAGGCGTCGCATCCTGTTGCCCTTCATCCCGGCTCCCGGCCACAGGCTCAGAATGGCCGACACGCCGCTCCAGCAGCCCATGGTCCAACAGTCGGTCTCCGCCGTGATGAGTAGCCCGGTTCTGAGCGTGGCGGTGGACACGCCCCTGCAGGAGGCGGTGAAGCTGATGAGCGAGCACCACATCGGCGGGCTGCCGGTGGTGGATGGGGGCGGCGCCCTGGTGGGCGAGCTCACCGAACAGGACCTGATGGTGCGCGAGAGCGGCTTCGATGCCGGCCCCTACGTGATGCTGCTCGATGCCGTGATCTACCTGCGCAATCCCCTGCAGTGGGACAAGCAGGTGCACCAGGTGCTGGGCAGCACCGTTGGCGAAGTGATGCGCCCCAGCCCCCACACCTGCCCGGCCGAGCTGCCCCTGCCGGCGGCGGCCCGCCAGCTGCACGAGAGCAGCACCCAGCGGCTGTTTGTGGTGGATGGCGGGCACCGTCCCGTGGGCGTGCTCACCCGCGGGGATGTGGTGCGGGCCCTGGCCCAGGCCGGCGCCTGAGCGGTACGGCTTGAACGGGCAGGTCTTGCTGTCCCCCCCGTTCAGCCGTCCCAGGCGAGTACCTGGCCGTCGGCCACCAGCCAGCGCCGTTCGCCCGGGGCCGTGGGGTGGCCGCCGGTGAGGGCGCCGAAGGCCGGCAGGGCCAGGCGCTCCTGGCTGGCGCAGTAGCTGAAGCAGGGCAGCCGCAGGCGGTCCGCGCCGCGGCCCACCAGGGCAACCGGGTGCAGGTGGCCGCAGAGGTTGAGGTGGCCGGGGCTGGATTCAGGGCTGTGACTGAGCCACCAGGGGCCCAGCGCCTGGGAGGGTTCCTGAGGCAGGCCATCGATCCAGCTGCCGCGCTCATGGTTGCCGCCCACCAGCTGCAGGCCACAGCCGAGCAGCTCCGGCAGGGCCGCCAGCTTGGCTCGCAGCTCGGCGGTGAGCCCGTGGCGGCTGTGGATCAGATCGCCCAGCACCACCACCCGGCTGGGCCGCAGTGGATGGGCCAGGGCCAGCAGGGCGTTCAGGGTGGCGGCATCGCCATCGCTGGGCAGGGGGATGCCGTGGGCCTGGAAGCTCTCGGCCTTGCCCAGGTGCAGGTCGGCCAGCAGCAGCACGTGCCGCTGGGGATCCCAGGCGGCGCGGCCGCCCAGGAGCTCAAGGACCTGGCCCTGCCAGTGAAAGCTGACTGTGCTGCCATCAAGCTGCGGCGTGGGGTTGTGGGCCGCAGAACAGGATGATGGGGGCATCGAGGCCTTGAATGAGCGCAATCACTTGCATCTTGGCACCAGATGAGTCAAGAAGTTCAACTGATTAGCGCCACGCCTGGGGAGTTCAGCGGTAACTAGACAAGCCTTGCAAAACAAGCGTGTTCAGGATGAGTGACAAACGCAGCATCCTCACGCTCAACATTAGAGCTTTGCCCGGAACTCGGTGGTTCAGGCTGGGTGGTAGAAGGATCTTTAACCCTGCGATGGCTGGCTTCCGACAACACTTTCTCAGTGTGAATTGATCCACTCACCAAGCTTTGTCGCAGCAGCGGCCGGGCTGACTGAATTGCCGTTGCCGCCAGAGCAGTGTCTGCTAGCCCAACCCCAGCTTCTGATCCCTCAGCCGCCTATCTCAAGCTGGCCCCCTTTCTGGTGGGGCGTGCCCGGCGTGGGGTTGTGGGCAGCAGTCGTTATGCCTCTCGCCTGAGGGAGCAGATTCGCCAGGCGGCGGCAGACCCGGCCAGGAAGGCCGTGCTGGTGAGCGGCGAGCCCGGGCTGGAGAAGGACAACATCGCCGCCCTGATTCACTTCGGTTCGCCATGCCGGCGCCGGCTGCTGGTGCGCCTCGCCGGGGCCAGCCTGCGCGGCGATGGGGCCAATCTGTTCGGCCCCTCCGGCAGCGACGGCGTCGGTTCCCTGCTGGATTCCCTCGGGGAAGGCTCCCTGCTCATTGACCAGGTGGACCAGGTGCCAGAGGCCCTGCTGCCGGCCCTTCTGGAGCTGGCCGCCACGGGGCGTTGGCGGGCCCCCGCTGGGAATGGCCCGTGGCGTCAGTTCCGCGGGCGGCTTCTGTTCACGGCGGAGTGCGCCCAGCCCCAGCTCGATGGGCTGTGCGAGGTGATCCGCGTGCCGCCGCTGCGGGTGCGGCGCCAGGACCTGGGTGAGTGGTTGCGCTACATCGTGCGCCTGAGAGCCCCTGGGCTCGGCTGGACGGTCGCCCCCAGGGTGAGCGAGGCGGTGGTGAAGCGGCTCCAGGCCTACGACTTCCCCAACAACCTGCGGGAGCTGGACGCCCTGGTGGCCAGGGCCCTGCAGCAGGCCCGGCGCCAGGAGGGCGGTGCGCCGATGGCGAGGGACGCCGCGGGCCCGTGCCTACCCGAGGACGTGTTCTGGACGCTGAGCCGGCCCTCCCGGCTGCGCTTCGACCTCTGGCGCTGGAAGCCCGGCCTGCGCAACCTGATGCGCTCGCCGCGGCTCTGGAACACGCTGCTGTTCGGCCTGGTGAGCTGGGTCTTCGTGCTGGTGAACCTGTGGCTGTGGTTCGGCCCCCAGGACCGCCAGCACAACGGCGCCCTGAACCTCTTCTGGGCCTGGTGGTGGCCCCTGATCCTGCTGGGCTATCCCCTGCTGGGGCGCCTCTGGTGTTCCTTCTGCCCGTTCATGGTGTGGGGCGAGATCACGCAGCGGCTGGCGCGCTGGCTGGGCTGGCAGCCTCGCCCCTGGCCCCGCGGCGACACCGACCGCTGGGCAGCGCCCCTGCTGGCGGCCGGATTTGCGGCGATCCTGGTGTGGGAGGAGCTGGGCAACCTCGAGAACACGGCCTGGCTGAGCAGCGCCCTGCTGCTGCTGATCACCGCTGGGGCTGTGCTGGGTTCGCTGGCGTTCGAGAAGCGCTTCTGGTGCCGCTACCTCTGCCCGGTGGGGGGGATGAACGGCCTGTTCGCCAAGCTCTCGATCCTGGAGTTGCGGGCCCAGGCGGGCACCTGCAGCGGCAGCTGCAGCAGCTACGCCTGTTTCAAGGGCGGCCCGGCGGAGGGGGAGGGCCTGGCCAGCGAGGGTTGTCCGCTTGGCACCCACCCCGCCCACCTCAGCGACAACCGCAACTGCGTGCTCTGTCTCACCTGTGCGGCGGCCTGTCCCCACCGCTCGGTGCAGTTGCGGCTGCGGCCGCCGGCCGCCGATCTGCAGCGCGCCATGGACCCCCCGGCCGGCGAGGCCGCCCTGATCCTGGTGCTGGCCGGTGGGGTGTGCCTCAACCACTGGCAGCGGCTGCTGGGCTGGTTGCCCTGGGCGCCGGCTTCCCTGCACAGTGGCGACCTGCTGATCCGCCTGGCCGTGGCGGCCCTGGCCCTGGCGCTGCCCGCCCTGCTGCTGCTGCCCCTGCGGCTGCTGCTGAGCCGTGAGCGCTGGCGCCTGGTGCCCTATGCCCTGTTGCCCCTGCTCTGGGGTCTGCTGCTGGCGCGCCACCTGCCCCATGGCCTGCTGGAGGCGGGGCGCCTGCTGCCGGTGAGTGCGGCTGGGCTGGGCTCGGCCTTCGCCGGCGTGCAGAGCTGGGCCATTGGCCTGCCCCACTGGAGCGCCGATCCCCACGTGCTGGCGTTCTGCCAGAGCCTCAGCGTGCTGGTGGGCGCCCTGGCCTGCCTGCCGCTGGTGCTGCGCCTGCTGCAGCCCGGCCGCCTGGGCCTGGCCTTGGCGGGATCCGGCCTGCTGCTGCTGGCGGCCAGTGGGCGCTGGCTGGTGGCTCTGTAGGAGGCCCGCCGGCGTGCCTCAGCGGCGGCGACCCCGCCAGCGGCCGTCCAGGAGCCTGGGGGAGTGGCGCACCTGTGGCGCGCGGCCCAGATACACCCAGGCGCTGGCGCCTGACAGCAGCTGCAGCCAGTGGCGCTGGTAGAGCCTCGGGGCGCCCTCCAGGCGATCGAGCTGCACCAGGGTGGCCTCGGTGATGGCGAACAGCTCTCCACGCACCACCGCCTTCGGGTCACCCGCTGGGTCCGGCACGGCCATGGGGAAAGGGCCCAGGTCGTGGAGCCAGGCGCCTGGCAGGCGGTCGTTCCCCAGAAAGGGGCAATGTGCCAGCCAGGCATGGTTCACCTGCCCCCGCTGCAGGGTGCCGTAGACGAACACCCGGCGATAATCCGCTTCAATTGCCCGATCCTCCATGACCCTGGCCCTGCTGATTGCCCTGGCTGCCTCGCTGGGATTGATGGCCTTCATCGTCAAGAAACTCGAAAAGGCCTGAGCTTCAGCGCCTCCATGCTCAGCAGGCCTCGAGGCGTTCGGCCTGCTCCCGCAGGCGCTGCAGCCGGCTGAGCAGGGATTCGGTGCTGAGCCGGCTGTTGAGTCGCTCCGCCAGCAGGGGGAAGGCCAGGGGCCCGGGCCGCGGCGTGCGCTGCAGCAGCAGCCGGCAGCCCATCAGCCGCCGCAGCGCCGCCGCGATGCGGGGCAGCTCCAGCTGCTGCTGCAGCACCTCGGCATGGGCCTGGGCAAGCAGCAGGTTGCCGGGTTCATGGCGCTGGAACACATCGAACAGCAGGGCGGCGCTGATCTGCAGCTGGCCGCCACTGCGGCCCTGGCCCGGATAGCCGTTCAGCACCAGGCCGCTGATCTGGGCAATGGCCCGGAAGCGCCGCCGGCTCAGCTCCGACACGTTCAGGGCCTGCTCCAGATGGGCCTCGAGGTCGCCCTCGTCCAGCAGCTCGTCGGCGTGCTGCTCGAACAGCTCCTCGAAGCGATAGCCGCGGGGTGCCAGCAGCTCGAAGCCGTAGTCGTTCACCGACACGGTGATCGTGCTGGGGGCATGGCGGGCCAGGCGCCAGGCCCACAGAAAGCCGATGCCCTCATGCACGAAGCGCCCCTCGAAGGGGTAGGCGTAGAGATGGCGGCCCTCGCGGCTGCTGCAGAACTCCACCAGGAACTGGTCCTGGCGCGGCAGGGCGGAGAGGTCGGCCTGGCGGCGCAGCAGCGGTTCGAGGGCCTTCAGCTCAGGGGTGTCGAGGGGTGGCGCCTGGGGATCCTCAAGAGCGCAGGCCGCCCGGTGCACCTCCTGGCGCAGGTGGTGGCTGAGCAGGTCGGAGAGGGCCATCTGGCCGCCGGCCCAGGCCGGCACCGCCTGGCTCTTGCGCGTGGTGGCTTTCACCTGGGCCGTCATCTCCCGCAGCCGCACGAACTCCAGCTGCCGCCCGGCGAAGAAGAACACATCGCCGGGCTTGAGGCGCCCGATGAAGCTCTCCTCCACATGGCCGAGCACGGCCCCGCGCACCACCCGCACGGTCACGGCGCGGTCTGCCGTGATCGTGCCGATGTTGAGCCGGTGCAGCCGGGCGATGGCGGGCTCGCTCACCACCAGCCGCAGGCTCTTACCCGCCCCTTGGCGCTCGAGCTTGCGGAAGCGGGGGTAGGCGCCGAGGCAGTCGCCCCCCTGCTCCAGGAAGCGCAGACACCAGGTCCAGCTGGCCTCACTCAGGTGGCGGTAGTTCCAGGCGCTGCGCACCGCAGCCAGCTCCCGCTCGGGGTGGAAGCCAGGGCCGCAGGCCAGGCTGGTGAGGTGCTGCAGCAGCACATCGAGCGGGGCCTGCGGAGCCCGCCGCTCCTCCACCAGACCCTCGGCGAGGCCCCGCCGCATGGCGCTCACCTCCAGCAGCTCCAGGGCGTGGGTGGGCATGAACAGCACCTGGGAGGTGCCGCCGGGCTTGTGGGCACTGCGACCGGCCCGCTGCAGCAGCCGGGCCAGGTTCTTGGCACTGCCGATCTGCACCACCCGCTCCACAGGCTGGAAGTCCACCCCCAGATCCAGCGAACTGGTGCACACCACCCAGCTGAGCTGGCCGGCCTTGACGCCGGCTTCGATCGCCTCCCGCTCGGCGCGGTCGATGGCGCTGTGGTGCAGGGCCAGGGCCCCCTCCATCTCGGGGCAGGCGAAGCGCAGGCACTGGTACCAGCGCTCGGCCTGGTTGCGGGTGTTGGTGAACAGCAGGGTGGGGGTGGCTGGATCCAGGCCCGCCACCAGCTCCTCATGCATGCGCAGCCCCAGGTGGCCGGCCCAGGGGAAGCCATCGATCTGATCGGGCAACAGGCTGCGGATGGCCGTGCCGCGACGCAGCCTGGCGCTGATCAGCAGCGGCTCCTGGTGCGTCACCCCCACCGCCGCCCGGGCGGCATCCTCGAGGTTGCCCATGGTGGCGCTGATCGCCCAGGTGCGCAGCTGCGGGCGGCGCTGCCGCAGCCAGCTGAGGCAGAGCTCACTCTGGCTGCCTCGTTTGCTCCCCATCAGTTCGTGCCACTCATCGAGCACCACCGCCTGGAGCTGGCCGAACAGCGCCTCGGTGTGGGCACTGGCCAACAGCAACGCCAGGGACTCCGGCGTGGTGATCAGGATCTCCGGCGGCCGCCTGATCTGGCGGGTGCGCTCACTGCTGGGCGTGTCGCCATTGCGGATCGCCAGCCTCAGGGGCCAGCCCATGGCGGTGATCGGGGCCTGGATCGCCAGGGCCAGGTCGCGGCTGAGGGCCCGCAGGGGGGTGAGATAGAGCAGGCGCAGGCCTGGGGCACCCCCCGCCTGGAGGTCGGCCAGCATGGCGGCGATCGGGCCCATCACGGCGGCGTAGGTCTTGCCGGAGCCGGTGGGCACCTGGATCAGGCCGCTGCGGCCCTGCAGGTAGGCGCGCCAGCACTGGCGCTGGAAAGGCATCGGCCGCCAGCCCTGCTGCTTGAACCAGGCTTCGATCGGCGCCAGCTGCGCCGCCATGGAGGGGCTCACCGCGGCGACGTGCTCAGGTGGCCAGCACCGTGACCACAACGGCGGCCACCGCCAGGATCACGGCAGCCAGCACCAGCCCGGCCGCCACGTTGCCCTTGCGGATTTCGGCCCGGTAGTCGATCGGGGCGAGCCGGTCGAACAGCACCGTGCCGGCGTAGATGAGCAGCACCCCCACCACGGTCCATCCCACGGTGAACAGCAACTGCAGCAGGGGGCGGGTCATGGGCGGGATCGGTGAACGGCTCGTCGCCACCCGTAGGCTACCGACGGCTGCCATGACAGGCCCTGCAGCGCGAAGCCCCATCCTTGGTGCGCTGGCCCCTGCTGGCCGCCCTATTGCCCTTGCTGCCGCTGGCGGTGCTGCTGGTGTCCCTGGTGACGCCCCGCCAGCGCCAGCTGCTGATTCTCGATGCCGCTACCCCGGTACTCAGCGAGCCCTTCCGGTTGCAGGGTGGCTGGCTTGGCAGTCCCCGCCTGCAATTGCACATGGACCTGCCAGCCAACAGTTCGGTGGGCCTGGACGTTGACCTGCTCACGGCCGGCGGCGAACCGGTGCTGCAGCTGAGCAAGGAGGGGTGGCGGGAGCGCGGCAGCTGGCAGGAGGATGGCGAGAGCGGAACCTACGACGAGGGCGATGCCGGCCTTGAGCTGGCCCTGCGCCTGCCGGCCAGTGGGATGTACCGGCTGCAATTGGTGCGCCAGCAGCTGCTCGGCGCCGCCGGCCAGCCGCTGCTGGAGCCCCTGCGGCTGCGCCTCAGCGTGCAGAACCACAGCGTGGATCGTGGCCTGCTGCTGATCACCGCGCTCTGCGCGGCCGTGCTGGTGCGATTGCTGTGGGGGGCCGTCTACGGCGACTGCCGGCTGCGCCGCCGCCAGCGCAGCGATGAGGCGACGCTGGGGATGCGGCTCGACCTCGGGGCCGACGGCCTGCTGCGACTGGTGGTGCAGGCCCGCTACGAGGAGCCCGATCGGTTGCCCCTGCCGCCCCATCGAACCCCTGCCCTGGGGAGCCAGGCCCCCCCGGCCAATGTGGAGCTGGAGCTGCGCCTGAGCGATGCCTGGGGACGGCCGCTGCTGCAGGAGAGCCGCTCGGTGCGGCTGCACCACTGGAGCGGCTCGGAGGAGGAGTGGTGGAGCCTGCAGAGCACCTGCCATCTGAAGCTGGCCCAGCCCGGCAGCGTGCGCATCCAGGTCGTCGTGCCGCCCCAGCTGGCGGCGGGCACCCTGGAGCTGGAGTGGTTGGAGTTGCTGGTGGAGGATGGCGTCGTGACGCCCTGGCTGGTGGCGGCCCGGCCCGTTGGCCCAGCCGGGCCCTCCCCCGGCAGCTCCGCCCAGGAGGGCAGTGAATGGAACGTCAGCTGATCCTCGGACTGTTGCTTCTGGCGGTGCTGCTCGGCACCGGTCTGGCGATCACGCGCCCCATGCTGTACCGACTCGGTGAGGAGGGTGCCAGCCGGGCCAGCCGCTCCAGCGGGGTGGTGCTGCGGGGTGACTACCGCTCCGGCCGCTGGCAGCGCCAGGGGCCGCGCCGGGCCTGGGGCGGTTTCCAGGGACGGGGGCCCGGCGGTGCCAAGTGAGCGCCATCGTTCAGCCGTGCTGAGCGCGGCGCCGCTGCAGCCCCGGCAGGTGCGCCTGTTGCTGGTCACGGCGGCGGTGTCCTCGGCGGTGGGGCTGGTGCTGCAGCTGCTGCTGGTCACCCAGGCCAGCTACCTGGCCGGCGATGCCGCCCTGGCCACGGGGGTGGTGGTGGGCACCTTCCTGGCGGCGATGGGGCTGGGGGCCTGGCTCAGCCAGTTCGTGGCGGCCGGATCCCAGGCCCAGGGGGCCCAGTCCCGGGGCAGTGAGGACCGCTCGGCCCTGCTGCGCGCGTTTGTGCTGGTGGAGCTGGGGCTGAGTCCGCTCTGCCTGCTGGGGCCGCTGGGGCTGTTCGCCCTGTTCGCCGCCGATGGGCCCCTGTGGCTCGGCCTGGTGCTGCTCACCCTGGCCGTGGGTCTGCTCGGCGGCATGGAGCTGCCCCTGCTCACCCGCATGCTGGAGGGACAGGAGCAGCTGCGCACCGCCCTGGCCCGCGTGCTCGCCCTTGACTACCTGGGCGCCCTGCTGGGCTCGCTGGCCTTCCCGCTGCTGCTGCTGCCCTGGCTCGGGCTGCTGCCCACCGCGGCCCTGCTGGCGGTGGTGCCCCTGCTGTGCAGCGCCGCCCTCTGCTGGGCTTTTCCCGTGCTGGGCCGCTGGCGCGCCCCCGTGAGTGCCTCCGTGCCCCTGGCGGCTGCAGCGGCCCTGCTGGTGGCGCCCCTCGGCGATCGGGTGGAGGACAGGCTCTACGACGATCCGGTGATCGGCCGCTTCCAGAGCCGCTACCAGCGCATCGTGCTCACCCGCCGCCGCGACGATCTGCGCCTCTATCTGGACGGCAATCTCCAGTTCTCCAGCCTGGATGAATACCGCTACCACGAGGCCCTGGTGCACCCCGCCATGGCCCTGCACGGGCGGCCGCAGCGAGTGCTGCTGCTGGGCGCCGGCGACGGCCTGGCGTTGCGGGAGATCCTGCGCTGGCCGGAAGTCCAGCGGGTGGATCTGGTGGAGCTGGACCCGGCGATGCTGCAGCTGGCCCGCCGCCACCCCTTTCTGCTGGGTCTGAACCGCTCCAGCCTCGGCGATCCGCGGGTGCATCTGCACGTGGGCGACGCCCTTGCCCTGGTGCCCAGCCTGCCTGGCGGCTACGACGTGATCATCGCCGACTTCCCCGATCCGGCCACCGCTCCCCTGGCCCGGCTCTACAGCGTGGGCTTCTACGGCCGCCTGCTGGGGCAGCTGCAGCCGGGTGGCCTGATCGTCACCCAGGCCTCCACCCCGTTCTTCACCCCGAAGGTGCTGGCGTCGATCCAGGCCACCTTTGAGGCCCTGAAGCTCACCACCAAGCCCTACAGCGTCACGGTGCCGAGCTTCGGGCCCTGGGGCTTCGTGCTGGCCCACCGGCCGGGCCGCAGCCTGGCAAGCCCCTCGCTGCCGTTTGAGGGGCGCTGGCTGGACACCACCCAGCTCACCCAGCTGTTCGCGCTGCCCAGGGATCTCAGGCCTCCCGAGGGGGAGCAGGTGCAGCCCAACCGGCTGGTGCGGCCGGTGCTGGTGGACTACCAGCGCCAGAGCCGCTGGCGGGCCGATTGAGCCGATCGGCCGTCTGGCTGGACCGGTGGCCCAGCGCGAATAAGGTTCGGAGCTGATGCCTGGTGGCCACCATGGCCGTGCTGCTGTTGCTGGTGCTCGTGGCGGCGGCGGCCGTCCTGCTGGCCGTGCAGCGCAGCCGGCGTCTGCAGTTGGTGCGGCAGCGGCGGATCGCGCTGCGGGAGCGCACCCTCTTCGATCTGCAGCAGGGCGACATCGTGCAGGCGGAGGCCCGCGACTGGGTGGTGGAAGACCGCCTCCTCTACGACGATGAGGGCTTCCAGTGGCTGGAGTATCTGCTGCGGGATGGCGAGGAGATCCGCTGGCTGGTGGTGTGCGAGGACGACTGGCTGGAGGTGAGCTGGCTGGAGGCGGTGTCCTGGCTGCCGCCCCTGCCACCGCCCCGACAGCTGGACTGGCAGGGTCGTCCCTACACCCTGCGGGAGCAGGGCCAGGCCGACCTCACCAGCAGCCTGCGCACGCTCAACAAGCGGCCTGGCCGCTGCCGCTATGCCGATTACGTCGCTCCGGAGGGCTATGTGCTCTGCCTGGAGCTCTGGGGCAGCGGCGATGACCAGGAGGTGGAGGTGACGGCGGGCCGGCGCATCGAGCCCACCAGCCTCAGCCTGCTGCCGGGCGATGGCCGCTCGGTGTACCGCTGAGTTCCGGGTGGGTCAGCAGGGCCCGGGCCGTGGCCAGGCTGTCGGCCTCGGCGGCGGGTTTGTCCTGGCGCCAGCGACTGATGCGCGGGAAGCGCACGGCGATGCCGCTCTTGTGGCGCCGCGAGGGCTGCAGACCCTCGAAGGCCAGCTCGAACACCTGCAGCGGCTGCACTGCCCGCACCGGTCCGAAGCGCTCCAGGGTGTGGCTGCGGATCCAGCGATCGAGGCTGGCGATCTCGGCGGCATCGAGGCCGGAGTAGGCCTTGGCGAAGCTCACCAGCCGCCGCTGCTCCACTGCGGCAGCCGCGGGCCCCACAGCAGCGGGCTCGGGGTCGTCCCAGAGGGCGAAGGTGTAATCGGTGAACAGATTGGCGCGGCGGCCGCTGCCGGCCTGGGCGTAGAGCAGCACGGCATCGAGGCGGTAGGGCTCGAGCTTGTGCTTCCACCAGCTGCCGCGGCGGCGGCCGGAGCGGTAGGGGGAGTCGCGGGCCTTGAGCATCAGCCCCTCGGCGCCGGCGGCCCTGGCCTGCTGCCGCAACGGCTCCAGCTGCTCCCAGCGCTGCAGGGCCAGCTGGGGGGAGAGGCGCAGGTGCCCGGCTGCGGCAGCGTGCGCCGCTGCCCGGTGCTGCTGGATCAGCTGCTCCAGGGCGGCGCGGCGCTGGCTGAGCGGTTGCTGGCGCAGGTCCTGGCCCCCCTGTTCCAGCAGGTCGTAGGCCTGGAACACGGCGGGGCAGGCGGCCAGGAGCGCTCGGCCCGGGGCCTTGCGGCCCAGGCGCCGCTGCAGGGCCGCAAAGGCTTCCGGCTGCTGCGCCTCCGCCTGCCACACCAGGATCTCGCCATCGAGCACGGTGCCCTGGGGCAGGCTGTCCGCCAGGGCGACCAGTTCGGGGAAGGCGGGGTTGATCAGCTCCTCGCCGCGGCTCCAGAGCAGGCTGTTGTCGCCCCGGCGGATCAGCTGGCCGCGGATGCCGTCCCACTTCCACTCCGCCAGCCAGGCGCCGGCGCCGCCGGGCAGGGGGTGCTGCTGGGGGTCCGGCGGCAGCTCCAGGGGTGAGGCCAGAAAGAAGGGATAGGGACGGCTGCTGCGGTGCTCGTCGCCCCGGTCGGGGGCGAGCAAGGCTGTCCAGGCCTCGGCGCTGGGCGAGAAGCCACCCATCAGCCTGTGGGCCAGCAGGGAGGTCTTCAGGCCGCTGTGGCTGGCCAGGGCGCGCAGCACCAGGCCCTGGCCCACGCCGATGCGAAAGCCGCCCGTGAGCAGCTTGTTCACCACCAGCAGCTCATCGGGCTCCAGCCCCTGCCAGAGGGCCTGCACCGCCTCGGCCTGGGCCTCGCCCTCGAGGGCCGCCAGGGCCGGCAGGCGCTGCTCCATCCACTCCTGCAGGGAGGCTTGGGGGGTGCCGCCCCGGGGGTGACCCTCCAGGCAGGGCTGCCGGCGCCAGAGCAGGGCGATCGTCTCGGCCGAATCACCCACCTGGGCGTGGCAGTCGTCGAACAGCCACTCCGGCAGGCTCGAGGCCTCCAGGCAGATCTGGCGCAGGCGGCGGCCGCTGATCAGCCGCCGCCGCTGCTTGCCCAGCAGGCAGTGCAGCGCCCAGGCGGCATCGGCCTTCGGGGCGGCGGCGAACCAGACCCGCAGGGCCTCCACCTTGGCCAGGGTTCCGGGGCAGCCATCGAGCTGCTCGATCAGCGCGGTGAACTGACGCATCGGCGCCCCCGTTCATTGGCCATTGAGCGACCAGTCGTAGTTGAGGGTGGTGAGGTTGTAGTCACCCTTGCGCAGGTAGGCCTGCTCGGCGGGGCTGACGTAGCCGCTGATGAAGTGCAGCACGGGCCGCTGTTTGGTGTGGCGGCCGTAGCCGCTGTCGGTGCTGTAGGAGGCGTTCCAGTCTTCCGCGAACCACTGGAAGATGGCCGAGATCGCCACCGTGCCGGTGCCCTGATCGATCACCAGCCCCTGGGGACTGCCCAGCCACAGCCGCACCTGGTCGTCGAGCTGCTCATCGAGCCTGGAGCCCACGTAGGGCTCGCGCCGCAGGGGTGGACAGCTGATCGCGGCACACACCAGGCCCGCGTGGATGCGGGGCTCGTTGTAGTCCTTGCGCATGATGCCGTGCTCCAGGTGATCGAGGGTCATCGCCTCGCCGGCCACCTGGTGGCGGTTGAGCTTCCACACCCCGAGGATGTCGCGGATGCTGGATTTCAGCGGCTTCTGCTCAATGATCGATTCCAGGGTGAGGGCGTTGTAGGCATTGAGCAGGAAAGCGATCTGCTCGGGTTCGTCCCAGGCTTGGAAGCTGGCGGGGGTCACGGCAGCCAGTTCGGCCACGTAGGCCTCCAGATCGCCGGGATCCTTCTGCAGGGCGGTGTAGTTGACGAGGCCGCTGGTGTCGACGAAGCGCTCCAGCACCACCGCGTAGCGGGCGTGGTCCAGGGGGGGCGTCAGGGCCGTGCTGGATGTGGCCGAGCTGCCGCCTCCCTGGCTTGCCGGGGACTGCCAGGGCAGGGCCAGGGGACCGCAGCCCGCCACCAGCACCAGGCTCAGGGCCAGGGCCAGGCGGCCGGGCAGGGGCAGTTTCAGGAGGGTGCGGGGTTGGATGGGGGAGGCCATGGGGTGATCAGGGATGGAAGGGAACAGAAGGGACCTTTCAGGCCCGCTTGGGGGGCGCGGCAGGGTCCCCGCGGCAGCGCAGCCCCATCTCCAGGGCCAGGCCGATCAGCCAGGGTCCCCACAACAGCCAGCGCTCCGGCTCGCTGAGGTTCCAGTCGGGCAGCCGCGAGGGCAGCACGAAATAGACAAACCCCGAGAGGCTCAGCAGCCGTGCCCCCCAGGCCCGGGTGGGCACCGCAAAGGGCATCAGCCAGGTGAGATACCAGCCGTGCACGATCGGTGAGAGCAGCAGCAGGGCCATCAGGTAGCGGCGGCAGAACACCCCGAAGGCGGAATTGGTGAGGATCAGCGCCAGGGCCACGGCCGCCAGGGCCCCCAGAAACAGGCTGTTGTGGGCCCGGGACCAGCCCCAAAGCTGCCCCACCAGGTGGGGCACCAGTTCGGCGCTGCGGCCCTGGCGCACGAAGTTGGAGCCCACGGGAATCAGCGGGCAGCCGCTGGTGCCGCAGAACGGCAGCGAGGCGAGTGCCATCGGCAGCACCCCCAGCAGCGCCGTCGCAGCCGCCAGCCCCCAGCCCCGCTCTCGGATTGCCCGCCACAACAGCAGGCCCAGCATCGGCAGGGAGACCCATTTGATCGCCACGCTCAGGCCCACCAGCAGGGCTGCGATCAGCAGGCGGGTGGGGGTCTGGGCGGGGTCCTGGCTGGAGGGCGTGGCGGTGGAGTGGGGCTCGATCAGCAGCCAGGCGCCCACCAGGGGCAGCAGGAACCAGCTCTCGAAATGGCCGCCGCCGGCGATGCTCACCAGCACCAGCGGGTTCCAGGCGTAGAGCAGGCTGGGCAATCGGCCGAAGCGGCGGGCCAGCAGGCCACACAGGGCCAGATCGGCCGCCACGAAGGCGAGCTTGAACGGGAGCACCGCCGGGCCCAGCTCCGCCGGTGACAGTGCCGCCAGCAGCCGGAACAGCAGCTGGGTGAGGGGCGGGTAGATCGCCGTGACGTCTGGATGGTTGATCTGGCCCCACCAGGAGGTGCGCAGCGGCTCCAGCAGGGCCGCGTCCGGGGCCAGCAGGAACGGATTGAAGCCGAACCGCTGGATCTGGCCTTCCCAGAGGTAGCGCCAGATGTCATCGCTGGGCTCCATGGGCAGCAGCAGCAGCCGGGTGAGCACGGCCACGCCCCAGAAGGCCGCGGCGCCCACCCAGCGCAGCCGCCAGGAGAGGGCGAAGCCGGCGCCGAGCACCGCCGCGGCCCGCCAGAAGCCCGGCATCACCTGAGGATCGTGCAACAGACCCTGGGGCGCCATCAGCGCCGCGCCGAGCACCAGCAGCAGACAGCTGCCCGGCAACGCCCAGCCCGCCATCAGGCGCCCCTCCTGGCCGGCTGCAGCGGGCGCAGCAGCTTGCGCAGGTAGAGGCCACCCAGGGTGGTGAGGATGCCGACGCCGGCCCCGACGCTGCCGGCCACCGTGCCGGAGATCTTGGACTGCCCGCCCGCGCGGCGGCGTGGCTCAACGGGCTGTTCCTGGATCCGCAGGCCCGCCTCCACGGCCTTCACCTGCATCTCGATCGTCCAGCCGAAGCCGCGGTCGTGCATCCGCAGCGCCAGCAGCGCCTCGCGGCGGATCAGGCGCAGCGGACCGAGGTCGGCGAAGCGGTGCCCCCAGCCGAGCCGGATCAGCCGGGTGGCCAGACCATTGCCGAAGCGCTGCGCCGGCGTCAGCAGCCGCTGCCCGGCCGGGCTGGCCATGCGGTTGCCCAGGATCAGATCGGCCCCCGCCATCAGCGCGGCCCAATGGTCCAGAACGCCCAGGTCGTCACTGCCGTCTCCGTCGCAGAACAGGATCCAGCCGATCGGCTCCGGCAGGTCGAGCAGCCCCCGCCAGCAGGCCCGCCCGTAGCCCGGCACCGGTTCGTTCAGCACCTCAGCACCGCAGTGGCGGGCGATGGCGGCACTGGCGTCGCTGCTGCCGTTGTCCACCACACGGATCCGGCCCACGCCCTGGCGCTGCAGGCCCTCGATCACCGCGGCGATCGTGGCCGCCTCGTTGCGCACGGGAATGATCGCCAGCACGGCATCGAGGGGCGTGGCAGGACGGGCTGTGGTCATCCGCGTTCGCCCCTCAGGTAGGCCGCTGTGATCGGGTGTGCGGGCGCGCTGAACAGCTGCTCGGCGGGCCCCTGCTCCACGATCGTGCCGCGGCCCTCCGCCGTCCAGAACACGATCAGGTCGTCGGCCAGCCGCCGGGCCTGGGCCAGGTTATGGGTCACGATCACCTGGGTGCAGCGCCCCCGCAGGCCGGCGATCAGGTCTTCCACCACGCCACTGGCCACGGGATCGAGGGCGCTGCACGGCTCATCCAGCAGCAGCAGCTCCGGCTGCAGGGCCAGGGCCCGGGCCAGGCAGAGCCGCTGCTGCTGCCCGCCTGAGAGTTTGAGGGCCGAGTCATCGAGCCTCGAGCGCACCTCGGGCCAGAGACCCACCTCCTGCAGCACGCTCTCGATCACGGCGTTCCGGCGGCGGCGGTCGTGCAGGCCGTGGTGGGCCAGGGGCACGCTGAGGTTGCGGCGGATGGAGAAGGGGAACGGGTTGGGCCGCTGGGCGATCCAGCCCACCCGCCGGCGCAGGCCCACCAGGTCGGCCTGGGGGCCGGTGATCTCCACCCCGTCGAGGCGGATCGAGCCACTCACCCGGCAGCCGGCGCTGAGGTCGCTGAGCCGGTTGAGGCAGCTGAGAAAGGTGCTCTTGCCGCAGCCGGAAGGCCCCACGATCGCGGTGATGGCGCCGCGCCGGATCGGCACGCAGAGGCCGTCGAGCACACAGCTGTGGTGGTAGCTGACGCTGAGGTTGGTCACCTGCAGCAGCACCGGGCCGGGGGAGCTGGTCATCGGCCCGCGGTGCTCCCCTGCCAGCGGGTCGCCAGCAGCATCGTGAGGCCGTTGCAGAGCAGCAGCAGGGCCACGAGCACCACGGCTGTCGCACAGGCCCTGGCTTCTCCGCCGGGCACGTTCATGGCCAGGTCGTAGATGTGCACTGAAAGCGCCCGGCCCGAATCGAGCAGCGAGCTGGGCATGCGGTCCACGTAGCCGCTGGTGAACAGCAGCGCCGCCGTTTCCGCCAGGGCCCGCCCGAGGCCGAGCACCAGCCCCACCGCCAGGCCCTGGGCGGCGCTGGGCAGGATCACCAGCCGCAGGGTGCTGCCCCAGGAGAGGCCCAGGGCCGCAGCGGCCTGGCGGTAGTCGTGGGGCACGGCCCGCAGCCCCTGCTCGCAGCTGCGGATCAGCACGGGCAGCACCATGCAGGCCAGGGTGAGCCCCCCGGAGAGAATCGAGAAGCCCAGCCCCAGCCAGAGGCTGAACATCGCGTTGCCGAACAGGCCGAACACGATCGAGGGCACACCGGCCAGCACGTCCAGCGAGCCCCGCACCGCCCGGGCGAAGCGGTTGCGGCCGCGGCTCACTTCCGCCAGCAGCACGGCTGTGCCCAGCCCGATCGGCAGGCTGGCCGCCAGGCACACCAGCAGGATCAACAGCGTCGCCACGATCACCGGGGCAATGCCCCCGGCCCGGCCCGCATCGCGGGGGGCCTCCAGCAGAAAGCCGAGGCTGAGTTCAGGCAGCCCCTGGTGCAGCAGGTCGGCCAGCACCCAGGCGAACAGGGCGCTGACGGCCACAGCCACCGCACCACACAGAGCAGCCACCAGCCGCTCAGCCATGGGCCCGCCCTCCGGCCAGGCTCGTCGCAGCCAGCCCCTCGGCCACGGCCACCAGAGCTGCCACCAGCACCAGCAACACCAGCCCCCCCACGAACAGGGCCGAGCGGTGCAGGTCCAGGGCATAGCCCAGTTCCAGGGCGATGTTGGCCGTGAGGGTGCGCACCGGAGCGAACAGGCTGCCCGGCAGCTGCACCACGTTGCCGCTGACCATCAGCACCGCCATGGTTTCGCCGATGGCGCGGGCGCTGCCGAGCAGCACCGCTGAGGCGAGGCCGGGGGCGGCCGCGGGCAGCAGCACCCGGCGCAGGCTGGCCCAGGGACTGAGACCCAGGGCCGCGGCGGCCTGCCGGTAACTCGCCGGCAGCTCCGCCAGGGCCGACTCCATCAGCAGGCTGACGGTGGGCAGGATCATCAGGGCCAGGATCAGGATCCCCGCCAGCAGGCTCTGGCCCGGCGGCTGCCAGCGGGCGATCCGGGGCGTCAGTTCCACCAGCCCCCAGAAGCCGAACACCACCGAGGGAATGCCCGCCAGCAGCTGCACCAGACGCCGGTACACCCCGCTCCAGCGGGGTGGCCCATAGCTGTGGCAGAACAGGGCGGAGCCCAGCGCCACCGGGGTGGCCAGCAGCACGGCACCGGCACTGCTGGCCGCCGTGGCGAGCAGCATCGGCGCCAGACCGAAGTGGCCCTCCGTGGCGCCGACTGTCGGGTGCCAGCTGGGATCACCGAGCCAGCGGAGCGGGCCGAGGGCCCCCAGGGCCGGCAGGGCCTCCCCCAGCAGAAAGGCCAGGATCCAGACCACGATCGAGCAGGCCAGCACGGCCGTCAGGCGCAGGCTCCAGAGCAGCAGCCGGTCGGCGGCGCTGGTCATCGGGCCGGCGCCACCACGGCTTCCCGGGCCAGCAGGTCATCGTTGGCCGGGGCGGTGGCAAAGCGCAGGAAGTCCCTGGCCAGGGGATTGGAGTGATCGGGTTTGCTCACCAGGTTGAGCGGCCGGGCCAGGGGGAAACGCCGCTGGGCCACGTTGGTGAGGGTGGGGGCCACGCCGGCCATCGGCAGCAGCCGGATCGCCAGGCCCCGCTGGGCTTCCAGGGTCGCCGCCCCGATCGACACGTAGGCGATGGCGCCGGGATCGCCCGCCACCGTGCGCAGCCCCTGCTGGTTATCGCCGATCACCACGCTGGCCCGGATGGCCTGGTTGTCGAGTTGGAAGTGGTCGAGGAACACCTCCAGGGTGGAGCGCCCCTCGGCCTTGGTCACCACCGTGATCGGCGCGGGGCTGCCGCCCAGCTCCGACCAGGTGGCGATGCGGCCCGTGAAGATGCCCCGGATCTGCTCATCGCTCAGGGTCTGCACCGGGTTGCTGCTGTTCACGATCACGGCGACGCCGTCCAGGGCGATGGTGGTGGCCTGGAGGTCGGCCTCGCTGCTGTTCAAGGCCCGCGACACCATGCCGATGTCGGCGCTGCCCCGGCGCAGGTCCGCCAGGCCGCGGGAGGACCCGCCGGTCTGCACGTCGATGCGCACGCCGGGATGGCTGGCCTCGAAGCGGCGGGCGATCTGCCCGGCCAGGGGAGCCACGCTGCTGGAGCCCGTGAGGGTGAGCCGTGGCGGTGAGGCAGCCGAGGAGCAGCCCACCAGCAGCCCGGCCATGGCAGCTGTTGCGGCCAGGATCCCTCTGGGGGCCAGGGCGCTGCTGGCGGTTGGAGCGTGCACTGGCACGGCTGGTGTCGACGGGGGCTCTGGAAGTACTGGCGACGGCGGCGATCGGATGCGGCCTGGTCTGCCGCGGGGAGGAGGTTCCTAGGGTTCGGCCGTTGTGACACAGGCAGGGCTCAGGGATGGGTGGGCGCTCGGCCGAGCTGATCGACACCCTCTCGGTGCCCCTGGCTGAGCTGTGGGCAGGCCTGCCCCAGCGGCGGCTGCGCGCGGAGGTGATGGATCAGCCGGAGCTCGATCCGGCGGTGCACCGCGATGCCCTGCGCGGTCTGGCCCGCATCAACACCCTCACCCGCAGTGCGGCCTGCTTTGCACCGGCCCTGCGCCAGCTGGCCCTGCGCAGGCCCGGCCAGCGGCTGCGGCTGCTGGATGTGGCCTGCGGCAGCGGCGACAGCCTGCGCGCCCTGGGCCGCCTCGGCCGGCGCCTGGGCCTCGATCTGGAGCTGCATGGCTGCGACCTCAGTGCCGAGGCCATGGCCATGGCTGGCGATCTGGCGCTTGCCGAGGGGGTGGAGGCCCACTTCTTCCAGGCCGATGCCCTGGGCGAGCCGCTGCCCGGCGGCTATCAGCTGGTGGTCTGCTCTCTGTTTCTGCATCACCTCAGCAGCGCCCAGGCCCAGACCCTGTTGCGTCACATGGCAGCCGCCACCGACGATCAGCTGCTGCTGCACGACCTGCTGCGCACCCGCCTCGATCTGCTGCTCACCTGGGCCGGCACCCGGCTGTTGAGCCGTTCGCCGGTGGTGCATGTGGATGGGCCCCTCTCGGTGGGCGGCGCCTTCCGGCTCGACGAGGTGGCGGCCCTGGCCGCCGCCGCCGGCCTGGAGGGGGCCCAGCTGCGGCGGTTCTGGCCGGAGCGGTTCCTGCTCTCCTGGCGCCGGGGATCGGGCGAGGCCGGCTCTGCCGCGGCTCCGGCTGGATGAGGCTGCCGTGATCTGGGACGTGGTGGTGGTGGGCGGCGGGCCGGCGGGGGCGGCGGCGGCCCTGGGCCTGGCCCGCCAGGGGGCGCGGGTGCTGGTGGTGGAGCAGCGCCAGTTTCCCCGCTGGAAAGTGTGTGGCGCCTGCCTCAGCCCCCAGGCCCTGGCTGTTCTGCAGGCCATGGGTTTGGACCACATCGCCGCGGCCGGTGTGCCCCTGGAGCAGCTCCAGCTGGGGGTGGCCGGCCGCAGCCTGCCCCTGCCGCTGCGCCAGGGGCGTGCCCTGTCGCGCCACCACATGGATCAGGCCCTGCTGCAGGCCGCCGCTGACGCAGGGGCGGCGGTGCGCTTCGGCAGCCGGGCTGAGCTGGGGCCGGTGCAGCCCGGCTGGCGGGAGCTGGTGCTGCACCGGCGCGGCGGGAAGGAGCGCCTGCGGGCTGCCGTGGTGCTGCTGGCGGCGGGCCTCACCCACCGGGGCCCCCGGCAGGAGCCGGCCCTGCACACCCGGATTGCCCCCGGCAGCCGGGTGGGGGCGGGCTGCGTGCTGGAAGGCGATGCCGCCGGCCCGCCGGAGGCTTATCCCTCTGGGGTGATCCACATGGCGGTGGGCCGGGGCGGCTATGTGGGGGCGGTGCGGGTGGAGACCGGCGCCCTCAACCTGGCCTGCGCCTTCGATCCCGCCGCCCTTCGCCGCGCCGGTGGGCCGGCGCCCCTGGCCGCGGCGATCCTGGCCGAAGCGGGCTTCCCCCCCCTGGTCGAACAGCCCGCTGAACAGTCCTGGCAGCTCACCGCGCCCCTGACGCGCCGCACCCGGCCCCTGGCCGGCCATCGCCTGCTCCTGCTCGGGGATGCCGCCGGCTATGTGGAGCCCTTCACGGGCGAGGGCATGGGCTGGGCGCTCACCGCGGCGCTGGCCTGCCTGCCCCTGGTGCGGCGGGGGTTGGTGGAGTGGGACCCGGCCCTCGCGGATGACTGGCACCAGCAGCACCGCCACTGGGTGGCGCGCCGGCAGACGGTCTGCCGCGGCCTGGCCCTGCTGCTGCGCCATCCCACGGCCACCGCGGCGCTGCAGCGCACCGCCGCCCTGCTGCCTTTCGCGGCGGGGCCGCTGCTGCAGCGGGTGCAGCACACCGCTCTGCCGCCGCTGATCTCCACCCCAGCGGCGCCTTCCCCCCTGGAGGCGGCGCCGTGGCGATGACCCTGCTCGGCCTCGGCACGGCGGTGCCGGAGCTGCGGCTCAGCCAGGCCGAGGCCCTGGCCCGCGCCCCCCAGATGCGCGGGGCCAGCCCACGCCAGCAGCGGCTGCTGCGCCGCATCTACGAGCGCTGCGGGGTGGAGAACCGCCACTGCATCACCCCCGATGACGACCCCAACCCCAGCACCGCCGTGCGCATGCGGCGCTATGGCCCCGCGGCCCTGGAGCTGGGACTGCAGGCCAGCCGCGCGGCCCTGGCCGAGGCCGGGGTGGCGGGCACCGCCATCACCCATCTGGTCACGGTGTCGTGCACGGGCTTTGCGGCGCCGGGCTTTGACCTGGCTCTGCTGGCCGGTCTGCCCCTGGCGGCGGACGTGGCCCGCACCCATGTGGGCTTCATGGGCTGCCACGGCGCCCTCAATGGTCTGCGGGTGGCGCGGGCCTTCGTGGAGGCCGATCCCCGGGCCTGCGTGCTGCTCTGCGCTGTGGAGCTGTGCAGCCTGCACCTGCAGGAGGGCTGGAATCCCGACCACATCGTGGCCAACGCCCTGTTCGCCGACGGCGCCGCCGCCGTGGTGGCCGTGGCGGGGCAGGGCAGTCCAGGCAGGGAGGCGCCCAGGCAGGGAGGCCTGCAGTTGCTGGCCAGTGGCTCCACCGTGATTCCGCACACGGCCGGGGCGATGGCCTGGCTCATCGAGGACCACGGCTTCTCCATGGCGCTCTCGGCGCGGGTGCCGGCAGTGATCCAGGCGCAGCTGCGGCCCTGGCTGGATGGCTGGCTGGCCGGGCTGGGCCTCAGCCTCGAGGCGATTCGCCACTGGGCCGTGCATCCCGGCGGCCCCCGCATCCTCACGGCGGTGCTGCAGAGCGCCGAGCTCGATGATGAGCGCCTGGCCGTGTCGCGGGCGGTGCTGCGCCGGTTCGGCAACATGTCGTCCGCCACCCTGCTGTTCATCCTGCAGCGGTTGCGGCAGGGACAGGGCCCCGGCCCAGGCCCCTGCCTGGCCCTGGGATTCGGTCCGGGGCTCACCGTGGAAGCAGCCCTGTTCGGGGTCGATGGCGCCACACTGGCCCGTGACCCCACACCCCCAGAGGCCCTCCGGGAGGCCGTCGACTGCGATGAGCAACTCTGAGCGGCTGCAGCTCCTCTCCCTGCTGCAGGAGGGCCCCCGGGGCAGCGCCCACCGCCGTGATGGCGAGGTGCGGCCGTTGATCACGGCCCTGGAGGCCTCCTCGCCGGCCGATCTCCAGAGCGATGCAGCCCGGCAGCAGTTGGAGGGGGTGTGGGAGCTGCGCTGGAGCAGCAGCTCCCAGCCCTACCTCAAGGCCTCCCCCTGGCTGCAGAACCTGCAACTGCTGGCCCCCTCCCAGGGGAGGGCCATGAACCTGTTGCTGCCGGCGGGGCCCCTGGCCCCGCTCGGGGGGATCGCGGTGGAGGCGCGCATCGCCATCAGCTCGGCCCAGCGGGTGGAGGTGCGTTTCCAGCGGGGCGGCTGGCTGGGGCCCGCCGTGGGCCAGACCCGGCTGCAGCTGCTGCGCCGGGTGACGCCTGGCTTCCCGGCCTGGCTCGACATCACGGTGCTCGACGATCAGCTGCGCCTCTGCCGCGGCAATGCGGGCACCCTGTTTGCGCTGCTGCGCCGCGGAGACCTCAGCCTAGAGGCCCTGCTGCCGGCTGCCGCAGCCGTTGCAGCGTCCCCATCCCCTGGGTGTTGAGGTTGTCGATGCGCACCGTGGTGGGCTGGCCATCCGCCCCCAGGCTGAACGTGACGGCGCTGGGCCCGGTGTTGTTCTCGCCGATGGGTTCATAGGAGAACCGATGCTGCCCCAGGGAGGTGAGGGGCCGGCTGAGGCGATCGGGTCCCAGGAGCAGCTGCAGGCCATTCCCGGCCGGCACCACCTCCACCGTGCCGACGTAGGCATTGCGATAGGTGCCTGTGTAGCGCTCCAGGGGCAGGGCCGGTGCCGCGGGCGGTGCCCCGACCACCGGATAGGTGGAGGCGAGCAGTTCGGCGAACACCTCGGCCAGCACCGGGAGGTAGTCCATGCGCACCTCCCCGGTCTGCACCAGGTCGAGGAAGGCGGCGCTGATCGATTCCGGCACGCCGATCGGCGAGCCATTGGTGAGCACGGCGATCCCCAGCCCCTCGGCCGGCAGCAGGGTGACCGCCGTGGCGGCTCCGAGGTTGAAGGCGCCGCTGTGGCTGAGCCTGACCGCATTCGTCCGGTCGCGGCCCACGTTCCAGCCCAGGCCGTAGAGCTGGGCCTGATCCCTGGTGGGGTCGGCGGGGGCGGTGCTGATCATCTGGGGCCGGTGGGTTTCGGCCAGCGCTGAGCTGGCCTCGGCGCTGAGCTGCTTCTTCATCCAGGCGGCCAGGTCGCGCACCGTGGAACTGACGCCCCCGGCCGGCGACTGGGCATCCGACTGGCGACCGGGGCTCAGCGTCCAGGTGCCGTTGCTGAGCTTGTGGAGGTCGGCGCGGTTGCGGTGGCCGATGAAGTCGGCATGCAGGGAGCTGGTGCGGGTCATGCCGAGGGGCCCGAACAGCTGCTCCCGGGTGAGCTCGTGCCAGGGACGTCCCGTGGCGCGAGCTGTCGCTTCGGCGGCGGCGGTGAAGCCGAAGTTGGTGTAGGCGTAATCAGCGCGAAAGCGGTTGCCCGTGTCCAGCAGCCCCAGGCGCGCCAGCACCGTGGCTCGATCGAAGCCGATGTCCTCGAGCTCATCGCCGGCATGGTCGGGCAGGCCACTGCGATGGGAGAGCAGATCCCGCAGGGTCACCTTCGCCCCGATCGCCCGGCCGCCGATCACCGTTTCGGGCAGGTGCTGCATCACCGGGGTGTCCCAGCTGATCCCCCCCTGGCTCACCACCGCGGCGATGGCGCTGCTGGTGATCGGTTTCGACACCGAGGCGAGCTGGAACACCGTGTCGGCATCCACCGGCTCGGTGCTGCCCAGGCGACGGCTGCCGAAGCCTTGCAGAAACACGGTGGCGTCACCGTGAACCACCACGGCGGCGATCCCAGGCACCCCGGTGCGCTGCATGGCCGTGGTGATCAGGTCGGGCAGCTGCTCCAGGGCCCGATCGAGCTGGGCTGTGGTCAGCCCTGCCGATGGCGTGGATGCCAGTGAGGCAGCCGGAGCAGCCGCCAGGGATGGTCCGCCGATCGCTAGCCCCAGCAGCCCAGGCATCCCCAGCAGCCCAGGCATCCCCAGCAGCCCAGGCAGCACCCATGCCGCCAGCGACCGTGAGGATGAAAAGCGTCTGTTACTTCTGGCCCGGAGCTGGAGGATCAAATGCTGGCCCGTTAGGGGATTGGCCCCGGGTCTAGGCCGGTTCAGCCCCGCCGGCAATCTGCGTTTCCGCCCGGCGCTTCTGCCGGAGCCAGGCCTTCCGCTTGCGGAAGAGGGGCGAAAGGCGCCATGGCCCCATGGGGTAGAACCCTTGCGGTGCGGCCCCATGGTCCGATGGCTCCCCAGACCCCCGCGATGGCTTGATGACAGCAGCCCCCAGCGCCCCGGCGCAGACGCCCCCCAAGGCCGGCCGGATCTTCAATTACATCGGCCGCAACAACATCCGTGGCGATTTCTACGGAGGGCTCACCGCCGCCGTGATCGCCCTGCCGATGGCCCTGGCCTTTGGCGTGGCCTCCGGGGCGGGCGCGGCGGCGGGACTGTGGTCGGCAGCGATCATCGGCCTGGTCACGGCCCTGTTCGGGGGCACGCCTGCCCTGATCTCGGAGCCCACCGGCCCGATGACGGTGGTGTTCACCGCCGTGCTGGCCACCCTCACCACCCGGGCGAACAGTCCGGCTGAGGCCCTGGCCATCGCCTTCACCGTGGTGATGCTCTCGGGGGTGTTCCAGATCCTCTACGGCGTGTTTCGGCTCGGGAAGTACATCACCCAGATGCCGTACACGGTGATCTCCGGGTTCATGAGCGGCATCGGCACGATTCTGATCGTGCTCCAGATCGGGCCGCTGCTCGGCCAGGAGCCGCCCCTGGGCGGAGTGATGGGCACCCTGCGCAATCTTCCCCAGCTGCTGCAGGGCATCCAGCCGATGGAAACGCTGCTGGCGCTGCTCACCCTGCTGGTGCTGTGGTTCACGCCCGAGCGGATCAAACGGCTGATCCCCGCCCAGCTGTTCGCCCTGATCGTGGGCACGATCCTCTCCCTGGTGGCCTTCCGCGGCGTGGAGTTGCGCCGCATCGGCGAGATCTCCAGCAGCCTGCCCCAGTTCACCCTGCCGGCCCTCTCGGCTGATGTCTGGCAGCTGGTGCTGGTCAATGCGGCCCTGCTGGGCATGCTCGGTTCGATCGACTGCCTGCTCACCTGCCTGGTGTCCGACAGCCTCACCCGCACGGAGCACAAGTCGAACAAGGAGCTGGTGGGTCAGGGAGTGGCCAACATTGCGGCGGGCCTGTTCGGGGCCCTGCCCGGCTCGGGGGCCACCACCGCCACGGTGGTGAACATCCAGGCGGGCGGACGCACGGGGCTTTCAGGGGTGCTGCGGGCCGTGATCCTGGCCGTGCTGATCCTGGCGGGGTCGGGCCTGGCGGCCCAGATCCCCCTGGCCGTCCTGGCCGCGATCGTGTTCAAGGTGGGCATCGACATCGTGGACTGGGGCTTTCTCGCCCGCGTCCCCCAGCTCTCCGGCAAGGGCGCCCTGATCACCTATGTGGTGATCGCCCTCACCCTGCTGGTGGATCTGATGGTGGCCGTGGGGGTGGGCATCTTCATCGCCAACATCCTCACCATCGACAAGATGAGCGCCATGCAGACCCGCGGCGTGCGGCTGGTGAGCACCGGTGACGACGCCGGTGAACTGACGCCGGAGGAACGGCATCTGCTCAATGCGGCCGGGGGGCGGGTGCTGTTGTTCCAGCTCAATGGTTCGATGATCTTCGGGGTGGCGAAGGCGATCAACCGGGAACACAACGCCATCGGCGACTGTGATGCGGTGATCTTCGACCTCAGCGAGGTGGTGCATCTGGGGCTGACCGCTGCCCTGGCGATCGAGAATGCCGTGGAGGAGGCCATCGAAGTGGGCCGCAACGTGTATGTGGTGGGAGCCCGTGGCACCACCCTGCAACGGCTGGAGCAACTCAAGCTCTATGAACAGCTTCCCCACGATCACACTGATCTCGACCGGTTTCAGGCCCTGAACCATGCCGTTTTGGCCCTGACCCGCCAACCGGGATGACGACCAATCCCAGGCAGCGCGCTTAAGCTTCGCCTCCGGCCTTGGGACATCGGCATGGATTCTTCCGGTGACCAACCGATTTCTCCTTCAGCCGGCGCCGTTGGTGCAGGGCGTTCAGAGTCCAGTGAATGGGAGGTGCGAGAGCGTGTTGATCGCACGCTGGCCCAGCTTGAGGCACTGCAGGCCCGGGGGAGCGGCAACGACCAGCAGATCGACGCGCTGCTGGAGCAGGCCCTGAAACGCATCAGTGCCCTGCTGGCCCTGATGAGGCAGTCGCTCGTTGGGCTCGAGGGAGTGTCTGACGATGAACGCTCCCTGGCCGTGTCGAGCCTCGACGGAGCCGAAGCGCTGATCTCCCTGGCTGGCAGCTCCAGAGACGGCTCAGTGCCAAGGCCGGACGATCCTGGTGCTCGGCTTCAGTATGGACTCAGTGGCCTTGATCTGCTCCAGAGCGGCTGGCGGCAGCTGCTGGTGTCCAGCACCTCGCCGAGGTCGTGGCAGCCCGGAATGCTGCCGGATGAGGTGATTCAGCGGCTGGCGATGGAGTCGCGTCTGCTGCGATCGCTGCAGGCTCAGCGGCATCAGCAGCCTGCCTACCGCGAAGCGCTGCATCAGCTCAGCATCGCCGCGTATCGCTGCCGCTACCTCCTCAAGGGTTGCCGGCAGAGCCTGATGCAGGAGCTGCTGTTGTTGGCCATGCAGCTGGAAGACATTGCCAAGGGTTTGAAAACCGATTCAGGCGATCACATCCAGTTCTGGTCTGGCCGCCTTGATCAGGTGGAGGATCGCCTTGAATGGGTTGGCTTCAAGCAGCGTCGACCATGGTTGCCGGTGCTGAATGTGCAGAAACTGGTCAGGAGGGTCAGAACACTGCAACGCCAGGAGTCCGTTCAAGGAAGGATGCTGGCGGGGCTTGGGGTGTCGTTGACCATCTCCGTGCTATTTCTGCTGGCGACAACCACGGCGACAACTGTGCTTGGAGCCTTGTCTGCGATCAACACGGCGAACAGGCAAGCCGAGCTCATTGGCAATTACCAGGATCTCACCGTGGAGGTGAAGCGACTCTTGGACATCAATAACCAGAACAGAGATATCGATGCCAGCCTCGAAGCCCTCCAGCCTTCGATTGAACTGGCAAAGAAACCTCTTTTGGTGGAACCTGAGCAAGCTGAACAGCCTGCCGCTCAGCAGCCTGGAGTTGAGAACCAGCAGCAAAACATTCGGGTGCTGGAAAATCTCAATAGAGAGCGCAATCTTGTGTTGGGTGAGAAAGCCGAGAAGGACCGTGAGTTCAGCCGAGCAATTTCGCGACTCACTCTGCTGTATGAAGACATCACCACAACTGAGTCTCGGCCACTGCAGCCTGCTGAGCAAGGGCTGCCAGGCAACCCAGCCGAGTCAAATTGGTATGGCGTTTGGATTGACACCCTGGCCGGGCCATTGCAGGATCCCGTTCTGCTGAAGCATTCGCGTCGCCTTGCCATTGCCGCCTTTGCCGGTGCTCTGGGCAGCATCATGAGCATTTTGATTCGGTTGGATCATGTCGATGAACAGAATGTGAGGAACCCCTTTGTTGTTGGTGCACTCAAGCCGGTTATAGGTGCCGTTTTTGGAATTGTCATCTTCATGGTTCTCACCACAAATGTGATTGACTTCATGCCAGCTAACTTCCGCCTCCATGACCACGCGGCCCAGAGCATGGATGCTTCAGCTTCTGGCCCAGCCAGCCTGGCGGCAGGGGTTGATCCGCTGGGCGATCTAGACTCACAGGAGCTTTACAAGATCTTTCTGGTGGCGTTCATTGCTGGATTCAGTGAGCGTCTGGCAGGGGACACCCTCCGATCTGTGGGCAGGAGGTGACTCTCCTTCGCTGGGATGGTTCTGGAGCAGATGGCAACAAGCTCCGCATCGGCTACTGCAGTGCAGGCACGTTGATCCCAACGCACAACGCCATCCCGTGCCAGCACGGCCTCAATCGAGCCAGGTTTGCTCTGGGAGCCCCCGACGTGGAGTCAATCTGACGTCAGGCCTCCAGCAGGTCCTGGAAGCCCCGGCGCACGATCTCTGGGATCAGGGCGCCTGCGGTGCCGCCCTCCTTGAACTGGCTCAGCTCGGAGCCACCACGATGGGTGAGGATCATGGTCGGTGTTCGGTTTGTTGGTTGTGCTCCGAACAGGGTCACAGACTGGCCCACTCATTGCCAAAGCTGAGATCTCAGGGAGGTGAGCGGTCAGCCCCAGCCAAGCAGGTGCTGATCCTACAGATTCACACCACTACCTGGGACGCCGCAACCGCACTGCAGGAACGTATTGCTGGTATAGAAGAAGCATGTGTCATGTTCGAGCTAAACAGGCGATTGTGTCTCACAACACGCCGGAAACGTGTGCCTTGGGCCATCAGAGCTCGGTCCGCACTGATGCGAATTGGCCAACTGGTGGCTGCGGTAGACAGGGATTGGATTGGTTGCTGAGTCGAAAGCCCATACCATGACCCTGTCGGATAATCCAGGCTTATCTGTAGGATTTGCAACTCTTTGTCCATCAAGCGCCCAACCCCATTCAGATGGAATTAATGTCACCCAACCTTTGCTGCTGCCAGTCATGTCTGCCTGTTGAGAGCCCCTAGCCCCTCTGGGGATTCAGCCTTCACGGTCTGGTGCGGTCGTCAGCTCCCATGCGCGATCTGAACCTGACTGGATGGGTTGGAGCGAACCGTCCATGGCCTCATTCCCTTTTTCCGTCAAACCACCACCTTTCACTGAAGAGACACACGGCGGGGTCTTCCTCTGTAGGACTTTCTCAGCCTTTTTCTGGTCAATCAGCATGGCTCAAAAGCTCTGTCTTTGGGCCAGTTGAACGTCTCTGGTCTGCGTGCTCAGAATCAAGCACGAGGAGAACCCCTTGGGTTTATCTTCCCTCCTGAGCTCCCCTCACCCCCGCATGACTGAATATTCAAACGGATGGTGACTTTTCCTGACGTTTTTGCAGCCTCCCCCCCCTGCTGGGCTCCAAAATCACGGAGTGTGGTTCTGCTCCATTCTGTGGCGATGACGGAATCTCCGGTGCCCACCTGGAGATGCTTGAAGACAAGCTCTGGAACCAGGCAATCTGGTTGCAGACTTGTCCGGGATCCTTCCACGACGACCTGATTTCTTAGCGACCTCAATCACTAAACCAACAGAGGATTTGAATTGTCTGACTTTCTTGAGCTTTTCATAAAGCAGATTCAGTCTCCGACCCTAGGCTTCCTGATCGGCGGCATCGTTGTCGCCTCATTCGGTAGCCAGCTGGCAATCCCGGATGCCATTTACAAGTTCATCACCTTCTTCTTGCTTTTGAAGATTGGTTTGAGCGCAGGTATTGCGATTCGCAATTCCAACCTTTCAGAAATTCTTCTGCCAGCCCTTGCCGCTGTGCTGATCGGCATCCTGATTGTACTGATTGCTCAGTACACTCTAGGAAAGATGCCAGGCATCAAATTTACTGATGCCATCGCAACAGGTGGACTTTTTGGCGCTGTGAGTGGTTCCACCCTCGCCGCCGTTCTGCCCCAGCTTGAGTCGGCAGGAATCAAGTACGAGGCCTGGAGCGCTGCCCTTTATCCATTCATGGACATCCCGGCGCTTGTGACGGCGATCGTCGTAGCCAGCGTTTACACAGGTCGTAAATCCGCTGACACGTCCGAAAAAGTCGAAATCTGGCCGATCATCAAAGACAGTCTGCAGAGCTCTGCTGTCACGGCGATGCTGCTTGGTGTTGGTCTTGGCATCTTGACCAGGCCTGAGCGTGTCTATGAAGGATTTTTTGATCCTCTCTTCCGCGGCTTCCTTTCAATCCTCATGATCATCATGGGTATGGAGGCTGCACAGCGTATGAATGAGTTGCGCAAGGTGGCCCAGTGGTTTGCCATCTATGCCTTCATTTCTCCTTTGCTTCATGGTTTCATTGCCTTTGGCGTCGGCCTGATCATTCACAAGATCACTGGCTTCAGTATCGGTGGTGCCGTTGTGCTGGCTGTGATCGCTGCTTCCAGTTCTGATATCTCCGGGCCGCCTACTCTTCGAGCTGGCATTCCCACGGCCAATCCCTCTGCCTACATCGGTGCTTCCACCGCCATCGGAACGCCAGTGGCGATCGCCATCGGCATTCCGCTCTTCATCGGGCTTGCCCAGTACATGCTTGCCCAGTAAGCCTAGATCCTAGGTTGTTTACCATGCTTCCAATCTGAGGTCATTTTCCATGAGCCAGCCAGTCTTTAAGTTGATCATCATCACAGAAGAAATTCTGC
Organism: Paraciimarium castrense LEGE 11436; assembly: GCF_056633055.1. Lineage (NCBI taxonomy): Bacteria > Bacillati > Cyanobacteriota > Cyanophyceae > Synechococcales > Prochlorococcaceae > Paraciimarium > Paraciimarium castrense. Next base: position 595,554 of record NZ_JBSJOW010000001.1, on the reverse strand, counting down.
TGAAAAAGATCGCCAAGATCATCAAGGCAGAGGGCGCTAGCGGTTACACCATCCTTGCGGCCGCTGGTGAAGGCAGCCGCAATGTGCGATCAACCGGTGAGCCCAGTGTGTCGCATACCTTCTCCAACATTAAATTCGAAGTGTTGACATCCAGCCGTGAAATGGCTGATGCCATCCAGAATAAGGTGGTCGAAAAGTATTTCGATAACTTTTCCTGTATTACCTACATCTCTACGGTTGAGGCTTTGCGAGCGCACAAGTTCTGATCTGATCCTGATCTATTTCATCCCTGCGATGTGCCCTTGCACCTCAGGGATTTTTCATTTCAGCCCATGCCGTGCTCATGGCTGACTCTCCTCCTGGCCGCGCTCTTCACTGAAGCGGCCATCCAGGGGGTCGGCGGCGATGCCTTCCACCTCCCGCAGGTAGCGGGCCAGCCCGTCACTGTTGCCGTGGGTCACGTACACCTGCTGGGCCTGGCTGTCGCGCACGCTGCGGATCAGGCCGTCCCAGTCGGCATGGTCGCTCATCACAAAACCCCGCTCATAGCCCCGGCGGCGGCGGGCGCCACGCACCGCCATCCAGCCACTCACGAAGGCCGTCTGGGGCGCCTTGAACCGCTTCATCCAGGCGGAACGGTGGGCGGAGGGCGGTGCGATCACCAGCTGGCCCGCCAGGGCCTCGCCTTTGTCGAGGGCCGTCAGCGGCCTAGTGGGCGGCAGCGCAACCCCGGCCTGGCGGTAGGCCGGCATCAGGGTGTCCACGGCTCCATGCAGCAGCACCTCCTCGCCCATGCCGATGGCGTGGAGCTCCGCCAGCAGCCGCTGGGCCTTGCCGAAGGCATAGGCGAACAGCAGCGAGGGCCGCTCCGGCGCCGCCTGCCACCAGCGGCGGATCTGCTTGGCCACGGCGGCGCCGCCCTGCCAGCGGTAGATCGGCAGCGCGAAGGTGGCCTCGGTGATGAACACATCGGCCGTTACCGGCTCGAACGGGGCGCAGCTGGGGTCGGCGCAGCGCTTGTAGTCGCCACTCACCAGCCAGCTCTCGCCGCTCGCCTCGAGGCGGATCTGGGCTGAGCCCAGCACGTGGCCGGCGCTGTGGAACGACACCCGGGCGTCGCCGATGCGCAGCACCTCGCCGTAGGCCACCGGCAGCAGGTTGATTTTGGCCCCCAGGCGCTGGCGCAGGATCGGTTCGCTGGCGTCGATCGCCCAGTACTCGCCGCAGCCCGGCCGGGCGTGGTCGGCGTGGGCGTGGGTGATCAGGGCGCGGGGCACCGGCCGCCAGGGGTCGATCCAGGCCGCCGCCGCCGGGCAGTAGAGCCCCTGGGGCGTGAGCTGCAGCAGGGTGCCTGGGGGAAGGGCACTGGGGGGCCGGGTGCTGGGAGTCACACCGACTTTCTAGCGAGCCCGACCGGCGTGATGTCTCCGCTGCCAACCTCCGCCAACAGCATCGGAGCCAGCTGTGAGAGGGGATCGACTGCCTGCCTTTGCACGGGCTTGTGCCCATCGTCTGCGGGCGCAGCAGCTACCGGCGCCTGAGCAGCGGCTCAGCCGACCACGGGCCAGCAGCAGGTGGAGGCGATCAGGGCCTGCTCCTCCATCCCCTCGCAGCGGCGGATCTCGGCATGCCGGGCCTCGGCTACCGTGGAACGCCGCTGTCGCGGCAGCCAGGTCCTGGGGCAGGCGCGGGGCCGTGCAATCGTCCCTGCGGCTGGGATCTCCCGAGACGGGCGCCGGCAACGGTCGAGGTGTCTGCAGCGAGGCTTCGATCACGGCCAGCACCGCTCCCAGCAGCAGCTAGGGATTGGCGCTGAGGTCACTCAGCTTGAGCTCCAGGTGGGCTGGTTCCCCTGCCGCTGAGGCGGGAATCAGCCGCAGGGCCGCCTCCCGGTTCTCCACCCCCCACACCTGGAACGGCGCTGCCCAGCGACCGGGCGCCAGGCGTCGGTAGGACACCGCCAGGGCACAGGCCAGCGGCAGCAGGGCCGGCAGTTCCTGCAGCAGGCCCGCCACCAGGGCTTCTCCCTCTGGGGTGAGGCCAGCCACCCCGGGGCCAGGGAGAGCTCGAACTGACCGGCGCCGTGCTCGGGATGAAGCTGGGGCCAGTTGAGAGAGGCCCCATCCAGGGCCTCGGCGACGGCTGCGAGGTAATCGAGGCCTTCCACCAGCCGATCGGCGCCGTAGGGGCCTCCCGGCACGGCAGGTCTCCAGGCGCCGTCAGGGCTGGTGCGCCCCACCATCCATTCGATCTCGAAGCCCACCAGGGCCTCCAGCCCCTGGTGGCTGAGGGTCTGCTGCCGGCGGCGGCAGAAGCTGCGCTGATCGAGGGCGTAGGGCTGCCCATCCAGGCCGCGACGCTCGCCGGCCGCCCAGGCCCTCGCGCAGGGCAAGGGGCAGCACACCGAAGACCTGCACCACAGGCCGCCGGTCCAGAGCCTGCCTACCAACCCGCAGCGGTGGCCGAATCGGGGGCTTCGAGTTCCTGGTCGTCCATGCCCTTCAGCATCAGGCTGGCCGCGGTTCTGGCCTTGTCGGCATGGTCATTGATTTGCTGCCTGGCCTGAACACCGAAGTCACGGAAAATCCGGCGTCGCAACTCCACAGCATCCTCCGAAATCCCAGGGCTGATCGTGGCATTCTGGAGGATCTGGAAGTAGTTGTTGCAGGCTTCGGTGTAGCCGATGATCAGGCGAAAAGCCCCCTTCAGCGACGAAGCTGCCTTGAACTCCTGCTTGCTCAGGGTGGGCAGCGCCTCCTTGATCGCCGTCGACAGACGCACGTATTCCTCCTTGCATTGGATCGGCGCGATCGCGATCGCCAGTCCAGGCCCAAGCTGGTTCACATCGGTGATGTTGGCTCCGTTGCAGGAGGCCAGGAAGAGATCCAGCCCCCGCAGGCTTTCCCGCGCTTCAGTGGCGAGATCAGCCCGCAGAAAGCGCCGTGTCTTGCGGTTTTCCAGGGAGCTGCGCACCACCAGCGTCAACTGGGTGACCACCGCCACGATCAGCACCGGCAGGGCGGATTCGAGCGACTTCAACGGACCCATCGGCGCTGGATCCATCCCAGCATCAGATCAGCCTGGGGTCCAGAGCCTATGGCCTGGCTGGTCAATGGCGATCCCGAGCTCGAGGCCTTGCTGGTCCGGGTCCTCGCCGCCAGCGACGCTGCCCCCTCACCATTTGATGCTGCCAGCCTCACCCGTAGCGTGACCGTTGAGCTGAGCACCGCCGCCATGAGCGCTCCGATCCAGGCCCTAGCCGCCCTCGCGGTCGGCGAGCCCCTGCAGCCGTTCAGCTACACCCCGCCGGAGCTGGGCCCCGAGCAGGTGGAGATCGCCGTTGAGAGCTGCGGCCTCTGCCACAGCGACCTCTCCATGCTCAACAACGACTGGGGCGGCACCAGCTACCCCTTCGTGCCAGGGCATGAGGTGGTGGGACGGGTGGTGGCCCTCGGCGGCCACACCAAGCGGCTGCAGCTGGGCGATCGCGTGGGGCTGGGTTGGTTTTCGAGCAGTTGCGGCTGCTGCTCCCACTGCCTCTCGGGCGACCAGAACCTCTGCCTGACGGCCGAGGGCACGATCGTGGGCCGCCACGGCGGTTTCGCCACCCGGGTGCGGGCCCACTGGAGCTGGCTCACCCCCTTGCCCGCCGCCCTTGACCCGGCCTCGGCCGGCCCCCTGTTCTGCGGCGGCATCACCGTGTTCAACCCGATCGTCCAGTACGGCGTGCTGCCCACCGATCGCGTCGGCGTGATCGGCATCGGCGGCCTCGGCCATCTGGCCCTCAAGTTTCTGCGGGCCTGGGGCTGCGAGGTGGTGGCCTTCACCAGCAGCGAGGCCAAACGCAGCGAAGCCCTGCAGTTCGGGGCCCACAGCACCCTCGACTCCCGCGATGCCGAGGCGCTCGCCCGGGCCGCCGGCAGCTTTGATTTCATCCTCAACACCACCAATGTGAGCCTCGACTGGGGCGCCTACATGGCGGCGCTCAAGCCCCGCGGTCGCCTGCACACTGTGGGCGCGGTGGCTGAGCCGATCGCCCTTGGGGCCTTCTCGCTCATCCAGGGCCAGAAGTCGCTCTCGGGATCCCCGCTTGGCAGTCCCGCCACGGTGGCCACCATGCTCGAGTTCGCGGCCCGCCACGGCATCGCCCCCACGGTCCAGGCCTTCCCGATGTCGCAGGCCAACGACGCCCTCGAGCACCTGCGCTCCGGCCAGGCCCGCTACCGGGTGGTGCTGGTCCAGGACCTGGCCTGAGGGCACCTCCCCAGCTCCAAGCCCCTTCAGGCCCCCTGGCTCCGCTCAGGTGTGCAACAGCATCTTGGAGAGGTTGGGCAGCCCGGCGCCCTGGTGGTAGCGGTCGCGTTTGAGGTCGGTGCAGTGCTCCAGCAGGATCTGCTTCACCCGCTCGGGATAGCCGACGAACTCCGGACGCACCGAGAGGAAGGCGGCCAGCACGCCGGAGATGTGGGGCGCCGCCATGCTCGTGCCCGAGAGGGGGATGTAGAGCTCATCGAGGCTCTGGCCCGGGTCGTGGCTGGCGCTGCGATCGGGATCGCTGCTGCTGCGGCAGGAGAGGATCCGCTCCCCCGGACCCACCAGATCCGGCTTGAGGCGGCCATCGGCGGTGGGGCCGCGGGAGGAGAAGTAGGAGGTGCCGTAGCGGTGGGGCAGGGTGGGATGCACCGAGCCCACGGCGATCGCCTCCTCCAGATTGGCGGGATCGCCGATCGAGAGATCGAAGGAGCGGGTGGAGCTGGCGCCATTCACCACGATGTCGCCGCTGCCCTCGTTGCCCGCCGCCAGCACCACCAGCACCCCCTGGCGCACCAGCCGCAGCAGGGAGGCGCACAGGGGCGAATCACCGCAGCCGAAGCTGGCCGGATCGAAGGCGCCCCCCAGGCTCAGATTCACCCCCTGGATCGCCAGACGGCGGCTGCTCTGGTTCTGGTGCCAGATGTGGTCGATGGCCTTGAGGATCCAGGCGTCGTAGCCGCTGCCGTTGTCGGCCAGCACCTTGTAGGTGACCAGGCGGGCCCTCGGGGCCATGCCCAGCATCTCGATCGGCTCGGCCCCCTCAGCGCCGCCAGTAAGGATCAGGCCCCCGGCGATCACCCCCGCCACGTGGGTGCCGTGGCCGTTGGGGTCATTGCCGCTGGCGGGCTGCACGGCGCCGCGCCCGGTGCAGTCCCAGTCCGCGGCGATGCTGCCCTCCGGGGCGAAGGCCGGGTTGTGGAAATGGGGATGGTGGCGGTCGATGCCCGTGTCGAGCACGGCCCAGGTGATGCCCTGGCCGTGGGCGTTGTAGCCGAGCTGGGCGGTGCGGGCCTGCACCGTGTGGATGGAGTGCCGGATCAGGGCCCGTTTCTTGCTGTTGCTGAACATCCGGTACACCGCCGGGGAGGCGCTGCCGTAGTGCTGGCTCAGGTCGCAGGCCAGGGTCTCCACCTCGGCGCGGTTGAGGTTCACCGCCACGTAGTGCTCCAGCTGGTCTTCCAGAAACACCGTGTCGGCAGTGATCGGACCCTGGAGCACATGGCTGTCGATCCAGGCCAGCACCCTGGCCTTGGTGGCCTGGAGGGACGTGTCCCCCTCCTCTGCCCCAGGGGCCTGCTGGGCGCCGGTCGGGGCGCGGTCGATCAGTTCGATCAGCACCGGCCGCCGCTTCCTGGCGTCGTCATCGAGGGAGTCGGCCAGGTTGCGGGCCACTGTCACGGGGCTCACAGGCTGGAAACGGGAGCGGTCCACCGCGCCCATCACCGTGACCTGGGTGTCGCGGCGGCTCAGGTAACGATCGGCGGCGTGGGCCTTGCTGGGCGGCCATACCCAGCCCTCCACCCGTTCATCCACTACGGCGGGTTTGCCCGCGGCGCTGTATTCATCGGCCAGGGATTGATCCAGGCAGACGATGTCGCCGTCCTGGGCGATGTTCACCCAGCGCTTCACCGCCGCGGGAATCGGCAGCGCCTTGCCGTGCCACTTCTGGAGCACATCCGTCACCTGGGGCAGCCCCAGGGGGGAGCCGATCGTGAGGAACAGGTCCACCTCCAGCCCGGGCCGCTCCTTGGCCAGCTCGATCAGGGCCTGGTAGGTGACCATGCTGCCCTGGCTGTGGCCGATCACCACAAAGGGGCCGCCGCCGGTGACCACCCGTTCCTTCACCGTCTGCACCATGCGGGTGCGCTTGGCCTTGTTGAACAGGAAGTCGTTCACGTCGGCCATGAACAGCTTGGTGAACAGGGCCGTCCCTGCCGTGAGAATCCCCTGCGCTTCCACTGACAACGCAGACGGCCCTCCCTGCGGCAGACCTTGCAGTGCCGATGCCTTGGCAGCCTGCTCCAACTGCCGGGTCATGGCCTTCACAAACGCCTGCGACTCTTCCGGCGAGTCGCTGTGGAGGATCGACTCCGTCAGCAGCTTCTCGTCCTGGGGCTGCAGCAGGGCTTCTTCCTCTCCGATCGAGCGAATCGACACGCCTGCCGCCTGGGGGTAGCGCTCGCGGTCGACCCAGTAGGCCATGCGCGTCCGCTCGCCCTGGTCGGCCCCGAACAGCGCCCGATCCCACTGGGAGCGCAGCTCCCGCTCCGCTGGCATGTTGGAGATGCCGTGGCAGTAGATCACCGTGCGGGCAGCGGCGAGCGCAGCGGCCGTGGCTGCGGTCGCGCGGGCAGCGTTGGAGCGGGGGCTGCGGCTGGAGGGCTTCTTGGCAGTGGCCATGGCAGGGGAGAGGGAGAGTGGATGGCCTCTGCTCCAGCCCTAGCCCGGCCAGCCGGGTGCAGCTCCCCTGCGGCGGCGGGTGTCATCGTTCTTGAGTGATCGCCACAGCGTCTTCTGCCGTTGCCGCCATGGTTGACCTCCACGCCTTTGGGGCCTTGAGCTCGCCGGCCCTGGCGGGGCTGGCGGAGATGGCAGGGTTTGCAATGCCCGGGCTGGTCTTGGCTGCTCTGGTGGTGGGCCTAGCCGGCGCCGTGCTGCTGGTTCCCAGCTGGCTGATCCGCGCGGTGCTCGCCCGGCTCAACCCGCAGGTGCTGTTCTGCGGGCCGGGGCCAGAGCGGCGCCTGGCCCTCAGCATTGATGACGGCCCCAGCGGGCCAGGCTCAATCGCGCTGCTGGAGCTACTGCGGCAGCAGGAGGTGCCGGCCACCTTTTTCGTGATCGGTTCCCATCTGCCCCTGGAGCCCTCCTTCCCTCGCCGGGCCCTGGAGCAGGGCCACAGCCTCGGCAACCACCTCTGGCGCGATGAACGAGCCAGCGCCCTGCCCAGGCCCCTGTTCCTGCAGCAGCTCCAGGCCACCGAGCGGGCGATCGAAGCGGCAGCTGCGCCGCAGCGCCAGTCCTGGCGGTGGTTTCGGCCCGGCCAGGCCTGGTTTCACACCGAGATGCTCGCCTGGCTGGCGCCGCTGGGCTACCGGCTGGTGCTCGGCTCGATCTTCCCCTGGGACACCCTGCGGCCACCCCTCTGGTTCGTTCGCCGGTTCGTGGCGATCAACGCCCACCCCGGCGGCATCCTGGTGCTGCACGACACGCCGGCCCTGAGCGGCCGCACCCTGCAGATCCTGCGCCTGATCATCCCCGACCTGCGGCGCCGCGGTTACCGCTTCGTGCCCTTGGCGGAGCTGGGGTGAGCCGGCGCCGCAGGCGTCAGCGCGTCAGCGCCGCAGGCTCAGATTCGGGATGCTCTTTGCAGGGCATCCAGAGCGAGCCCATGGCATGGACGCCTTCGCAGCCGAGCTCCTTGGCCTTCTGTTCGGCAGTGTCCCGGTCGGGGTAGGCGTAGAGGTTCTCCTGGCTGGAGTGGTGGTGGTGACCCTGCCCCTGGGGGCCCCCCAGGCGGTAGGGGCCCATGCCTTCCACCCCTGCCCACCACACGCCCATCACGTTGACACCGGCGATCACGATGCCCATCCCCACCACGGAGGCATTGATCACACCCATCGCCACGGCGCCGATGCTCAGCACTCCCATCGGCACCACGCCAATGCTGACCACGCCCATGGGCACGATGCCGATCGAGATGATCCCCAACGGGGCGATGCCGATGGCCACAATCTTCGGCTTGCCTCCGCAGGTGGGCTGGGAGGTGGCGGCAGGGGATTCCACAACGGGTGGAGTTGGCATCAAGGCATCGCCGGTGTGGCGTGGTGGTGGGAGGGCTTGGCGTTCTGGCCGGAGGCTCCGGCGTGGCTGGCGCAGGGCATCCACTGGTTGCCCATGCGGTGGGCCCCCTCACAGTTGAACTGTCTGGCGGCAGCTTCTGCCTCAGCCCTGCTGTTGAAGAGTGCCCTCTGGGCGGCCTGGCCCTGGGCTTGAGCAAGGGCCTGAAGGCCTGGAACTGCCGCTGCGCTGGCTGCAGTGGCGGCGGCGGCCCAGGTAAGGAGCCATGGCTGGCGCGGCATGGGGGAGCAAACCGGAGCTGGAATCCTGGCAGAGCGACTGGGGGTGCCAAGGGGGACCGGCCGTTCAAGCCTTGCAGCAGCCATCCGCTTCACTTGCTAGCCAGGGATGGCTGGTGCACCATCGGTGTTGATCCGATGCAGGGAGGCCTCAGCTGTGCGACGGCGATCTGCATCCATCACTCCTCTGGAGCCCTTATGGACTTTCCATGAACTGGAATCTCACTTTGTTCAGCACCATGAACAGCGATCATTGACACTTGGATCAAAATCTCTGGGGGGTATGAAGTTCTCACCCCTGCTCGAAAAATGGAGCCAGCCTGATTAATACCCCGCTTATTCGTGAGACATCACCTCAACGAAGCTCTTGCCCTTAATCTTCGGGGAGGCCTTGGGGGGATCCTTTGGGCGCTTTCCCTCTGCCCCGCGCGGCTCGCTGCTCTTCTGCTCCCCGCCCCTCCCATGGCGCTCGACAACTTCCGCGACGAACTTGCGGCCACCGCGGCTTCCCTGGCCCGGGCAGGCAGCGGCCTGCTGGCGGCCGATGAATCCACCGGAACGATCGGCAAGCGCTTTGCTGCCATCGGCGTGGAGAACAACGAAGCCCACCGCTGTGCCTACCGCAGCCTGCTGGCCAGCAGCGCGGGCCTGGCGGAGGCGATCAGCGGCGTGATCCTCTACGAGGAAACCCTGTTTCAGCGCAGCGTGGATGCTGCCGGCCAGCCGGGCCCCCCGATCGTGGAGCTGTTCCGGGCCCAGGGAATCCTGCCGGGCATCAAGCTGGATCAGGGCGTGGAGCCCCTGCCCGGTGGCCTGCCGGGCGAGAACTGGTGCACCGGGCTCAAGGGGCTGCTGGAGCGGGCGGAGCGCGCCTACGCCCAAGGCGCCCGTTTTGCCAAGTGGCGGGCCGTGCTCACCATCTCCAGCGCCGGCGCCCCCTCGGAGCTGGCCGTGCGCGAGAACGCCTGGGGGCTGGCCCGCTACGCCCGCACCGTCCAGGAGGCGGGGCTGGTGCCGATCGTGGAGCCCGAGATCCTGATGGATGGCAACCACGACATCGAGACCACGGCCGCCGTGCAGGAGTGGGTGCTGCGCAGCGTCTATGCAGCCCTCGGACTCCACGGGGTGTTTCTGGAGGGCACGGTGCTCAAACCATCCCTCACCCTGCCCGGGCGGGCCTGCCCCCAGGCGCCATCGCCCGAGCAGGCCGCCGCCTTCACCCTGCGCACCCTGGAGCGCACCGTGCCCTCCGCCGTGCCCGCGGTGCTGTTCCTCTCTGGTGGCCTCAGCGAGGAGGAGGCGAGCCTCTACCTCAATGCGATCAACCGGGCGGCCGCCGCCGCCCCCTGGCATCTGGGCTTTTCCTATGGCCGGGCTCTGCAGCACTCCTGCCTGAAGCAATGGGCCGGCCACGACCGAGCCGCCGGGCAGGCGGCCTTGCTGGCCCGGGCCCGTGCCAACGGCCAGGCGGCCCGGGGGACCTACGTGCCCGGTTCCGAGCCCTCCGACGACGCGCCGTTGTTTGAGGCCAACTACAGCTATTGAGGGCCTGCGGGGCCACCCTGGTCCACGATCCATCACTCCATGGCCCGCCGTTGATCTCGGCCCTTGTGCCGCCCCTAGCCTCTGGTGCTCCGCCCAGGGTCCGTGCCTCCCCGCAGCAGCCAGCCGGTTCCTGAGGATTTTCTGGACCTGGTGGAGGCTGAACTGCTGCCGCGGCTCCTGATCCGCAGCCCCCACCCCCATGACCCGGTGGTGGTGGAGCAGCTGCCCGCGCCCTGGCACAGCCTCGGTAGCGGTAACTACGCCGTGGTGGTGCACCATCCCTGCCACAGCGAGCTGGTGGTGAAGGTGTATGCCCCGGGGCGCCCTGGTCTGACCCGAGAAGCCGAGGTGTATCGCCGCATCGGCAAGCATCCAGCCTTCTCCGTCTGCCACCACGTGGGCCAGGGCTATCTGGTGCTGCAGCGCCTGCAGGGCACCACGCTCTACGACTGCGTGCGTGAGGGAGTGCCCATACCGCTGCAAGTGGTGCGAGACATCGACGCCGCCATCGCCTACGCCGAGAGCCGCGGCCTGCAAGGCCACGATGTGCACGGCCGCAATGTGCTGCTGCACCGCGGCCGGGGGCGGATCGTCGACATTTCCGACTTCCTCAATCCCGACCGCTGCGATGCCTGGCGCGACCTGCGCCGGGCTTACCACCTGCTCTATCGCCCCGTGATCGCCCCGCTGAAGCTGAAGGTTCCCACGCCCTTGCTCGAGCGGCTGAGGCGCGGCTACCGCCTCTACCGGCAACTGCGATCTCGGGCCTGATCAGCGGCTCATGGCCAGCATCTTTTCAATGGGCGCCAGGGCTCGCTGGCGCAGCTGCTCCTCCAGCTCGATCGCCGGGGCCATGCTGTGCAGGCACTGCCACAGCTTCTCAATGGTGTTCAGGCGCATGTAGGGGCAGGCGTTGCAGCTGCAGCCATCGGCGCCCGGCACCTCAAAGAACGCCTTGGCCGGCACCCGCTGGCGCATCTGGTGCAGGATGCCGGGCTCGGTGAGCACGATGAATTCCGGCGCCTCGCTGGCCGCCGCCCGCTCCAGCAGTCGGCTGGTGGAGCCGATGAAGTCGGCCAGATCCAGCAGGTGCTGCTGGCATTCGGGGTGGGCCAGCACCTCGGCTTCGGGGTGCTCCAGCTGCAGTTGCAGCAGGGCCTGCTCGCTGAAGGTTTCATGCACCATGCAGCTGCCCGGCCAGAGGGTGAGCTCGCGGCCGCTCTGGTTCTGCACCCAGCGGCCCAGGTTCTGATCCGGGGCGAACAGGATCGGCCGGTCGGCGGGCAGTTGGCGCACCAGGTCCACCGCGTTGCTGCTGGTGCAGATCAGGTCGCTCTGGGCCTTCACCGCCGCCGAGCAGTTGATGTAGCTCACCACCAGGTGCTCGGGGTGCTGGGCCCTGAAGGCGGCGAAGCGATCGGCCGGGCAGGCATCGGCCAGGGAGCAGCCCGCCTCCAGATCCGGCAGCAGCACCGTCTTGGTGGGATTGAGGATCTTGGCCGTCTCGGCCATGAAGTGCACGCCGCAGAACACGATCACATCGGCGTCGGTGGCGGCGGCCTTGCGGGCCAGCTCCAGGGAGTCGCCGATGAAGTCGGCGATGTCCTGCACGGCCTCCTCCTGGTAGTAGTGGGCCAGGATCACGGCATTGCGCTGGCGGCGCAGGGCCTCGATCGCCGCCGGCAGTTCGTTGGGCGCAGGGGCACAGGGCGCCGCAGCGGCGGGGGCTGGCGAAAGCCGGTCTGAGTTGTGGACGGCCGTGAACACCAACCGGGCTCCCCTGAAGCTGGGCCTAACAGCCTAGGGAATGATGCCGGCCAGGTCTGTGGTGGTTCGGGGTGGGAGACCCGCCCAACCCAACCGATTCAGTGGGGGGGCCTGGGCAGTGGGGCATCAATCAGAACCTTCAACATGGGCACCACTGGGGGGCCCGAAGGCACGGTTGCTGATCGACTTCTTCACAGCCTTGTCCTGGCTTTTTAGAGCCCCGAATGGTAGCCAGGGTGAGGCTCCCGGCCAGATCGATGAGTGAGCGAGAGCTCTGATTGTTTTCGCAAGACTTGCAACCCATTCACCAGCATCGATAAGAAGATCTCAAGCTCAAAGTCTGATCATCACCCACTCAGTATCAGCCAATTCTGGTGATAGGGGAGGTTTCGAAATTCTTGCTGAAATCAACGGAATCATTCGGCTGCATCGCCGTGATTTCATTCGTCTGAGTTGACGGGTCGCCATTGATCAGACAACGCAATGGAGACACATCTACTGCCTGGGCGGGTCCCAAGGCTTTAAATCTGCCCCTTGAATGTCATTTCGATTAAACTTCTCTAAACTTCAGCAGCGCTGAGCCACGCCACACTCTCAAGTCTCTTGAATTCCTCGACCACTCCAGTCGTCCCGACATGACTCGAGCGCTTTGAAGTTTGCTCAGGGCTTCGTGGGGAGAGATAAGCCCGTCTTCTGCTGCCGGTCATGCAAGATTCCCCGTTCAACAAAGATCTCAGCAGTCAATAGGAGACTTTCGCTCAGGACAGGCCCGAGTGATTTGGCCTGATCGGGGTGTTGAAATGGTGATTGGTTTCTGGTATCGACACCAAGTTGCGTTCAGATAATCTCTTGCTACGGCTGCAAGTCGTTGGCCATCGACACCCGGCCTCAGCTTGGTCTCCTTGTCTTCAGGCTGCAAGGGGCTTCGGAAGGGGACAACTGCCTTCGGGCGTTCAGAGTTCCGCGCACAGCGTTCGGAACCTGGCTCGACAAGCCAGCAAGTTCAAGCAGAAGCTTGGCGAAGGGGCTGCGAACCTGGCCCATGCTTTCAGCCTCGGGCAGGGATGAGTGCTCACCACGACGGCAGAATGCCATTCCCCGGCGAGTGTGAACTTTGCATTTCCTGCAATCAACCGAAGAGAGTTGCTGAGCTCATCACCGCCCCGGACTCCTTCTACGCCGTGACATCGTCGTTCAGCTTCCAGGGGCATCCTGCTGATCGTCCCCCAGGCTGGGGAGGATTACCCAGCGCCGGTCAGCTGCGCAGCCGGTCAGCTTCGACCCAGTTCGTCACCACTGGCGCATCTCTCGGCCCCGACACGATTCCGGACAGGTCAGAACCTGGGGTGAATGATCAGGGTGCCTGGCTTCTCGGCAGAGCCAGCCTTTCGTTCATCCAGGGCCAGATCCTCCCGCTTGGCTTCCAGGCAGAGCATCGCCGCGCAGGCCGCCACCCCTGAGTTCCTGCTGAGGCACTCCGATCCGGCGATCATTGAGACCTCGTTTGCTGGCTCTTGCTGGCCTTGCGCCCCGGGCAGGCAGAAGAAGTGGGCGCTGCAGCAGGGCCTCAGCCGGGTTCTCATGGTCGCAGGCCCATAGGCTCCCCGGCCGGTTTCGACTTGCCGGGCCTGGCTGCGGGGCTCGCGTCCTCTGTAGCGGGGCTGGGGCTGAGCCGGAGCTTGCCCCCAACCAGCCTCAGCTGAGTCGGAGGCTGGAAGCTCAGTGACCGGACTTGCCTTGCTGATGCGATTGGCCCTCAGGTGATCACTTGGCCCCTTTCTTTGCTATAGTCAAGCGCTCGATCTACGTCGACCCGGGTCTAACAACTGATGAAAGCCTGAGGGTTCAGGGCTATTCTTCAGAAGAAATTCAGCCAACCCTCATGTAAAACTTTGATCAACCGATGATCAGCTTAAGTAGCAGACCTTGCCTGATGGCGCAGCCCGCCGTTACCACCCTGCGCCAGCCGGAGGCTGAGGCGCTGGACATTCCGTTCCGGCGCCGGTTCGCGCTTTTTGAGGAAGTCAGCCAGAGCGCAGACCTTCTGGGAGCTGTTTTGCCACTTCGCGACCTCCGTGCCGCTGATCCTGACGCGGCTTGGTGTCACTACGGCGTCAACAGCTGGATTGGAAGTATCGCCGTGACCGCTGGAATCCTTCCCCCGGCACGGATGATCACGGCTGATCAGGATCGGCTCACCGTGTTCTTGGGCTATGGAGGCGATCAGCAGATCCGCCAGGCTTCATGCCGATTGTCGATTTCGGCGGGGGGCTGTCTGATGCTGCCAGGCGAGGCCTTCGCCTCGGAGAGCACACTGCTGAGCCTGGTTTCCTTCCAGCTGGAACCGGAGCGGCTGCTGCAAACGGCCACGGCCATGGCGGGTCTGCTGGAGTGCCCTGACACGTGGAGGGCTCTGCTCCAGCGCCCCCATGCCTGGACGCCGTCCTCGCAGGATGAAGGGTCTCCCCTGCAGGACCTGTTGCGCCAGGAATTGGTGCAGGCTGACCAACTGGCCGCCTACGGCCACGGGCTGTCGGCCAGACTGCAGGTGGACGATCGGATCTACCGGTTGATGGCGGCGATGCTGCTGCCAGAGGTTCGGGAGCAGGGACCCCTCGACCGGTTGACCCAGAAGCATCGCAAGGGCCGCGACAGCTTTGACGAGCTGGTTGATTTCATCCGCAGGAACCTCGCTGAGCCCCTCAACCTCACGAAGCTTGAACAGCACAGCCACTACTCACGTCGCGCGCTGCAATACGCCTTTCGGGAGCGGCTCGGCTGCACCGCCACCCAGTGGATCCGCAGCCAGCGCCTCGACCTGGCCCGCCAGTACCTGCAGCACCCCTCGCCCGAGGACACGATCACCAGCATTGCTGCCCGTTGCGGCTACCGCTCCCTGAGTCTGTTCAGTGTTGAGTTTCAGCAGCGCTTCCATGTCAAACCCTCCCATCTGTTGCGGGAGTCCCGCACAGCTCTTTCGCTGGAGGCCTGTTGAGCCAGGAGCGTGCCGCCAGGCAGGCCTGGCGTGCGGATGTGTGTGCTGTGGGCCCCGCTGAAAACCAAGCGGCACCCCTACTGGCCAGGATGGACCGGCCTAGGTAGTGGTGGATGCCTGTTCTGCGTCTGGCCGTGGTGGGAGATCCCCATGGCGCCTGGGATCAAAGCGATCACCAGCTCCTGGAGTTGTTACGCCCTGATGCCGTGTTGGTGGTGGGCGATCTCAGTGATGGCTGCCCCGAGATCCCCGCTCGCCTGAACCGGCTGCCCTTGCCCCTGGCCTGCGTGCTCGGCAACCACGACGCCGGGAGGGATGGCTCGGGCCGCACCCTGCTGCGTCAGATCGCCTGCCTCGGGGAGCTTCACTGCGGCTGGGGCCTGCGCCAGCTGGAGCCGCCGGGGATCGCCGTGGTGGGAGCGCGCCCTGGCACCGCTGGCGGTGGCTTTCACCTCTCTCGTGCCGTGCTGGCGGCCTTCGGGCCGTTGACACTGCAGGAATCCGCCGACCGGATCACCGCCGCCGCCCTCGCCGCCGACCCCGCCCTGCCCCTGGTGCTGCTGGCCCACTGCGGCCCGGCGGGTCTGGGCAGTGGCGTCGACGATCCCTGCGGCCGCGACTGGAAAAAGCCCGCCTGCGACTGGGGCGACCAGGACCTCACCCTGGCGATCCGCCAGATCCGGGCCCACCGTTCTGTGCCCCTGGTGGTGTTCGGCCACATGCACCACGCCCTGCGCCGGGGCCAGGGCCATCGGCGCAGCCTGGCGGTGGACCGCGAGGGCACCATCTATCTCAATGCCGCCTTTGTGGCGCGCCATGGCCATGACCTGGCCGGTCGCGCCCTGCGCCACTTCTCCTGGGTGGAACTCGAGCCCCTGGGCGGCGGCGGCGCGCTGGTGCGCCGGGCCAGCCACCACTGGTACGGGCTCGATGGTTGCCTCCACTACGAAGAGGTGCTGCACCAGGCGGCTCCGGCGACCGCCGTGCCGTGCTGATCTGCGCCTGCATCAGCGCCCACGGTTTCGGTCATGGCTCCCGCACCGCGGCGGTGCTGGCGGCGCTGCAGAGCCTCAGGCCCCACTGGCGGCTGGTGCTCTCCACCGCCCTGCCGCCCTCCTTCCTGGCCACGGCCTTTGCGCCGCTGGCCGTGGAGCACCGCCCCTGCCGCTGGGATGTGGGGGTGTTGCAGGCCGATGCGCTCGGCTCCGATCCGGCGGCCACCCTGGTGGCCCTCGAGCAGCTGGAAGGCCAGCTGCCCGAACAGCTGGAGCGGGAGGCGGCCTGGCTGCGGGCCCAGGGTGAGCCCGTGCTGGTGCTCGGCGACGTTCCCCCGGCAGCGGCCCTGCTGGCCTCAGCGGTGGGAGCTCCCCTGATCTGGCTGGCCAGCTTCGGCTGGGATGTGATCTACCGGCCCTTCGGTGGCCCCTTTGAGGCCTGGGCCGAGCACTGTCTGGCCCTCTACCGCCGCGGCGATCTGCTGCTGGAGTGCCCCCTGGCCATGCCGATGCCCTGGGACATCCCCCTGCACCGCATCGGGCTGACGGCCGGTGAGCCGCGCCTGGCCATCGAGGGCCTGGTGCAGCAGCTGCAGCTGCCGGCCGAGCGCTGCGCCCTGCTCACCTTCGGCGGGATGGGCCTGCGGCTCGATCCCGCCCTGCTGGGCCTCTGGCCCCAGTGGACCTTCCTTGGCCACGACCCGGCCCTGGGGGAGGCGGACAACGGCCGGGTGTTGCCGGCTGAGGTGCGGCCCCTCGAGATGATGCGCCACTGCTCGCGCCTGATCACCAAGCCGGGCTACAGCAGCTTCTGCGAGGCCATGAGTCAGAACGTGGGCATCCACCTGGTGCACCGCGACGGTTTCGCCGAGGCGCCGGTGCTGGAGCAGGCTCTGCAGCGCCACGGCCGGCACCGCCTGCTCAGCCGCGACGACCTGCTGGAGGGCCGATGGCAACTCGATCAACCGCTGTTGCCCCCCTCCGGTGCCCCCCTGCCCCGGGATGGTGCCGCCAGTGCCGCGGTGGCCATCGCCGATCTGGCTGCGCAGCGCGGCCTGGGCTGATCAGCAGATCCGATCGTTGGCGCCGCCATGATCGGCACTGCTGTTAGTCAGAAGCAAGCAAATTGGCTCCCTCACAGTGTTTTGAACTGTTTTGTGTCGTCGATGACACGAGTGGACGCTTGTGCGATTGGCACTGATAACAACAGTTTTGGGCCGAAGATCGCCAAATTGCTGCGCGTAATGTTGTTTTCGCATTTGGTTTTGTCCTTCGCCAAAACAACGAACGCTCTGCTGGTCGCATCGTTCTCCCTTCTTGCCGCTCCCGCGGCCCTGTTCGAGGCTCGGCCCGCCCAGGCGGCGGCCACAACCCTGGGCACGGTGCTGAGAACCGGCAACAGCACCATGGTGATTCCTGCCCCGCTGCAGCGCCAGCCGCAGCAAGGCCAGGCCCAGCCGCAGCCCCAGCCCCAGCCCGCCCGGGTGCTGCCCCACTCCCTGGCCCTGTCGGTGCCGCTGCCGCCCCCCACCGCCCGGGTGTACGCCCTCACCCCTGAGCGCCGTGCCCTGCTCAACACGATTCGCTTCGCCGAGGGCACCTGGGCCGGCGGTCATGACAAGGGCTACCGGATCATGTTCGGCGGCAGCCTGATGGGCTCGCTGGACCGCCACCCCAACCAGGTCAACCGCACGGCCCGCTACGCCAGCGCCGCTGCCGGGGCCTACCAGTTCATGCCGCCCACCTGGGCCATGGCCTCCCGCGCCATCGGTTTCCGGCTGCACGGTCCCGACGCCTTTGGCCCTGCGGTGCAGGACCAGGCCGCCATCTATCTGATTCAGCGCCGTGGCGTGCTGCACCTGGCCGACCAGGGCCAGTTCACCCCCTACCTCGCCCATCGCCTGGCGCCGGAGTGGGCTTCGTTCCCCACCCTGGCGGGCCACAGCTTCTATGGCCAGCCGGTGAAGCGCTTCCAGGAACTGCGCCGCTTCTACGAGCAGAACCTCGCCGATCTGAGGGTGCAGTACGCGCTCAACAACACCGTGGCGGTCGTTCCCCAGGCCCCACCCAAGCCCCCTTGCCTGCCGCAGGATTCCCTGCGCTGCCAGCTGGAGGCCCTCGACGAGATCGGCCCCCGCAGCACCGGGGTCTGATGGTGTGTGGTCGCGCCGTCTGATCAGGTCTCGTCGGGCTTGATGCGGCTGCGGCCCACGGTGTTCTGGGCGATCAGATAGGCCGCCGCAATGGCGCCGGTGAAGCCCATGGCGTTGCGCAACAGGGGCAGCAGGTCGTCGGTGCGGGTCACGATCGGGGCCACCCCGAAGATGCCGAACAGGATCACCCACAGGGGTGAGAGCAACAGCACCCAGGCCCACTCCACCCGGCGCCCTTCATGGCGCGGGTAGGCGGCAAAGCCCACGATCAGGCCCCCCACGATCGAGGTGGCCAGGGTGAGCACCCACTGCTCGTTGGGCAGGCCCGGTACCACCTGGCAGCCGCCACGCTCCAGGCAGGTCTCCACGGCGGCGAGGGCATCGACGATGGCACCGTCCTCGCCGTGGTCGCGCACGTAGTACTGGTTGCCGAAGCGGGTCTGCAGCTCCACCCAGTAGGTGCGCGGCATCAGGGCGAACAGGGCATCGCCCACGTTGAAGTTGAGCAGGTTGCCGCCGCGGGGGTCGGCCACCAGCAGCAGGCTGCGCTCATCGAGGTTCCAGAAGTCGCGCACCGCCAGGCCCGGCGTGCGCTCGTACTGGGTGAGCACCCGTAGCTTCCAGCCGCTGTCGGCCTCGAAGCGGCTCAGGTGCTCCTCCAGCTCGGCCCGCTGGCCATCGGTGAGGGCCCGGGCCAGGTCGATCACCGGGGTGGGGTGGTCGGGCAGCAGCTCGGGGTTGTCGTAGGCAAGGGCCGGCGCCACCCCCACGCCCACCACAGCGCCCACCAAGGTGCCCAGCAGCAGCACCAGCGCCGCCAGGGTCGCGGCGGCCCGTGTTGCCAGAACCCTGCCCATGCGCCTGTCTCCGAGAAGATGCATTCTCCCCGAGCCCAGCTCCGGCCGTGACGGATCCCGCTGCCCCCTGCCCCGCCTGGCTGGCCCCACGGCTGCGGGCCGCCGCTGGGGCGGTGCCGTTCAGCACCTTCATGGCCTGGGCTCTCCATGACCCCGACCACGGGGCCTACGGCGCCGGCCGGCTGCGCATCGGCCCCGGCGGCGACTTCGCCACCGCCCCCTCCCTGGGGGGCGAGTTCGCCGCCCTGCTGGCGCCCCAGGTCGCCGATTGGCTGGCGGCCCTCGGCCCCGGCCCCCTGGCCCTGGTGGAGGCAGGCCCCGGTGAGGGGTCCCTGGCCCTGCAGCTCTCCGAGGCCCTGCAGCGGGGCTGGCCCGATCTGGCGGCCCGGCTCAGCCTGGTGCTGGTGGAGCCCAATGCCGGCATGGCGGAGCGCCAGCGCCAGCTGCTGCAGGCCTCGCCCCTGCCCTGCCGCTGGAGCGACTGGCCTGAGCTGGCCCAGGCGCCCCTGCGCGGCGTGGTGCTGGCCCATGAGGTGCTCGATGCCCTGGCCGTGGAGAGGGTGGAGTGGGACGGGGCGCTCTGGCGCCAGCAGCAGGTGCGGCTCCGGGACGAGGACCCGGCCTGGCCCCTGCTCGTGCTGGAGCCCGGCGGGCCCCTGCAGCCCCGGGCGGCGGCATCCCTGCGCGCCCTTGGACTGGATCCGCCGGGAGACCAGCGGGGGCCGGGCTGGTGCACGGAGCTGCACCCGGGCGTCGGGCCCTGGCTGGCGGCCTGCGGCCAGGCCCTGGAGGCGGGCCAGCTGCTGGTGATCGACTACGCCCTGGAGGCCTGGCGCTATTACGCTCCGCAGCGCTCCGCCGGCACCCTGATGGCCTACCGCGGCCAGCAGGCCAGCCAGGATCCGCTGCAGGAGCCCGGCGCCTGGGATCTCACCGCCCACCTCTGCATCGAGAGCCTGCAGGCGGAGGCGAGGGCCGCCGGCTGGCGGACCCTGGGGCAGTGTCGGCAGGGGGAAGCGCTGCTGGCCCTGGGTTTGGCGCAACGCCTGCATGGACTGCAGCAGGACGATGGCGCCGGCCTGGCGTCCCTGCTCGCCAGCCGCGAGGCCCTGCTGCGCCTGGTGGACCCCCACACCCTCGGCGACTTCCGCTGGCTGGCCTTCAGCTCCGGCCTTCCTCCCGAGGCGGGGGAGCCGCCTCTGTTCCTGCGGGAGCCCGGGGGCGTTGGGGTGGATGCTCCGCCCCGGAGCGGGTGAGCCGTTGCGGGGATCGCTGCAAAAGGCCTCTGGCAGCGCCAGGTTCCAGCTGGAAGCGGTTACTGTCAGTCGCGCCCGGGAGTCCCCCCCCTGATCGACACCTTCCGCCTGCTGGAAGCCCTTGTTCTGGGTGCACTCCTGGCGGGACTGCTGGGACTGATCGGCCGCAACAATCTCTTCCTCAAGGCCCTGGCCATGGACGTGATGGGCACAGCGGCCGTGGCCCTGTTCGTGCTGGTGGCGGCCCGCAGCGGCCTGCGCACCCCCATCGTGGCCAACCCCGACAGCCTCGACTCGATCACGGCCTGGGCCGATCCGATCCCCCAGGCCGTGATCCTCACCGCCATCGTGATCGGCCTTTCGATCCAGGCCCTGTTGCTGGTGGTGATCACGCGCCTGTCGGCGGTGGATCCCCTGCTCGAGGCCCTCAGTTTCGAGCAGCCCGAGGCCCAAGAGCCGTGGCGATGAGGGGTCTGTGATGTCCACCACCACCGTCACCCTGCTGATCGCCTGGCTGCTGTTCCCCTTCCTGGGGGCCTTCCTGGCGGCGCTGCTGCCCTCGCTGGCCCGCTGGCTCACCCTCGTCTGCGCCGTCAGCACCACGGCAGTGGGCGTGCTGCTGTTCCCGTTCAGCACTCCCTGGTCGCTGGAGCTCACCGGGCCCCTGGGGGTGTTGCTGCAGGCCGATGCCCAGGCGGCTCCCTTCCTGCTGCTCAATGGCCTGGTGGCCCTGGCCGTGCTGCTGGACACCTGGCGACGGCCGCCGCTGGGGCCGTTCCTGCTGCTGGTGATGGTGCTGGTGGGAGGGCTCAATTCGGCCTTCCTGGCCGTCGATCTGGTGAGCCTCTACGTGGCCCTGGAGGTGGTGGGCGTCACGGCCTTCCTGCTGATCCTGCAGAAGCGGCAGCCCCAGCAGCTCTGGATCGCCCTGCGCTACCTGCTGGTCAGCAACAGCGTCATGACGCTCTATTTGGTGGGTGCCGCCCTGCTCTATCTGCAGACCGAGAGTTTCCGCCTCAAGGCCCTCTCCAGCCCGGCCATGGAGCCCCGCAGCCTGGCGGTGGTGGTGGCCCTGCTGCTGGTGGGCCTGCTGGCCAAGTCCGGGGTGTTCCTCTCGGGGCTGTGGCTGCCCCGCACCCATGCCGAGGCGCCCTCTGAGGTGTCGGCGCTGCTCTCGGGGGCCGTGGTGGCCGGCGGACTCTGCCCGCTGCTGCGCCTCTCCAATCAGCTGCCCCAGCTGCAGCCGCTGCTGCTGGCGATCGGCCTGGCCAGTGCCCTGTTCGGGGTGATCTACGCGCTGGCTGAAACCGATCTCAAGCGCGTGCTGGCCTGGAGCACCCTGGGGCAGGTGGGCCTGGTGATCATCAGCCCGGTCACGGGGGGTGTCTATGCCCTGGCCCACGGCCTGGCCAAGGCCTGCCTGTTTCTGGTGGCCGGGCGCGCCGGCAGCAGGGATCTGTCCCGCTGGCGGCAGCAGCCCCTGGAGGCGGGGCTGGCCGTGCCCCTGCTGCTGGCCTCGCTCTCGATCGCCGGAGCGCCCCTGCTGCTGGGCTACTGGACCAAGACCCAGCTCAACGCCGAGATGGCCAGCCAGCTCTCCCCCCTGCTGGATCGCACCCTGCTGGTGGCGAAGGTGGGCACGGCCGCCGTGTACGCGAGGCTCTGCTGGCGGCCGATCCGCTGGCAGGGGCCCTGGCCTTCCGCGGGAGTGGGGCTGCTGGTGCTGCTGCTGGTGGCCCTCGGCCTGCTGCAGGGGCCCCTGCCCTCCCTGGGGGGTGCCCTCAAGGCGCTGGCCGTGATCGCCGCAGGTGTGGCGGTTCACGCTGGCCTCAGCCTGGTGGCCCAGGCGCTGCGCCGGCGTCGCCAGGCAACGGCAAGCCCGGCCCCTGATCTGGCCCCAGGCCCGGTTCTGGATCCACCTCCCCTGCCGCTGCCGCTGCCCGATCTGGAGCGACTGCAGGAGCTGCTCGGCGGCATCGCCGTGGTGGGTGCCGCCCTGGTGGCCGCCCTGATGCCGAGGGAGGCGCTATGGCCCGGCTGATCACGGTGGCGATGAGGCTGTTGATCTGGTGCCTGCTCAGCGGCGACCTGAGCACCACCAACGTGGCGATCGGCCTGGCGGTGGCCCTGGCCCTGCCGATGGGGCGCAGTCGCCACGTGCCGCTGCGCCAGCTGCTGAGCCAGTTGCTGGCCAGCCTGGTGGCGATCCCGGTGGCCTATGGCGAGGCGTTCACCCTGCTGTTTCTGGGCTCGCGGCTGCAGGGCAGGGTGGAGCCCTCGCCGGTGAGGGCCCAGGGCTCGGCCCTGCTTACTTTCCTGGAGGTGTTCCGCATCACCCTCACGCCGCTCACGATCGCGCTGGGGGTGGAGCGCGACGGGCGGGCCTACAGGGTGCACCGCATGGCAAGGCCGGAGGGCAAGCCATGGGCCTGATCCTGCTGGGCATGGTGCTGGCCCTGCTGCTGCCGATCCTGGTGGCCTGCAATTCCACGGATGTCTGGCATCGGCTGGCGGCCTTCGCGAGTGTGTCCACCAAGGTGGCGATCCTGATGCTGGCGGTGTCGGTGGTGCGTGACGACTGGATGCTGGGCATCGTGGGCGTGATCGTGCTCAGCGTGGGCAACTCGGCGGTGATGCTGCTGGCCAACCTGCTGCGGGGGGTGGACCGATGAACCTCAGCGTTGTGAGCATGGTGCTGCTGCTCAGCGGCCTGGTGCTCTGGTTCTCCGGCACCTGGCCCCTGCTGGGCCGCACCAGCTTTCTGCGCAAGCTCCACTACCTGGGCATCGCCGACACCCTCGGCTCGGCCCTGATGCTGGTGGGCCTGCTGCTGCGCTTCGTGCCGGAATGGCCGCTGCTGCTGCTGGCGCTGCTGTCGCTGGTGGTGTGGAACACGATCTTCGGCTACGTGCTGGCCAGCTGCTCCCAGCCCCTGCCGCTGCCCCCGGCCAAGGGCCCCGAGACGGCGCCAGGGGATCCGTCTTGAGCTCCATGGACTTCACCCTCACCAGTGACGCCGCCCTGCTGCTGCCGATCACGGCGCTGCTGCCGCTCACGGCGATCCTGCTGGTGGCCCAGTCGAACCCCTACCAGACGCTGGTGATGCGGGGCATCCTCGGCGCGGTGGCGGCCCTGATCTACGCCCTGCTCGGTGCCGCCGACGTGGCCCTCACCGAGGCCCTGGTGGGCACCCTGCTCTCCACCACGCTCTATGCCGTGGCCCTGCGCTCCTCGATGGTGCTGCGGCTGGCCCTGCCCGGCGGGGCGCTGCCGCCCGAGGCGATCAGCCAGCGCCTGCGGGCCTGGCTGGAGCCGCTGCACCTGCGCCTGGAACTGGTGCCCCTGCCCCAGGCCGGTGAACCCGGCCTGCACGGCCGCCTGATCCGGCTGGAGGCTGAGCCCTCCTATGCATTGCTGCTGCATCGTCCCCAGCTGCTGGAGCATCTGGCCGCTCTGCCCGGGGCCACCCATTGGCGCGAGGAGGGCCACCGGCTGGAGCTGATCCGCTCGGAGGGGCCCGATCCAGCGCCGGCGGCTGACGACGGCCCAGCCCCTGGAGAGGTGGCGCCATGAACTGGGTCTATGCCCTGGCGGCCGTGCTGCTCTGTCTGTCACCCCTGGCGCTGGCCCTACCGCAGCCGGCACCGATCGACCAGGTGCTGGAGCTGCTGCTGCGCACCGGCGATGTGCCCAACCTGGTGGCCACCGTGATCCTCGAGACCCGCCTCTACGACACGGTGTCGGAGGTGGTGGTGTTCACCCTGGCCTCGATCGGCGTGCGCTGGATCTTCAGTGGTGAGCCCAGCCAGCGCCGCATCCGCGGCCTGCAGGACGCCCCCTCGGTGGTGCTCTGCCAGCTGGGCTCCACGGTCTGCGCCCTGGTGGCGGTGGAGCTGGCCCTGCGGGGCCACCTCTCGCCGGGCGGCGGCTTTGCGGCCGGGGTGTCCGGCGGAACGGCGATCGGCCTGCTGCTGATCAGCGGCTCGGTGCGCCTGGCGGATCGCCTCTACCGGCGCTACCGGGCCGACCTGTGGGAAAAGGCCGCGGTGGTGGCCTTCCTGCTGGTGGCCCTGCTCAGCCTGGAGGGGGTGGTGCCCTGGGGCAGCGGCAGCTTCGGCACGATCGACAGCGGCGGCTGGATCCCCCTGCTCAACGTGCTGGTGGCCGTGAAGGTGACCCTGGGCTCCTGGGCCATGGTGCAGTTGCTGGTGCGCTACCGGGGCCTGCTCTAGCTGGCGGCGAGCCAGGCGGCCAGCGGCTGGGGTGGTTGATCCTGGCTGCTGGTGATCTCCACGATCTGTCCCACCGACGCCGGGGTGTCGAGGCAGTCGAGGCAGACGCGGGCCACCAGGCGCCTGGGAATGCTGTTGCTCTCCTGCTGGTCGGGGCCGCTGAACACCACGCCCTCGCTCTCGAGGCCCTCGTCCCGCTCGCTCAGCCCCCCCGGCCGCACGACGGTCCAGGCCAGGCCGCTCTGCTCGAGCCAGTGCTCCCCCAGCCGTTTCCACAGCAGGATCAGCCCGAACAGGTTGAGGGGATGCAGCAGCCGGCCGGCGCAGAGCGAACTCACCAGCACCACCCGGTTCACGCCCACGGCGGTGCAGGCGCCGATCTGCTCACGCACCCTGAAGGCATCCACCTTGAGCGGGCCGGCCAGGTCCACCGAGGGCCGGGCGCCGGTGGCGATCACCAGGGCCTCGCAGCCGGCCAGGGCCCGCTGCAGCGCTGCGGTATCCCCCAGTTCGAGCCGCACCACATCCGCCCCCTCCAGCCCTGCGGGCAGCTGGGAGGCGGGCCGCACCAGGGCCTTCACCTGGTGGCCCCTGGCCAAGGCCTCCTGCACCACCCGCCAGCCGGTCTTCCCGGAGGCTCCGCTCACGGCAATCGTGGCCATTCCGCACACCCGATGAATCGGCCATGACCTTAAGCAGCCTGCGGGGCCCCGCTCCGGGGAGAGCCTAAAATTGCAGTGGGACAGAAGCTTTGAAGTCAGACGCTGATGGCGGTGGAGTCCCAAGACCGTGGTGATCTTGTGGCGCTGTCGGAACGCTGTTTCGACCGGAACCGCCATCCCCTCTGCGGCAAGGCGGATGTTGTGAACGCCCTGGGTTGGGCGAATGGCTACAGCCGTTACCTCGAGATCGCCACACCCACCACAGGCGGGCGGTTCGCGGCCGTGTGCCGCCGCCAGTTTGTGCATTGCCGCCGCGTTCTCTACAACGCTCCGGCGGACTTCTCGGACGGTCTGCCGGTGCACCACCGCGAGGAGGGTGACGAGGGGGCCAGCTGTCTGCAGCGCGTTGTCGCGGCAGGCAAACGCTTCGATGTGATCTTCATCGATTCTCATCACACCTATGTGGCGTCCAGCCTCGATCTCCACTACGCGCTCCGCCTGTTGAGCCCTGGCGGAGTGATCGTGGTGCATGACTGCAATCCCCCCGACCCTGCGCTGGTGTGCCCCGAGCATCGCCAGGGGGAATGGATGGGCCAGACCTACCTGGCCTTTCTCGATGTGGTGAGCCGGCGCCATGCTCTTGATTACTGCGTGGTCAACACCGACTGGGGTGTCGGGCTGATCTGGCAGGCCGTTGACCTCTCCCCACACCGCTTTGCCGACCTTCCAGAACGCCCTGAGCTGAACGGGGTGGATCTCCGATGCTGGGAAGACTTTTCCCGCCACCGGAGAGCTCTGCTGCGGCTGATCAGCGTCCGCCGCTTCCTGCGGGTGTTTGCTGGTCTGCGCCTGCCTGATCCCGGATGACGATGCGGCCGCGCCATCATCCGGCAAGCCAATTCCAGCCCATGGCTTCCTCCGGCACGCTTCCAGTCAGCACCCTCGGCCCCCCCCCTGGCGTCGAGCAGGAGAGCTGGCGTCAGCACTGGCAGCAGCGCTGGTATGCCGTGGCCTATCTGGACGATCTCGATCGTTCCAGACCCACTCCCTTCACCCTGCTGGAGCAGGACCTGGTGCTCTGGTGGGACGCCGGGGCCGAGCAGTGGCGCGCTTTTGCCGATGTCTGTCCGCACCGCCTGGTGCCCCTCAGTGAGGGGCGGCTCAATGGCCGCGGAGAGCTGGAGTGCCCCTACCACGGCTGGAGTTTCGACGGCAGCGGTCACTGCACCGCCATCCCCCAGGCCGACGCCGCCCAGGCCGGCAACGCCTGCGCCAGTGCCCGCTCGAGCTGCGGTGTGTTCGCCACGGCCACCGGCCAGGGGCTGTTGTTTGTATTCGCGGGAGAGGCGGAGCTGGCGGGCCAGCGGCCCCTGCCTCTGGTGCCCAGCCTGGAGGAGCCCGGCTGGCTGGTGCAGGACACCTTCCGGGATCTGCCCATGGATGCCCTCACCCTGCTGGAGAACGTGCTGGATGTGAGCCATGTGCCCTTCACCCACCACCGCACCGTGGGCCGGCGGGAGAACGCGGCGCCGGTGGAGGCCCTGATCACCAGTGAGGGCGCCGAGGGTTTCACGGCCACCTGGGAGGAGGGGCCTCGCCGGGGCAAGCTCGGCAGCCAGTTCACCACCTTTGCGGCGCCGGGCCTGATGTGGCACGACCTCACCGCCAAGGGCTTTGCCCGCATCCTCACGGTGGTATACGCCACGCCGATCCGGCCGGGGGAATGCCGCCTGTTCGCCCGCTTCCCGTTCCAGTTCGAGTCGGCGTTGCCCAGGCTGCTGCTGCCCCTGCGGCCCCGCTGGCTGCAGCACCTGGCCAACCACATCGTGCTGGAGGACGACCAGGTGTTCCTGCACGGCCAGGAGCGGCGGCTGCAGCAACGCGGCGGTCGCTCAGCCTTCACCCAGGCCTGCTTCCTGCCCACCAGTTCGGATGTCTACGTGCGGGCCCTGCATGCCTGGATCGAGAACCATGGCGGCGAGCCCTTCCCTGGCAGGTCGCTGCCCCCGCGGCTCGGGGTCGACGCTCTGATGGAGCGGCAGCAGGCCCACACGAGCCACTGCCGGGCCTGCTCCGGTGCTCAACGGGGCCTGCGCCGGCTGCGGCCCTGGCTGCAACTGTTCACCGGCCTGGCGCTGGTGTCCACGGCCGCCCTGGCTGGTGCGGCCCTGGCTGGCGGAGTGGGCCTGGGGGCTGGCTGGCTGCCCTGCATCGGTGCTGGGCTGCTGAGCCTGGCGGGCTGGCAGGGGCTGGCTCAGCTGGAGCGCTGGCTGGAGGGCCTCAGCCGAGGGGCAGGCCTGCCCCCCCGCAACGCTCCAGAGCCCGGCCGGTCAGAGACTCCTCGCCCAGCTGCGGTGCCTGCCGATCGGCGATCCGCGCGCGCACAAGATCCCGTGACGTGATCCGGTAACCGAGGGTGCGGGCGGCGAGCACCAGCTCAGGCTCGCTGCGGCAGTGGCTCAGGGCCCGGCGCAGGGCGTTGTCGGCCTCGGCACTCTCCACCAACCGTTCCAGTTCACTCCAGCTCATCGCCGATCGCGCCTCTGGGGGCCTGCTCAGTGGACATCACCACCTTGCCCGTGGTCGCGGCGAACAGCAAGGTTCCGCCCGTTACCGTCCACGCTCTGCCGTCCGCCCTGGGGCTCTGACCGATCAGACGTGCTGATTGCCAGGCCGCCGGGGTTGGCAAGGGCTGAGGTCTCGCTAAGCAGAGGAGGCAGGGCGAGGGGTTTGCATGGATCGCTTTCCGCCCGACACCGGGGATGATCAACCGATCACACCCCATGCGGCGCCCATCCTTGATGTGGAGGGCCAGCTCACCTACATCGGCGATGACGGCCGCCGCTACGTGGTGGGGTTGCCCCCGGAGGCGGATGAGGAGAGCGTGGAGCGGGTGATGGCCACCCTGCGCCGCGGTGCCGGCCTGTTCCAGCAGATCGAAGACCTCTGCCATCGCTGGATCCACGAGGTGAGCGGCGCCGAGCTCGAATCGCGTGCGGCCCTGGTGCTGCTGCTCACCACCCTGGAGACGGCCCTGGAGGAGGACTATCCCGAGAGCAGCTCCGACCCCTGAGCGCAGGCCCGCAGGGCCTCGAGGATGGTGTCGCGTTCCACGTCGTCGCGGATCTCCACGCTGCCGATCGCCGTGGGCAGCACGAAGCGCAGCCGGCCCTCGCGCACCTTCTTGTCGCCCTGCAGGCAGCGCAGCACGGCCTCGGGGTCCAGCTGCGGCCACTGCCTGGGCAGACCGGCGGCGTCGATCAGGGCCAGCTGGCGGGCCTGGTCGGCTGGGCTCCAGAGCCCCATCGCCACGGCGATCTCGCCTGCGACCGCCATGCCGATCGCCACGGCCTCGCCATGCAGCCAGGTGCCATAGCCACAGAGGGTCTCCACCACGTGGCCGAGGGTGTGGCCGTAGTTGAGGATCGCCCGCAGGCCGCCCTCCCGTTCGTCGGCCGCCACCACGCGGGCCTTGGCGGCGGCGGAGCGCTCCAGCAGGGTGTGCAGCAGCTGGGCTCCCACCGCATCGCGGCTGGCCAGGGCAGTGCCGGGCTGCTGCCGCGCTGCCGTTTCGAGGGCGTCGAACAGCCCGGGATCGCCGATCACGCCGTACTTGATCACCTCGGCCATGCCGGCCCGGAACTCCCGCTCCGGCAGGGTGCTGAGCACCAGCGGATCGATCAGCACCAGACGCGGCTGGTGGAAGGCGCCGATCAGGTTCTTGCCGCCGGGGTGGTTGACGCCGGTCTTGCCGCCGATCGCCGCATCCACCATCGCCAGCAGGGTGGTGGGCACCTGCACCACGGCGATGCCCCGCAGCCAGGTGGCGGCGGCGAAGCCGGCCATGTCACCCACCACGCCACCGCCGAGGGCCACGATCAACGAGCCGCGCTCCAGTCGCTGCTTGAAGGCGGCGTCGTGGATCAGGCCCACGGTGGCGGGGGTTTTCTGGTCTTCCCCGGCTTCGATCACCAGCCGCTCGGCGGCCAGGCCGGCCCGCTCCAGGCTGGCCAGCACCGTGGCGCCGTAGGGGCGGTCCACATCGGGGTTGGTCACCACCAGCACCTTGGTGCCGGCCTTCAGGCCCAGCTGCCGCAGCCGCTCGCCCAGCTGGGCCAGGCAGCCTTCGCCGATCACCACCGGGTAGGGGTTGGTGCTGAGCTCCACGGCGATGGTGCGGATCGCGGCGGGGGTGGCGGCCATGGGCGGGGGCGGAGGTGGAGCGAGGCTAGGGCTCATGGGGCGGCCGGACGCTGCGCCGCAGGAAGAAACCGGCTGATGAACAGGGCCATCGGGGTGGGACCGCAGCGGGGGTGCCAGCTGGCACCGGGCAGGCGGCGCCAGCACTGCACCAGCAGATGGGGATCCGCGGCTGGAGTCAGTTCGATGCCGTAGCGGTACTCCGCGTCGGCGGCCTGTTCAGGCGCGGCGAGCGGTTCTGCCCTGGACTGGGTGCTCAGGAAGGCAGCGAGGAACGTGGAGGCATCACCGCCTTCCCGCAGGGCGGTGGCGAACCGCCAGGCGGCGCCGGTGGGATAGCCGTCGTGGTGGAGGTAGAGATGGCACTCAGGTATCCCTGGGAAGCCAGTGAAGGAGTAGACGGCGCGGGTGGCCAAGGCGGTGGGACGGCTGCACTGGGGAGTGCCACCGTCGTCAACCACTCGATCCTCACCGCGGCGGTCTGGGCATCGAGGCCATGCATGAGCGCAACGTGCGCAACCTCCCCCTCGATCTGGCGGCCGGCCTGGCCAAAGCGGTGGTGGAGATGGTGCAGCTCGATCGGAGGCGCGTGGGGCTGGCCTGCCATGGCACGAAAGCCAGCCCTCCGGCCCTCGTGAAGGAGAACGATTCCGATCACAAGCCCGTCGATTTCAAGTGGGCGATCTGCGCGGCATGGATGCCGTGTTCATCGCCGAGGTGCAGCAGGCCCATGGCACGCTGCAAGAAACCTCCGGCTGATGCCATGGCGCGCCCCTACCAACCCTCTCTGCTGCGCCTGCTGCATGGGGGCACGGCCCTGCTGGTGCTGGGCTGCTGGCTGAGTGGCCTGTTCGTCTACAGCCGCTACGACGGCCGCTGGGGGCGACTGCCCTTCACCCCGGCTGGAGACTGGATCGACATCCATGGTCTGATCGGCGTTGGGCTGCTGGTGCTGGCCCTGCCCTTCGTGGCCTATGCCTTCACCCTGGGCCGCTCGCGGCTGCGGCGGTTGACCAACAGCCTGACCCTGGCGGCCCTGGCCGTGGCGATCGGCACGGGAAAGCTGATGGAGGAGGACTGGCTGAGGGAAGGCCAGCTGCACCATGTGGTGTATGGCCTTCACCTGCTGGGCTGGCTGCTGATCGGTCTGGCCGTGCTGGTGCACGTGGGCGACAGCCTGCGGCTGGGGGGCTGGCCGCTGCTGAACTCGATGGCCAGCCCAGTCCTGAAAAAGGGCGACCTGCCAGGCGACTGGCCGGCTCAGGTGGGGCGGTTTCTGCGGCGCGGAGGCTGACAGCGCCATGGCCTCCGCTTCGGCCAGAAGATCGAAAGCTGATGGATGCCCGAATCGCCTCCCTTGCGCTTACCGCTCGGGATGGCGCGGTAGTCGTAGACGCGGGCCGGCAGAATTTCATGCACCCCCTCAATCCGCTCGCAGGCGAAGGCGATCTCGCCATACACAATCAAGTTGATCACCACCGGCCTCGCGTCGAGGCAGGTGTTCGATCACCTGCTGGCCCATCCCGGCCTCACGGCAGAAGACCGGCCAGGCCTGCACCATGCCAGCTGCCGCAGTTGCGCGTCGATGGCGTCGTTTGCTGATCGCGGCTTCGGGCGACGCCTCCGACAACACAATCTCGCGCCACGGCTGCTCGTTCCGGCAGCGAGCCGCTGAGGTGAAGCGAGCGGCTCAGTTGTCGATGAACACCGAATGGGCCGTGCGCACGACCCGTGGATCGGGCTCACAGGCCACGTCGTGGTCTTTGTGCTCGTAGTCCAGGGCGTGGAGGACGCTGCGGATGGCACCGAGGCGGGCCCGTTTCTTCTCGTTTGAGTTGACGATCGTCCATGGCGCCACGAGGGTGTCGGTGGCGAGCAGCATCTCGTTGCGGGCTTCGGTGTAGGCGTCGTACTTCGCCACACTGGCTTCGTCGATGGGCGAAATCTTCCACTGCTTGAGCGGATCGTCGCGTCGATCGTCGAAACGCAGTTTCTGCCTGCCCTGCGACACGGTGAACCACATCTTGAACAGCCTAATTCCACTGCTCACGAGGGACTGCTCAAAGCCGGGAACCTGGCGCAGAAACAGGGCGTGCTGCTGCGGTGTACAGAAGCCCATCACCTTTTCGACGCCGGCCCGGTTGTACCAGGACCGGTCGAACATCGTGATTTCTCCCGCCGCTGGCAGGTGCGGAACATAGCGCTGAAAGTACCACTGGGTTGCTTCGGCATCGTTGGGTTTGGCCAGCGCCACATGTTCACTGCCGCGTGGATTGAGGTGTTCGCGGAACCGCTTGATCGATCCACCCTTGCCCGCCGCATCGCGACCTTCGAACAGGATCACCACGCGCTCTCCGACAGCCTTGATGTGACGCTGCGCCTTGAGCAGTTCAATCTGGAGCGATTCAAGGTCGCGCTTGTAGTGCTTCTTGTCGATCGTTTCGGAGTAGGGCAGATTGTTCTGCATCTCCTCGATCGACTGAACGGCTGAGGGGTGCTGCTTGCTCATGAGCCTGCTTCATGATCTGGCGATGCTCTCACACCCAGGCGGCGCAGAGCAGCTCCGCCTGGGCGAGCACGGTTTTCACCGCGGCTTCCTGCAGATCGGGGGGATAGCCGTATTTGTTGAGGATGCGCTTCACCATCACGCGGATCCGGGCGCGGGCACTTTCGCGCAGGGTCCAGTCGATCGACACGCTCTTCTTCACCTGGGTGATCAGCTCAGCAGCAATCAGTTTGAGCTTGGCGTCACCCATCGCCTGCACGGCGCTGTCGTTGGCGGCGAGGGCGTCGTAGAAGGCGACTTCGTCGTGGCTGAGGCCAAGGGATTCGCCGCGCTTGCTGGCGGCATCGAGTTCCTTGGCGAGGGCGATCAGCTCTTCGATCACCTGGGCTGTGGTGATGGCGCGGCTGTGATAGGAATTCAGGGTGGTTTTGAGCTTTTCGGAGAACACCTGGCTCTGCACCAGGTTGCGCTTGGAGCGCACTTTGAGCTCGTCTTTGAGCAGCTTCTCCAGCAGCTCGGCGGCCACGTTCCTGTGCTTGAGACCCCGCACCTCAGCCAGGAACTGATCGCTGAGGATGGAAATGTCGGGCCTGGGCAGGCCGGCGGCGGTGAACACATCGATCACCTGGCCATCGGTGGTGATGGCCTTGCTCACCAGCTGGCGGATGGCGGCGTCGATCTGCTCGGGCGCTCGGCTGGTGCCGCTGGTTGCCTTGGAGAAGGCCGCCTGAATGGCCTGAAAGAAACTCACGTCGTCGCGGATGGCGGTGGCCTCATCGCTGGCGGCGCTGAGGGCGAAGGCGCGGGAGAGTTCGGCCACCACCTGCAGCCAGCGCTGCTTGCCGTTCTCCTGCAGCAGGATGTGCTCCTGGCCGGCGGGAAGGAGCTGCAGGCGCTCGCTGGGGGTGCCGCTGCTCCAGGCCGACCAGTCGAAACCGTGCAGCAGATCCGAGGCGATGCCGTGCTTTTCGAGCATCACGGCGATGGCCTGGGCAGGGTCGAAGGTGGGGTCGCCCTGGCCGCCACTTTCGGTGTAGCTGGCCAGGGCGCGCTTGAGCTGATCGGCGAGGCCGAGGTAATCCACCACCAGGCCGCCGGGCTTGTCGCGGAACACCCGGTTGACGCGGGCGATCGCCTGCATCAGGCCGTGGCCCTGCATCGGTTTATCGGCATACATGGTGTGCAGGCAGGGGGCATCGAAGCCGGTGAGCCACATGTCACGCACGATCACGATCCTGAAGGGGTCGGCGGCATCTTTGAAGCGGTTGGCCAGCTGGCGGCGCGCTTCCTTGCTGCGGATGTGGGGTTGCCAGTCGGGGCCGTCATCGGCGCTGCCGGTCATCACCACTTTGAGGGTGTCGTGTGCCCACTCGGGCCGCAGCTGGATCAGGGCGTTGTGGAGATCGACGCAGATGCGGCGGCTCATGCACACCACCATGGCCTTGCCATCCATCGCCTCCAGGCGTTTCTCGAGGTGAGCCACCAGGTCGGCGGCCACGAGCGCGAGGCGATCGGGATCGCCCACCAAGGCTTCGAGAGCGGCCCATTTGGTTTTCAGCTTTTCCTTCTGCGTGAGCTCCTCGCCTTCGGTGATCTGCTCGAACTCGGCATCCAGACCGGGCAGGGCGGCGGCATTGAGGGAAAGCTTGGAGATGCGGCTCTCGTAGTAGATCGGCACGGTGGCCTTGTCGGCCACGGCGCGCTGGATGTCGTAGATGGAGATGTAATCGCCGAACACCGCCCGGGTGTTGGCGTCGGTCTGCTCGATCGGGGTGCCGGTGAAACCGATGAAGGAGGCATTGGGCAGGGCATCGCGCAGGTTGCTGGCGAAGCCGTAGGAGATGGCGCCGGTCTTCTCGTTCACCTTGGCGCCGAAGCCGTACTGGCTGCGGTGCGCTTCATCGGCAATCACCACGATGTTCTGCCGGGCGCTCAGCTCGGGCATCGCTTCGCCCTTGTCGGGCATGAACTTCTGGATGGTGGTGAACACCACGCCGCCGCTGGCCCGGTTGAGCAGGTCGCGCAACTGCTCGCGGCTGGCGGCCTGCACGGGTGTCTGGCCGAGGATGTCGGCGCAGCGCTGGAACTGGCCGAAGAGCTGGTCGTCGAGATCGTTGCGATCGGTGAGCACCACCAGGGTGGGGTTCTGCATCGCGGCCGCGCGGATCATGCGGGCGGCGAAGAAGAGCATGGTGAAACTCTTGCCGCTGCCCTGGGTGTGCCACACCACGCCGGCGCGGCGGTCGCCCGGCCGGCCGCCCTGGCTGCGGCACGCAGGTCCCATGCCGCTGGCGCGCACGGTTTCCTGCACCGCCGCGTTCACGGCATGGAACTGGTGATAGCCGGCGATGATCTTGTGCAGGGCACCCGAATCCGGGTCTTCCTCGAAGACGATGAAGTGCTGCAGCAGATCGAGAAAGCGCTGCGGCGCGAACACGCCACGAATCAGCGTTTCCAGCTCCAGGGCCGTGGCCGGCGCGTCGGCTTCGCCATCGATGCTGCGCCACAGCTTGAACCACTCCTGGTTGGCCGTGATCGAGCCGATGCGGGCCTGCAGCCCATCGCTCACCACCAGGGCGGCGTTGTACTGGAGGAGTGAGGGAATCTCGGCTTTGTAGGTCTGCAGCTGGGCGTAGGCGCTCCAGATGCTGGCGTCTTCCGCGGCGGCGTTCTTGAGCTCAATCAGGCCGAGGGGGAGCCCGTTGAGGAACACCACCAGGTCGGGCCGGCGGTTGTGCTGGCCGTCGCTGACGGAGAACTGGTTCACCACCAGCCAGTCGTTGGTGGCAACGGTTGTGAAGTCGACCAGGCGCACATGGTCGCCGGCGATGCTGCCATCGGGCCGGGGGTATTCCACCGGCACACCTTCACGCAGCAGGCGGTGGAAGGCGCGGTTGGTCTGCAGCAGCGAGGGGGTAGCGAGGCGCAAGAGCTTGCGCAGCGCTTCTTCCCGGGCCTCCTCAGGAATGGTGGGGTTGAGCTGGCGGATGGCCTCGCGCAGCCGGCCCACCAGAACCACATCGCTGAACGACTCGCGCTCCGCCGCCGGTTCGCCGGGAGCCAGCTGGGGGCCGGGGAGCACGGCATAGCCCAGCTCGTTGAACCAGCCGAGGGCGGCCTCTTCGACCATGGCTTCGGTGAGGGTCATGGCTTGGGCCGTTTGGGCTTCTTCGGCCTCGGCAAGTTCTTCAAGTCCTTGGCAGCCTTCTCAAATTCCGCGTCGATACGCTGAGGTTGCGCATCGAGCAGCGCCCGATACCGGCCATACTCCAGCTCTGCTTTCCTCCTGGCAGACTCAGCAGAAACACTTCCTGCGTGATCCAGGACATCACGCCCGGAGATGGCCAGGAATTCATCCAGCTTCGTGATCCAGGCCTGCATCGTCATTGGCTTTCGCTCCAGCGCCTGGAGCTCCGCATATTCGATGTAGAGGCTAACGATACGGTTCAAGACCTGTAGTTCATCTGCTGAGAGGTAGTTCTTGGCGACAGACACGTCACCTTTACGAACGAGACCGCTTGGTCGTGTGGTCTGCAGGCCCATGAACGGCTTCGACGAATCCACCCGCTCGGCGATCACTTCAGCCGCCGTATGGCCATGGGCTGCCCAATGCATCTTGTTCTGCACAGTAGCGAAGAACAGCTGAGTTGTTTCCGCATCAGGCGTATAGTCCACACTCGTTGCATAGATATCCAGCACCTTCTGATAAAACCGACGTTCCGACGAGCGAATGTCGCGGATGCGATCGAGAAGCTCGTCGAAATAGTCTCTCTGACCCTTGCCATGGGGATTCTTCAGCCGCTCGTCGTCTATGGTGAAGCCCTTCACCAGATACTCGTTCAAGCAGCCGATGGCCCACTGGCGGAACTGGGTGCCTCGATGGCTGCGCACGCGGAAACCGACAGCCAGAACCGCTTCAAGTCGATAATGGCGAAGCTTGCGCGAGACCTCTCGCCCACCCTCCAAGCGAACTTGTAAGTAGTCCTTACAAGTTGCCGATTCGACCAGCTCACCCTCGGCAAAGATGCTCTTCAAATGCAGGGTCACGTTCTGGGGAGTCGTTTCAAACAGCTCGGCCATCTGTGCCTGGGTTAGCCACAGGGTTTCATCTTCTAGTCGGCATTGGATGCGCGTGCGGCCATCTTCTGTCTGGTAGAGGATGATTTCGGAGCCGGGCAAAACTTCGTCGCTCATGAGTTCAGCCAGCTTCTTGATTGAACTGTTGCAGATTCTGCAACAGTTGTTGGCGAAGCCTTGCAGCTGGCCGGGCGCCAGCCGAGGGCCGCCTCTTCGATGAGGGCTTCGTTGAGGGTCATGGCGGATTCAATGGACCCGTCGCAGCCGCGATGACCCCGCCCACGAACTCCTCCAACGCCAAGAGTATTGGCAGCCACTCCTGCCGCTCGATGGTGGCTTCCAGCGGGAGGTCGTCGTAGCGGAACACGGTGGCGAAAGGGGTCAGGTTTTCCACCGTCAGCAGAGCCTCGGGAATACGCACATCCACGGCAGCGAGCAGATCCAGCAGCAGACCCAGATCATGGGTGCGGGGGTAGTCGTGACCGCCCAGCGCCAGCAACGCCTTGATCAGCTTCTGCAGCACGGCAAGGTCTTGTGCAGCCTTGCGTTGCAGCAGCTGGGCCTGCTCAATCGCCCGCATAGAGCACCCGGCCTTGTGTACGGGCGGCGAACTCCACGGTGCCTGGCACCTGCGCGCGGGAGTCGTAGAGGGCCTGGCTGGTGACAATCAGATCGATCGGCATCAGCAGCCCGCGCAGGACACGGCGCAGGCGCAGCATCTCCTGGTATCGGTCGGCCACCTGGGCTTCCACCACCAGTAGATCAAGGTCGTTGGCACTGCTCAGATCCCCTGTGGCAGCAGAGACAAAGGCAATCAGGCGCGTGGGAGCGGCCGCGGCGACCAACCGGCGCACGGCTTCCGCGATCTTTTCGGGGGTCACCGCCCAGAGCTTGAGGGGAGCGCTGTCACTCGGCATGGGTCTCACCGGTGAGCCCGTCACTGGCCAGAAGCTAGATGGTATGCAGCTGTTTAGCAGGTGCGTTGGGTGGGGCCTCAAGGATCAGCGTCTGCGGAGGCCGCCGCCGCCGCCCGCTCCTGGTGATCCTTGAGGCTGATCCCGGCGGCATCCTTCCAGTCGAGCCGGCCGTTGGCGCTGCGGGCGAGCAGCAGCCCCGCCGCCTGGGACGGTGACTTGAACTCATAGTCCTGGAGCAGTTCCACCTGGTTGTCCAGCTTGGCGAGCACGCCCTGCCGGATGAGTTGCTCCCGCGTGCGCATCAGGGCGTCGGGAGTGCTGGCCACGAAGTCGCGGCGCCCCTTGGCCCCCTTGAGAACGGTGAACCCGTTGGGTGACTCGTATCCCCTGCCCTCGGCCTCCGGACCCCGGAGGAAGAAGAGGTTGCTGGGGCTCATGGAAGGGAAGGTTGGCGGCTGCTCGAAGGCCCTGAGCCCGAGAACCGGAAAGCAGACCAAGACCTCATCCAGGAAGCCCTCAGCCTCAGCGCGGTCCATCTCGGCCAGGTTCACAGCGTGGCCCTGCACCACGTTCTCCAGCCGGCAGCGCTTGGCCGCCTGGGCCAGGCCGATCAGCCGGGCCTCCAGGTGCTGGGCGTGGGCCTTGTTCAGGTAGCCGTCCTTGGAGGTGAAGGCGTAGGCGGTGGTCCAGAACTCCTTGGCCTGGTGCTGCTCCAGGCGCCGCCCGAGGGGGTCCGCCTCTCCGATGTACGCAAGGTCGGCGCCGCCGTCCTCAGGGTCGGGGCCTGTGAGCACATACACGCCAGGGCGTCCTGCCTCCGGGCGTTGGGTGAACTCCTTGAGCTGGGAGCGAGGGATCACGTAGCCGATGCCGCTCCAGTTCGTCTTCTCCACGATTCGCATCCCCTCCGGAAGCCCAGAGGGCACGAACAAGCGCAGGGCGAATGGGCGGGTGGTAGTCATGGAGTGAGGTGGTTTTTGGCGGTGTTTTCCTGTCGCTCGTGGTCGGGGTCTTCGTCTGCGATGGACTCGGTGGAGGGGGGGGTCAAGGCACCGGCTTCGCTTGGGTGCCGGGATCGGGGATAGCCTTAAAAAAGAAAGTGCTTGCGCTGCAAGGCTTTTGGAGGAAAGGCCACCCAGCTCGGTGCGGAGGAATTAAATGAAGCTCAGGCCCAGAACGGTAGGTACCGGGCAAATTTCCGGGAGCCGCCCACGCTTTGGTCCGGCTTGATCAGGCCAGCCTCAATCGTGGCCGCGATCACCTGGGAGGCGATGGCGGCCTTGTCCTCAGCGAGATGGAAACGATCGCGCAGCGACTGGTTGGTCATGTGCTGAGCCATCACCCATTTCAGTGCGCCGTGTTGGTAGCAGGCGCGTACACGGTCGTTGCGATCCATCCGCTCAAACAGCCGCGGGCCGAAGATCGTCACCGATGTGCGCCGGAAGATGGAGCGAAAATCGGGTGCCGGCAACTGGTACACCTCGGCCGCCTGCACGACACGATCGATGCCGCTGCTCTTTTCCTCACAAATACCCATGCGGCGCATCAGGTCTGCGAGCCTTTCGTTGCGTGATTGGTAAGCGTCGATGAAACGCTCCACAGGTACCAACGGTTCACCTGGATTCGAGATCTCAACACGGTTACTGTAGATCTCTACCATGACTCCCGCGCCTTGGATTGTGAAGTCCTGGTGGATCAAGGCGTTGGCGATCAGCTCTCGCATCACCACGTCGGGCACCAGCTTGACCTCCTTGCGCAAGGCATCCTCGATGACCTCGTTCTGGGGCAACTGGGACATCACGAAGAGAACCAAGCCCTGGAAACCAACGGCATATCCACGGCCGCCGGTCTGGTCGAGGCGGGTTTCCAGCTTTGATTCGCCTGCATAGACGACAACACGAGGCGCCTTGCGTGAGACATCAGAAAATTGCTCAAGGTGCCGCGCCAGCAGCAACGCCCCGAGTCGGCGAATGGTGTATGTGCTTCCATCTTGATCAATAAGGCCCTCGCTGCTCAGCCGCTCAAGCACGCCTGCGCGTTCGGTTGGGTATGGGAGGTTGAGCAACTCGAAGAAGGTCTGTGTGTCGAGAAGTTCCACCACCTGCTGTTCATCGAGGCCAGTGCGTGATGGCTCTTCCAGCCAGTCGGGCTGCCCTTCTGCGAAGATCCGCCGCAACTGGTCCTCGCTCATCGGCATGAGCGAGGAGCCGGTACGCATCAAGTATTTGCCATCATGGTGATAGGCAGTACCCCGAGGACGCGACGGAATGTAGAACACGAGCACACGCCCATCGGGATGCGCCACTGCCTCAATGTCCACACGGAAGCCAACCGACTGAAAGAGCCCTCCGGCAGCATCAACGGTATTCGGAAAGGCCTGCGTTCCAACGACGGCGCGCGGCGGCTGATCCGCTACCCCAAGCATGAGCACGCCGCCGCCCTCGCTGGCGATCGCAACACAGTATTCGCTCAGTTTGCGAGTGTCGAACTGCTGTTTTGCCTCCTTGAAATCCAGGCGCTGGCTTTCAGACGGTGCCTGCCGCCAGAGATTGATCTGCTCAGACGTCGTTCTCATCAGGCGACCTTGCCGATGAGCGACTCCGCATCCTTCACCATGAACTCCCCGCTCAGCAGCTTCGGCAGCAGCGTGTCGCGCAGGGTGGCGAGGGTGCGGGATTGGTGGATATTGGCGCGCACTTGCGCGAGCAAAGGTTCGACAGTCCGGTCGAACGCTTGCATCAGAGGGGCTGGCGGGAAAATGAAGTCAAGTGACTCGAAGGTCTGGCGCGTGATCGTATCAAAAACCGTCCCGTGGGTGCGTTGCTGGAGGTCGGCGGTGGCTTGGCGGAGCGAGAAATAGGTGAAGAAATCAGCGTAGGCATTCACGCCGCGCACGCCATAGCAGGATTGGTTCATTGCCATTTGGGTGCCGACGAGAGCGAGTCTCCCGACAGTGCCGCGTGCGCTGATGATGGTCGTTCCTTCCGGCAAGACTTGGGTCGCACTGTTATCGACTCCCAGCTTCGTGACCTGCTTCTCTGTCTGAATTACCCAAATGTCGGTTTCAGACGGAGCATCTTTCACGGAATACCATGGGATGTCACCGTCCCAATAATCCGGTTCGGATGTCTTGGGCGTGCCGCCGCTGAGGAGTTCGATCTTGTTTGCGAGAGAGCAGACTTCCCATCCCTGCGGAATTGGACCGAGCGCTGATTCCTCGAAGTGCTCGGGGAAGAGAGCTGCTGTTGGTGGATCAAGCCCAACAGGCTCCCGCCCATCAAGCTTGGCCCGCACAGGATCGAAATCCACGAACCAGCTCTGGAACAGCGCCCGCGCCATCGCCTCCAGCGTCGCGTTCATCCGCCGGTTCAACTCGATCTTGTCGTCCAGGGCCCCAAGCACCGCCGCGATGGCTTTTTGCTCAGACAACGGCAATAACTTCAAGGGCGCTGCGAACAAGTCATCTTGCCGTATGTGGATCTGGGTAGAACCCACATAATTATCCTGGATGTGTTGGCGATAGTCGGGGCCACAGCACCAATAGATCAGATATTGAGGATCAATCCTTGATTCGTCAACTCTAAAGATGGTCGCACCTTGATTAATGACGAAAGAATCGTGCTCCGGGATACGGGATACGAGACCCAGAAAGTTTGCAGCAAGGGTCAGGTCGCGAGTGGTGACGATAAGATCACCGGGCCCTGAAAAGCGCCAACCGTTAATCTTTGCGAACTCTGTGTTAACAAATTTTCCACCGTGTTCGACTCGGCCAGAAGGCTTCACATCTCCCTTCGTGAGGACCGGTGTGCCGCTGGATGTGTATTCCGATGTCTTGATAGGAGTTCCACCGCGGGATTCAACCACCACATCACTAAGAGTGAGCCACTCAACTGACATAACCCAGGCCCCGCAGGTTGGCTTGGATGGCTTGCTCCAATTTCGCGGACTCGGCGAACTGGGCATGCAGTTCAGCCACAAGACGTGGCATCTTCTCCTCGAATGG
Organism: Paraciimarium castrense LEGE 11436; assembly: GCF_056633055.1. Lineage (NCBI taxonomy): Bacteria > Bacillati > Cyanobacteriota > Cyanophyceae > Synechococcales > Prochlorococcaceae > Paraciimarium > Paraciimarium castrense. Next base: position 554,999 of record NZ_JBSJOW010000001.1, on the reverse strand, counting down.
CTCGCCGTCGTCTTCCACCTCCTCCGCGCCCACGTACCGCCCCGGTGTGAGAACGTGGTCATGGGCAGCAATCTCAGCGGATGTAGCGGATTTGCAGAACCCAGGCACATCGTCGTAGCCACCCGCGCCGTTGGCGCCCCGCCAGCGGTGATACGTGCCACTGATCTTCTCCAGATCAGCCTCCAGCAGCTCCCGGTGCACCCGATCGATCAGGCTGCCGAGCTTGCGGGCATCGATGAACAGCGTGTGCCCGCGCCGATCGCGGAAGCCCCGTTGGCTGTCGGCAGCCTTGCTCTTCGCCAGGAACCAGAGACACACCGGGATCTGGGTGCTGTAGAAGAGCTGGCCGGGCAGGGCCACCATGCAGTCCACCAGGTCGGCCTCGATCAGGGCGCGGCGGATCTCGCCTTCGCCGCTCTGGTTGGAGCTCATGCTGCCATTGGCGAGCACGAAGCCGGCCATGCCCTGCGGGGCGAGGTGGTGGATGAAGTGCTGCACCCAGGCGAAGTTGGCGTTGCCCTTGGGCGGCACGCCGAACTGCCAGCGCACGTCGTCGTCCTTGCGGAACCAGTCGGAGTCGTTGAAGGGCGGGTTGGCGAGCACATAATCCGCCCGCAGATCCGGATGCAGGTCGCGGCGGAAGCTGTCGGCGTGCTCGGGGCCGAAATCAGCCGAAAAGCCACGGATCGCCAGGTTCATCACCGCCAGGCGGCGCGTGGTGGCATTGCTCTCCTGGCCGTAGATGGCCGTCTTGTCGCGCTGGCCGCCATGATCTTCGATGAACTTCTCGCTCTGCACGAACATGCCGCCTGACCCGCAGCAGGGGTCGTAGATGCGGGAATTGGCCTGGGGAGCCAGCATCTCCACCAACAGCCGCACCACGCAATTGGGCGTGTAGAACTGGCCGCCGTTCTTGCCCTCGGCCGACGCAAAGCGGGTGAGGAAGTATTCGTACACCCGGCCCAGCAGATCCACCGAGCGATGGGTCTGCTCCCCCTCGCTGGCGCCGCTCTCTCTTGAAGCAGTGAGTTCGATCGTGGCGATCACATCGATCAGTTCCCCCAAGCGCTGCTTATCGAGCCCCGGCCGGGCGTAGTCCTTCGGCAGCACCCCCTTGAGGCGGGGGTTGTCGCGTTCGATCGCCACCATGGCGTCGTCCACCAGCTTGCCGATGGTGGGCTGTTTGGCGTTGGCCTGCAGCTGATGCCAGCGAGCCTCGGCCGGCACCCAGAACACGTTCTCGGCCTTGTATTCGTCGGGGTCTTCCGGGTTGGCGCCCTCGTAGTCGCCAACGCCGGCCAGCAGCTTGGCGCGGTGCTCTTCGAAGCTGTCGGAGATGTATTTCAGAAAGATCAGGCCGAGTACCACGTGCTTGTACTCGGCCGCGTCCATGTTGTTGCGCAGCTTGTCGGCCGTGAGCCAGAGCTTGGCCTCAAAGCCCAGGTTGGCGGTGCCGTTGCTGGCGGCCCTGGCCTTGCGGCCGTTCTTCGCCGGTGCCGTGGCCTTCGTCACCGGTTCGGCCCCCACCAGCGACACGCTGTCGCTGCGGCCCCGGCCGCGTTTCACAATCCCCCTGCCAACGAGCTCAGCCTTCACCTCCTCGTAGAGGCCTTCGTCCCAGCTGAGCGCCTGGCGCAGGGCTGGGTTCTTGACGGGGCTGCCGGCCGTTTCCAGGGCTTCGAGGAAGTCGTCCAGTTGGTCCTGATCGGCCATCAATGGGCTGCGTTGGCGCCTCTGTTGCCAGTGTGCCCCCGCTCGGGGCTGCCGGCAGCAGCGGCTTGGGATCCACCGCCACCAGCCCCTGGGGCTGGCGTTGCCGCAGTTCCAGGTGCAGGTGGGCCGTGCTGGCGTTGCCGCTCTGGCCCACCAGGCCCAGGGTCTGACCCGCCGTCACGCTGTCGCCGGCCACAAGGCGGGTACGCAGCAGGTGGGCGTAGAGGCTCGACCAGCCGCTGCCGTGGTCGATCAGCACCGTGAGGCCGTAGCCGCTGATCTCCGCCACCCGCTGCACCGTTCCCGGCAGCACCGCCAGCACGGCGGTGCCCTCCGGCGCGATCAGATCCAGCCCGGTGTGCATGCGCCAGGCGCCCCGCGCCGCGGAATAGCGCCAGCCCCAGGGGGCCTGCTCCGAGGCGGCCACGGCCAGGGGGTAGTGCAGGGGGCCGGGGGGCTGGGATGCGCTCGCGGTTGGATCGGGCGGCAGCTGCTGCAGGGCGAGATCGCCGACGGGAACCTGCTGGGGCACCACCTCGGGGCGTTTTGGTTTGGTGGTGGCATCTCCAGGTGGCTTGGGCACCGGCGTGCGTGTGGGTTCGTATGTGGGGGCGAGCGTGGCGCCGGCGCCGCTCGCTGAGTCGGGAATGGGCGCTTCCAGTGAGGCCTGCGGTCCGACCGGTGGCGGAGGCAGGGGCTGATGAAGTGGCGGGTGCAGTGGCCCCGCGGCGCTGGCCTCCCCCAGCAGACTGCACACCACCAGGCCCCACAGCGGCAGGCCCCACAGCGGCTGGCAGACGGGCAGCATCGATCCGATGGCGGCGGCAGCCACCGCGTTGTACCGCCTCCGCTGCGCTGGGGCCCGCGTCTAGTTTTCTCCCACTGAGAGGCCGGCATGAACCAGACCGTCAAAGGCATCACCTACGTGAGTGTGTGGGTGCTGCTCTGGGGCACCGCCTCCTCCCTCGCCGACTTCGTGCTGCTGCAGCGCGGCACCTACGAGACCGGCACCAGTGGCCAGCTGCTCACCTTTGCCGCCTACGGCATCGCCGCCCTGGTGATGGGGGTGCGCCTGTCGGGGCGCTTCCTCAAGACGGAGGACTGACTCCCTCACTCCCCCCTTCCGCCTGCTGCCGCAGCACCGCCAGCAGCGCTTCCCCGTAGCGCTCCAGCTTGGCGGCGCCGATGCCACTCACCTGGCCCAGCTCGTCGAGGCTGCTGGGCTGGCGCACGGCCAGCTCCAGCAGGGTGCGGTCGTGGAACACCACGTAGGGGGGCACCGCCTGCTGGCGGGCCTGGTCGCGGCGCCACAGCTTCAGGGCCGCCACCAGGGCCGGATCGGCCCCCTCGGCGTCGAGTTCGGGCCGTTGCCCCCCAGCTCCACGGCCGTCTCCGGCCCGGCCGCTGCGGCGCCGTTCCTTCTGGGGGGGCGGCAACGGCAGCGCCAGGCTGGCCTCCCCCCGCAGCAGGGGCTTCACCAGGGCCTCGGCGCCGAAGCAGAGGCCGCCGTGGCCGTCGGGGCTCGGCTGCAGGTAGCCGGCGCTGGTGAGCTGGCGCAGCAGGGTGCGCCACTGGCTGCGGTCGAGTTCCTGGCCGATGCCGTGCACGCTCAGCTCCTGGTGGCCCAGCTGGCGGATCCGCTCGGTGTTGCCCCCCAGCAGCACATCCACCACGTGGGCGGCGCCGAAGCGCTGGCCGGTGCGGTACACCGCTGAGAGGGCCTTGCGGGCCGGCTCGGTCACATCCACCCGGGCCTGGGGTTCGAGGCAGCCATCGCAGTTGCCGCAGGGCTCGGCCAGCGCCTCGCCGAAGTGCTGTAGCAGCACCTGGCGGCGGCAGCCGGGCGCCTCGGTGAAGCCGATCAGGGCATCGAGCTTGCCATGTTCGATGCGTTTCTGGGCTTCGGGGGCGTCGGAGTCGTCGATGAAGCGGCGCAGCTGGGGCACATCGCCCGGGCCATGGACCATCCAGGCCTCTGCCGGCAGCCCGTCGCGGCCGCCCCGGCCGGTCTCCTGGTAGTAGGCCTCCAGGCTCTTGGGCAGGTCCAGGTGGGCCACGAAGCGCACGTCTGGCTTGTCGATGCCCATGCCGAAGGCGATCGTGGCCACCACCACCACGCCGCTGCCGTTGCGGAACTGCTGCAGGGTGCGGCTGCGGGCCTCGGCCTCCATGCCGGCGTGGTACGCCAGCGCCTCGTAGCCCGCCGCCCGCAGGTCTGCCGCAAAGCGGTCCACCCGGGCCCGGGAGCGGGCATAGACGATGCCCGACTCGCCCCGGTGCTGCTCCAGAAACTGCAGCAGCTGGCCCTTGGCGTCGTCCTTGGCCCGCAGCAGGTAGCGGATGTTGGGGCGATCAAAGCTGGCCAGGAACACCCTGCCGCTCTCCAGCCGCAGCCGCGCCACGATCTCCTCGCGGGTGCGGGGGTCGGCGGTGGCGGTGAGGGCCAGCCGCGGCACCCGGGGGAAGCGCTCCGCCAGCACCGCCAGCTGGATGTACTCGGGGCGGAAATCGTGGCCCCACTGCGACACGCAGTGGGCCTCATCGATGGCGAACAGGGCCAGGGGCAGGGCCGCCAGCCGCTCCAGCAGATCGCCCCCCAGCAGCCGCTCCGGCGACACGTAGAGCAGGTCGAGCTGGCCCTGGCTGAGCTGACGCCACACCGCGCTGGCCTCCGCTGCCGTGAGCGAGGAGTTGAGGGCCGCTGCCCGCACCCCCGCCTGCTGCAGGGCCTCCACCTGGTCCTGCATCAGGGCGATCAGGGGCGACACCACCACCGCCACGCCGGGCAGGCAGAGGGCCGGCACCTGATAGCAGAGGGATTTGCCGCCCCCGGTGGGCATCAGCACCAGGCCGGAGCCGCCGCCCAGCACGTGGCGCACGATCTCCTCCTGGGGCCCGCGGAAGCTGGCGTAGCCGAACACGTGCCGCAACACGGCCATCGGATCGGCAGCTGGCCGGTCTGGCTGCACCATGGCGCTCAGGGGGCTGCTTGCTGCGGAAGCATCGGTCACGGCATCTTCCACAATGGCCCCATCCCGTGGGCCGTGATGGCGACTTCACCCGCGAAACCCGCTCCCCGGGCCCCCGGCCATCGGGCCGCCTGGGGCTTTCTGGCTCCGGCCCTGCTGCTGATCAGCCTCTCGGTGCTGATCCCGGCGGCGATGGCCCTGGTGATCAGCTTCACCGAGACCGGCCTCGACGTGAGTGAGCCCCTGCGCTTCGTGGGGCTGGCCAACGTGCGCCGCCTGCTCACCGATCCGATGTTCTTCCGGGTCACCGGCACCACCTTTCTCTATCTCATTGGTGTGGTGCCACCGGTGGTTCTCGGCGCCCTGGCCCTGGCCGTGCTGGTGAACCGGCAGATTCCCGGCATTCACTGGTTCCGGGCCGCCTTCTACACGCCGGTGCTGGTGTCGATCGTGGTGGCGGCCATCGCCTTCCGCTGGCTCTATGCCGAAAACGGCCTGATCAACGGCTGGCTGGGCGCCCTGCTGGGGGATGCCTTCAGCCCGATCGGCTTTCTCACCTCGCCGCTGCTGGCCCTGCCCTCGGTGATGCTCGTGACCCTGTGGAAGGGGCTCGGCTACTACATGGTGATCTTCCTGGCCGGCCTGCAGGGCATCTCGGCCGACCTCTACGAGGCCGCCGCCCTGGACGGCAGCGAGGGCTGGCGCAAGCACGTGGACATCACCCTGCCGCTGCTGCGGCCCTACATCACCCTGGTGGCCGTGATCTCGGCGATCGCCGCCACCAAGGTGTTCGAGGAGGTGTTCCTGATGACCCAGGGCGGCCCCGCCGACTCCACCCGCACGATCGTGTACTACGTGTATGAGCAGGCCTTCTCGGAACTGGAGATCGCCTATGCCTGCACGGTGGGCCTGGCCCTGTTCCTGATCGTGCTGGTGCTGAGCCTGATCCGCTTCGCCTTCGCCGGCGACCAGGGCCTCACCTGAGCAAAGGCCCAGCCCCCTGGCGCCCTAACCTTGTCTTCATCTTTTCGGGCGGGGCCTGGGCGGTTCGTTCCAGGCCCCTGGACCCGTTGTTGCCGCCCGTGTCCGTGCTCCCGTTGAAGGCCGAAACCCTGGCCCCGATCGCCCCCGAGGGTGAGGCGCGGATCGGCGTGGTGGGGGGCGGCCAGCTGGCCTGGATGCTGGCCTCTGCCGCCGCTGAACTCCACATCCCCCTGGTGGTGCAGACGCCGTCGCCGGATGATCCCGCCAGCCGCCTGGCCTCCGCTGTGGTGCTGGGCGATCCCGGCGATGGTGCTGCCCTGCGGCGGCTGGCCGGCGCCTGCAGCGCCGTGACCTTCGAGAACGAATGGGTGGACCTGGAGCTGCTCTCCCAGCTGGAGGCCGAAGGTGTGCGCTTCGTGCCCAGCGTGGCGGCCCTCGCCCCGCTGGTGAGCAAGCGCAGCCAGCGGCAGCTGCTGCAGCAGCTCCAGCTGCCCGCCCCCGCCTGGTTCGACCTGGCCGATCTGCTCCCCGCAGCACCCACTCCCGGCCCGCCGCAGCTGCCCGCCGGCTGGTCGTTTCCGCTGATGGCCAAGGCCGCCACCGGCGGCTACGACGGCAAGGCCACCCTCGTGCTGCGGGACGCCGGCGAGCTGGCCGAGCTGCTCGAGAGCGTGGACCCGGTGGACTGGATCGTGGAGCGCTTCGTGGCCTTCGAGATCGAGCTCTCCCAGCTGGTCTGCCGTGACGCTCAGGGCGCCGTGCGCTGTTATCCGCTGGTGCAGACCCACCAGCACCACCGCGTCTGCGACTGGGTGCTGGCGCCCGCCGACGTGCCCCACGCCGTGCAGGCTTTCGCCCGCAACATCGCCGTATCCCTGCTCACGGCCATCGACTATGTGGGCGTGCTCTCGATCGAGTTCTTCTATGGCCCCGAAGGCCTGCAGATCAACGAGATCGCTCCCCGCACCCACAACTCCGGCCACGTGACGATCGAGGCCGCCCACACCAGCCAGTTCAGCCAGCAGGCCCGCATCGTGGCCGGCCTGCCCATGGGCGAGGTGGAGCTCAAGGTGCCCGGTGCCCTGATGGTGAACCTGCTCGGCTACGAGCGCTCCAGGGCCAGCTACGCCCAGCAGCGCCGTGCCCTGGCCGCCCTCCCCGGCGCCAGCCTGCACTGGTACGGCAAGCAGGGGGCGGCGCTCGGCCGCAAGCTCGGCCATGTGACCCTGCTCCTCGATGGCGCCACCGCCGCAGAGCGCAGGCGGCAGGCGCGCCATGGCCTCGAGCAGGTGCGGGCGATCTGGCCCAACCCCACCTACTGAGCTTGTCATCTTGCGTTGAGGGGCTCGGAAACCGGCCCAAGGCCCTAAGCTTTCTGCGGACTGCCTTGTTGGTGAGTGCCTTTTACAGTTTTCTGATCTGACTCCTCTTTCGACATGGGGAGTCTGCGGCGGAAGCGACGTAAACCGGCCTCGTAGCCGGAAATGAAGCCCCGCTCCTGACACCCCTTCTGGTAACTCCAGGTCGAACACTGGGGCAAAACGGCACGGCGGTCCATCCTCTTCCTCTCCCTCGGCGCTTACGGGCCCGGGGGTTTTTGCTGTCAGGTCTGGTCGATCAGCCGCCAAGGTGGGAGGGTGTGGACGCAGCCAGCCGTGATGGACCCCTCAGCCTCCGTTCAGCCGCCGGCACCGACCTTCCAGGAGGCGTTCATCGCCCTCCTCTCCCTGGCTCCGGGGCCCGTGTTCCCGAGGGCCAGGCAGCTCTACCTGCGCAAGTACCCCCTCGAAGGCTCCCCCGCCCAGCTGGAGGCTCAGGCCAGCCAGAGCCGCTTCCGCAGCTTCCTGCTCCAGGAGGAGATCCAGGAGGGCAGCGACGGGGTCTACCGGGTGCGGGCTGCCGCCTTCGCCGTGGTGCACTGGCATGCCCCCCAGACCAACCCGGCCGATTACCTCACCTATCTGCGCCAGCGCTGGCTGCTCGAGCCGGAAGACCTGGAGCTCCAGAGCGACCAGTGGTTCCGCGGCGGTGGGGCCTATGCGCGCTTCACAGCCCCGGCGGTGTATGAGCGCCAGGGGGCAAGCCAGCTGCGCCTGAGCCTGGCCCAGGCGCCTCACCCCTCCAGCAGCTGATCCACCAGGGCCTGCAGCTGCTCGCCGCTGCAGGTCGTCACCACGAACACCTCCTGGGCACTGGAGCCCCGCCGCGCCACCAGCTTGTGGCCCCCCCGGATCGGCGTGGACACCCGTAGCCGCAGGTTCGGACTGCGCCCCCTCACCCGGCTGATCACGGCGGGAGTCACCGTGTTGATGCGGGGCAATCTGGCCAGGCGCCGCAACAGCGGGATCAACCCCTCCAGGTAGGTGCTGTGGGTCACCACGACCCGGCCCATCAGTCCCGCTCCAGCGGAGCCATGGTGAGGCCCTCGGCCCCCAGTTGCTGGTGGTAGAGCTCGGCCTGCTCCTGGGGACCGCTCCACACCACGGCTGAGCCCTCGCCGTCGATGCGCTGGGCCAGGTCCCAGGCCTGGTCGGGCTGCATCCCCGGGATGAAGCGCACCAGGCACTCCACCACGTGCTGGAAGGTGTTGACGTCGTCGTCGAGCACCACCACCCGATAGTTGGGGTAGGGCTGACGCACCAGTTGCCGCTCGCGCACGGCAGTCGGGGACGAACTCACCATGGTGATGACCTGTCCGGAGTGGTTGGAGCCTAGGTACACTGCCGCTACGCCACGCATCTCCACCATGCTGATCACCCTGGGCTGGGCCTCCCTGGCTGCTCTGTTCACCTTCTCGATCGCGATGGTGGTGTGGGGCCGTCACGGCGACAACAGCATCAGCTTCTGATCGCCATGCACCCAGGCCGTCCCTTGGACGGCACCCTCCCGACCCCCCGACCCTTCCCTTCCGGTGGCTGATCTGCCCTTCAGCAGCACCCAGCTCCTCGCTGGTGTCGCCTCCGCGCTGCTGCTGTTCGTGAGTCTCGGCGTGGTCTACCTCTCCACCGTCGAGTGGCGCGATCGGCGTCGCCGCCGTCAGGACAGCTCTGCGGCGCTGTTGAAGCCCGGCGCCCGCGGCAAGGCCGCCAGTGGCAGCAAGGCCAGCAAGGCCGCCGGTGGCAGCAAGGCCGGCAGCAGCTCGAAGGCTGGCAGCGGCTCCAAGGCCTCCTCCGGCATCAGGGCCGGTCGCCGTTCCAGCAGCAGCGGCAGCTCGCCCCGGTCGTGACCCCGCCCCCACTCCCGCGGTCCGCCGCAGCAGCGTCCATCGCTGCCTGGGCCTGGCGCCATGCGGCCGACCTGCTCGTGCCGCCCCCCCAGCTCGAGCCTCGACTGGAACCGAAGTCCCGGGCTGGAACCGGGACTAGCGGGGTGCAGGAGGCCTCCGCTCTGCTGGATGCCCTGCACCAGGCCCAGACCACCCTGCTCGGCCAGGAACGCCATCGCCAGAGCTCCCAGAGCCAGGGCCTCCAGGGCGAGGGCTCCCAAGGAGAGGGCTCCCAAGGAGAGGGCCTCGATGCCGCGGCCCTGGCGGCCGCCGACCTGCCCCGGCTGGCTCTGGCGGTGCTGTCACGGCCCTGGGTGGGAGCGGACCTTGAGGAGCTGCGCCGCCGCGCCGATGGCCTGCGACGGCAGCTGGCCGGCGATGCGGTCACCTACGTGGTGAACCGCAACCTCAACATGTCCAACCACTGCGTCAAGCACTGCTCCTTCTGTGCCTTCCGGCGGGATGCGGGCGAGCCTGGGGCCTACTGGCTCCAGCCCGAGCAGCTGATGCAGCGCGCCGCCGAGGCCCGCAGGGCTGGGGCCACCGAGCTTTGTCTGCAGGGGGGCCTCAACCCGGAAGCCCGGCTGCACGGCAGCCAGCTCGCCTACGCCGAGCGGATGCTGATCCAGCTGGGGCAGGCCGCGCCGGGGCTGCACCTGCACGCCTTCTCCCCCCAGGAGCTGCTCTTCTTTGCGGAGCAGGATGGCCTGCCCCTCGCCACCGTGCTGACGCGCCTCAGGGCCGCCGGCCTGGGCTCGGTGCCCGGCACCGCCGCCGAGGTGCTGAGTGAGCGGGTGCGGCGCCAGCTCTGCCCCGAGAAGCTCAGCGCGCGCCAGTGGGTGGCCGTGATGCTTGAGGTGCATCAGCAGGGCCTGGCGGCCACCAGCACCCTGATGGCCGGCCACATCGAGGCAGCGGCGGACATCGCCGCCCACCTGCTCACCCTCGTGACCCTGCAGAGCCTGGCCCTGGCCCGGGGCCTGACCGGCTTCACTGAATTCGTGTTGCTGCCCTTCGTGGGTGCCGCCGCCCCGGCCCCGTTGCGCTCCCGGGTGGGACGCGACCAGCCCGACCTGGACGCCATGCTCCTGCTCACCGCCCAGGCCCGCCTGATCCTTGGCCCCTGGATGCCGCACCACCAGCCCAGCTGGGTGAAGCTCACCCTGGAGGGGGCCCAGCAGGCGCTCCGCTGGGGCTGCAACGACCTCGGCGGCACCCTGATGGAGGAACACATCACCACCATGGCCGGCGCCCGGGGCGGCACCGCCCAGACCCCCGCCGCCCTGCGCTCCGCCGCCACCCACCTGGGCCGGCCGGCGCGGCAACGCACCACCCTTTACGGGGCCCTGGCATGAGGCGCTCCGCTCTGGTGGAGTCTCTGCGCAGCCTGCGACTGCCTGTCCTGCGGGTGCCCGCCCTGCGGCTGCGTGCCGTGCCACTGCCGCGCCTGCCACTGCCGCGCCTGCCCCTGCGGGTCACCGCCGGCGTCACCCTGCTGCTGCTGCTGGGGCCTGCCCTGGCCCTCTGGATGCTGCCCCGCCCCAGGGCGGAAGGCCTCGGCCGCCTGCTGGCCCAGGCCGCCCTGCTGCAGAGTTTTCCCGCGGCCCCCTCCCGGCCGGTGCCCCAGCTGTGGCAGCAGCGCCTGGGAGCCGCCACAGCCGAGCGTCTCTGGCGCCAGCAACGGCGCCTGTGGTGGCAGTTCTGGGGCCGCCAGGGCGATGGTGGGCCCTATCTGGTGCTGCCGCTGCCCCGCCCCATGCTCACCGGTGCCCTGGCCCGGCCACCGCACAGCGTTCAGGTGGACGACCTCCTTGTGGTGGCCGCCGACCCTCTCTCTTTTCGCCTGCTCACCGACCAGCTCAAGACCTTGCCTCGCCAGCGACAGGGCCTGGAGCAGCGCTGCCAGGAGCGGCTGGAGACGGAGCAGGCGGCCTTCTGGTCGCCGGTGGCCTTCGGGGGGATGGTGGGGCCGCTGGCGCCGCTGCTGCAGAGCTTCCAGGAGGGTTGCGTGAGTCTGGAGCTGGAGGAGGAGGAGCTCCTGGCTGCTGGCGAGGCGGCCGGCAGCACGGCCCTGCTGGCCTCAGCTCCCCAGGCGGACGCCGTAGCCCCGACGGCCGCGGCCTCCTCTGCGCCCTGGCCCCCGGGCAGCCTGCTCACCCTGCAGGGCCGCACGCTGGAGGTGCTGCTGCAGGGGCTGCTCAACCGGCAGTTGATCCGCGATCCGTTGCTGTCGCGCTATGGCGTCGATGACGCCGACCTGCGGCGCCTGCGCAGCACCCCCTTCCGCCTCGGTGTTCGGGCCGTGGGGAAGGGCCCCTTCCAGGCGGCAATCACGCTGCAGCTGGCCCCTGGAGCGGAACAGCGCCAGGCCTGGGCTGAATTCCTGGGTCGCCTGGGGCCAGTGCTGGAGGGGGAGGGCCTGGAGAGCGTGCCCGCGTCGGCAGGGCTGGCCCCCGGTGGCTCAGACACCCTGCCCGCCAGCCTCTGGCGGCGACCGGAGGGAGAGCTGGTGGGGGGCTGGCGCTGGCTGAACCGTCCAGGTGCGGCCCCCGAGCTGGTGCTGTTTCTGGGCCCTGCCCCCCAGGGCGCGGCAGGACCTGCCTTGGCCCAGGGCGCCGCCGCCCCGTTGCTCAGCCTTCGCCTCCGCCCCCGCGACCTCGGGACCCTGGGGCTGCTGCCTGCCACCCTGCCTGGACCCCTGATGCAGGCGGAGAGCTTTGAGGTGGAAGCGCAGCGCCCCGCCGATCAGGACGGGGCAATCAGCCTGCTGTGGGCGCGTCTGCTGCTGACGCCTGCGGCTCCGACTTCTCAGGCCCTTCCAGCGGTGGAGTCTCCTCTGCCGCCTGATCGTCCATCGGGGCCACGCCGCTGAGGCCGGCCTGCTGCCGCTCGCGCTTGCGGCGCTCTGCAGCCACGGTTTCCTCCATCAGCTCCACGGCCTGGGCGAGCTTCTCCAGGTTGCTGGCGTAGAGGCTGAGGTCCTTGTCCAGCCGCTCCCGCAGCAACCCCATGGCGCCGCCGAGATCGTGGGCGTAGCTGCGCAGGGTGGCGGGATCCATGGCATCGGCGCCCTGGGCCTGCTCCAGCAGGCTCAACAGCCCCACACCCATCAGGCGGGAGTAGTGGAAGCCAGGCTCCCGGATGCTGGCCAGGGCGGAGGCCAGGGGCTCAGGAGCTCCTTCCCCCTGGACCTCGATCCAGCCCTTCACCGCATCCACGCTGTGGTGGCCCATGGCGGCGCGGCAGCTGTCCGATTCCTGGCGCAGCTGGGCGGCATCGAACCCGGTGGCGCTGCAGAGCGCCGTGAGCAACTGGGGCTTGTGCTCGGGCGGGCGGTAACCCCGGGCAAAACCGTCAAACACCTGCACCAGGCCACAGGCGAACAGGCCGTTGGCCGTGAAGCCCTGTTGCCGGCTCAGCAGGTGGAGTTCCACCAGCAGTTCATCCACCAGGCGCCGGTAGAGGGGGGCGATCACATGGGGGAAGGCGCGGTGAAAAGCGCGCTTGCTGTCGGAGACGGTCAGGGCGGCGCTCACGCTGTTTGTCGCTTCAGGTTGGGCGACCCTAGCCGCCCGCGCTCAGTAGGATCGGGCCAGTTCACTGTCCAGGTCCATGATTCCGATCGTGATTGAGGAGTCGGGCCGGGGGGAACGCGCGTTTGACATCTACTCGCGGCTGTTGCGCGAGCGGATCGTGTTTCTCGGAGAGCCCGTGACGGCCGAATCGGCCAATCGCATCGTTGCCCAGTTGTTGTTTCTGGAAGCCGAAGACCCTGAGAAGGATATCTTCCTCTACATCAATTCTCCGGGTGGATCGGTGTATGACGGTCTGGGAATTTTCGACACCATGCAGCACATCAAACCCGATGTGCAAACGGTCTGCGTTGGGCTGGCCGCCTCGATGGGTGCCTTTCTGCTCTGTGCCGGCACCAAGGGCAAGCGCAGCAGCCTCACCCACTCCCGGATCATGATCCACCAGCCCCTGGGCGGTGCCCGCGGCCAGGCCAGCGACATCCGCATCCAGGCCGATGAGATCCTCTATCTCAAGCAGAAGCTGAACCAGGAGCTCTCCGATCGCACCGGCCAGCCCCTGCCCCGCATCGAAGAGGACACGGACCGCGATTTCTTCATGTCCCCGGCGGAAGCGGTGGGCTATGGCCTGATCGACAAGGTGATTGAAAAGCGTGCCGTGCGACCGGTCTGATCTGGCGCCCGTAAGGCTGACCGGCGCCCGCCCACGGCGCCGTCGTCAAAAAAAGCCCGGCGTGAGCCGGGCTTTCTGCTGCCCCTGGAAGGGTCAGCTCAGGCGCTGGGCAGGGCTGGTTCCCCGATCAGGGGCGAGAACCGCTCCTTCTCAGGCACCGTGGCGAATTCAGACACCAGGGCCCGGAATTCCTCGCCATCGAGGCTCTCCTTCTCAATCAGCAGCTCCACGACCCGATCCATGCAGGTGCGGTGCTCAGCCACCAGCTTCACGGTGTCCTTGTAGCAGCTCTCGACGATCTGGTGCACGGCCACGTCAATGCGGCTGGCCATGCGGTCGGAGGCGTCGCTGCGGGTCATGAGGTCGCGCCCCAGAAACACCTCCTGATTGCCGGCCTCCAGGGAGAACTGGCCCAGGTCGCTCATGCCGAAGCGGGTCACCATCTGGCGGGCAATCGAGGCCACCTGCTGGATGTCGCCGCCGGCACCGGTGGTCACCTCCGCGTGGCCGAACACCACCTCCTCGGCAGCCCTGCCCCCCAGGGCCCCCATGATGCGGGCCCGCAGCTGGGCCTTGCTCACCAGCATCTGCTCCTCATCGGGCGAGAACCAGGTGAGGCCCTGGGCCTGACCGCGCGGGATCAGGGTGACTTTCTGTACCGGGTCATGGGCCTTGACCAGGGTGCCCACCAGGGCATGGCCCACCTCGTGGTAAGCGATCAGGCGCTTGCTGCGGCCATCGGTGAGGGGCTTGCCCTCCATGCCGGCAATGACGCGATCCACGGCGTCGTCGATCTCAGCCAGGCCGGTGGCCTCCTTGCGGCGGCGAGCCGTGAGGATGGCGGCCTCATTGAGCAGGTTGGCCAGGTCGGCACCCGAGAAGCCCGGGGTGCGGCGGGCAATCATCTCCAGGCTCACGTCGTCGCCGAGCTTCTTGTTGCGGGAGTGCACCTTGAGGATCGAGAGGCGTCCCTTGATGTCGGGCACATCCACCTGCACCTGGCGGTCGAAGCGACCCGGTCGCAGCAGGGCTGAATCGAGCACGTCGGCCCGGTTGGTGGCGGCGATGATGATGATGCCGCTGTTGCCCTCGAAGCCGTCCATTTCGGTGAGCAGCTGGTTGAGGGTCTGCTCCCGCTCGTCATTGCCGCCGCCCACACCGGCGCCTCGCTGGCGGCCCACAGCGTCGATCTCATCGATGAAGATCAGGCAGGGGCTGTTCTCCTTGGCGCGCTTGAACAGGTCGCGCACGCGGCTGGCACCCACGCCCACGAACATCTCCACGAACTCCGAACCGGAGAGCGAGAAGAAGGGCACACCGGCTTCGCCGGCGATGGCCTTGGCCAGCAGGGTCTTGCCGGTGCCGGGAGGGCCCACCAGCAGCACGCCCCTGGGGATCTTGGCGCCCACGGAGGTGAACCGCTCCGGGGTCTTCAGGAAGGTCACCACCTCCTCGAGGTCCTGCTTGGCCTCCTCCACGCCGGCCACGTCATCGAATTTGACGCCGGTTTCAGCCTCCATGGCGAAGCGGGCCTTGGTCTTGCCGAACTGCATCGCCTGGCCGGGGCCGCCTGGCATGCCGCTGGAGCGGCGCGCCAGAAAGATCAGCGAGCCGATCAGGAGCAAGGGGAACAGCAGGTTGCCCAGGATCCCCAGGGCCGGAGGCGCCTGTTTAGGAGGATGAATGTCGAAGCTGATGCCCTGGTCCTTCAGCTGGTTCACCAGCTCGGGAGCCACGCCCGGCAGGTCCACCCGCAGGCGCTGCACCCGGTTGTCCAGCTCGGGATCCACCGCCTCGATCACGGCGCTGCGGCCGCCATCGAAGATGTCCACCGCGGTGACCCGGCCGGCCTCCACGTAGTCGAGGAAGCGGCCGTAGCTCATGCGGGCCACAGCCGCGTTGCGGGGTGCGGCGGTGGGTCCGCCCTGGCTGGGATTACCGATCCCTCCGCTGCTGAGGATCTGCCAGCCAAGGAAGGCCACCACCGCCAGGGGCAGAAGCCAGAGAGCAATCAATCGCCAGCGCTGATTCATAGCTGAGACACTTTCTTAACAAGTGTAACGGCGCGGCCCTGCTTCCGGCTCGGAGCGGCCTCGAGTCAGCCGGTGCTGCCCCAGGCCTGGACCAGATCAGCGCTGCCTAGCCCCAGGAAAGCCTGGGGGGCGGAGCGCTCGCCGCGAGCGGCTGGACTGGTTCCTGGCCCCGAAGCAGTGAAGGGCGGCTGGGTCGGTTCCTGAGGAACCAGCAGTGCGGCAGGACCCTCTTCCAAGGCTGGGCCAGCCTGCTCCAGGGGGATGGTCGTGGTCCCGGTATCGATCACCAGATCGGCCACGGAGGCCGTTTCCAGCAGCTCGGGTCCGCCCAGGCCGTGGGTCCAGATCTTGAGCTCGGAATCCGCCGGGCAGGAGAAGCTCAGTAGCTCAAAGGGGAACACGACGCGCTCGAGGAAAAATTCCTCAGGCCCCACACAGCGGGCGATCACCATGCGATCGCTGCTGTTCCGGTAGCCGCAATCCAGCCAGCCCAAGGGTGTCACCACATTCGATGTCACCCATAAACGCATCGAATCAATGGTTCACTTGGTGGCCTTTGTCACGGTTTTCCTGTCTTAATACTTTCTTTGGAATTGAACCGATGGATGGGCTGGCGTGCCGGGCCTAGAGGCTGCGCAGGGCCACGATCGGGTCAAGACCAGCGGCCCGGCGAGCTGGAACCACGCCGAAGAAGAGGCCGATGGATCCTGAGAGACCCACCGTGAGCAGCACGGTGCCAGCGCCGATCGCCGCCGGCAGCGGCGTCACCAGGGCCACCAGGCTCACGGTGCCGATGCCCACGGCGGTGCCGATGGCCCCTCCCAGGCTGGCCAGCACCAGCGACTCCACCAGGAACTGCAGCAGCACGTCGCCGCTGCGCGCTCCCAGGGCCTTGCGCAGGCCGATTTCCTCGGTGCGCTCGCTCACCGACACCAGCATGATGTTCATGATGCCGATCCCCCCCACCAGCAGGGACACGGCGCCGATGGCGGCCAGCATCAGCGTCAGTCCGCCGGTGATCGTGGACACGATCGTGAGGGCATCCTGCTGGGAGCGCACGGCGAAGTCGTCCTCCCGCAGGATGTTGTGGCGCTGGCGCAGCAGGTTGGTGATCTGGAAGGCGGCGGCACCGGTGCTGTCACCGTCGCGGGCCTCCACGCTGATGAAATTGAGGCTCACCCCATAGGTGGGATCCCGCCCCGACAGCTTGCTCACCATGGCGCTGAGCGGCACGTAGGCGTTCTCGTCCTGGTTCTGGCCGAACACAGCCCCCTTGGCCTCCAGCACGCCGATCACCTCGAAGGGCTGGGAGCGGATCCGCAGGGTGCGCCCCAAGGCAGTGCCCCCCGGGAACATCTTGTCGGCCAGATCGGGGCCGATCACGGTCACGCTGCTGGCGGCCTCCATGTCGTTGGCTGAGATGAAGCGCCCCCGGGCCATCTCGAACTGACGCACCGGCAGGAATTCCGGGGTGATGCCATTCACCGAGGCGGTGCTGCTCAGCCCCCCCGCCTGCACCACCTCGCTGAGGGTGATCTGGGGCGCCACCCGCTTCACGGTGGGCACCTGCTCGGCGATCGCCTCGGCATCCTCCAGCACCAGCGTCTTGGGGAAGTCGATCCCCTGGCGCCGGGTGTCGTTGTTGCCCGGCACCACGAACAGCACGTTCGCCCCCAGGTTGCTGAGCTGGCCCTCGGCCAGGTTCTGGGCGCCCCGACCCACCCCCACCAGGGTGATCACCGAGGCATTGCCGATCACGATGCCCAGCATGGTGAGCAGGCTGCGCAGGCGGTTGGCCCTCAGGGTGGAGAGGGCCATGCCCACGGTTTCGCCCAGGGGCAGCTTGGAGGCCATGGCGTTGGGCAGGACGTGTCTGTCAGACGATGGCGCCCACGGGGTCGGCGTTGTGGCTCCTGGCGCCGCGGTGCACCAGGCCGTGGAGCAGATCGAGGGTCACGATCTCGCCGTCGAGCAGGGTCTCGAGGGCTCCCGTGACCCCCACGATGGCGGGGATGCCGGTGAGCTCTGCCGTCACCGCGGCATGACTCTCGCGGCCCCCGCTTTCGGTGATCACAGCCTTGGCCCGGTGAAAGACCTCCTCGTAGGCGGCGCTGGTTTCGCGCACCACCAGGATCTCGCCCATCTGGATGGCGACGGCCTCCTCAGGGCAACCCACCAAGCGCACGCGGCCGCTGATCGAGCCGGTGCCGATGCCCACCCCCTGGGAGAGCACCGCCGTGACGATGCCCACCTTGATGAAGTCGGTGGAGCCGCTCACCCCGGAGAGGGTGCCAGCCGTCTGCACCACCAGGTCGCCGTCCTGGAGGTAGCCGCGGTCGCGGGCCAGGCCCATGGCCAGGCTGAAGGTGCTGGTGCTGGAGGTCTGCTCCGCCACCAGCAGCGGATTCACGCCCCAGATCAGTTGCAGCTGGCGGGCCACCTGGGCTTCGCTGGTGATCGCCAGGATCGGGGTGCTGGGCCGGAACTTGCTCACATTGCGGGCAGTGGCGCCGCTGGAGGTGAGGGGCAGGATCGCGGCGGCATTGAGATTGCGGGCGATGTTGCTCACCGCCTGGCAGATCGCATTGGGAATGGTGGTGGCCATGCGGCTGTCGATCTGCCGCATGGGGTAGTCGCGCTCGATGCGACGGGCGATGGTGGCCATCGTGGCCACGGCCTCCACGGGAAAGTCGCCCACGGCGCTTTCGTTGGAGAGCATCACGGCATCGGTGCCATCCAGGATGGCGTTGGCCACATCACTCACTTCGGCTCGGGTGGGCCGCGGACAGCTCACCATCGAGTCGAGCATCTGGGTGGCCGTGATCACCGGTATGCCCAGGCTGTTGGCCTTGCGGATCAATTCCTTCTGCAGCAGCGGCACTTCTTCAGCCGGCATCTCCACGCCCAGATCGCCGCGGGCCACCATCACGCCGTCGCAGAGCATGAGGATGTCATCGATCTGATCGATGGCCTCGAATTTCTCGATCTTGGCCACCACCGGTGTGTCGTGGCCATGGCTGGCGATCAGTTCTTTGATCTCCAGCAGGTCGGAGGGATTGCGCACGAAGCTGAGCGCCACCCAGTCAACGCCGTGCTCAAGACCGAAGGCCAGATCCTCGCGATCCTTGTCGGTGAGGGCCCGGATCGAGAGCTGTACATCCGGGAAGTTCACGCCCTTGTTGTTACTGAGCACCCCCCCCACAGTGACGCTGCAGTGCAGGGTCTGCTGGGGGATGTCCACCTCCTCCACCAGCATTTCCACCCGGCCGTCGTCGAGCAGGATGCGGCTGCCGGGAGTCACCTCATCGGCCAATCTGTCGTAGGTGACGGTGGCGATCTCCTGGTCGCAGGCCACATCCCTGGAGGTGAGGCTGAAGCGGCATCCCCGCGCCAGGGTGATGGGGCCATCCACGAAGCGGCCCAGGCGGATCTTCGGTCCCTGCAGGTCCTGCAGGATCCCCACATGCTCGCCGAGTTCCACGGACACCTGGCGGATCGCCTCAATGCGGGCGGCGTGGTCGCTGTGATCGCCGTGGGAGAAGTTGAGCCGGAACGTGGTGGCCCCGGCGTGGATCAGAGCCTTGAGCTGCTCGTGGGACTCGGTGGCGGGCCCGATCGTGGCGACGATCTTGGTGCGACGCATGAGATCGGGTTGGGGCATCGCGGTGGCGATCTATAGATCGAAACTACCATCGGCCCAGTTTCGGTGCTGGCTTGGATGGACTTTCGGACCTACCAGGAGCGCTCGCGCCAGACCGCCGTCTACCCCGGCGCCGGGGAAAATCCCATCTATCCCACCCTCGGCCTGTGTGGAGAGTCGGGCGAGGTGGCCGACAAGGTGAAGAAGGTGTTGCGCGACCGCGGTGGCGTGTTCAGTCAGGAGGTGCGTCAGGCCCTGCAGCTCGAACTGGGCGATGTGCTGTGGTATCTGGCCCAGCTGGCCACCGAGCTGGAGCTCGACCTCGAAGCGGTGGCCAGCGCCAATCTGGAGAAACTGGCGAGCCGTGCCGCCCGTAACGTGATCTCAGGCGATGGTGACCTGCGCTGAGGCGCGACCCAGCTCCGCTTCCCAGCCAGGTTCCCCCTGTGATCCAGTTCCGCTCTGCCCCTTCTCCGTTGTCCCACCGGACGGGCTCTGGGCTCCCCAACGGGCCGCTTGGCCAGGGATCTTGGCTGCTTGGAATGCTGCTCGTCCTGCTGCTGGTGCTGGCGCCGCCGGCCTGGGCCGCCGATCTCAAGGTCAGCGACGTGACCCTGGATCCCTGCCCGGCGGATGATGTGGCCGCCCAGCCCGATCTGAGGCGGGCCGCAGCCCCCAGCTGCTACGCCATGCGGGGCACGGTGCTGAACAGCAGCCGCAAGCCCGTGGTCGACACCGATGTGTTCGCCCTGATCGTGGATGCCAGCGGTGAACCGGTGCTGCAGAACCGCTCGCGGGTGGGTTCGATCGGCGATGTGCCCCCAGGCACATCGAGTTTCGCGCTGCGCCTTTCGGTGCCGGCGGGAACCCCTGAGCCGATTCGCTTCCGCAACGTCAAGGCCCGGGGCTTCAGCTCCCCGGTGCGGGTCCGCGCCGGAGCCGATGACGAACTGCTGCCCCTGGAGCAGGAGCTGGCTCAGTAGGCGGAAGCCATCATGCTGAGGCTGGCGCTGCCCAGCAGTTGCTGGCCCAGGCTGAGGGCCAGGAAGGCAAGGATCGCCGAGAGATCAAGGCCACCGATCGGGGGGATCAGGCCGCGAAACACATTCAGGTAGGGATCGGTGATCGAGCTCACGCTGGAGAGCACCGGATTGCTCCAGTCGAGGTTGGGGAACCAGCTGAGCAACACCCGCACCAGCAGGAGCAGGGAATAGATCTGCAGCGTGTTGCTCAGAACGCTCAGCACCTGGGCGGCAACTTGCATGGGCCTATGGGATGAACCCCGACTCTATGCAGAGCGCCGCGGCCTGGGCTGCAGTTCTTCCGCTTTCACCGCAAAGGTGCGGTGGAATTTCTCGCTGAGGCTGAGCCAGTAGGAGCGGCCATCGCTCTGGCGCCGTCGCTCGATGAAGTCCTCGGCGAGCAGGGCCTTGATGTGGTCGTAGGCGCCGGAGCCGCGCAGCTCCACCAGCTCCGACTGCAGGATGCGCTTCTTGAGGGCGATCGTGGCCAGGGTGCGCAGGGCGGCGGTGGACAGGTCCACCGGCACCAGGTTCTGCACCAGCTCCGCCAGGCTCTCGCGCAGTTGCAGGCCATAGGTGTGGCCGTCCTGGTTGATCTCCAGGGCCGTGTCCCGGTGGGCGTAGTCGGCCATCAGGGTGATCAGGCCCAGCTCGGCGCTGTCGTTGTCCACCCCGGCGATGGCGGCCAGCTCGGAGAGGCTCAGGGGGCGGCCCTTGAGATAGAGGATCGCCTCCAGGTGGGCCGGCAGCGACAGGTTCAGGGGCTTCGGCCCAGCCGGACTGACCTCAGGGAGGCTGACCTCAGGGAGGCTGACCTCAGGGAGGCTGGCCTGGGCGTTCTCGGCTTCAGGCGTGCTGGCTTCGGGGTCGACACCCATGGCGCTGGGCCCTGGTGGTGCGAGCAAACTAAGGGAGAGCCGCAGGGATGTCTCCCCTCAGCCGTTGGAGCCGAGGAAGAGCCGGTAGGCCGGGTTGGTGCTCTCATCCCAGTAGCTGTAGCCCAGCCCGTCGAGAAAATCCTGCCAGGAGCCCCGCTCCCCGGGCGGCACCTGCACCCCCACCACGATGCGGCCCACGTCGGCGCCGTGGTTGCGGTAGTGAAAGATGCTGATGTTCCAGCTGGCCTGCAGGGCGTTCACGAAGGCCATCAGGGCGCCGGGCTTCTCGGGAAACTCGAAGCGATACAGCAGTTCCTCGCCCTGGTCGAGGGCCTTGCCCGCACTGGCCGGCAGCCGGCCCCCCACCATGTGGCGCAGGTGCAGCTTGGCCAGCTCGTTGCAGCTGAGGTCGAGGCAGGGGAAGCCGGACGCCTCCAGGCTGGCCAGCAGGGCCCGGGTGTCGGCATGGCCCTGGATCTGCACCCCCACGAAGATGTGGGCCCGGCGAGGGTCCGCCAGGCGGTAGCTGAACTCGGTGAGGCTGCGATCCCCCAGCATCTGGCAGAAGCGCCGCAGGCTGCCGGGCTGCTCGGGGATCTCCACGGCCAGCATCGCTTCGCGCTCCTCCCCCAGCTCGGCCCGCTCGGCCACGAAACGCAGCCGATCGAAGTTCATGTTGGCCCCGCAGGCCACCGCCACCAGGGTGCGGTCCTGCAGCCCCTGGTGCTCCACGTCCACCTTCATGCCGGCCACGGCCAGGGCGCCGGCGGGCTCGAGGATCGAGCGGGTGTCCTCGAACACGTCCTTGATGGCGGCGCAGATCTCGTCGCTGCCCACGGTGACCATCCGATCCACATGGCGCTGGGCCAGGGCGAAGGTGTGGCGGCCCACCTGGCGCACGGCCACGCCATCAGCGAACAGGCCCACCTGCTCCAGCCGCACCCGCTCGCCACAGGCCAGGGAGCGCGCCATGGCATCCGCATCGCGCGGCTCCACCCCCACGATCTGCACCCCGGGCCAGAGGGTCTTGACGTAGGCGGCGATGCCGGCGATCAGCCCGCCGCCCCCCACCGCCACGTAGATCACATCGGGCGGATGGGAGCACTGGCGCAGGATTTCGAGGCCGATCGTGCCCTGGCCGGCGATCACATCGGGATCGTCGAAGGGGTGGATGAAGCTGAGCCCAGCCCCGGCGGCCAGCTCCAGGGCATGGGCGCAGGCGTCGTCGTAGGTGTCGCCGTGCAGCAGCACCTCGGCGCCCCTGGCGGTCACGGCCCGCACCTTCATCTCCGGCGTGGTCACGGGCATCACGATCACGGCCCGGCAGCCCAGGCGCTGGGCGCCGAGGGCCACTCCCTGGGCGTGGTTGCCAGCGCTGGCGGCGATCACGCCCCGCTCCAGCTCCGCCGGGCTCAACCCCACCATCTTGTTGTAGGCGCCTCGCAGCTTGAAGCTGAACACGGGTTGCAGATCCTCCCGCTTCAGCAGCACCCGGTTACCCAGCCGGGTGGAGAGGTTGGGGGCCGGATCGAGTGGCGATTCGATCGCCACGTCGTAGACGCGGGCCCGCAGGATGCGCTGCAGATAACTGTCTGGGTCTGGGGCCACCCCCGCCGGAGCGACGTCGGCGCTGGGGTTTGGGGGCTGCTGGCTCATGTCCCCAGTGTCGCAATCTGCACGGCTCCCCCAGGGGAACCCCCTAGATTGACGACAACGCCAGGGTTGTGATGCATCTCAGCGAGCTGAGCCACCCAAACCAGCTGCACGGCCTCAGTACCGCCGAGCTCGAAGCCATCGGCCGCCAGATCCGGGAGCGCCACCTTGAAGTGGTGAGCACCAGTGGTGGCCACCTCGGTCCGGGTCTGGGGGTGGTGGAACTCACCCTTGCCCTCTACCAGACCCTCGACCTCGACCACGACAAGGTGGTGTGGGATGTGGGCCACCAGGCCTATCCCCACAAGCTGATCACCGGGCGCTACAAGGACTTCCACAGCCTGCGCCAGCAGGGAGGTGTGGCGGGCTATCTCAAGCGCAGCGAGAGCAGCTTCGATCACTTCGGCGCCGGCCACGCCAGCACCTCGATCTCCGCCGCCCTGGGCATGGCCCTGGCCCGTGACCGCCGCGGCGAAGACTTCAAATGTGTGGCGGTGATTGGCGACGGCGCCCTCACCGGCGGCATGGCCCTGGAGGCGATCAACCACGCCGGCCACCTGCCCCACACCCGGCTGTTGGTGGTGCTCAACGACAACGACATGTCGATCAGCCCGCCGGTGGGGGCCCTCTCCACCCACCTCAACCGCATGCGGCATAGCCAGCCGCTGCAGTTTCTGCAGGACAACGCCGAGGAGGCGATCAAGCACCTGCCCTTCATGCACGGCGAGCTGCCGCCTGAGCTCAAGAACCTCAAGGAGAGCATGAAGCGGCTGGCGGTGCCCAAGCTGGGCGCTGTGTTCGAGGAGCTGGGCTTCACCTACATGGGCCCGATCGATGGCCACGACATCTCCGGCATGGTGAAGGTGTTCCAGCAGGCCCATGCCCACGACGGCCCCGTGCTGGTGCATGTGGCCACCACCAAGGGCAAGGGCTACCCCTACGCCGAAGCCGATCAGGTGGGTTACCACGCCCAGGGCGCCTTCGACCTGGCCACCGGCAAGGCCTATCCCTCCAGCAAGCCAAAGCCGCCCAGCTACAGCAAGGTGTTCGGCCAGACGCTGGTGAAGATCTGCGAGCAGGATCCGCTCGTGGTGGGGATCACCGCCGCCATGGCCACCGGCACCGGCCTCGATCTGCTCGAGAAGGCCTTGCCCAACCAGTACTTCGATGTGGGCATTGCCGAGCAGCACGCCGTGACCATGGCGGCCGGCATGGCCTGCGAGGGTCTGAGCCCCGTGTGCGCCATTTACAGCACCTTCCTGCAGCGGGCCTTCGACCAGCTGATCCACGATGTGGGCATCCAGAAGCTGCCGGTCACCTTCGTGCTCGACCGCGCCGGCATCGTCGGCGCCGACGGCCCCACCCACCAGGGCCAGTACGACATCAGCTACCTGCGGGCGGTGCCCAACTTCACGGTGATGGCCCCGAAGGATGAGGCCGAGCTGCAGCGGATGCTGATCACCGCCATCCAGCACAGCGGCCCTTGTGCCCTGCGCATCCCCCGGGGCGAGGGCGAAGGGGCCCCCCTGGCCGAGGAGGGCTTCGAGCCCCTGGAGATCGGCCGCGCTGAACTGCTCGCCGATGGCGACGATCTGCTGATCGTGGCCTATGGCGCCATGGTGTATCCGGCCATGGCCACTGCCGGCCTGCTGCAGGAGCAGGGCATCCGGGCCGCCGTGATCAATGCCCGCTTCATCCGCCCCCTGGATGAGGCCCTGATCCTGCCGATGGCCCGGCGCATCGGCCGGGTGGTGACCATGGAGGAGGGCTGTCTGCCGGGGGGCTTCGGCGCTGCGATCACCGAGTGCCTCAACGACCACGGCGTGCTCGTGCCGGTGCTGCGCATCGGCATTCCCGACCAGCTGGTGGATCACGCCTCGCCGGCCCAGAGCAAGAGCGCCCTGGGGCTCACGCCGCCCCAGATGGCCGAACGAATCCGGGAGCGCTTCGGCGCTGGTCTGCGGCTGGCGATGCCGGTGAAGCCCCTGGCGGTCTGAGCCCTTTGGCTCCCATGGGGAGCACAGGCGGCAGCATTGATGTGCTCGTGGTGGGCGCCGGCCCTGCCGGCGGCAGGTTGGCTTTGCAGCTGGCCCGGTCCGGTGCCCGGGTGATGCTGGTGGATCGGCTGCCCGATCTGGCCCAGGCGGCCTTCAGCAGCGCGGCCTTACCGCTGGCGGCGGCGGTTGCCCTGGGCTTGCCGGAGCAGGTGATCGCCTCTCGCTGGAGGGGTTGGCAGCTGCTGGGGCCCGCCGCCGGCCAGCGCCAGTGGTGGGGCGGGCGCCCGCTGGGCGCGGTGCTCGATTTCGGTGCCCTGCGCAGTTGGCAGGGGGATCAGTCCCGGCAGCTGGGCGTGGAACTGCGGCTCGGCTGGCGCGCCGTGGCCTGCGGAACCGTGGGCGGCCACGCCATGCGCACCTGGCTGTGCCCCCCGGGCACGGCCACTCCTCGCAGCGTCGAGAGCCGCTGGGTGGTGGACGCCACCGGCCAGGCCCGGGCCCTGCTCGGTGAGCCCGCTCCGGGCCGGGGGCCGCTGGTGCGGGGCCTCGGGGTGGAGTGGCTGCTGGAGGTGGAACCGGAGCTGGGCCAGCGCTGGGCCGATCGGCTCACGTTCTGCCTGGGGAGTGACTGGGTGCGACAGGGCTATGGCTGGGTGTTCCCGATGGCGCCCGGGCAGCTCAAGGTGGGGGTGTGCCGGCTGCTGGATGGCCGCCGCGATCCCCTGCCCCTTGGTCCGGAGCTGGTGCGCATGCTGAAGCGGCTGGGGCTGGATCGGGCGCGGGTGCTGGATCGCCACGGTGGCCTGATCCGCAGCACGGTGGAACGCCGAGAGGCCCATGGCCACGGCCGGTTGCTGGGGTTGGGGGATGCCGTGAGCACCGCGAATCTGCTGGGCGGTGAAGGCATCCGCCACGCCATGGCCAGCGCCGATGTGCTCGCGCCGCTGCTGCTGCGGGATGAGCTCAGCCCCGGGGAGCTGGTGGATCAGTACAGGCGGCGACTGGCTTCAGCCCTGGGATGGCGCTGGAGCCTGAGTGGGCGCCTGGCCCGGCGCATCTGGCTGGGCCTGGATCAGGGGGCGGGCGACCGCCATCTCGACCGCCTGCTCAGGGGCCTGGAAACCCGCAGGGCCGAGGATCTCTCCGCGCTGCTGTTTGAGTACCGCTTCGAGCGCTACGGCCTGCGGGCCCTGCCCTACCTGCTGGGTTGGCGCTGAGGCGTTCAGACCACGCCGCGGGAGGCGAGGCCCAGGATGGTGCCGATGCCGAGGATGTGGCCCAGGCTCAGGGTGCCGAGCATGGCCCCGTGGCTCATGCCGCCGAACAGGGAGCTGTTGGGCAGTTGCAGACCCACGTTGGGCTGCTGGATGGTGGCCTTGCCGATCGCGATGGCGATCACGTTGCAGACGATCATCACCAACGCCACCTTCGGCGACCAGGTGAGGGTGGCGGGGGCCACAGCCAGAAGAGGAGCGAACATGGATCAGGAGCCGACGCCCCATCTTCTGGGGCTGCGCAGCCCTGGGCCGCGTGCCTTAAGACTTGTTCATCCGCCGGCTCCGGGCTCCGGTGGCTGCGGTGGCGGGCTCTGGCGGACGAAGCCCAGCACCACCACCAGGTTGGCCAGGGTGAGAAAGGCCTCGGCGCCGCCGTGCAGCGGATCCACATCGGCCAGCTGGCGGCCCCATAGCTGCTCGGCCGCCACGGCGGCCACGATCGTCACCGCCACGAACAGCAGGGTGAGCTGAAAACCGCGCAGGGCGAGCCTGGGGAAGGCCTGCACCTGCCGCGCCCACCACAGAAACAACAGATAGGGCAGCAGGGAGAGCACGAACAGGGGCCCTGGATCCACCGAGGCCAGCCGCTCCAGCAGGGTCTGCATCAGCTGGGGTAGGGCTGTCATCCGGCGCTTGGGGGTTGGGAAGCGCGCTGCTGGCGCAGCAGGTGCAGGGCGGCGATGGCCAGGGCGCCGTTGCCCAGCAGGGTGCAGCCTGCCTGCAGCACCACCAGGCCCTCCAGGGCGGGGCTGTTGTCAAACAGGTGCCAGGTGCAGGCGGCCATGGCGCTCACCAGAGCCGGCAGCATGGCCAGGGCCAACCAGCGCCAGCCTCCTTCCCGCCGCCGCTGTCCGTAGCTGTGCACGGCAGCGATGGCGGCGATCCACTCCAGCACCGAGGCGATGTGGATCCACCAGGTCGGCAGGGAGAGCGCGTGCATGGGCAGACTCTGCCACTGAGATCAACTCCTCCGTGGCGACCGAGCCCATGGGCCTGCGCGCCCGCCTGATGCTTCCCGTGCTGATCCTGGCGGTGCCCTGGCTGCAGGAGCTGCTGGATCAGCTGCTGTTCGGCGGTCGCTGGAACCTGCCGCTGGTGCCCGGTGGGCCGGTGTGGGGAGTGTTCACGGCGCCTTTCAGCCATGGCGGCTTCGCCCATCTGTTCAGCAATTCGCTCTGGTTCCTGCCGCTCTCCTGGCTGGTGCTCTCCCGTGGCCTGCGGCCCTACCTGCGGGTCTGGGCCTCGGTGCTGCTCTGTTCCCTGCCGGTGTGGCTGCTGTGGCACAACGCCAGCCATGGCCTCTCCGGCGTGGTGTACGGCCTGCTGGGCTACCTGCTGGCGGTGGGGCTGGTGGAGCGGCGGCCCTGGCCGATCGTGCTCTCCGTGGGTTGTGTGGTCGCCTATGGGGGACTGCTGCCGTCGCTGTTGCCCCTGTTCAGTCCGCCCGGGGTCAGTTGGATCGGCCATGCCTCGGGCTTTGCTGCCGGGGTGTTGGCGGCCCGGGTGGGAGCACCGCTGACGGAGCGGCTCCCTGGTTCCCCGGGAGACGCCGGCCGCTTGCGGTGGTAGGGATGGCGCCTGCCGCCCAGCCCCCCGTGCCCCTGCGTGAACGCCCCCTGCTGGTGGGCTATTACGGCGAGCACAACCTCGGCGACGATGCCCTGCTGGAGGTGCTGCTGGCCAGCCTGCCGCCTGGCTGTCGCCCCGTTGTGACGGCGCGGGATCAGACCCTGGTGCAGCAGCGCTTCGGCGTGGCCTGTGTGGACCGCACCAACTTCGGAGCCGTGATGGCGGCCCTCGGCGGCTGCGATGCCCTGGTGTTCGGCGGCGGCAGCCTCCTGCAGGACTCCACCAGTTTCCTGAGCCTGGTGTATTACGCCTGCCTGGTGCTGCTGGCCCGCAGCCTGGGTAAACCGGTGCTGCTCTGGGGCCAGGGACTCGGGCCCCTGCGGCGGCGCCGCAGCCGCTGGCTGGTGCGGGGGCTGCTGCCGGCGATCACGCGGGTGAGCTGGCGCGATTCAGCCTCGGCCGCCCTGGCCCGGCGCCTCGGGGCCCGCGGCCAGCCCCTGGTGGCCCCTGACCCGGTGTGGAGCGTGGCTCCCGAGCCGTGGCATGGCTCCGGTGGCCCGCTCGTGCTCTGCTTCCGGCCCACGGCCCAGCTGCAGGGAGAGGCCTGGCGCCCCTGGCTGACGGCCCTGGAGCTCCTGGCTCCCGGGCGGGAGGTGATCTGGCTGCCCTTCCATGCCGTGGAGGACCGCGGCCTGCTGGCCTCCCTGCTCAGTCAGGGTCTGATGGGGCCTGGGCTGGCGGCCCGCAGCCGGGAGCTGTGCTGCGAGCACCCCCGCGAGGCCATGGCCGTGTGTGCCGGCGCCGGGCTGGTGCTGGCGATGCGCCTGCATGGGTTGATCCTGGCGGCGGCGGCCGGAGCGCCCGTGGCGGCCCTCAGCTACGACCCCAAGGTGAGCGCCGCCGCCGCGGATCTGGGCTGTGGCTGCACCCCCCTTGATCAGGGCCCCCCCGCCGATCTGGCGGCTGTCTGGCAGGCCAGCCTGGATGCTCCCCCGGCAGCGGAGCGGCTGAACAGGCTGCGAGCCAGCACGGCCGTGCACCGCGATCTGTTGGCCAGCCTGGCCTGAACTGCCTGCAGGGGTTGCCCTCAGCAGCTCAGACCTGCTGCAGATTCAGGAGGGTGTCGAGCACCTCGCCGCTGTGGCCACTGGGGCGCACGGCCACCCAGCGGGCCCGCAGGATGCCCTCGGGGTCGATCAGGAAGGTGTGGCGCTGGGAAAAGGGAGCCAGCCAGCTGCCATAGCGCCCGCTCACCTGGCCGGCGGGATCGGAGAGAAGCGGGAACACCAGCCCCTCACTGCTGCAGAAGTCGCTGTGGGAGGAGGCGTCGTCGGCGCTCACCCCAACCACGGCGGCCCCGGCCGCCTTGAAGCGGCCCAGATCCCTCTGGAAGCCGCGGGCTTCGAGGGTGCAGCCGCCGGTGAAGTCGCGCGGATAGAAGTAGAGCACCAGCCACTGGCCAGCGAAATCGGCCAGGGCCAGCAGACTTTCCTGGGGGGTGCCATCCACGCCTGGAATCACCCCAGGCAGCTGAAAATCGGGGGCCGGCCTGTCCAGCTCGGGCAGGGTTCCGCCCAGGGCCTCGGCCCGCCTCCCCGCAGATAACAGCCCGAAGCCGACCACCAGGGCCGACGTGCCAGCCCGCAGGAGTTCACGGCGCCGCATCAGCATGAATGCTCCGAAATCCCAGGCTGGTGGGTCAGACCTTGGCCAGGTTCACGCCCAGTTCCTTGGCATAGGCCCCAAGGCCTTTCTTCTGAATGGTCTTGAGGGCTTTGGTGGACACCCGCAGCTTCACGAAGCGCTTGCCCTCGGCCCACCAGAGGCGGCGCTCCTGGAGATTCACCTGTTGGAGCTTCTTGGTGCGCACGTGGGAGTGCGAGACGGCCATGCCGTTGTTGGCGCGCTTGCCGGTGAGCTGGCAGACCCGGGACATGACCTACAACCGTTCAGAACAACTTCTGGGCATCAGCCCAAGCGGAGACTTTACCAAAGAGTCGAGGCCTCAAGTGCCATCTCCGCAGGGGCTCAGAGGCCGCGCTCCATCAGCTGACCCATCAGGTCGGCGCTGCGTTGCTGGAAGCCGGCCAGCTGGTTGGGCTCCAGGCCACCCACCGCCAGGCGGGCCATCTCGTAGAGGTGGGCGCTGAGGGCGCTGGCCAGCTCCTGGCTGGGGGAGCTGCCAGAACCGGTGATCACCGAGCCGGCGCTGAGTTTGAGCAGCCCTTCCACCAGCCGGTGGCGGCGGTTGATCAGCAGCACGTGGTGATCGGGCAGGCCTGGCAGGCGCTGTTCCATCAGGGCACCCATGTCGTTGATGCGGCGCATCTGCTCCGGCAGCAGGATCAGGGCGGCGGGGGCGTTGTCGCCCTTGAGGGCCTGGATCTGGAGTGTCACCCGGTCGTCGTTGAGGGCAGCCTTGAACAGCTCCCGCAGCTTCTCGGAGCTGTCCTTGCCCTCGGCATCGGCCAGTTCGCTCTCCTTCTCCTGCAGGGAGTCATCCAGCTCGGCATCGACCCGCTGGAACTTGAGCTCCTCGTGGCGCATCTCCAGCCAGGGGATGAACTGGGTGTCAATGAAGGTGTCGGCCAGCAGCACTTCGGCGTCCTGGCTCTTCCACAGGGCGAGGGGGCCCGCCTGGCCGGCTTCATCGGTGCAATAGAGCACGCGCTTGTCGTTGTCGCCGCTGAGGCGGCCTCGGTAGCCCAGCAGGGTGGTGAAGGCCTTGCCGCCCTCGGCCGGGATCGGATCCAGGCTGGTGCCCTCGGCGGGTTCAGCGTCGGTGGCTGCGGCCGTGGTGCCGAACAGCACCAGATCCGCCACCTGGTCGGCGAACTTGTCGTCTTCCATGGCGCCGATCTTGATGAAGGGGGCAACGGATTCCCAGATCTCGGCATAGCGCCTGGGATCGTCGCGGTGCAGCTCCTTGAGCCGATCGCCCACCTTCTTGGCCACGAAGCCCCCGATCGAGCGCACGCGGCGATCGGTCTGCAGGGCCGAGCGGCTCACGTTGAGGGGGATGTCGGGCGAGTCGATCACGCCGCGCAGGGGCAGCAGGTAGCGGGGCACCACCTCTTTGATCGAGTCGCTCACGAACACCTGGTTGCAGTAGAGCTTGATCTCGCCCTTCTCCCAGTCGGCCCGGCCGCTGGATTTCGGGAAATAGAGGATGCCCTGCAGGGTGTAGGGGTAGTCGGTGTTGAGGTGTACCCAGAGCAGGGGGTCGCCCTGGAAGGGGTAGAGGTAGCGGTAGAGCTCGATGTAGTCGTCGTCGCTGAGCTCGCGGGCGCTCTTGCGCCAGGGGGCCTCCCGCTTGTTGACGGTTTCGCCCTCCAGCTGCACTGCCACGGGCATGAAGTCGCAGTAGGTGGTGATCAGGGTGCGGATGCGGGAGGGCTCGATGTACTCGAGTTCCTCCTCCATCAGGTGCAGGATCACATCGGTGCCCGGCTCGCTGCGTTCCGCGGCCTCAAGGCTGAACTTGGGGGAGCCATCGCAGCTCCAGCGCACCGCCTCACTGCCCTCCCGCGCGCTCAGGGTCACCAGCTCCACCTGGCTGGCCACCATGAAGCTGGAGTAGAAGCCGAGGCCGAAGTGGCCGATGATGGCGTCGCCCTCGCTCTTGTACTTCTCGAGGAAGTCTTCGGCGCTGGAGAAGGCCACCTGGTTGATGTAGCGCTTCACCTCATCAGCGTTCATGCCGATGCCGTTGTCAGAGATGGTGAGGGTCTTGGCCTCGCGGTCGATACGGATCTGGATCCTGCCTTCTTCGCCCTCGCTGCAGTCGCCGGCCATGGCGGCCATGCGGCGCTTGCTGATGGCATCCACCCCGTTGCTCACCAGTTCCCTCAGGAACACTTCATGGCCGCTGTAGACGGCCTTCTTGATGATCGGGAAGATGTTTTCGGTATGGATCTGGATCTGGCCCTGTTCGGCTTGAAGCACAGTCCCACTGGCAACGTCGTGCTGTTCAGGATCCATCCCTGCGGGGGGTTCCGCCAAGGGGGCGCCATGGGCAGGAAACCGACCCGCTCGCCTGCCATGGTTAGGGCCGCTGATCAAACCCAAACCCAGCCGCAGGCATAGCTGCCCCCACGGGCGTGACGGCGGCGTGAGACCAGCCCAGGTCGGTGGCGCGGAACACGGCGCAAGGGGAGGCGATCGCTATGGCGGCAGATGCATGGTGCTTGCGCACTGGCCGTGGATGGGGGCCGCTGTCATGGGCGGCTCTCAACAGCTCCTTGGCAAAGCCGCTCCATCTGCCGATTCAGCCAAGGAAGGAGACCCTCTCGAAGCCGATGGCCCGCAGGGTCTTGCCCGCCTGGCTGAAGGCTGTGCCGCCGCGGATCCTGCTCGTTGTGTAGTCACTGGAGCTGCCGGTCAGGAAGAGTGCGTCCCTTCCTGCTCCTCCGATCAGGGTGATCTGGCCGAAGCCGTAGGCCCTGTCCTTGCCGCCGCCCAGGTTGAACACGCCGCCACCTGCGAAACCACCGTCGCGTGCGTCCACCCGATCTCTCCCCCCGAGAGAATTCACCACACCGCTGTTGACGATCCCGAAGCCGCGCCTGCCGCCACTGCCCGCCGTGCCATTGGCGCCTGTGCTGCCGAAGAGCCCATTGGTTGCAGGTGATCCTGCTTGGCCTGGAAGTGGTGAGCCGGACCAGCCCATGCCCGCTGATCCGCCTAAACCAGGATTGCCGGACAAGCCGCGCAGCCCTGGGGCTCCACCGCTACCGGAGAAGCCGCCCACACCCCCGAGTCCTCCCCGGCCGATCAACACATCGGCTTTTGAGCTGAGCCTGAGGCGCGCACCCTGAAACACCACGCCGTGGCCGCCATCGCCACCCTGGCCGCCGTTGCCGCCTGAGCCCCCGCTGCCGGCGTTGCCACCGTTACCGGCATCACCGCCCCTGCCCCCATCCCCACCGCGCCCCAACAGGACTGTTGGCGAGCTCCGGATGATTCCATTTCCACCATTGCCTCCTCGGCCACCACTGGAGCCGTTGCGTCCATTGCCGCCGAGGCCACCGTTGCCGCCATTCCTGCCATCACCACCTTCACCACCGGTGCCCTCGATGATGAAGCGCTGCCTTCGATTACGCGTCTGCCGTCTGCCGATCGTGAGGCCGCCGCCGCCGTCGCTGCCGGAAGCGCCAGCACCTCCGTTGCCTCCGTTCCCCCCGGAGAAACCATTGGGACCATGCCCGCCGGGGCCTCCGTTCGTGCCGTTGGGGGAATCATCAGTGCCGTTGATTCCATTGAGGCCGGGGAGAGTAAGTAGGAATAATCTACTGGTAAAGCCAGGAGTGCCGTTGGAACCTGCGCTGGCGCCATTGGCCCCTGCAACGCCAGTGTTTCGAAGAGTTGGCATGGCCTAGCCATTGCAATTTTTAAAATCATCATGATAAATTGGCATGGTCTTGCTTCCGTCTGTTAGAAATCTTCACCAGCATGCTGTTAGCCCCCGCGCTTACACATTGGCTAGTCTGCTCACTAAGTATTCGCTTCAACGGTTAGTCTTCTCCGCATCGGAACTCAGGAAATGATTTGGTATCTTTCCTGGCGGAGTGCCAGCAGAGCTGGCTTTTCCGAGTTGGAACGTAGGTCGTCCTTGAGGAAGCGCATCCTGTCCCCAATCGGCTTACCGGCATGCAGCTACCCCTAGGAGTTGGCGAAATTCGGGCCGTGGAGTTGATTCAGGCTCACAAACAACGTGCTCTCTGACTCACTGGGCACCCCGCTTTTCCAAGTCGCATTGGCGTAGTCAGCTTGCCTGCGGGGTGGATCACTCCCCTGGGTTCATGGCCCTGTTCGGCTCAAAGCACACTCCCACTGGCAACAACAAGCTCTCAACACTTCTCCAGGATGGGTCATGCCGGCAAGGCAGCGCCCAGGCTGGCTGATCTCCTCGGACCCGATGGTCGGGGAGATGGGGGAAGCCAACGCGGGCAGGAGCCAGCGCCTTGGAGGCGCTGCGCGATTTAACCCAGGAACGAGATTCGCTCGAAACTAATGGCAGTGAGTGTTGTTGATCCTTGGGAAAACTCGATCCCCTGCTTCCCGAACCTGCGAGTGGTGTAATCACTGGCAGAGCCTGGCAGGAACAGCCGATCGCGGCCAGCCTGGCCATTCAATGTGATTTGGCCGAAGCCATAGGCCTTGTCGTTGCCCTTGCCAAGGTTGATGGTTCCTCCACCCCCGAAGCCACCACTTCTTGCATCCACGCGGTCATTGCCACGGCGAGTGTTCAAGACACCTGAGGTAAAGATGCCATATCCCTGCACTCCAGTGAGTCCGTCATTGCCACGCAGTCCTGCAGGGCCCGCCACGCCAGGATCTCCCGGAGCGCCTGGCGTGCCATCGGTGGCCCTTGCCACAATGAAGCTCGTTCCCCCCAGTCCTCCTGCGCCCCCAGAGCCTGCGCTGCCAGCCAGTCCCGCTCCGCCGCCTGCGCCGCCCCAACCAGCATGGCCGCCGAGCCCACCACGGCCAATGATCACGTCGGCTCGACTGCCCAGGGCAACCCGTCCTCGGAACACCACGCCCGTGCCGCCCCGGCCGCCGCCGCCGCCGCCGCCCCCTGAACCCCCTGAACCTCCATCACCGGCTTTGCCGCCTTTGCCGCCGTCTCCGCCCACGCCGCCAGGCTGACCAAGAATGCCGGTGAAGCTCCCGAACGCGTTGCCGCCATCGCCGCCGGTACCTCCGCCACCTCCCTGTTGCCCAGGGGCACCCATTCCACCTGTCCCACCCCCTCTCCCATGGCCACCCTTGCCGCCGGTGCCCAGGATGATGAAACGGGAGTTCCTATTGCTCACTTGATTGCGGCCAATGGAGAGGCCCAGGCCACCACTGCCGCCTGAGTCTCCATCCCCACCGTTGCCACCGCGGTGCCCTCTGGCTCCTGCACCCCCGTCACCCCCAGGCCCCCCAGGCGTGCCCTGGGGCCGGTTGAGTTGACCATCGGTGCCTGCAACACCGTCACCACCACCAGTGGCCGCTTGCGTGAAGGCGACTCCTGGGAGGCCGTTCTGGCCCGAATTGGCGCCATTCTGGCCGACTGTGCCTGTGTTGCTCAGACGAGTCATTATTTGAGATAGTGGTTATTATTTTCGGTTTAACTCTATGCAGGCTATCTGCCTCTCTGCGTGAACCCGTAGTGACTCTTCATGCTTGGGAGACTCTGGACAATCGAGTCCAACTGCGGAGCAATGGCTTATTCGCCGCAAGCCAGGAGTGGGTTGATGGGAGGCAAGCATCTCGTCATTTCTGACTACAAGCTGACGATTGCCAAGTAGCAGACCAAGCGTGAGAAGTTTCTGGCTGAGATGGAGGCTGTGAATCTCAGGCAGTCACTGAACTAGCTCATCGAGCCCCGTTACCCAAAACGAGCCAGATGGGCGCAAGGTCTCTGTACCCGCTGGCCACTATGCCGACGATCCATCTGATGCAGAAGTGGTACTCGCCCAGCGATCCAGCAATGGAGGAGGCCCTGATCGGGGTCCCAAGCAGGTGGCGGTTCGGGAGAGTCGACATACTCAATTACCGAACTCCGGATCAGACCACAATCCTGGCTGTCCGGCACCTCCCGCAGACGAACAGCTCGGGCGAGGATATCTTTGAGATGGTCAAGGCTCATCTCAAGGAACAGGGCATGCCCATGAAGCAGGGCACGATCGTCGACGCCAGCTTGATCGCCGCTCCGAGTCCCACGAAGAACAAGTCCTGCAAGCGCGAACCGGAGAGGCACCAGACCAGGAAGGGGCACCATTGCCAAAGGGGCCGCAAGCCGCACCATCGGGGAAATCGTTCATGCAGTTGATCCCAAAGAAGCCGCAGGAACCACCTAGGGGGAAGCAAGGATTGGTGAAGCCAGGAGCACCGTGGCAACCTGCGCTTGATCCATTTGCTCCTGCGGCGCCGGTATTGCGAAGCGTAGGCATGGCTTAGGTCATTGCCGATTTTGATTCCAGCGTGGAAGTTCGATATGGCACCGCCGCTGTCGTTTATAGATCTTCACCACAGTGGTATTGGCCCCAGTGCTTGGGCATCGACCCGTCGAGTCACTTGGTATCGGCTTTACTGACTAGTCTTCTCCTCATCGGAATTCAGGAGATGATTTGGTGTTTCTCATGGCGGAGGGCAACCGTGCGGGCTGCTCTGGCTGGGAGTCTGAATCGTCCTCAAGGAAGGGCGTCCTGTTCCCAATCGGCTTACCGGCATGCAGCCCCAGGAGTTGGTGGGATTCGGGTTGTGGAGTTGATTCAGGCTCACGAACAACGTGTTCGCTGCGTGACTGGCCACCCCGCTCTTCCAAGCCGCATTGGCACAGTCAGCTTGCCTGCGGGGTGGCCCCCCCCCCTTTGGATTCATGGCCCTGTTCGGCTCACAGCACAGTCCCACTGGCAACGGTGTGCGCTCAGGATCCATCCCGGCAGGGGGTTACGCCGAGCCAGCGTTTGGGGGGCAACCAGGCCTAAGACCACGGGCCAGCAGCAGCAAACAGTTCACCCTGGATCAGTGCCTCCCAGCCGGGCTGCTCCACGGCCGCCGCGGTGGCACCAATTGTGCTCGGACGGTTGCGGGCGCTTGGGCGCGGCTGGCCTGGCGCCGCTGCCCGTCGCGCGGCTGGCGGCGGAACCGCGGTGAACCAAGGCACATCCGCCGCGCGAAAGACGGCATAGGGGGAGGCGACAGCCATCGGCCAGGGAACAAGTACACACGTACTAGCGGGGCCCGCTGTCGCTGTCAACCCCGGTAGCCGGAGGCAGGTTGCGCTCCACCTGCACGAACAGCAGCCAGGCCAGGCCGCCGCTGACGCCCGTGCCCCACTCGCCCCGCACCGCGGCGACGATGGCGATCGTGCTGGCGACGATGCGCAGGGCACGGATCCCAAAGCGGCCGATCCGGTCGACAGACAGCTGATCGAAGATCACGGGCGTCCGGGCAGGCTGCTGCACCAGTCTCCTCTGGATCCGGCCGCCCAGGGTCAGAACTTGCGCAGTTCGCGGCGCAGCCGTTCCCTTCCCCCCGGCTGCCGTTGCCCCTGGGGCTCGGAGCCAGGTAGCAGGGCCGAGGCCAGCACGGCCAACACCAGCCAGGTGGCCAACCACGCGTAGCGCGATCGACCCCATGGATGGCTCAACCCGCCTGCCCTTGGGGGAGGTCCCTACTCACAGCCCTTCACGGAAATCCGATAGCTGAACCCCAGGGAGCCGGGATGGCTGCTGGAGCCCACGCGGAAGTTCATCAGTCGGCTGCGACGGCCAGGCACGGCCTTGAAGGGGCCGAACTCCCGCCCCTCGCCTGGATTGAACGTGGGTGTTTCGTTGATCACCTGCAGATTGGCCCCATCGGTGAACACCATGAACCCCGCAATCGGAAAGAGGGCGCGCTCCGAGGAGGCGGAGGTGAAGAAGAAGCGATAGCTCTTGTAATCCCGGTCCACCACGAAATCGGTGTTCCAGTTGGTGCGGCCCAGGGCCCGATCGGGACCGATCTGTTTGCTCACCACCGGCTCACCACCTCCCCCCAAGGGGACCAGGAACCTGCAGCTGGCCTGGGCCGGGGCGAGCCCCGACACGGCGGTGATCGCGAAGGTCGAGAGCATCGCAAGGCTGGTGCCAATCCAGGTCATAGGAAGGGATTCGGAGCCTGAAACTTACTGGAAGCCGCCCTGCTGCAACCCCGGCTTCTCCTCCGGCAGGATCGCGCCGCTCACCGGACACACCTGCAGGCAGATGCCGCAGTCGATGCAGGTGTCGAAATCGATCCAGTAAAAGCCGGTGCCCTTGGTGTTGGCGCCCTGGCCGGGGTGGATGCAGGCCACCGGACAGGCATCCACACAATCGGCCACCCCTTCACAGATGTTGGTGACGATCGTGTGGGCCATCGGGGCGGGGGTGACTGGGGCGGATCCTAGGGAGCCAGCCAGTGCAGCTTCGAGCAACCGCGCTCGCGGGCGACCGCCTCAGCGGCCGCGTGGCTGCTGAACGCACCCGGCAGCAGCTCGGCCTTGATGGCGCTGCGGTGCAGGGCTTCGAGGCTGTCGAGGGCCTGGGCCAGCTGCTGCGGGGCGCCGTAGGCCACCAGCTCTGGGCCGTTGCCGGACTCGTCTGCCGCGCCGCTGCCCCCACCGGCAGCCAGGAGTTCGCGCACCGCCTCCACATGAAAGGCGAAGCCCACGCCTGCGGCGGCCTGTCCCGCGCCGCTGAAGCGCCCCACCAGGGCGTCGTAGCGGCCGCCCCCGGCGATCGCCACCGGGGCGTCGGGCCCCTGGCACACCAGCTTCAGCACGAGCCCGTCGTAGAGAGCGAAGTGGGGCTGGTAGGTGGGATCGAGCTGCACCTCCACCCCGAGCCGCTGCGCCGCCGGGGTGACCACCGCCAGGGTGTGGCTGAGCTCATCGAGCAGGGGGATCGGACCCAGCCACTGCTCCAGCTGGTAGAGCACCTGGGAGGCGTCGCCCCGCAGGCGCATCAGGGCACTGAGCCGCTGGCGATCGGTGCCCTGCAGCTGGAGCTGCTCCAGGGCGATCGGATCGAAGCTGGTGAGGGCAGCCCGGGCCGCTGCCTGCTGGGCCGCTGGCAGTTGCTGCAGCAGGGCCCTGAGCACGCCGTGGTGGCCCACCAGCAGCCTGGGGCTGTGCTCCTGGCGCAGGCCCAGGCTGCCGGCCGCCGCCAGCAGCAGCCGGGTGAGCTCGGCATCGGCTGCCGCCGAGGGTTCCCCCAGCAGCTCCACGCCACTCTGCAGCTGCTCATGGATCCGCTGCAGGCCGGAGTCGCCCACGCTGCTGCGGAAGGTGCTGCCCTCGGTCCAGAGGCGCAGGGGCCTGGGGCGTTCGGCCATGCGGGTGCTGGCGGCCCGGGCGATCGAGGCGGTGAACTCCGGCCGCAGGCCGAGGGGCTCGTCGGCGGCCAGGCGCACCAGCTCGCGGCCATCGATACCGCCGCCCGCGGCCAGGGTGTCGAGGCGCTCAAAGCCGGGCGGTGCCACTTCCTGGTAGCCCCACAGCCGGTAGATCGCCGCCAGATCGGCACAGATGCGCCGGTTGCGCTCCACCTGGCGCGGGTTCAGATCCCGGGCGCCGGCGGCGGGTTGCAGGGCCATGGAGGCAGGCGGTTGGAACGCCGCCCGATCCTATGGAGCGGCCTGGGTTGCCCCAGCGGCTTCGGCGGTCTCGGCTGCCCTATCCAGCTCCGGAGCTCCGAAGCTGGCGCCGGCCAGCGGCCGACAGGCGGCCAGGCCCTCGATCAGCGCTGGCTGCAGGGCGGGCGCACAGGCAATCAGCCGGCCCTGCTCCAGCAGCAGCGGGCCGCCCCCATAGCTGCTCACCCGTCCGCCGGCCTGTTCCACCAGCACGACGCCCGCGGCCAGGTCCCAGGGGGAGAGACCGCGCTCCCAGTAGCCATCGACTCGGCCGGCGGCCACGAAGGCCAGGTCCACCGCGGCGGCCCCGCCACGCCTGACCCCATGGGTGCGGTGGGTGAAGTAGGCGAACTCGGCGTAGTTGTTGTCCAGCCGCTGGAAGCGGTCGTAGGCGAAGCCGGTCACCAGCAGGGCGTCCTGCAGGCGCGCACAGCTGCTCACCTGCAGCCGCTGGCTGGTGCCGGTTTGCTGGTCGTCGCACCAGCTGCCCAGGCCGGGCGCGGCCCAGTAGAGCTCCTGCAGGGCAGGCACCGCCAGGGCGCCGAGCAGGGGTGTGCCCTGCCAGCACAGCCCCACTGAGGTGCCGAAGAACGGGTAGCCATGGGCGAAGTTGGTGGTGCCGTCGAGCGGATCGACGCACCACTCAAAGGAGCCCTGGCCGCTGCGCCGGCCGCTCTCCTCGGCCAGCACCCCGAACTCAGGCGTTTCCCGCTGCAGCAGGGCCAGCACCGCGGCCTCGGCGGCCAGGTCCGCCTCCGTGACCAGATCGCCACAGCGACCCTTTTCCTTCACCCGGCGCACGCGGCCGAACTGCTGGCTCAGCAGGGCGCCGCCGGCCTGCGCCGCCCGCCGGGCCACGGCCAGCAGGTCGTCCCGCTCGGAGGGCGTCAGGCCCGACTGGGCCAGGGCCCGATCGGAGGCGGCCTCAGGGCCGCTCATTCCTCATCCAGGGGCAGGCCGGCGCGCACCTGACCGCGGCCGAAGTAGCGGCCGAACTGCAGGTCGTAGACCTCGTCCTCATCCTGGGTTTCCACCTCCAGGGGGCCGATGGCCCGGGCCACGCAGAGCAGCCCGTAGCCCCGCTCGCGCAGCTCGCGCGAGAGACCAAGGGCCTCGCGGTGATCGATGCTGCCGCTGATCACCCGCACGGCGCAGGCGGTGCAGCAGCCGTTGCGGCAGCTGAATGGCAGAGGATCACCCTGCTCCTCAAAACTGCGCAGGATGTAGGCCCCCTCCGGCACCTGATGGCGGATGGTGCGTCCGCTCTGGCGCCAGTGGACGGTGATCGGGTACGTCGTGGTCATGCTGCTACATTGCCACCTGAGTGCCCCATTTAGCCGCTGGAGAGGTGGCCGAGTGGTCGAAGGCGCAGCACTGGAAATGCTGTATAGGGGCAACTCTATCGAGGGTTCGAATCCCTCCCTCTCCGCTTCCCCGCCAGCCTTCGTGCTGGCTTTTTCATGCTCGCTGAACGGCTGGCTTCAGCCGAAGCGGCCAGTGACGTAATCCTGGGTGGATTGCTGGGCTGGATTGTTGAAGATCTTTTCAGTTTCGCTGAACTCCACCAGATAGCCCACCTTGCCGGAGCCACCTGAAACCGCTTCGGCGTTGTAGAAGGCGGTGAGATCCGCCACCCGCACGGCCTGCTGCATGTTGTGGGTCACGATCACGATCGTGTAGCTGCGTTTGAGCTCATGCATCGTCTCCTCGATCTTGAGGGTGGAGATCGGATCGAGGGCGGAGCAGGGTTCATCCATCAGGATCACCTCCGGTTCGGTAGCGATCGCCCGGGCGATGCAGAGGCGTTGCTGCTGGCCGCCCGAGAGGGCCAGGCCACTCTCCTTGAGTTTGTCCTTGCACTCGTCCCACACCGCTGCCTTGCGCAGGGAGCGCTCCACCAGCTCATCCATGTCGCCTCGATAGCCGTTGATGCGGGCGCCGAAGGCGATGTTTTCGTAGATCGTCTTGGGGAAGGGATTGGGTTTCTGAAACACCATGCCGATGCGTCTGCGCACTTCCACCGCATCCACATTGGGCGCGTAGATGTCGTGCCCGTCAAACACCACGCGGCCCTTGAGGTGGCAGCCGGGGATCAGGTCATTCATGCGGTTGAGTGCCCGCAAGACCGTGGATTTGCCGCAGCCGGAGGGGCCGATGAAGGCTGTCACCTTGCCCCGCGGAATGTCCATATAGACATTCTTCACGGCCTCGAAACTGCCGTAGGAGATGGTCACGTTCTCCAGGGCCAGACAGGTGTCGGGGGCGGAGGCCGGGGTGGGAGACATGCTGATGGTGCTGGCGGTGGTCATGGGATGGGAGGGGGAGGTAAGAACCAGGTGGCGCTCAGGCGCGAGAGAAACTGGCGATCCAGCGGGCCAGCAGGTTGGCCACAAGAATCATCATCACCAGCACGAAGGAGGCCGCCCAGGCCAGCTCGTTCTGGGCCTCGTAGGGCATGATCGCGAAGTTGAAGATCAACACCGACATGGTGGCGATCGGGTTGAACACCCCCTCCGGCCAGAAGGGTGAAAACAGGGCCGTGAAGATCAGCGGTGCGGTTTCCCCGGCAGCCCGGGCAATGCCGAGCACCACGCCCGTGGCGATGGGCGTGAACGCTGCCGGCAGGGTGATGCGCATCACCGTCACAAACTTGGAGGCCCCCACGCCATAGGCGCCCCAGCGCAGTTCCTGGGGCACGAGCTTGAGGCCCTCATCGGTGGTTTTGATCACCGTGGGCAGCATCAGAGTGGCCAGGGCGATCCCACCCGCCATGGCGCTGTAGCTCTGATCAAAGAAGATGCGGGTTGCCACCACGATGCCGTAGACGAACACGCCGCAGATGATCGAGGGCACGCCGGCCAGCACGTCGTTGCCGAAGCTCACGAACTTGGCAAACCAACCCCTCTGGGAATATTCCGTGAGGTAGATCCCACCCCCCACACCGATCGGTACGGCGATCAGGGAGGCGATCAGGGTCACCAGCATGGTGCCCAGCACCGCATTGCCGATGCCGCCGCCGTCCAGGCCAGGAGGAGGCGGCAGCTCGGTGAACATGCTGAAACTGATCAGCCGGCCGCCCTGCAGGAGCACATAGAGAATCACCAGGAACAGGGGCAAAACCGCCGTAACGGCAAACAGCCCGGCCATACCGCTGCAGAGCCGATTGATGCGGTTGCGCTTCAGGGAGCGGTCGAAGGTGAGGGGCCGCCTCACAAACAAGCTGTCAGAGAGCTCGCGTTCGTCGCGTGCGGTGGAGATGGTCGCCATGGGGAAGATCAGTAGCGGAGGCTGAGACGACGCACCAGCCACTGGGCCAACACGTTGACGAGAAAGGTGAGCACCATCAGCACCAGGGCCGCATACATCAGTGCCGACACCTGGATGCCGCTGGCCTCACCGAACTGGTTGGCGAGCATCGCGGCAATCGTGTTGCCTGGAGCCAACAGGGAAAAGCTGAAGTTGAGTGCGTTGCCGATGATCATGGTCACGGCCATGGTTTCCCCCATGGCCCGGCCCAGGGCGAGCATCACTCCGCCGGTGATGGCCGAGACGGCCGCCGGCAGGATCACGCTGGTGATGGCCCCCCAGCGCGTGGTGCCCACGCCGTACGCCCCCTGGCGCAGTTCGATCGGCACCTGGTTGAGGGCATCGCGGGAGATCGAGGTGATGATCGGCAGGATCATCACCACCAGGATCAGGATCGCCGGCGCCATGCCCGGTCCGCGCGGCACGGTGTCAAACAGGGGCGACCAGCCCAGCAGGCCATGCAGGAGATTCAGGGCCGGCCGGATCGCAGGCTCCATCACAAAGATGGCCCAGAGGCCCAGCACCACCGAGGGGATGGCGGCCAGGAGTTCCACCATCAGGCCCACGGCGCTGCGCACGAAGGGCGGCACCAGGTCTTCGGTGATGAAGATGGCCGTGCCGACTCCCAGGGGGACGGCGATCAGCAGGGCCAGCAGGGAGCTCACCAGGGTGCCGTAGATGGCGATCAGGGCGCCGTACTGATCGTTGACCGGATCCCAGGCCGAGGTGGTGAGGAAACGCAGTCCGAAGGCCTGGATGGCGTCCTGGGAACCCCGCAGCACCACGATGAAGATGCCCAGCAGGGCAATGGCCACTACCGAGGCCAGACAGAGGGTGAGCTGGCGGAAACCGATGTCCACCAGCTTGTCTGAGGGGGGTCGTCGACGCAGCGTGAAGGCGTCGTCGCTGGCTGCAGGTTGCACGGCTGCGGTCATGGTGATCCGGGTGCGCTGTGGTCAGTCCACGGGCGGTCCGGTCCCCAGGAATGTACGAAGCACTCCCTGCCGATGCATTAAGTCGTGATTAACGCCGGCCAGCCCGGTAGTTTTGGGGCGCCACAGGGGTGACGGGGCCACGCAGTTCATGGGTCGCATCGTCGGCATCGACCTCGGGACCACCAATTCGGTGGTGGCGGTGCTGGAGGGCGGCCGTCCAGCGGTGATCGCCAGCGCCGAGGGCAGCCGTACCACCCCCTCGGTGGTGGGCTTCAACCGGGAGCAGGAGCTGCTGGTGGGCCAGCTGGCCCGGCGCCAGCTGGTGCTCAATCCCCGCAACACCTTTGCCAACCTCAAGCGCTACGTGGGGCGCCGCTGGGACGAGCTCGAGGAATCGAGCCTGGGCGTGCCCTACACGATCCGCGCCAACGACCAGGGCAACGTGCGGGTGGTGTGCCC
This sequence comes from Paraciimarium castrense LEGE 11436, assembly GCF_056633055.1. Lineage (NCBI taxonomy): Bacteria > Bacillati > Cyanobacteriota > Cyanophyceae > Synechococcales > Prochlorococcaceae > Paraciimarium > Paraciimarium castrense. Next base: position 511,948 of record NZ_JBSJOW010000001.1, on the reverse strand, counting down.
AGCCACCGAGCGCGAGTACGCGCCGGAGGAGCTGGTGGCCAGCATCCTGCGCAAGCTGGTGGACGATGCCGCCACCTATCTCGGGGAGCCGGTGGAGGCAGCCGTGATCACGGTTCCCGCCTACTTCAATGACGCCCAGCGCCAGGCCACCCGCGACGCCGGCCGCCTGGCGGGCCTCAGCGTGGAACGGATCCTCAACGAGCCCACGGCGGCGGCGCTGGCCTACGGCTTCGATCGCTCCGCCGTGAAGCGGGTGCTGGTGTTCGACCTCGGCGGCGGCACCTTCGACGTGTCGGTGCTGCGGATCGCCCAGGGGGTGTTCGATGTGAAGGCCACCAGCGGCGACACCCAGCTGGGGGGCAACGACTGGGACCGCCGCATCGTGGACTGGCTGGCCGATGGCTTCCAGCAGGAACACGGCCTCGACCTGCGCCGTGACCGCCAGGCCCTGCAACGCCTCACCGAGGCGGCGGAGAAGGCCAAGATGGAGCTCAGTGGGGTCCAGAGCACGCCGATCTCGCTCCCCTTCATCGCCACGGGCTCCGAGGGCCCGTTGCACATCGAGACCAGCCTGGAGCGCCGCCGTTTCGAGGCCCTGTGCCCGGATCTGCTGGATCGGCTGCTGCGCCCGGTGCAGCGCGCCCTGCGCGATTCCAACCTGGCGGCCGATGAGATCGACGACGTGGTGCTGGTGGGGGGCTCCACCCGCATGCCGATGGTGCAGGAGATGGTGCGCACCCTGGTGCCGCGGGAGCCCTGTCAGTCGGTGAATCCCGATGAGGTGGTGGCGATCGGCGCTGCGGTGCAGGCCGGCATCCTCACCGGTGAGCTGCGCGACCTGATGCTCAATGACGTGACGCCCCTCGGTCTGGGTCTGGAGACGATCGGCGGCGCCATGAAGGTGCTGATCCCCCGCAACACGTCGATCCCGGTGCGCAAGAGCGACCTGTTCAGCACCTCGGAGGCCAACCAGAACTCCGTGGAGATCCACGTGCTGCAGGGGGAGCGTCAGATGGCCGTCGACAACAAGAGTCTCGGCCGCTTCCGCCTCTCCGGCATCCCGCCGGCTCCCCGGGGGGTGCCCCAGGTGCAGGTGTCGTTCGACATTGACGCCAACGGCCTGCTGCAGGTGTCTGCCACCGACCGCACCACGGGCCGCCAGCAGAGCGTGAGCATCCAGGGAGGCTCCAACCTCAGCGAGGAGGAGATCGCCCGGCTGCTGCAGGAGGCTGAGGAGAAGGCGGCTGAAGACCGGCGCAAGCGGGCCACGCTCGACCGCCGCAACAAGGCCCTCACCCTGATCGCGCAGGCGGAACGGCGGCTGCGCGATGCCTCCCTGGAACTTGGCCCCTACGGCGCCGAGCGTCAGCAGCGGGCTGTGGAGGTGGCCCTGCGCGACGTGCAGGACCTGATGGCCCTGGAGCAGAGCGGCAGCAGCGATGCCGGTGAGCTGGAGCTGTCGGTGAGTCAGCTGCAGGAGGCGGTGTACGCCCTGAACCGGCGCCTGCTGAGCGAGCGCCGCAGTGAGCAGGGCCCGCTTCAGGGCCTCAAGAACACCCTGGGCTCGCTCAAGGATGAGCTGTTCAGCGATGACGACGACTGGGATGACTGGAGCCGCCCTGGCAGTGACCCCTGGGCCATGGGCTCCGGCCGCTCCCGGGGCGGCTACGACAACCTGGGCTCCCCGGGCCGCAGTGACATCGATCGCGGCTACGGCGATCGCGGCTACGGTGATCGCGGCTACAACGACCGCGGCTACGGCGACGCCGGTTACAGCGACCGCAGCTACGGCGATCGCGGCGCTAGCGACAGCGCCTATTCAGACCAGGGTTATGGCGTTCGTGCTGACGAGTCGAGGGGCTACGCCAGCTCCAGTGATCGTTACCAGGACGACCCGCCGCGCAGGGCCACTCCGGCCCGAAGCCCCGAGGCCTGGGACGGCCAGAGGGATGACGATCGCGGGAACGCCACCCGCTGGGATGACGCCAGGGATGGCAGCGCCGGGGACCGAGACCTCGAGCTGAACCGGACCCGCCGGCGACCCGCCGAGCCGGCCGACCCCACCGGCCGGGGCTTTTCGCAGGACGGCTCCGCTCAGACCCGTCCTGCTGCCAGGGTGCCGGATGATGACCCCTGGGCAGACGGCTGACTCCTGTGGCAGTGCGTTCCTCGGCCCCATCGGACTACTGGGCGGTGCTCGGCCTTGATCCAGGTGCCGATCTCCCCAGCCTGAAGCGGGCCTTTAGGTCCCAGGCCAGGCGTTTTCACCCCGATCTCAACGGCAACGACCCCACGGCCGAGGAGCGCTTCAAGCTGGTCAATGAGGCCTATGCGGTGCTCTCCGATCCCCGGCGGCGGGCTGCCTGGGAGCGAGGCGAGGGGGCCGGGACCGTGGCGCCAAGTGACCCCTTTGCCAGCGGCTTTCCGAGTTTCGAGACCTACCTCGAGGCGCTCTTCGGCCAGCGGCAGCGCAGCCGCTCCGCCCCGGTGGACGATCCAGACAGCCGCTGGGAGCACGATGAGAGCGGTTTCGAAGACGAGCGCAGCGACGTCGACCCCCACGCCGATGCCAGCAGGGGCCATGCCGGCGGCCAGGGAGGGTCCGGGGGCTCCGTGACGGCCTCGCCGCCGCCGCCACCGCCGGTGCAGGCCAGCACTGATGCCGAGAGCACGGTGGTCCTCACCCCTGAGCAGGCGCTGCAGGGGGAGCGGGTGGAGCTGGAGCTCCCCGACGGCACCGCCGTGGAAGTGTGGACGCCGGCCATGGCGGGCGATGGCTGGAGGCTGCGCTTGGAGGGGGTTGTCCCCGGCGGCGGCGATCACTTTCTGCAGCTGCGGGTGCGCACGGAGGAGGGGCTGCGCATCGATGGCCTGCGGGTGCAGTTCAGCCTCGATCTCACTCCCGCCGAAGCGGCCCTGGGCTGTGTGGTGGTGGTGCCCACCCTGCGGGGTCCGGTGAAACTCACGGTGCCGCCCTGCTCCTCCAGTGGACGGCTGCTGCGGCTGCGGGGCCGGGGCATGGAGTGGGGCGACCAGCGCGGCGACCAGCTGGTGGAGGTGCGCATCGTGCTGCCGGACCAGCTGGAGGACGCCGAAGTCGCCCTCTATGGCCGCCTCCAGGAGCTCGCTGACCATGCGGCCGAGGAGGCCGCCCAGGAGCAAGCCGGGCGGTGAGAGAGTGGATCATCTGCGCCCCTCCTCACACCTCCTCCCATGCCGGTGCACGTGCTGCTCTTCGATCCCGGAACCGATCAGGAGGGCATCCATTCCCTCGAGATCAACGGCCGCACCGTGGTGCTGATGTTCGAGGCCCGCGATGACGCTGAACGCTATGGAGGCCTGCTGGAGGCCCAGGACTTTCCCGTGCCCTGTGTGGAGGCCCTGGAGCGACCGGAGATGGAGCAGTTCTGCCTGGAAGCGGGCTACGAGGCCCGCTTCGTGCCCGTGGGCTTCCTGCCCCAGAGCCCCGAGGACCGGCTGCTGATCGCGCCGCCGGAGCGGAACATGGACGTGACCAGCTGGCAGGAGCAGACCGCCGCCGTGGCCGCCTCGGAAGCCCCTCAAGGTGCGGGCCGGTCGGGCATGGATCCAGCAGTGGAGCAGCCCCCGGCTGAGCCCATCAGCAGCGGCGATCCCGAGCTGGAGGCCTTTCGTCGCCAGCTGGAGGGCCTGCTGTGAGCCCGGCCACGGCCGCCGGCCCCGATCGGGGCCACTTGCTCACCGAACAGGCCAACCCTCTCAGTTCCAGGCTCGATGAGCTGGCCACTGCCGAGCTGGTGGAGCTGTTCATCCTCAACGACCTCGAACCCCAGCGGGCCGTGGCCGCCGCCGCTCCAGCCCTCGCGATCGCTATCGAGGCGATCACCGACCGCTTGCGGGCCGGGGGGCGTCTTTACTACCTCGGGGCCGGTACCTCTGGACGGCTGGGGGTGCTGGATGCGGCGGAGTGCCCGCCCACCTTCTGCAGCCCGCCGGAGCTGGTGCAGGGGGTGCTGGCGGGCGGGGCGCCGGCCCTGCTGCGCAGCTCCGAGGGGCTGGAAGACCTGGAAGACGCGGGCCGCAGCGATCTGCAGGCTCTGGACTTCGGGCCGGGCGACTGCCTGGTGGGAATTGCGGCCGGGGGCACCACCCCCTATGTGCTCGGCGGCCTGGCCCACGCTTCGGCCATCGGCGCCCTGGCCATCGCCATGGCCTGCGTGCCCGCCGACCAGGTGCCGATGCCCTGCAGCATCGACATCCGCCTGCTCACCGGCCCCGAGCTGCTGGCGGGCTCCACCCGCCTCAAGGCGGGCACGGCCACCAAGATGGCGCTCAACATCCTCTCCACCGGCGTGATGGTGCGCCTGGGCAAGGTGTATGGCAACCGCATGGTGGATGTGGCGGTGACCAACGCCAAGCTGGAGGACCGGGCCCTGCGCATCCTGCGCGACCTGGCCGGGGTGGAGCGGGGCGCTGGCGTGGCACTGCTGGAGCGCTCGGGCGGTTCCGTGAAACTGGCCCTGCTGATGCAGGCCACCGGGCTGGAGGCCGCCGCTGCTGGCGAGGCCCTGACGGCCCATGGGCCCAGCCTGCGCCGCACCCTCGCTGCCCTGGGCGCCACGCTGGGCTGAGCAGGCCCTGCAGCGGCCGGGGCGATCAGCCGCTGAACGGCCCCCAGTAGGGGCTGGTGAACAGGTCCACGCGGCGGCGCGTTTCGGCGGGAACCTGCTCGGCCGGCGTCATCAGGGCATGGCGCAGGGCCTGGTGAAAGCTGCTGCTGGGCCGCAGCTCGCCCACCCGCTCGGCCGCCAGCCGCACGATCTGCTGGGCCAGGGAGGCATTGGAGCGCAGGTTGTCGATCACCAGCTCCACCGTCACCGAGGCGTGCTCCTGGTGCCAGCAGTCGTAGTCGGTCACCATCGCCAGGGTGGCGTAGGCCATCTCGGCCTCGCGGGCCAGGCGGGCCTCGGTGTGGTTGGTCATGCCGATCACGCCGCAGCCCCAGCTGCGGTAGAGCTCGGACTCGGCCCTGGTGGAGAAGGCCGGCCCCTCCATGCACAGGTAGGTGCCGCCACGGTGCATGTGCCGACCCGGCGGCATCAGGCTGTCGCCCACATCCGCCAGCAGGCGGCTGAGGGCGCCACAGAAGGGATCGGCCGCGGTCACATGGGCCACCACCCCCTCGCCGAAGAAGGTGAGGGGGCGCTGGTGGGTGCGATCGATGAACTGATCGGGCACCATCATGTCGAGGGGCCGGAACTGCTCCTGCAGGGATCCCACCGCCGACACCGACAGGATCCAGCGCACGCCCAGCGAGCGCAGGGCCCAGAGGTTGGCCCGGTAGGGCACCTCGCTCGGCGTGAAGCTGTGGTGGCGGCCATGGCGGGCCAGAAACACCACCTCCAGGTCGTTGATCCGTCCCAGCCGCAGGCTGTCGGAAGTGGGGCCGTAGGGCGTTTCGACGCTGATCTCGCGCATGTCCTCCAGCCCGTCCATGGCGTAGAGGCCGCTGCCGCCGAGCACGCCGAGGCGGGCTCGGCGCAGATCGGGCGCGGCACTGGTGGGGGCCTGCTCGGCAGGGGCGGGGGTGGTGGTGATGGGGGGTGTGGGCATTGGGGGCTTCGGGTGGGAGCCGCGCTCTGGCAGGCGGCGCAAACCGGCCCCATTGTCGTGCCGGCCCCATACAGTCGTGCTTTCTGCCATTCCCCCATGACCAAAGCCCTGATGGAGACGGACGCCGGCAGCATCGAGCTGGAGCTCTTTGACACTGACGCTCCGAACACCGTTGCCAACTTCACCAAGCTGGCCAAGGAGGGCTTCTACGACGGCCTTGCCTTCCACCGGGTGATCCCGGGGTTCATGGCCCAGGGCGGATGCCCCAACAGCCGCGACGGCGCCCCAGGCATGGCCGGCACCGGCGGCCCCGGCTACCACATCGACTGCGAGATCAACGGCCAGAAGCACAGGTCTGGCACCCTGGCCATGGCCCATGCCGGCAAGAACACCGGCGGCTCGCAGTTCTACATCTGCCATGAGGCCCAGCCCCACCTCGACGGCGTGCACACCGTGTTCGGCCACACCACCAACATGGATGTGGTGCAGGCCCTCAAGAACGGCAGCAAGATCAACAAGCTGACCATTCAGGACTGAGCTTGCCGCGCGATCGATCCGCTGCGGTCGCTGCCGGGCTCAGCGCCAGACCAGAAAGGCCTCGGCCTGCAGCGGCAGCCCCGCCACACCGCCCCCCTGGAGCTCCGCCAGGGGGCGGTGCTGGCATTGCAGCTGGGCGCTGGGATGGGCCGTGCGCTGGGCATCGGGGGTGAGCAGCAGCGCCACGCTTTCGGTGTGGGGCCAGGCGGCCAGCCGGCGTAGAAGGTCGCTGATGCCCTGCTCCCGCAGGCCGTCTGCCCCCCGCCCTGAACTGAGCAGCAGAGCCAGGCCGGGCTGGTTCAGCAGGGCCAGCAGGCGGGGGTGTTCCTCGCGCCCCAGCAGCAGCCCCTGCTCCAGGGCCCAGGCCTGCAGATGGTCCAGCCGCTCCGACCGGGCGGCGTCCGGTAGTCCGCCTGACTCGTCGGCGACGCCACTCCAGGCCAGCACGGCGGTGAGCCCCAGGGGGCAGCTCGGCCCGTCTCCCATCAGGTGGCCGAGCTTGGAGCGCTTCACGGCCAGGTAGGCCGCGTTGTGGGTGCCGGGATCCATCACCAGGGGCACGCGGTCCACCACCTCCAGCCCATAGCCGCCGAGGCCGGCAATCTTGCGGGGGTTGTTGGTGATCAGGCGCAGCCGCTGCACGCCCAGGTCGCTGAGGATCTGGGCGCCGACGCCGTAGTTGCGCAGGTCGGCGGGGAAGCCCAGCCGCTCGTTGGCCTCCACCGTGTCGAGGCCCGTGTCCTGAAGCGAGTAGGCCTTGAGCTTGTTGATCAGGCCGATGCCGCGGCCCTCCTGGCGCAGGTACACCACCACCCCTTCGCCGGCCTCTTCCAGCATCCGCAGGGCCGCCTCCAGCTGAGGCCGGCAGTCACAGCGCAGGGAGCCGAAGGCATCGCCGGTGAGGCACTCGCTGTGCACGCGCACCAGCACGGGGGCGGTGGCCTGGTCGGGATGGCCCTTGACGATGGCCACATGCTCGCTGCCATCGAGCTCATTGCGGTAACCGATCGCCCGGAACTCCCCGAAGCTGCTGGGCAGGGCCGCCTCGGCCTGGCGGCGCACGAAGCGCTCCGTGTCGAGGCGGTAGCCGATCAGATCGGCGATGTTGATCAGGCGCAGACCATGGCGGCGGGCGTAGGCGGCCAGCTGGGGCAGCCGCGCCATCGAGCCATCGGCATTCTGGATTTCGCAGATCACTCCGGCGGGGTAAAGGCCGGCCAGCCGGGCCAGATCCACGGCGGCTTCGGTGTGGCCCGCCCGCTTGAGCACGCCCCCCTGGCGCGCCCGCAGCGGAAAGATGTGGCCCGGCCGGCGCAGGTCGCTGGGGCGGCTGGCGGGATGGATGGCCACCTGGATGGTGCGGGCCCGGTCATCGGCGGAGATGCCGGTGCTCACCCCGTTCTCCGGGCCGGCATCGACGCTCACGGTGAAGGCCGTCTGGTTCTCGTCGGTGTTGCGATCCACCATCAGGGGCAGATCGAGGGCATCGAGGCGCTCACCCTCCATGGCCAGGCAGATCAGGCCCCGCGCCTGGGTGGCCATGAAGTTGATCTGCTCGGGGGTGGCGAACTGGGCGGCGCAGATCAGGTCGCCTTCGTTTTCGCGGTTTTCGTCGTCCACCACCACGATCGATTCACCGTTGCGGATCGCGGCGAGGGCATCGGCGATGGCATCGAAGCGGATGGCACCGGTCACGGCCGCCTCGGAGCTGGCGACGGATGGGTTGCTCAGGGCGGTCAACGGGGGCGGTCGGACCCAGGGGCCCGGTGCAATCATCCTTTATAAAGCCCGCACCACCTCTCCATCGGGGCTCAGCCATGGCCAGCACGCGCGTCGCGGTGATCGGTGCCAGCGGCTATGGCGGCCTCCAGACCCTGCGGCTGCTGCAGGGCCATCCCGGCTTTGAGGTGAGCTTCCTGGGGGGCGAGCGCAGCAGCGGCAAACGCTGGAGCGCGATCACGCCCTTCCTGCCCCTGCCGGGCGATCCGCTGGTGCAGAGCCCTGATCCCGACGCGATCGCCGCCGCCGCCGACTTCGCCGTGCTGAGCCTGCCGAACGGCCTCGCCGCCCAGCTGGTGCCGCCGCTGCTGGAGCGCGGCGTGCGGGTGGTGGATCTCTCCGCCGACTACCGCTACCGCTCCCTGGAGGCCTGGCAGGCGGCGTACAGCGCCGAGGCCGAGGCGGTGCCCCGCACAGACGCCGACCTCTGCGCCGAAGCGGTCTACGGCCTGCCCGAGTGGGAGGGCCGCCGCCTGGCCACAGCGCGCCTGGTGGCCGCCCCCGGCTGTTTCCCCACCGCCTCCCTGCTGGGTCTGCTGCCCCTGCTCAAGCAGGGCCTGATCGACACTAGCGGCATCGTGATCGACGCCAAGACCGGCACCAGCGGCGGCGGTCGCGCCGCCAAGGAACACCTGCTGCTGGCTGAGGCCGCCGAGGCGATCGCCCCCTACGGCGTGGTGGGCCACCGCCACACCAGCGAGATCGAGCAGATCGCCACCCAGGTGGCCGGCCAACCGATCCAGCTGCAGTTCACTCCCCACCTGGTGCCGATGGTGCGGGGCCTGCTGGCCACCCTCTACGCCCGCCTGCGCGACCCCGGCCTCACCGCCGAGGACTGCCGCACGGTGCTGAGCTCCGCCTACCCGGACAGCCCCTGCGTGCAGGTGCTGCCGGTGGGTACCTACCCCTCCACCAAGTGGGTGCGTCAGACCAACCGCGCCCTGCTCTCGGTGCAGGCCGACCCGCGCACCGGCCAGCTGATCGTGATGGGGGCGATCGACAACCTGGTGAAGGGCCAGGCGGGCCAAGGGGTGCAGTGCCTCAATCTGATGGCTGGGCTGGAGGCCACCACGGGGCTGCCCTTGCTGCCCTTCTACCCCTAGCTGGGCGGTTCGCCCCGTTGCCTGAGGCACGTGTTGCTGAGATCACTGATTGGATTGCAGCCCCCTGGTCAGGCAACCGAGCAGCGGCTGTGAACGGGTGGTTTAAGTAGCTGACTGCTGTGCCTGGCCGGCCTGGTTGATCCCTGTGCTGAACGCCATGGGGCGATGAACTTTCATCGTTTGCAGGGTGCTTCACCCAGGCCGCAGTTAATTTTGAGTTGTAGGCAGAAGCCGATCTTCCAGGCCGCTTGCGGGGAGGACATCATGGGCAAGCAGTTCATTCTCAGTCGCAAGCTCAAGGGGAGGATCGTTGGCACTTCGGCGAGTGACCGTGTTCGGGCATCCAAACGGTCGTTTGCCCAGCCAAAATTCTTCATCCACCGCGAGGGATCGGTGAGCCTGCTGGGAGGCAACGACAAGATCGTCAGCCGCTATGGCATGGAGGTCAGAGGCCCGATCCGCATGGGAGCTGGACGCGATGTGATCACTGGGAAGCAGGGACTGGTTGTCAATGGCTTTGACTACCAGAGAGGAAGTCTGTCCATGGGGCCTGGCGCTGACGTGATTCGGTTCCCAAAAGGGCGCATTGGTTTTGTCAATGGTAGAGACAGTCCCTGCGTCAGCATGGGAGGTGGTAACGATGGTATCAACGGACAGTCTCTTCGGATTTCTGATGCAACAGACGTTCTGATGGGTGCTGGTCATGACCAGGTTGAAAGTACAGATGGCATGCAGGTCTGGGGATGGTCGAAACTCGATATGGGCGAAGGCAACGATTCCCTGCGGGTGCAAGGGGGTCTGGTGATGGATCCAGGCTGCATCGACATGGGGCCTGGAGACGATACGGTAGACGTAGAAGGCGGTATTCAGATGTCTAGCTATGATGATTCATCCTGGTTACGTCTCGGCGAAGGGAATGATCGCTTTTCCGGCTTCGCGGCGCCACGGCCACATTTTCCACCTGAGTTTCCACCTGAATACGATGGAATCATCGACGGTGGCCTTGGTCAGGACACACTTGTTTTGCCGCAAGGGGTGTACACCATCACTCCCACCCAGGTCAGCACCTCACTCGCCTCCCTCAACGTGCAGGGGTTCGAGGCTCTGGAAGGGATCGATGGCGGGCGCTTCCCCTATCTGAGCGGCATGCTCACGGTTGATCGCAACGGGATTGCCTCCTTCGCGTCCGGCCTTGCCTAGATGAACTGCTCGGCCGTGCCGTTGGTTCCCGGGGTGTAGGGCCTGATCGTCTTCATCAACCCCAACACCTGAGCGGCTTTTCGCCAGCCGTGCGACTTGGAGGCAGGCTGGTTGTCGCTGAGCACCCGCCGGCACTCGATCCCCTGGCTGTTGAACCGGGCCACCGCCCGGCTCAGGATGCCCACCGTGGTCGGTCCCTTCTCGTTGGGCGAGCCATCGACCTACGACAGGCGGGTGGCGTCATCCACCGCCACGTGGACCTTCTCGTAGCCCGCGCTCGGGGAACTTCCCTTGCGATGGTCGCCGGTGATCCGGTGGCCGACCCGCTCGAACCGAGCGAGCCGCTTGATGTCGGCATGGATCATGTCCCCCGGTTGCTCCGACTGGTGGAGCTGCACCGGCGCTCTGGGCTCGAGGTTCCGCAGCCAGTTCAGCCGCGGTCGGCCGATCTGCCAGAGGATGCAGCGCTGGTGCCTGAGCTCCACGGCCCGCTGCTGCGGCGCACTCCCCGTCGATCCGCCGGTGCCGCCAAACCGCCTGGACGGAATCGTGCCGGCCACTTGCGGGCGGGGCGTTCACTGATGCCGTGATCCGCGGCCAGTTGAACGAGGCTCCTGCCCTCGTCGAGATGCTGCCGGATCAGGTGTTCCCGACCAATCGGTGCACCAAGGCCGTCCTGATCGGCAGCATCGCCTCGGAGGGTTCACCGGCGGCTGCCCTCTTCAAGGGCCAGAGCACGGGCGGCCAGTTGCACCCCCAGCGGCAGGATGCAGTGCTCCTGCCGTTGGATCCGGGCGGCGAGCCGTTCACGGCTGTCGTCGGCCAGCACAGGCACCGCGGCCTGGACCAGGATCCGGCCCGCATCCACCTCCTCGCTCACCAGGTGCACCGAGCAGCCGCTGAGGGTCACGCCGGCGGCGAGGGCCTGGCCCACGGCGTCGATGCCCCGAAAGCTGGGCAGGAGGGAGGGATGGATGTTCACCAGGCGGTCCGGGAAGGCGGCGATCAGGGTGGGGGTGACGATCCGCATCCAGCCCGCCATCACCACCAGATCGGCCCGGGCCTGGCGGAAGGCGGTGATCAGGGCCGCATCCAGGGCTTCACGGCTGTTGTGAACACGGTGGTCGAGCAGCTGGCAAGGCACGCCCAGACGCTCGGCCCGCTGCAGGGCGCCGCACTGGGGGTTGTTCACCACCAGCAGGCTCACCTCCCCAAGCAACCGGCCATCACGGCAGGCCGTCACCAGGGCTTCGAAGTTGCTGCCGTTGCCTGAGGCCATCACCCCCAGCCTCAGGGCCTGCCCGGTGGGGGCTGCCTGCGGATCGTGCGGTGGCAATGGCCACTGGATGCTCGGCCCGTCATCGCTAGTGTCGTGCAAAGCGGGCATCGGGTTCATGTCCCATCTCTCCATCCTGCCAACCCTGTTCCGCGACCCTGAAACGCTGGCCGCGACCCTTGAGGCTGCCGGTCTGGTGCCCCTGTGGGGTGGTGTGCTGCAGGGCTTCGCCGAGGAACGCCAGGCCGTGGTGCTGCGGGTTCACCTCAGGGGTGGTGGAACCCTGGGCTGGAGCCGCCAGCCCGACGGCAGCCTGGGCCTGGTGGGTGATCTGCAGCGCCTCAGCCGCAGCCGCTCCCTGCAGGGGCTGTTGGGTCGGCTCACCCGGGCCTACGCCGCCCGGATGGCCCTCAGGGACGCTGCCCTCCACTTTGCCGAGGCCCAGGTGAGCGTCAGCACCTGAAGTTGCCTGTGTTGTCGCCTGCCCCAGCCTGCCCTCGCTTTCAGCTCGATCTCAGCCAGCCCAGCAGCCACCTGGTGGCGGTGCGGCTGCATCACACGCCCCAGCGCCCTCAGCTGCGCTTCGCGCTGCCAGCCTGGACGCCGGGCTCCTATCTGATCCGCGACTACGTGCGCCAGCTGGAGGGCCTGCAGTTGCTGCAGGGCGACAAGACCCGCCGCCTGAGCCGCATCGGCACCAGCCGCTGGCAGGTGGAGCTGCCCAGCCTGGAACCCGTGGAGATCCGCTACCGGATCCTGGCCACCGAGCTCACGGTGCGCACCTGCCACCTCGACAGCGACCACGGCTTCCTGGCCCTGGCCGCCGTGGCCCTCGAACTGGAGGGGGAGCGCTGGAGTGCCCACACTCTGGAGTTGCGGCTGCCGCCGGAGTGGCAGGCCTTCGTGCCCCTGCCCCAGAGCCCCTCCGGGGGCTGGCAGGCGAGCAGCTTTGATCAGTTGGTGGACACGCCGGTGGAGGTGGGGCCCCACCCATGCCACCACTTCAGTGTGGCCGGGGTGCCCCACCGCTGGGTGAGCTGGGGCCGCACCCTGGCCGGCGAGGATCTGCCATCACCGGCCCCCCGCTGGCTGGCGGATGTGGAGCAGGTGTGCCTGGCCTGCTGCCGCCTGATGGGGGTGGAGCGGCCGGCCGCCGAGACCTACCTGTTCGTGCTCCACCTGAACGCCAACGGCTACGGCGGGCTTGAGCACGACAGCAGCACCGTGCTGCAGTTCGGCCGCCGGCGCCTGGCCCGGCCGGAGGGCCGCCGCAAGCTGCTGCAGCTGGTGGGCCACGAATACCTGCACCAGTGGAACGTGCGGCGGCTGCGGCCTGCCGAACTCACCCCTTACGACTACGGCCAGGCGGTGGTGATTCCCACGCTCTGGTTCGCCGAGGGCATCACCAGCTACGTGGATCAGCTCCTGCCCCACAGCGCCGGGCTCTGCAGCGCCGCTGAGGTGCTCGACGACCTCGGCACCGATCTGAGCCGCTATCTGATGACCCCCGGCCGGGGCGTGCAGAGCTTGCGTCAGAGCGGCGAGGAGGCCTGGGTGAAGCTCTACCGCGCCGATGCCGACGCCCCCAACAACCAGATCAGCTACTACCTCAAGGGGGCAGTGGTGGCCCTTGTGCTCGATCTGCACCTGCGCCGCCTGGGCGGTGGTCTGCCGGTGGTGCTGCGTCAGCTCTGGCGCAAGCTCGGCAGCGTGGGTCGCGGTTACCGGGAAGCCGATCTGCTGGAGGCCTTCGCGGCCGAGGCTCCAGACCTCCAGACCCTGTTGCCGGCCTGGCTGGAGGGCCTGGAAGACCCCCCCCTGGCCGCCTATCTGGCCGATGTGGGGCTGAGCCTCCAGCCCCGCAGCCACAGCGGTGCCTGGGTGGGGTGGCAGCTGCAGAGTGGCACAGGGGGCTTGACGCTGCAGCGGGTTTTGCGGGACTCTCCTGCGCAACAGGCTGGACTGATGGTGGGCGATGAATTGCTGGCCCTGAAGGGCTGGCGCCTGCATCAACCGGACGACGTGGCCCCATTCCTGGAGCCTGCAGCAGCTCTCGGCGCCGCGGAAGCGGGGATCCCGCTGCTCTACGCCCGGGATGGCCAGGTGAGAGCCACCCATATCAGCCCGGCCCCGCCCGCCACCGAAGGCTGGGAACTGAAGTCAGACGCCGAGGCTGATCAGGCCACCCTGGATCGCCGCCGCCGCTGGCTGTCCCTGGAGCTGCCGTGAACCTGCGCCAGCGTCCCTACCTGCTGGCCGGTATCGCGGCCTCGGGTGTGCTCCTCCTCGCCGGCATCGGCTGGCTCGCCGCCACGCTGGGGGGCGCCTCGGCGGGAGACCCCAGCCAGGCCACCTTGATGGAACTGCTGGAGGAGGTGCGCACGCCCCCCATGGCCCCCCGGCCCGGGCGGCGCAACGCCCCCTCCCCCCCCGCCCCCAGTGACTGGAGGTCGCCCCTGGCCGACGGCACCTGCGCTGGCTCGGGTTCAGCGGATTCACCGCGCCTGAGGGCCCAGCTCGATCGCCTGCGCACCGCGCCCCTGCGGCTCAGGATCGACCCCAGCAACTACGGCGCCCGCTTCAACCGCGATGCCTTCGGCAATCCCCTCGACCCCACGCCGCGGGTGGTGATCCTGCATGAAACGGTCTTCGGCATCGGCTCAGCGATCAACACCTTCCTCACCCCCCATCCCCGCGACGAAGACCAGGTGAGCTACCACGCGGTGATCGGTCTGGATGGCAAGACGGTGCTGCTGCTCGACCCCAGCTCCCGGGCCTTCGGGGCGGGGAACTCCGCCTTCCGGGGGCAATGGGTGGTGACCAATCCGGACTTCAGCGGCTCAGTGAACAACTTCGCCTTGCATGTGAGCCTGGAAACGCCCCTCGATGGCGAGGACACCGGACCCAGCCACAGTGGCTACACGCCAGCCCAGTACGACGCCCTGGCGGTGCTGCTGGCCGACTGGATGGAGCGCTTTCCCATTCCCCCCGACCAGATCACCACCCATCAGGCGGTGGACCTGGGTGGTGAGCGCATGGATCCCCGCAGCTTCGACTGGCAGGCCCTGAAGACAAGGCTCTCTGCCCTGCAGGCCTTCTGCGACCGCCCTGCTATGACGACCGCCCGCAGCTGAACTGTCCCGCAGCTGAACTCAGATCAGGGGCGACAGAGCTGGCCGGCGCTGGCCGTAGAGCAGCGCATGCAGTTCCGGATCCTGCATCGAGCGCAGGATGCGGCGGTGATAGTCGAGCTTGCCGTTGTGCAGGTAGGCGAGGGTGGCCAGGGCCTTGGCCTCCCGAGGACTGCTACTGGCCTGGAGCACGCGTCCGGAGGGGAAGTCGAGATCGCGGCTGAGTCGCGAGAACTTGCCCACCAGCAGGCGCACGTTCTGCTCCGGATCGAGCAACTGGCGACGCGCCTCAATCAGTTGCTCGGGGGAGGCGTCGGCCTCCAGGAGCCCCTGGTGCACCATCTCGCCCAGGCCCAGCTGGGCCGGCCCATGGGTGCTGAACAGGCCTGAATGGGCCGCCAGAGGAATGTCTTCGCCTGGCTTGGCATGGCGCATTTCATCGAACAAGACGGCCGTCACCAACATCGGATTGATGTGGTGACGCGCCGATTCGCTCAGAATCACAGGCCGCAGTTCCTCCAGCCTCCCCAGGGCATGGCTGCGCAGGGGCTCGAACTGGTCGATGCCCTCAGTGAACAGCTGAGCCAGGCGGGGCTGGGGGCCATGCACGCCGAAACGCCGCTGCAGTTCCTGCAGCTCACTGGCGGAAAACTGCAGCGGATCGGCCTGGGCGCCGCCATCGGGTGTGTTGATACTGCCGCTCAGCCCCGGATCGATCAGCAGCGGGGACTTGGGCTGCCAGCGGCCGGCAGGACTCAGCAGGGCCATGCTGAGGGCAACCAGCACTCCGAACGGCCGCCTCAGCCGCCTCCCTCCCCCAAGGGGCCTCTTTGCCGGCAGGGCCAGACCGGTCACAGCCGGGCGGAGGTCTGGTGTGGCCTGGCCGTCATCACGGCCCGGTCAGTGCTCTGGGCCGCTGAAGCCTGCTCAGCAGGACGCATTCGGCTCGAGACACAGAAGCGCACAGGCACACCAACAAACCCGAAGTCCATCTTAAGAAGCCTGTCCAGCCTTTGGTCTCTGTGCAGAACGGTGCTGTGGCCGGCACTTGATACAGGGACTCGCCGGGATCAGACCTAGTTTCTGGGCGTCAGACCCGGCGCCCCCCTGGGCGCAACCCCAGCCGACTCCATGCCTGCCGACTTCGATGGCTCCAGCCCCGCCACCCAGTGGAGCCGTTTCTGTGACCTGCTCTGGTATCACGATGGGCTGGGGGTCTGGCTCGACGTGAGTCGGATGGCCCTCAACCAGGCCGATTTCAGCCGCCTGGCTCCCGGTTTCGCCTCGGCTTTCACGGCGATGACGGCCCTGGAGGCGGGGGCGATCGCCAATCCTGACGAGAAGCGGATGGTGGGCCACTACTGGCTGCGGGCCCCCGAGCTGGCACCGGACGCCGCCACCGCAGACCACATTGCCGCCGAGATCGATCAGATCGAGGCCTTCGGGGCCGGAGTGCTCTCCGGTGCCCAGCAGGCCCCGGGGGGAATGCCCTTCAGCGACGTGCTCTGGATCGGCATCGGCGGCTCCGGCCTCGGCCCCCTGCTGGTGATCGAGGCCCTGCAGCAGGAAGGCTGCGGCCTGCCCTTCCACTTCATCGACAACGTCGATCCCCAGGGCATCAGCCGCACCCTGGCCCGCCTCGGGGAGCGGTTGCGCACGTCGCTGGTGATCGTGGTGAGCAAGTCCGGCGGCACACCGGAGCCCCGCATCGCCATGGAGCAGGTGCGCGAGCGGCTCGGCAGCCTCGGCGGCCACTGGCCCCAGCAGGCGGTGGCGGTGACGATGGTGGGAAGCCGCCTCGACAGCCTCGCCGTTCAGGAGCAGTGGCTGGCCCGCTTCGACATGTTCGATTGGGTGGGGGGCCGCACCAGCATCACCAGCGCCGTGGGGCTGCTGCCCGCCGCCCTGGTGGGTGCCGATCTGCGCGCCTTCCTCGACGGCGCCGCCCAGATGGATGCGGCCACCCGCTGCCCCGAGCTGGAGGCGAACCCTGCGGCCCTGATGGCGGCCGCCTGGCACGTGGCCGGCCATGGCCGCGGTCAGCGGGACATGGTGCTGCTGCCCTACCGCGACCGCCTGGCCGTGTTCAGCCGCTACCTGCAGCAGCTGGTGATGGAGAGCCTCGGCAAGCGCCTCGACCGCGATGGCCAGGTGGTGAATCAGGGCATCGCCGTGTACGGCAACAAGGGCTCCACCGATCAGCACGCCTATGTGCAGCAGCTGCGCGATGGTGTGGACAACTTCTTCGTGACCTTCATCGAGGCTCTCGACGACCCCGCTGACCTTCCCGCCCTCAACGGCGAGTGGCCCGGGGATGTGCTGGAGGGGTTTCTGCAGGGCACCCGCACGGCCCTGATGGAGAGCGGCCGCCAGAGCCTCTCGATCACCCTGCGACGCTTCGATGCCCGCAGCCTTGGGGCCTTGGTGGGCCTGTTTGAGCGGGCCGTGGGCCTCTACGGCGAGCTGGTGAACATCAACGCCTACAACCAGCCCGGCGTCGAGGCCGGCAAGCTGGCCGCCGCCACGATCCTGGAGCTGCAGGGCCGCCTGCATGAATTGCTGGCCGATGGCCAGCCCCGCAGCCTCGAGCAGATGCGCCAGGCTCTGGAGGTGCCCTCGGCCGAACCGCTGTTCTGGATCCTGCGCCACCTCTGTGCCAACCAGCCCGGCTACGTCGTGGAAGGCGACTGGGGCAGCCCCGAGGATCTCGTGGTGGCCCAGACCGCGGGCGCTGGGGTGGTGGCCGGGGCTGGCGCCTGAATCAGCAGGATCAACTGGAGGCGCTGGTGTAGTGGCGCAGGGCGTAGCGCCAGAACCAGCGGCTGCCCAGGAAGCTGGCCGTCGCCATGGCCAGGCCGCCCACCACCCACAGGGGCTCTCCTCGCCCGAGCACCGCCTCGGCCGGCACCGTGGTGAGGAAGGCCACGGGCAGCACGAAGGTGAACACCAGCCGCAGGGCCTGGGGGTAGGCACTCACCGGATAGCGGCCGGCCACCAGGGTGTAGCGCAGCACCTCGGTGGCGTTCCACACCTTCACGAACCAGATGCTGAGGGCCGCCAGCACGAACCAGAGGCTGTAGAGGATCACGGCGCTGGCCAGCAGCAGGGCGGCACTGAGGGCCAGCCCCAGGGGAGTCCAACTGGCCCCGGCCCGGGCGGCTGCCCAGCCGCACAGAGCGAAGCCGGCCAGGATCCCCGGTAGCCCCCAGGGCGAGATCATGCGGGTGGAGAGCCAGAACTGGCTGTCCAGGGGCTTCAACAGCACGAAGTCGAGGCTGCCGTTCTGCACATGCCCCACGATGCGGCTCAGGTTGGGCTGCAGCAGGCTGGTGGTGAAGCCATCCAGCACGGTGTAGAGGCCCAGCACCACCAGGGCCTCATCCCAGCTCCAGCCGCCCAGGTTGGCGGTGCTCTGCCGCTGCGGCCCTCCGAACAGCAGCCCCAGCACGAACACACTGCCGGCCAGGTTGCCGAGCACCGAGAGGGCCTCGATCCAGAAGTTGGCCGGGTATTCGAGCTCGGCGCTCAGGGCCGTGGCCCAGAAGCGGCCCAGGCTGCGCCAGTAGCGCCCGAGCCTGGAGGGGAGCAGGGGTGTCGTCATCAGGCCCCCATGGAGGAGTAACGCCTCAATCCCCGGTGCCAGAGGAAGGCGGCGATCGGCAGCAACAGGGCGCACCAGGCGGCAATGGTGGCGAAGCCCAGCGGCGCCGACACCGGCAACCCCGCCAGCAGTCGGGCCGGGAAGTCGACCATCCAGGGGAACGGGGTGGCGAGGGCCAGCCGTCGCAGGCCCGGAGGGAAGCTGTCGAGGGGGGCCACCAGGCCGGAGAGGAACAGGTAGGGAATCAGCAGCAGCCGATCCAGGGCGGCGGCGCGCTCGGTCCAGAAGCAGGCCATCGCCACCACGGTCTGCAGCAGGAAGCGCAGCAGGAAGGCGGCCCCGATCGCCAGCAGGCCGAGCAGCAACTGCGGCGCCGGAGGCAGCCACAGCCCGCCTGGCAGCAGCAGGGCCAGGGGCAGCAGCATCAGGGCCACGAATGGCACCCGGGTGCCCTGCTCGGCCACGTGGGCGGCCAGATAGCGCCACAACGGCAGCAGGGGTTGCAGCAGCAGGGGCGACAGCTTGCCCTGCAGGGTGTCTTCCTCGAACACGTGGATCAGCCACACCACGCTGAACTGGCGCACCAGAAAGGCGGCCAGGAAATAGCGGCGCAGCTGGATGGGATCCAGCCCCGAGGCGCCACTGGCCTCCGCGCCGCTCCACACCCCCAGCATGATCAGCGGCAACACGCCCGAGAGGGCCCAGAGGGCGATTTCGGCCCGGTACTCGAGCATGTAGGCGTACTGGGTCACCAGCAGGGTCCAGGCAATGCGCCAGGCCTGCCGCGGGCGCCATGGGCCGCTCATCGGCCGGCCTCGCGGCGGAACAGCCCGCCGATCAGCTCGTCGATCGGCGGGTCGCCCACCTCCAGATCGCTCACCGCGAAGCGGCTGAGCAGGGCGGCCACCTGTTCGGTGAGCTGCTGGCGCGGAATGCGTAGCCGCACGTGGTGGCCCTGGTGCTCGTCCACGAGGCCGTAGGCCTCGAAGCAGCCGGCCGGCTGCAGCTGCTGCAGCTCCAGGCGCACCTGGCGGTGGGGGGCAAGGTCCTGGGTGAGCCGCTCCAATGAGCCGTCGTGGAACAGCCGGCCCTGGTGAATCAGCAGCACCCGCGGACACAGCGCCGTGATGTCACCCATGTCGTGGCTGGTGAGCAGCACCGTGGCACCGGTGCGGCGGTTGTAGTCGGCGAGGAACTCCCGCACCCGGGCCTGGGCGTTCACATCGAGGCCCAGAGTGGGCTCATCGAGGAAGAGCACGGCCGGCCGGTGCAGCAGCGCGGCCAGCAGCTCGGCCTTCATGCGCTGCCCCAGGGAGAGCTTGCGCACCGGGCGGCGCAGTTCGCTGCCCAGCTCCAGCATCTCGGCCAGCTCAGCGACGCGGCGCTCGGCGGTGCTGTCATCGATGCCGTAGACGGCGGCATTGACGCGGAAGCTGTCCAGGGCAGGCAGATCCCAGATCAGCTGCTGGCGGTTGCCCATCACCAGGGTGATCTGCTGCAGGAACCGCTCCTGGCGCTGGAACGGCACACAGCCCGCCACCTGCACGGAACCGCCGCTGGGGTGGATCAGGCCGGTGAGCATCTTGAGGGTGGTGGTCTTGCCGGCGCCGTTCGGGCCCAGGAAGCCCACCATCTCGCCGGGCTCGATCTGGAAGCTCACCCCCTGCACGGCAGGTACCTCCCTGTGGCGCCTTCGCACCAGGTGCTCGAGGGTGCCCCGCAGGCCCGGGCGCTTCTCGGCCACCCGGTAGTGCTTCCTCAACTGGCGCACGTCGATGATCGGCATCACCGCGCCTCCGAACCGGTCGGCATTCTGGGGGCCCTGCCGTCCCGGTTGCCATGGCCCCGATCAAGCCGCGCTGGTGGGTGAGGGGCGATCTCGACGGTCTGTTGGGCCTGGCGCTCGACAACCTGATCCAGATCCTGCTGATCCTCTCCCTGTGCCGGGGGTTGCT
This sequence comes from Paraciimarium castrense LEGE 11436, assembly GCF_056633055.1. NCBI lineage: Bacteria > Bacillati > Cyanobacteriota > Cyanophyceae > Synechococcales > Prochlorococcaceae > Paraciimarium > Paraciimarium castrense. The sequence continues at coordinate 491,774 of NZ_JBSJOW010000001.1, read as the reverse complement.
GGGCTATCCCGATGCCCTGCTGTTCGGCACGGTGCTGCCTGCCACCGGCCTCAGCCTGGTGCTCGGCAACCTGGCCTATGCCCGCCAGGCCTACCGCCTCGACCAACGGGATGGCCGGGGCGATCGCACCGCCCTGCCCTACGGCATCAATACGGTGAGCCTGTTCGCCTACGTGTTCCTGGTGATGCTGCCGGTGAAACTGGCCGGCCTGGCGGCTGGCCTGGCCGAGGCCGAGGCGGTGAGCCTCTCCTGGCAGGCGGGGATGATGGCCTGCCTCGGTTCGGGGCTGATCGAAACGGGGGGCTCGTTTGTGGCCCACCTGCTGCGGCGCTGGTTGCCGCGGGCGGCCCTGCTCTCCACCCTGGCCGGCATCGCCCTCGGTTACATCGCCCTGGGGTTCCTGCTGCGCACCTACGCCCAGCCGCTGGTGGGCCTGGCGGTGCTGGCGGTGATCCTGGTGGTGTACTTCGGCCGGGTGCGGCTGCCCCTGCCCGGTGGGCTGGTGGCCGTGCTGCTCGGCATGGCCCTGGCCTGGAGCAGTGGGCTGCTGCGCATTGACCCGCTCAGTTGGAGCCAGGCCACGGCCCAGCTGGGGCTGCGGCTGCCTGCCCTGCAGTTGGGGGGCCTGTGGCAAGCCCGCGGTGAGCTGCTGCCCTGGCTGGGGGTGATCGTGCCGATGGGGCTGTTCAACGTGATCGGTTCCCTGCAGAACCTCGAGAGCGCTGAGGCCGCCGGTGATCGCTATCCCGTGCGCGAGTCGCTGCTGATCAACGGCATCGGCACGGTGGTGGCGGCCCTGTTCGGGTCCTGCTTCCCCACCACCCTCTACATCGGCCATCCGGGCTGGAAGGCGATGGGCGCCCGTCTCGGCTACTCCTGGGTGAATGGCCTGCTGATGGCGGCCATCTGCCTGCTGGGGGGCTTCGGGGTGATCGCCCTGGCGGTGCCGATCGAGGCGGGCATGGCGATCGTGCTCTACCTCGGCGTGGTGATGGCGGCCCAGGCCTTCGAGGCCACACCGCGCCACCATGCCCCGGCGGTGGTGCTGGGCCTGCTGCCAGGCCTGGCGGGCTGGGGGGCGCTGATGCTGAAGGCCGGCCTGCGGGCCGGCGGAGCGGGATCGGCGGCGGCGCCCTTCGCGCCGGCCTTGCTGGAACCCCTGCAGCGGGCTGATGTGTGGGCCACGGGTGCCTTTGCCCTGGAGCAGGGCGTGATCATCACGGCGATGTTGCTGTCGGCGTTGCTGGTGTATGTGATCGAGCAGCGCTTTCTGGCGGCAGCTCTCTGCGCCGCTGTGGCGACGCTGGCGTCCTGGTTCGGGCTGATCCACGCCTGGCGCTTCGACCAGGCCGACACCGTGCTGCAGCTTGGCTGGGGGGTGGGGGCACGCTGGGCCTCCGGCTACGCGGCGATGGCCCTGATCCTGCTGGGCACGGCCTGGTGGCAGCGACGGCAGGGGCTGAGCCGGCAGCAGCCGAACACCTAGCCCGCCAGCACGCCGGCCACCACCAGCCCCAGGTAGGTGCCCACCACATACCCCAGCAGGCCAATGGCCACGCTCGGCAGAGCCAGATCGGGGCGGTGGAGGGCGCCGGCGAGCGCCAGGGCGGTGCTGGGTCCACCCACGGCGGCCTGGCAGCCCACGAGGCTGTCGGCCAGGCCCCTGCGCCGCCAGTGGCCCAGCAGCAGCACAACCACCGCCTGCACCGCCACGATCAGGCTGGCCAGGGCGAACACCCAGCGGCCTTCCCCCAGCAGGCCCTGCACCGGTGAATTGAGACCGATCACGGTGAAGAAGGGTTGGATCAAGAGCAACCCGAGAGGATAGCTGAGCCGCACACGGGACAGGGCCGGCAGCTGGGCCGCCACCAGGGCGATGGTGGTGAGCACCAGGATGCCGGGGGCGCCGGGCCACCAGTTCTGCAGCGCGCCCGTGGCCGCATCGCTGATCACCACGATCACCACCCCCCAGAGCAGGGCAACACCTCCGGCGCGGCAGAGCAGGTCTCGGGGGCGGCCACTGGCGGGGTCCCAGGTTGCGGAGCTGGCGATCTGTTCAGGGCAGGCCGCTGGCTCGGGATCGGCTGTGGCGCTGAGGGATTCTGCTGGCTTGGGTCTGTGGCGGCGTCCCAGGACCAGGCTGATCAGAAACCAGAGGCTGAACACCACGTGGTCGGCGGCGGTGGCCACCAGCACCAGGCCCTCAGGGGGCTGCAGGGTACGGGCGACGGAAACGAAGTTGAGGCTGCCGCCGCTGAAGGTGGCCGTGAACAGGCCGCTGAGGGCCGGCAGATCGGCACCGAGCCGCCAGCCCAGCAGCCATGCCCCCAGGCCGGTGCCCAGCACCGCAGCGATAACCGATGCGGCGAAGGGCTGCAGCAGCCGCTGCGCCCCGGGCCACACCCGGCGCAGATCCACCGCCAGCAGCAACAGGGCGATGGCGAGAGAGGTGAGCGGCCCGGTCACCACGGCTTCGGCTGCCGCATCGGCCTTCCAGCCGAAGAGGTTGGTGGTGAGCAGGCCCAGAAACAGCACCAACAGGGTGGTGCCCAGCTGGCGGCCGATCGCGGTGGCCTCGGCCAGCCACCAGCCAGCCCCGGTGAGCAGGGCGATCAGCAGCAGCGAGAGCAGCATGGCAACGGCCAGGAGCCGCGGTTTCTGGCCGGATCCAGTGAAGGCCGGGCTGACGCGGAGTGCAATGCCGGTTCAGCTCAGCCGTGCTGGCCTGAGGCTGGGATCACCAGCCGCAGGGGGCGCTGGGGGCAGTGCAGTCATCCTTCATCTGCGCGTGCTCCGCTGGCGAGAGCGGGCGGTAGCCACCGGAATGGGGGCCACCGCGCTGCTCAGCCTGGGCCAGGCCGCCGAAGGAGCCGGCCAAGACCACCGCCAGGGCGAGGGACTGGAGAAGAGTTGTCATGAGTTGATCTGCGAGGGAGTTCAGGCTGCGGTTTGCGCGCCTGTAGTCATGACTACCTTTCGCCGACGGGATTGGATGGGCCCGGATCCTCAAGCCAGTCCTCAGGCTGCTGCCCTTGCACCGGCTCCGGCCCCGCCGGTCGCTTGACTTGCTCAATCAGCCAGCGCCGATAGGCGGGCTCGATATCCTGCAGCAGGGTGGTGGAGATTTCCGGCACCTCGTAGGGGTGCCCCTCCCGGATCACCTGCATGAGGGCCCGCCGCCGATGCTGCGTGGTCTTGAAGCTGATGCCGATCTCCGGCTCCTCCATCAGCTCCCCCTTCCAGATGTAGAGGCTTTCGATCGTCTGCAACTGGGCGCAGGCCGCCAGACCCGCGCTCACCACCCGGCGGGCCAGCCGTCTGGCGTCTTCCATGGTGGCCACGCTGGTGTGGACGCTGAGCAGGTGTTGATCCATGTCCATGGGGTCCAGCATCGAGCCTGCGTCAGCAGGCGGTGACGATCGTGGCCAATCCGATCTCGTTCCTAACTTGTAGTTCACAAGCAGAGCCGGCCCCGCGCCCTTACGCCCATGACAACCACGGACTGGCTCTGGGTGTTGCATCCCGCCCTGGCGGTGGTGCTCGTGTACCCCCTGCTTGGTCTTGTGCTGCGCCTGGCCCAGCAGACCCGCCAGCGTCGCGTGCAGAAGCTGAAGCTGCCGCCCAGCGTGGGCGGCGAGCATGTGGACTTCGGCCGCTGGTTGGCGGCGGCCGTGGTGGGCATCGAACTGCTGGCGATGGTGGTGGTGATCAGCACCAAGGAGCCTTCGGCGCTCACCCCTGGCCGCAGCGGCCTGTTGCTGCTCGTGCTGGCTGGCACCGTGGCGGCGCTGGTGGCGCTCTGGCGTGCCAAGGAGGCGATCTACCGGGCCAGCTTCGCTTTGCTCTGCTGGGCTGGTGTGATTGGTCTGGGACTGCAGCCCGAGGTGTGGCGCCTCAGTGACAACCCCCTCGATCCGGCCTTCTGGCAATCCCATTTCTGGGGTGGCATGGGGCTCACCGGTCTGATGCTGTTCTCGGTGGCGGCCCGGCCGGAGATCCTGCGCCAGCTGCGCTGGCGGCGGCTGCACATCACGGCCAATGTGATCGCGGCACTGATCTTCGTGGCCCAGGGCATCAGCGGCCCGCGGGATCTGCTGGAGATTCCGCTCAGCTGGCAGAAGTCGGTTGTCTACGCCTGCGACTTCACCAACAAGGTGTGCCCACCGCCGGCGCCAGCTCCGGCGCCCCAGCCCTGACGTGTTCTGATGCGCCTTCCCTGGGCCGTGGCCCTGCTGGCTCTGCTGGCCGGCCGTTACTGGTGGTGGCGCCTCACCAGCACCCTGGTGCTGGACGACTGGCTCAGCACCTCAATGAGTGTGCTGGTGCTGCTCGCCGAAACCTGGTTGCTGGCCCACAGCTTCCTGCAGCTCGCCTTCAGCCTCGCCCCTGATCCGCGCATCGCCCCTCGGGCGGAACGGGCGGCCGCCCGGGTGCAGCGGCGGTTGGAACCGGCGGGTTCTGTCTCGGTGCCCCTGCCCTGGGTGGATGTGCTGATTCCCACCTTCGGCGAACCGCTGGAGCTGGTGGAGCGCTGCCTGCGGGGCTGTCTGGCGCTCACCTACCCCCGGGCCGAGGTGTGGCTTCTGGATGACGCCGCTCGTCCTGAGCTGCAGGAGCTCTGCCGGCGCCTGGGCTGCCGCTACAGCTCCCGCGCCGGCCGCGAGCATGCCAAGGCCGGCAACCTCAACCATGTGCTGCCCCTGCTGCAGGGTGAGCTGATCGCCGTGTTCGATGCCGACGTGGTGCCGCTCAACACATTCCTGCTGCGCAGCGTGGGGCTGTTCGATGAGCCCCGGGTGGCGCTGGTGCAGTCACCCCAGACCTACATGAGCGCCGATCCGGTGATCCGCAACCTGCGGCTGGAGCGCTGGCTGATGCCCGACGAGGAGAGCTTCTACCGCTGGATCGAACCGGTGCGCCAGGGCGTCGGCGCGGTGGTGTGCGCCGGCACGTCGTTCCTGGTGCGCCGTTCGGCCCTGCTGGCGGTGGGGGGCTTCGACACCGGCACCTCCTCGGAGGACCTGGCCACCGGAATCCGGCTCACGGCGGCAGGTGGAGAGTGCGTGTACCTGCCCGAAAAGCTGAGCGCCGGGCTGGCCCCACTCACGGCATCGGCCCTGGTGCGCCAACGCTGTCGCTGGGCCAGCGGCACCCTGCAGACCCTGCGCACCGGGGCCAGCCCGCTTCGCATCGAAGGGCTCAACCCCCTGCAGCGGCTTGCCTTCCTGGAGGGCATCCTGCACTGGTTCAACGCCTTGCCGCAGCTGCTGCTGGCTCTGATGCCGCTGATGATCGGCGTGCTGGGCGTGCTGCCCCTGCAGATCACCGGCGCAGGACTGCTGCGCTATGCCCTGCCCTTCTTTGGCGCCCAGCTGCTGCTGGCCCGCTGGTTCAGCGACCAGGCCCGCACCGGCCTGCTGCCTGAGCTCTACCGCTGGATCGTGCTGATCCCTCTGGTGGCCACGATCTGCCGCTGGGCCCTGCGGCGCCCGTTGCGCTTCCAGGTGACGCCCAAGGCCCTGGCCCCGGGCGGCAGGCAGGCCGCCGACCCCCGCCTCTGGCTGCCGCTGCTGGCGCTGCTGCTGGTGCAGCTGCTGGCCTTGCTCAACCTCTTCGGCTGGGCGCAGGATCCGAGTCGGCCGGCGCTGGCGCCGACCACCCCCGCCAGCCTGGGTCTGGGGGTGAGCTGGAGCCTGATCAATGCTCTGCTCTTGCTGCTGGCCCTGCGCTGCTGCTGGGATCGCCCGCGTCGTTCCGCCCTGCCCTGGTTCGCCGTGCGCGAACCGGCGCGGCTGGACGGCCGGCCGGTGCTGTTGCGGGCGATCAGCGAGGAGGGGGTGGAGCTCGCCCTGGCCCCTGGCTCTCGCCAGGCTGGCCAGGTGGCGCTCCCCCTGGCTGGCCCTGCCGCGCTGCTGCAGCTCACCTGGGGCCAGGAGTGCTGGCCCCTGCAGCTGGTGGCGCGGCGGGGCGGCCGGCTCGGCGCCCTCTGGGCGGGCCTCAGTCCCCACCAGCAGCGGACCCTGCAGCAGCGGCTCTACCGCCAGAGCGGCCTCTGGCCCCACCGGCGGGCGCCGTTTGAGCCACTGGCCCTGCTGGCGGTGCTGGGCCGTCTGCTCAGCCCTATTCCCCCCGACGACTGGTTCCGGCGCAGCCTGGTGCCGATCCAGCTGACCGCCCCCGCCCGGTCCCAGCGGCTGGTGCCGCCACGGGCCTACCCCACGGCCGAGCTGGCGGTGTAACGGGGCTCCCACCGGGCTGCATCGAGACACTGGAGCGCCTCGGCCGGCGTGCTGGCCCGCTCCGCCAGCCCCTGCTGCACGGCCATCAGGGCCACCGCCTCCGCCACCGCTCGGGACACGGCCTGCACCCGGGTGAGGGGTGGCATCAGCGGCTCCAGCGGATCCCGGGCGGCGGGAATGGTGGCCGCCAGGGCTTCCAGGGCCGCATCGATCATGGCCTCACTCACCCGGGTCGCGCCCACGGCCACACAGGCAAAGCCCAGGCCGGGGTAGAGGAAGCAGTTGTTGCACTGCCCGATCACGCGCTCCTGGCCGTCCCAGGGCACCGGGGCGAAGGGGCTGCCGGTGGCCACCAGGGCCCTGCCGCCACTCCAGGCGAGCAGATCGGCGGGGCTGGCCTCGGCCAGGTTGGTGGGGTTGGAGAGGGGCAGGATCACGGGGCGCTCGGTGCCGGCGGCCATCGCCTCCACCACTGCCTGGTCGAAGGCGCCGGCCACGGTGGAGGTGCCGATCAGCACGGTGGGCCGCACTTGCTGCACCACCTGCAGCAGCCCGATCTGCCCCTGGCTGTTGCGGCTGAAGCGCTCCGCTTCCTCGGCAGGCCGGGCCAGGGCGGCGGGGGCTTCTGATCCAGGCGCTGCCACGATCAGCCCGCGGCGATCGAGGCCCCAGATCCTCTGGCGGGCCTGGAGGGAGCTCAGGCCGGCGGCCTGCAGCAGCCTCAGCAGCCGTTCGGCAATGCCGCAGCCGGCTGTGCCGGCACCGAAGATCACGATGCGCTGCTCGGCCAGACCGGTGCCCAGCCCCCGGCAGGCCGCCAGCACCGCCGCCGCCGCCACGCCGCTGGTGCCCTGGATGTCGTCGTTGAAGCTGGGGGCCTGCTCGCGGTAGCGATCCAGCACCCGCCGGGCCTGGAGCTTGCCGAAGTCCTCCCAGTGCAGAAACACGCCCGGGAACACCTGCTGGGCCGCCGCCACGACGGCGTCAAGGAAGCGGTCGTAGGCCTCGCCCCGCAGCCGCGGCTGACGCCTGCCGAGGTAGAGGGGATCGTTCAGCAGGGCGGCGTTGTCGGTGCCGACATCGAGGGCCACCGCCAGCACCCGGCCCGGGTGGAGGCCGCTGCAGAGGGTGTAGACGGCCAGCTTGCCCTGGCAGATGTGGATGCCGCCCACGCCCTGGTCGCCCAGCCCCAGGATTCCTTCCGCATCGGTGATCAGCATCAGATCCACCGGGCCTTCGGCGGCCTGGCGCAGCAGCTCGGGCAGCCGCGGTTCCATCTCCGGCGTGAGGTAGGCGCCCAGATCGGGCGGCTGGTGGCTGTGGCTGAAGCCCTGGATCACCCGCCCCACGGTGGGGGTGTACACCACGGGCAGGGCCGCCTCGATGTGCTCCTGCAGAAAGGCGTGGAAGAGGGTTCGGTTGCTGCGCCGCAGCCGGTCCAGGTAGGTGAAGCGCTCGAGGCTGCCCTGCAGGCCAGCGAAGCCCTGCCACACCCGTTCCACCTGCTGCTCGAGGCTCTCCACCGCCGCGGGCAGCCGGGACTCCAGCAGCAGGCTGCGCCGCTCCTCCGGGCTGAAGGCAGTGTCGCGGTTCAGCCGTGGGTCGGCCAGCACGGCCAGGCCCAGGCGCGGCTGGAATCCCTCGGGATCAGGCCCCGCCTCCACCCGCACCCGGTAGTGCATGCGGGAGCCCACACCGGTGCCCCGGTAGTGGCCGCTCACCGGCGCCGCCAGGTGGTGATCGGCGGCCGTCACCAGGGTGACGTGGCCATCGGCCACGGCCAGGCCGAGGCTGGGGTCGTAGGCGCGCCAGCCGCCGCCGGGCATCCACACCTCCGCCCAGGCATGCAGCTCGTGCTCACTCACCTCTGGCGGGTGGTGCATCGAGTAGCCGCTCACGAAGCGGGCTGCCAGGCCGAGGCTGCGGCAGGCCGCCACGTAGAGCATGGCCGTGTCACGGCAGGCGCCGCGGCGCTGGGCCAGGGTGTCAGCGGGCGCCATCGGTTCGCCGTCGAAGCGACCGATGTGCTCGAAGCCGTGGTGGATGCGGTCGGCCAGCAACAGCAGCAGGTCCGTGCTGCGCTGGCCGGCCTCGGCCGCCAGCTCTGCGGCCCAGGCCGCCACGCTTGGCTCCGCCTGGCCCAGGAAGGGGGCCAGGGCCGCCGCGGTGGCGGGGGGGTAGCGCAGGGGCAGGGTCTGGGCGCTGGGATCGGTGAGGATCCAGTCGAAGGGATTGCGGCGCAGCGTTTCCACCACGGCGGTGGTGTGGATCCAGAGCTCCTGGCGCAGGCCCGTGAACCAGATCTCAGTGGTGTCGGCGCCGCCGGGCTCCTCCACTGGCGTGCTGCCGGCAGGCGGTTCCCGCACTGTGAGGGTGTGGCTCAGCAGCCGCTGCGTGGCGCTCTGCCGGGGGGTGAGCCGCAGGGTGTGCGGCTCCAGGAACACGGATTGGTCGTAGTGGTAGTGGAGGGTGTGGTGGATCCGGAAGAACATGGGGGGGCAGCGTCAGGCGCCAGGGCCAGGCCCACCGGATCGATTGGGCCCGTCGTAGCCGCCGAGGGAACGGAACATCAAACCACCTCCTGCCGCCATCATCACGATCATCACGATCAGGCTCCAGAGGCTGGTGTCGCGGAAGCCGATCACGAGACTCTGCAGCACCCCCACCAGCACGGCGGCCAGCGAGGCCCAGATCATGAACCAGCCAGCCTTCTGCCAACGGCCGGCAAACAGCATCACCACCCCGATGCCCAGGGGCACCATCAACAACCCGAAGCCATCGCCCACGCCCCGGGCCAGGGTGCCTGAGAAAGCGGAGCCGAAACCACCGCCCCGGCCGATGCCGAAACGCAGTGCCGAACCCACCATCACCTGGTGGGTGAACAGGAAGCTGCCGGCCCCGAACAGACTGCCGCCGATCAGGAAGAGCAGGAAGTCTTCCACCGGCTTGCGCTGCATCACGGTTGAGCTATGGCCACCGGGTCAAACTAGGGCAGCCGGGGCAGGCTGAAGCTGCGCCAGCGCCACACTGCTGCGCAGAGGTGAAGGGATGCTCGGTTTTCTGCTGAACGTTCTCTGGTTTGTGCTGGGGGGCTTTGTGATGGGCCTGGGCTGGTGGCTGGCCGGCCTGGTGGCGGCCCTCACCGTGGTGGGGCTTCCCTGGGCCCGGGCCTGCTTCGTGATCGGCAACTTCTCCTTCTGGCCCTTCGGCAAGGAGGCGATCAGCCGCCAGGAACTCACCGGCCGCTCCGACTTCGGCACCGGCCCCCTGGGGCTGGTGGGCAATGTGATCTGGTTCCTGCTGGCGGGCTGGTGGCTGGCCATCGGCCACCTCAGCTCGGCCCTGGCCTGCTTCGTGACCATCGTGGGCATCCCCTTCGGCATCCAGCACGTGAAGCTGGCGCTGATCGCCCTGGCCCCGATCGGCCTCACCGTGGTGCCAAGCGGCACGAGGCCGAGGTTGGAGGGGTGAGTGGCGGGGTGAGTGGCGAGGCTGCTGAATCCTCAGCTTGAAGAGGGATTGCGTGCGTAGCGAACTGGCTTGGAACGTTTGATGATCTTGCCCTGTTGGAGCAGCCGTTCAGCGATCTGCTCCGAGGCCAATGGCGAATCCAGGTGGTGGAAAGGGCCGGGTCCAGCCAGCATCTTCACGACCAAGCCGGGCCTGGGGATGACAAACCGGACTAGCGAGCCCTGACTATCTCAGGGCAGCTCCAGCCAGCCACGCAGGGCCAGGTCCAGCTCGATGAGCCCCTGGGGCTCCAGATGGCCCAGGATGCCGCCGATGGCAACGACCGGCACAGTGAACAACTTATCCACCATCAGCTGAGATGGCTTGCGCAGGCCGTTGCGATCGCTCGGTGCCACAGCGATGCGCACCAGTGGGGCCTCCACCAGGGTGCTGGTGAGCGGGCAGAGGGTGACGCTGGGGTGGGCCTGCAGCCAGCGATCAGCTTGAACCACAACTGTCGGCCTGGGCTTGCCCGAGTACACCCCGGCACTGGCCACAGTCACCACGGTGCCGCGGCTCAAGGGCAGCGCCGTCATGCCGTCCAGTCGCTCCAATCCGGCAGCTGCTCGCTCCAATGCGCCTGGGGGTCCTGGTCGGCCAGCAGCTGGGACTGTCGCCGGGCCTCCTCGGCGTTGCCGAAGCGTTGCAGGTAGTGATGCAGCGCTTCGCGCATGCAGGCGCTGCGGCTCTTGCCGAGCTGGCGGGCCAGCTGATCGAGCTGGCGCTCGACTTCCGGCTCCAGTCGCACCCCGAGCACCACAGCGTTAGGTGTTGAACGTTTCGTTTTACACCCTAGGCGCCTCGGGCCGGCCGCGCCATACCAGCACCCCGTCTGCCGCGGTAGGTGTGCAATGCATCGAGCAGCAGGAGCTCCATGTCCTGGACCTCATCGACCAGCTTCTGATCCCGTGAATCCTGTCCAGTCCCGATCGGCATGAGCAAGCCGATTGACTGTCCTGAACCGGTGCCCGAGCTGACCACAAAGCTCACTCCACGGCTGGTGATCTCGATGGCTTCCTGTAGGTGGCGTTGCAGCTGCAGTTGCTGGCCGTAGTGCTCGAACACCCGATCGCGGAACATCGATGACGTCCATCGGTCAGTGCTGCGTTGCCGGGGCCGATGGGCCATGTCGGTACCCCTGGAGATTTTGGGAACCGCATCCAGTGCGAAATGATCAAATTCACACGACTGGCCTATGGAAGGTCTGCGGCATCCATTGCGCTCCTTTCCCCCTCCAACCCTCCAAACCCACACCGCAGCACCGCCAACGCATCATCCGGCAGGCCCAGAAAGCCGTCGAGCCAGGGATCGCCGCTGGGGGGCACCCGCGCCACACCCACCAGACAGCCCTGGCCGCTGGCATCCAGGGGGCTGCCCTCGGCGTGGTGGCGCTGGCCAGCCACCGATCCTGTGCTGAGATCCGTGGTCACCAGCAGCGGCGGCGGACGGTAGAGCCCGGCCCAGCTGCAGTGGAAGCGCGCCTCGAAGCGCAGCGTCACGGCGCCGCTGGCCGGCACGAGCTGGCCGGCGAGAGTGAGGGGTTCGATGGCGATCTGCAGCCCCGGCGGCAGGGGCAGCCCCAGCACCTGCGTTGTGCGCCAGTTCAGCGGGGGGATGCTGAGGTCGGCTGGGTCGAAGACGATCTCCAGCCTGTCGTCAACAGGGGTGCAGGTTGCCTTGCCGCTGCCGCCCCGGGCGTCGTAGCGGAAGCGTGGGTAGCGGCCGATCGCCAGCCCGCAGCCCGCCTGGGTGTGCAGCTGCAGGCTGGTCATGGCAACAGGCGGGCTTGAGCGGACACAACCCTTCAGGCGCCGCGGAGGCCATCGAGGCTGCCGCGGGCGTGAAGCTCGGCGAGGGCGTCATAGCCGCCGATGAAGGCGCCGTCGATGAACACCTGGGGCACGCTGCCCGGCTGGCTGGGCTCGATCACCCGGTGGGCAATGCCCAGGGTGCGCAGCATGCGCAGGGCCCGTGCTGAGAACGGGCAGCCTGGCAGCACGGCCACCTCGACCCGGGGAGCCGTGCTGGCCAGGGCCAGGGGCACCATCAGGGGTTCAGCGGCCTGCAGCGCGGCGCCCGGCTCCGGATCGAACAGCCCCACCAGCAGGTCGGCGCCCTTGTACACCAGCGTGCCGGGCTCCAGGTGGCCGCCCCACACCTGGCAGGCGTTGTCGGAGAAGCTCAGGTGCAGGTGCACCCCCCGGGCGGCCACCGTGCCCTGCAGGGTGATGATCTCCAGCTCGCCAGCCAGCACGGTGGGCCCCGTCTCGCCGGGGCACTGGAACGAGGCCTGGGTGAGGTTCCCCACCACGCTCAGCACGAAGCCGTGGCCGCCCTCCTGGGCGGCCAGCTGCTCCAGGGACTGGCGCACGTCGCTGCCTGGTTCGAGGTGCAGGGCCAGAAACCGCATGGGCAGAGAGGCGTGAACGGGACGACACCAAGGCCCGCAAATTAGGCCCTCGCCTGACCCCCAGTCGTCCAGCAGACCGCCGCCTGGCTCTGGGGGGCTTCACAATGCGAGCCCGCCAGGGTCCTGTGATCGGCTTTCGTTCGCCCCGCTCCTACACCCTGCTGTCCGTGGGGGCGGCCGTGAGCACCATGGTGATCAAGCTCGCGGCCTGGCGCCTCACTGGATCGGTGGGCCTGTTCTCCGACGCGCTCGAATCCCTGGTGAATCTGGCCGCGGCGCTGGGGGCCTTCTGGGCCCTCACCCTGGCGGCCAGGCCCGCCGATCGCGAGCACAACTACGGCCACTTCAAGGCCGAATACTTCTCGAGTGGCCTCGAGAGCGCCCTGATCGTGCTGGCGGCGCTGCTGATCCTGCAGAGCGCCTTTGGCCGGCTGCTGAACCCCCAGCCCCTGCAGCAGGTGGGCCTGGGCCTGATGCTCTCGCTGCTGGCCACGGCCCTGAACGGCCTGGTGGCGGTGCTGCTGCTGCGGGCATCGCGGCGCTTTGATTCGATCACCCTGCGGGCCGATGGCCAGCACCTGCTCACCGATGTCTGGACCTCTCTGGGGGTGGTGGTGTCCCTGGTGCTGGTGCCGCTCACGGGCCTGACGGTGCTGGATCCCCTGGTGGCGATCGGCGTGGCGGCCAACATCCTGTTCACGGGCTGGCAGCTGCTGCACGAGACGGCCTCCGGCCTGATGGACCGCTCCCTGGCCGAGCCCGACCAGCAGAGGCTCGCCCAGGTCCTGGCCGCCCGCAGCGGCGATCAGGTGGCCTTCCACGCCGTGCGCACCCGGGTGGCAGGCTCCCGCCGCTTCGTGAGCCTGCACGTGCTGGTGCCAGGCCACTGGAGCGTGCAGCGGGGCCACGACTTCTGCTCCGCCCTGGAGCACGACATCGCCGCCGCCCTGCCCCGCAGCCATGTGTTGACCCACCTGGAGCCGATCGAGGATCCCAGCGCCTGGAACGATGACGGCTTCCAGTGGGAAGCCGATCAGGCGGCAGCCCCGGGTTCGGATTCTCGGTAGCGGCTGCGCCGGCCGTCCAGGTCAGCGCTGCGGAGGTCAGAGCTGCGCAGGTTGGTGCTGCGGAGTTCAGTGCTTCAGAGGGCTCGGCCCGGCGGCTGGCCCGCCGGCGGTGGCAAGGGTCTGGGGCTGCGCCGGCCCGGTTCCAGGCTGGCCAGCAGGGCTCCCAGCGCCAGCAGGCCCAGCAGCCACCACAGCCGCGGGCGGGGCAGGCGCCGGGCCTGGCCGCCGCCGCGGCGGCGCACCTGGGCCTCGGCCTTGCGGCCAAGCGGGCGTCCGCAGCGCCCGCACACAAAGCGGCCGGCCAGGCTGCGGTCCGCCTTCACCGACCAGCTGCCGCAGCTGGAACAGGCCATCGCGTGGGGGTGGCATCAGGGCTCCAGCATGCCTAGGCGGGTGCCGCAGGCGCCTGGCTGCCCCCATCGACATCCGCGGTGAGCAGGTTGATCCGGTAGAGGGTGTCCTCCAGCACATCGGCGGCCAGCTCTCCCGCCCAGCGCTGGGGGTGGCCGGCTGGGCAGCAGGCGCTGAAGGGCTGCAGCACCGTGGTGGGCCGCGGATGGCAGAACTGCACCACGCTCAGGCGGGGGCCGCTGGCGTCGGGGTCGGCCATCACCCGGTGCCAGCCGCTGGGGATCAGGCCATTGCTGAGGCGCTCCAGCATCAGGCCGCTGTTGAGGATCACGTGACCCTCCGGCGGTGTGGCTGGTTGCCAGTGCTCCCCCACCAGCACCTGCAACCCTGGTGCCGTGGCCCGCGGCAGGGCCGTGATCAGGTTGATGTCGGCGTGGGGGGCGGCCCACAGGTGGCCCCCCGACGGCGCCTGCGGCATGGGTGGGTAGTGCACCGCCCGGGTGAGGGTGGGCGCCTCGGCCACCATCGCCTCGAAGATCGCCTCATCGAGCCCGAGCCCCACGGCAATCACCCGCAGGAAGCGGCGCTGCAGGGCGGCGATGGCGGCGTGGAAGGCGGTGAGCACGGCGCTGATGCCGGGCACCGCGGCCTCCGGCAGGCCTTGCTCCGGGTAGAGCAGCGGATAACGCCGCCGCAGGGGGTGGAGCGCCGGAATCGGTTCCGCCCAGTTGAGCATCTCCTTCCAGTCGGCCAGGGAAGCCCCGGCGGCGGTTTCCACCAAGGTGCCGGTGTAGCCGGTCTGGCCGCCGGCACCCTCCACCCGGAAGGCCTGCTTCTGGGGCTGGGGCAGCTGGAAGAACTGCTCCAGCAGGCCATAGGCCTCATCCAGCAGGTCCAGGGGCAGGTCGTGGCTGGTGGTCACAAAGCCGGTGGCCAGGCTGCGGCGCACCCCATCCACCACGGCCGCCCGGGCGCGCTGGTCGCCCCGCTCAAAGCGCAGCAGGTCAACGTCGAGAACACAGGGTTCAGCTGGCATCGCGGCGCCGTTCAGCGCACGCTGACGCCTTTCCAGAAGGCGACGCGGCCCTGGATCTGGCGGGCGGCCTCCTTGGGTTCCGGGTAGGTCCACACGGCATTGGCGTTCACCGCCCCATCCACCACCACGTCGTAGTAATGGGCTTCTCCCTTCCAGCCGCAGACACTGCGGTGCTCGGAGGGCCGCACCAGCGCGGTGTTGAGGGCATCGGCGGGGAAGTAGGCGTTCCCCTCCACCATCACGATGTCGTCGCTGCTGGCGATCACGGCACCCTTCCAGCTCGCTTCCATGGTCCATCCGGCAACGGGCCCCATCCTGCCGCCCGCCCCAGCCCCGTGCGCAGGTGAACACCACTGCCTTGCCAAACCATGGGCCTTCCCCTTCATTGGAAGCAAGGCCAGGAACTCAAGGCAGAGCGTGATGGACCGACCCCCAGCCCTTGCCTCCTGGAGCCACCGCGGCTGCAGCGTTGAACTGGCCGCTGAACCCTCGGCTTTGCCACTGTTCCGCATCACCCACGGCAGCGGCGTGCCGCTTGGCCACGTCTCCAACCTGGAGGAGGCCCGGGAGCTGATCGATCGGGAACTGCCCCTGTTGCGGCAACGTCTGGCCGCCTCGGCCTGAATGCCCCACCCCTGCCAGACCTCGTTGACACTGGCAGCTGGCCCAAAGGGCGTTAAGACAGGTTCACCAGCTGGGCGCCGCAGCGCCAGGGCGCCCATGAATCCCACCCTCTCGGAACGGTTGCTGACGCGGCGCTCGGATGGCTTCTTCCGGGCCCATCCGGCGGCTCCCTGGGATGCGGTGCTGGAAACCCCCGTGGCGCTTCAGACTCTGGCCCTGGTCCAGCCGCATGTTGTTGCGCTGCCGCTGCCCCTGGCGCCGCCGCCTCCGCTCGACCCGGGGGTCGCCGTTTCGGCTGATCCCGTGGACTCCCAGGCAGCCGAAGAGCCATCAGTCAGTGCCGTTCCAGTCAGCGTCGCCCCAGTCAGCGTTGCCCCAGTCAGCGTCGCCCCAGCTGAGCTGTCGCCAGCTCCCATCCCTGCGGCTCCAGATGCAGCCCCCACCCAAGACCCAGGCCCAGCCCGCGAGCTCCTGGTTCTGGTGTTGATGGCCGTGGTCTGGCTGGTCGATGGCTGGCTGGCCCTGCGCCAGGGCCTGAAGCGCCGCCCCACGGCAGCCGCCACCACCGCGACCGGGTGCAAGGCCGGCGCGGTGTCTGGAACTCCCCGGCTGGCATCCCAGGCTGCGATGGCCCCAACCGGAAGCCCCCCTGTGGCCTCCAGGAGCCGTCGCCCCGCCCCCGTGCTGGTGGCATGAACGGGGCCACCCCAGCGGGGCCGTCGCCGGCTCCGCCCCTGGGCCCGGATGAGTGGCGCCGGGTCCGCGCCGCCCTCCTCTACATGGGTCGCGATCTGCATCACCGCTCCTATGCCGTCACCGCAGAGCGGAGAGCATTGCTCTGGCAGGAGATGGATGCCTGCCTGGCCCTGGCGGAGCGGATCCCGGCCGATGGCCATGAAGCGCTGTCAACCGGGCCAGCTGCGGCAATCATGGGGTCTGCCGACTCCCTAGCACCCCATGCCTGAGCCACGCCCGGCCCCCTATCCGCCCGCTCCTCAGACCGACCTGCCCTCTGGCCTGGCCGGCCGGCGCTGGCGCCAGGCTCTGGCCAGCGCGGCCCTGGCCGTTGGCTTGCCCCTCACCCTGCCTGTCGCCGCCGGCGCCATGCCCGCTGCCGGCGCCGGGGAGCCCGGTGTGGCCCGCTTGAGCGGCGAGGCTGTCTATGGCTTTGGCTGTGTCGAAGCCCAGGGGACGTACTGGATCGGCCTCGGCCTGATCCCGAAACCATCCTTCAATGTGGTGACCAACCCGATGGCGGTGCCGCCCCTGAGCACCACGAACCTGGCCCCGGTGGCTCAGATCACCGGCGCCGTGGGTGCCGGATCAATCGCCCACCGCTGCACCAGCATCGCCACCCGCCTCACCAACCTGGCCCTGGCCACCGGCACCGCTTCGCCCCTGGGCATCCTCACCCTCACGGAGTTCCTGCAGGCCGGGGTGGTGGCGGGCCAACCGGTGATCGCCATCGGCCAGCTGGCTCTGCCCGACGTGCTGGCCACGCTGCCCCAGGGCAGCGATCCCCAGCAGGCCCTCGATCGCGTCAGCGAGCGAATCCGCGCCGTGTCAACCGGCCCGGCCATCGCTGAGGTGCTGCTGCGCGAGGGGCTGGTGGAGTTTGTCGAGGTGCCGCTCGACTGAGCTCTGGGCGCCTCACGAGGCGAATGGCAGCTGGTCAGTCCAGGCCGTTGGGCTCCAGCCGCTGGTGGCCCCCCAGGGCTTCCAGCCACACCACCACGGCCAGCCAGTGCAGCCCCACCGCTGACCAGAGCGAGCCGGTGAGGCCGTAGACGAGCACGCAGGCGCCACCCAGCAGGGTGCACTGCAACAGGAAGCGGGGGTCGTCAGCGACGGCCCGGCCCTGGGGGTACCAGAGGCGCCCCGCCAGGGGGTGGTAGGCCACGAACAGACCGACGCTCAGGGCCCCCCAGGCCGCCATGGCGGCGGCCGGCATCCCTTCGAGCGGATGGGGGAGCAGCAGGCCCCGGAAGATCAGCTCCTCAACCAGTGCCGGCAGCACCAGCAGAGCAGCGGCGCGGCGCAGCAGGCCAGGCCAGCCTGCCCCGCCCGGCCGTCCCCAGCGCCAGGGTCCGTGCAGGAAGCCGCTGGCGAATCCAATCCCCAGGGCCAGGGCGGCATACAGCATCAGCACCAGCACCGAAAAGCCGAGGGGAGCCCCCAGCAGCGGCGGCACCAGGCCATCCATCAGCCGCGGCACCAGGGTGCCCACCACCGGCAGATGCCCGAGCACGGTGGTGGGGGCGACCGGCTCCAGCGCGGGATTGTTGCCGGGGATCTGGTTGGTGCGCAGGATCCAGAGCGGCAGCCCCTGGCGCAGGAACACGGTGGCGAGGCCGTCATGGGCGCGGCGCGGCAGCATCGAGCGCAGGCTGAGCAGCACCGCCACCGGCCCCTGGTTGGCCATGAAGGCGGGCTGGGCGACCCCGCCTGGGGAGTCCTGGCGCAACCCCGTGCCGGCCATGGCGGTCACCTGGGCGTTGTGGCGCCAGTCGGGGCGCACCATGCCGAAGGGCGTGAGCAGCTCCTCGAGGCCCCGCCCCAGGCGACTCAGGCGGCTGTCCGGATCAGGCACGACACCGGCCAGCCGTTGTTCGGCGCGCAGTTGATCCAGGGCGATCCAGAGGGCCTGGCTGGAATCCTGTACACAGGAGGTGGCAGGCGTCACCAGCGCCACGCCGTGGCCATCGCCCGTGCGGTAACGGGCACTGATGATTTCCGCCTGCAGGGCCAGGGCATCCAGCAGCGGCCCGTCCAGGGGCACGAGCACATCCGAGAAGGGACGGGTGCCCAGCCAGCCCCGCTGCAGGTTGCCGGCGTAGGCGCTCCAGTCCTGGCTGCCCGAGACGATGCCGTTGGGGTTGTTGGCGTAGATCTGGTGGTAGCGCAGATCGAGCTGGGGCTCGCCGCTGAATGGATCCAGCACCACTTCGGCCTCGCCGAGGGCCAGATGGCCGGTGGTGGTCCAGGCCGGGGAAGGTTCGCCATCGCGTCCGCCGATGCCGCCGAACAGATGGATCAGCAGGGCCCGCTGCCCGGGTTGCGCCAGGGGCAGCTCCTCGGGCTTCGAGGTGATGGCGGTGCTGGTCAGCGTGCCCCGGCGCAGGGCTGCTTTCGCCCAGTTCTCGCGGTCGATCTCCCTCAGCCCTGCGGCCGTGCCCCGCACCACCCGCGTCGGCTTGAGGCCCAGCAGGGCCCGCGGCTGCAGCGCCTGCACGGTGAACACCCCATCGGGGCCCGGGGCGCCGCTGATCAGCCAGCCCTCGGAGTTCAGCTCCGAGGCCACCAGCCCGCTCGGATCCAGCATCACCCGCCCGAAGCGATCCGGCGGCAGCTTCGGAATCCTGATCGACTCCTCCACCCCGGAGAAGTCACCGTCGGATCGGTCGTAGTGCCGCACCCGCCAGCGGTGGGGATCGCCGCTGCTGCTGTCGCGCCCCAGCACGGTGACCAGCCCCAGCCAGCGCCCAGTGGTCTGCAGCGGCGGCTTGCTGATCCGCAGCGTGTCGCCCTCGAGGCTCACCCCTTCCAGCCGCACACTGACGCTGTCCTGGGGGCGGGCTCCAGCCAGGGACTGCAGCGGCCCCACGGCCAGGCGGCCATCCAGGCGGGTGGGCACCACGTTGGCGGCGGCGGCAGCGTCACGGGCGGCCTGGCCCAGGCGCACATCGGTGCTCACGGCCTCCACCATCGCCTGCAGGCGGGGCTGCTCGGCCCAGGTGAGGCCCAGCCGCCGGCCGATCAGGGCCTCCTGGCCCGGTGGCGCCTGCTCCAGATCCAGCCACACCCAGTCGCCGCGGCGCAGGGCCTTCTCCTCCACCGAGGGCAGGATCAGCCGGCCCATCCAGTCGGCATGGGGCCGGTAGAGCTGCCGATCCGGTTGCAGGGCCAGGGGGTAGTAGGCGCTCTGGCTGAACGGGGAACGGTTGGCCAGGGCTTCACTGCTCTCCGGCAGGGGCCGCTCCGGGCTGCCCTGGCGCAGCGGCATCGCCTGCAGCCCCGGCCGCAACGGGCCCAGGGGCAGCAGGGTCAGCACGAGGGCCAGCAGCCCCCCCAGCAGAGCCTGGGGCCCGCGCAGACGGACAGGGCTGCTCATGGTGACGTCACCGTACCGAGCACCACCCGGGAGCCCCGCTCCGAAGCGATCACCTCCAGCCCGCAGCGGATCCGCTCCCGCAGGGCGCCCACGTGGCTGATCAGGCCGATCATGCGTCCGCCCTCCCGCAGGCGATCCAGTTCATCCATGGCCAGTTGCAGGCTGTCCGCATCGAGGCTGCCGAACCCCTCATCGATGAACAGCGTGTCCAGGGCCACGCCGCCGCTGTGGGCCTGCACCGTATCCGCCACCCCCAGGGCCAGGGCCAGGGAGGCCTGGAAGGTCTCACCTCCCGACAGGCTCGACACCTCTCGCTCCTCGGCGGTGTAGGCATCCAGCACCCGCAGGCCGAGGCCCGCCTGGCTGCCGCGCCGTTGGCCGCTGGCATCGGAGAGCCGCAGTTCGTAGCGGCCGGCGGTCATCTGGCCCAGCCGCTGGTTGGCGTAGCCGCAGATCTCTTCCAGGTAGGCGGAGAGCACCCAGCGCTGCAGGGAGATGTTCGGCTCGCTCCTGCCCTGGCAGCGGGCCGCCACCCCCTGCACCAGGTCGCTGTGGGTCAGCTCCGCGGCGAGCTCGTTCTCCCCCTGCCGATGCCGCGCCAGCAGGTCAGTGATGGCGGCGCAGGCGCCTTCGGCGCGGGTGAAGCGGGCCAGGGCCGTTCTTCGGGCCGCATCGCTGGCGGCCAGGGCCGCCTCGGCGCCGGCCAGGTCTGGGCTGGGTTCCGGGAGCTGTTGCAGGGCCGGCTCGGCGAGCACCTTCTGCTGCAGCTGCAGGTCCAGCTCGAACTGCCGCAGACGGGTGGTCCAGGTCTGACGCTGCTCCGAGGCGGCGAGGGCCTCGGCCAGGGCGCGGCGATCGGCGAAGTCCGCTGTCACCAGGTCGGTGTCCAGGCGGCGCCGCGCCTCCGCCTCCCGGGCCGCCGCCGTGCTCCACAGCCGGGCCGCCTCCGCCAGGGCCTCGAAGCCCGCCCGCAGCGCCTGGGCTTCCTCGAGCAGGGGGCTGGGGTCGTGGTCGCCCCCCAGGCCCTGCTCCAGCCGCGCCTGCAACGCGGCCGCGTGCTGCTGTTGCTGGGCCAGCCGCTCACGGTGGCTGCCGCCCTCCTCCCGCAGCTCCTCCAGCCGCTTGCGGTAGCGCTGCAGCCGCTGATCGACGCTGGCGACGTCCTGCTCAAGCTGAGGCAACGCCTTGGCGTCCTGCTGGGCCTTGGTGAGGGCCGCTTGGGCTGCTTGAGCTGCCTCGGCTGCCTGGGCTGCCGCGGGGGCCTGCTGGGCCGGGCTGGTCTCAGGGCTGTCGCCCCAGCCCAGTTGCCGCAGCTGGGCCTCCAGGCCCTCCAGCAGCGCCTGCTGCCGCGCCTGGCCTGCGCGGGCTTCGGAAAGAGCCTGGGTGGCCAGCTCCAGTTGGCGCTCCGCCGCCTCCATGGCCTGATCGGCCACGGCATCGGCCTGGGCCGCCGCCGGCTGGGGATGGTCCAGGGAGCCACACACCGGGCAGGCCTCGCCGGCCTGCAGGCCAGTGGCCAGGCGGCCGGCCATGCCCTGGAGCTGCCGTTCGCGCAGGTCGAGCTGGTGGCCTCGCGCCTGCTGCTGCCGCGCTTCCGCTGCCAGGGCCGCCCCGGCAGTGCTCCCCAGCTGCTGCTGGGCCCGCTGCCACTGCTGCAGGGTCTGGGTGAGGGACTGGGCCGCCCTGGCCCTCTGTTCCAGCCCCGCCAGCCCATCCCGGGCGGAACGGCAGGCCTGCAGCCGTTCCAGCAGGCCACTGCGGCCCTGCTCCTGCTCGGCCACCTTTTCCTCGCCCTGGCGGCTGCGGTCCATGGCCTCCTGGAGGGCCAGGCTCACCTCCTGAATCGCCTGGCGGGCCTGGTGAGCTTCCCGGGCCAGCCCCAGCAATTGCTCGAGCTCCCGCTCCCGGGTGGCCAGCAGGTTGAGGCAGCCGCTGAGGAGCCGGGGCTCGGGGCATTGCTTCAGATCCAGCTGGGCCACGGCCTCAGGCAGCTGCTGGGCCCGATCCCGCTGCTGCCGCAACTGGTTGAGCTGCTCAGCGCAGCTGCTGGCGGCCTGCTCCAGCTGCTGCTGGGCGGCGGCGGCGGCCTCCAGGCTGGGGCGCGCCGCTTCGGCGCGCTCGGCGCGCTGAGTGACTTGCCTTAGGGCCGCGATCGCCGGCAGCTCCTGTTCCAAGGCCTGCAGCCGCAGGCGAGCCTGCTGACGCCGTTGCCACTGCTCCAGCTGGCTGCGGCAGTCCCCCAGGGCGCTCTGGCTGCCGCTGAAGGCCGACTCTGCGGCTGCAAGCTGCACCCTGGCCTGCAGCAAGAGGCCCTCCATGGCGCCCTGCACGGCGTCCAGCTCGGGGGGGGCACCATCGGCGAGCTCCAGCTCCTGCGGCGACTCCCTCTGCCAGGGCGCCCAGGCTTCGGTGATCTGGCTGAGGGTCTGCCGCTGCTGGTTCTGCCGCTGCTCCAGCTGGTCCCGGGCCTGTCTGGCCTGCTCCGAGAGCCACTCCGTGGCCCGTTGGTAGAGGGCCGTGTCGAAGAGGGTCTTGAGCAGGGTTTCGCGCTCCTCGGGCCTGGCCCGCAGCACATCCGCGAAGCGGCCCTGGGGCAGCAGGATCACCTGCCGGAACTGGGCGGCGTCCAGCCCCACCAACCGCCCCACCTCACGCCCCACCTCGGCGATCCCGGAGGCCACCGGTTGCCGCTCCTCCCCCTGGCAGCGCCAGAGGCTGGCCCGGGCGGGCTTGCTGGTGGTGCCCTCGCCGCGGCTCTTGGCCACCTCGCAGGCGGCCTGGCGCTCCACCCGCCAGCGTCCTCCAGCGGCGGAGAACTCCAGCGCCACCTGGGGGATGGCCTGGGGCGGCGCATGGTCGGAGCGCAGGCCCTTGACGCTGCGCTCTCCACTCACATCGCCGTAGAGGGCGAAGCAGAGGGCATCGAGCAGGTAGGTCTTGCCGGCGCCAGTGCTGCCGTGGATCAGGAACAGGCCATCGCGGGAGAGGGTATCGAAGGGGATGGTCACGGCCTCGGCGTAGGGCCCGAAGGCCTGCATCTCCAGCTGGTGCGGCCTCATCGCTCCCCCGTCCTGCCAGCCGCTGCCAGGGCCTGCCGCAGCAGCTGCTCCTCCGCCGGCAGCGGGGAGCGGCCCTGCTGATCGGCGAAGAAGGCCAGCAGGCGCTGTTCCGGACTGCTGGCGGCCAGGATGCGCTGGCTGCGGGCGCTGCTGCTCAGGCCTTCGCCCTCGGGACGCCGGTGCCGCAGTTCCACCACGTGGGGGAAGCGCTGCCGCAGCCGCGCCATCGCCTGCTGGGGCAGCAGCGGATCGGTGAGCTCAGCCCGCACCCAGGCCTGCTCGGCGCCGGCCAGCTCGGGATCCCGCAGCAGTTTCTCCAGGTCGCCGCTGAGGCTGCGCAGGGGCCGCCCCACCCCCAGGGGCACCACCTCCACGCTGGGGCTGCCGTCGGCGGCGAGCTCCACCAGCCGCACCGACTTCACATGGCTCTCCTCTGAGAAGGAGTAGGGCAGGGGGGTGCCGCTGTAGGCCAGGCGCGGACCATCCAGCTGCTGGGAGCGGTGCAGGTGGCCGAGGGCCACGTAGTGGAACCCCTCGAACATCGCCACCGGCACCGCTTCGGCATGGCCCACGGACAGCTCCCGCTCCGATTCCGAACTGCTGCCGCCCGCCACGAAGGCATGGGCCACCAGCACCGAGCGGCTGCCCGGGCGGCGGGCCAGGTCGGCGCGGATGCGCTTGAGCGCCAGCTCGGTGACCTCCGGGTGCCGCAGGCGCTGGCTGGTGAGGGGCTGCTCCGCGTCCTGTTGCAGACCGGGCCCATCCAGCAGGGGCTCCAGGTAGGGGAGCGGGTAGATGGCCACGGGGCTGCCGCCAGAGCGGGGGCTGAGCAGCACGGGTTGATCGGAGCGTTGCCAGCGGCCCCGGATCGTCACCTCCAGCGCCGAGAGCAGCTCGTCGTACACCGACACGCGCACGTGGGAGTCGTGGTTGCCGGCGATGGCCACCACCGCCGCCCCGCCGCGACGCAGGCGGGCCACGGTGTCGGTGAACAGGCGCACCGCCTCCGCCGGCGGGATGGCGCGGTCGTAGAGGTCGCCGGCGATCACCACCAGCTCCACCGCCGCCTCACGGCTGAGTTCCACCAGCCGGTCCATGGCCTCGGCCTGGGCGGCCAGCAGGTCGTGGCCGTGGAAGCTGCGGCCCAGATGCCAGTCGGAGGTGTGCAGCAGGCGCAAGGCCGGCCCGCGATTCAGGCCATTCTGGCGCTGCCGCGTGCTGCCCTGGTCCCTGCCCCCTCACCCTCTCCATGTCGCCCCGCTCCCCGCTCCCCCTCGCCGCCCTGACCCCTCTGCCGCCCCTGCGGCTGGCGGTGGTGGGCCACGTGGAGCTGGTCACCTTCCTGGCGGTGGACAACCTGCCGGCAGCCGGCGAGATCCAGACGGCTCGCGCCTGCCTGGAGGTGGCCGCCGGCGGCGGCGCGGTGGTGGCGGTACAGCTGGCTCGGTTGCTGGGGGCCCCGGTGGCGTTCTTCACCGCCCTGGGGCGCGACGGGGCGGGCGAGCGGGCGGCGGCGGAGCTGGCTGCCCTGGGGCTCGACCTGCACATCGCCTGGCGGGACGCCCCCACCCGGCGGGGGGTGACCTTCGTGGACGGCAGCGGCGAGCGCACGATCACGGTGATCGGCGAGCGGCTCAACCCCAGGGGCGCGGATGCGTTGCCTTGGCATGACCTCGGCCGCTGCGATGGGGTGTTCGTCACGGCTGCGGACCCGGAGGCCCTGAGGCTCAGCCGCGCCGCCCGGCTGCTGGCTGCCACGCCCCGGGTGCGCCTGCCGCTGCTCAGCCAGGCCGGCGTAGCGCTGGATGCGCTGATCGGCAGTGGCCTCGATCCGGCGGAGCGCGTGGACCCAGCCGCCCTGGTGCCCGCTCCGGCGTTGCGGATCGCCACGGCCGGAGCCGCCGGCGGGGAGGCCTGGCCCTTCGGTCCCTTCGCAGCCCCGCCGCGTCGGCGACCGGTGCTGGATGCCTACGGGGCTGGCGACTGCTTCGCCGCGGGGGTGACCGCCGGGTTGGCGGCCGGCTGGAGCGTGGCCGAGGCGATCAGCCTCGGCTGCCATTGCGGTAATGCCTGCCTCGATGGACGGGGCCCCTACGGCGGCCAGCTGCGGCGCAGTGCCGCCGGCCGGCTTGAGCCCCCGGGTTGAAAGTCTGGTTCCGCGGGGGTGGCCTGCTCCTCAGGGCAGCGCCACCAGCACGCCGCCAAGGGCGATCAGGGCGACCCCCAGCCAGCTGCGCCCGCTCAGTTGTTCGCCGAGCACCAGCACGCCCAGCAACGCCACCAGCACCACGCTGAGCTTGTCGATCGGGGCCACTCGCGCCAGCGGTCCAAGTTGCAGGGCGCGGAAGTAGCAGAGCCAGGAAATGGCGGTGGCCAGG
Source organism: Paraciimarium castrense LEGE 11436 (assembly GCF_056633055.1). Classification (NCBI taxonomy): domain Bacteria; kingdom Bacillati; phylum Cyanobacteriota; class Cyanophyceae; order Synechococcales; family Prochlorococcaceae; genus Paraciimarium; species Paraciimarium castrense. The sequence goes on along the minus strand of NZ_JBSJOW010000001.1, from coordinate 466,989 downwards.
CCAGAGAAGCCCAGGGCCACCAGGCTTGCCCGCGGCAGGGCGGCCAAGGACTGGCCCTGCAGCTGGCCGCTCGCCAGCAGGCCCACCGCCAGGGCGACCACCACCACCAGGGTGCGCAGGAACGTGGCCAGGTTGGCGTCGATGCCGGCCAGACCGAGCTTGGCCAGCAGGGACGTGAGGGCGGCGCTTAAGGCGGCCAGCACCGCCCAGAGTTGCCAGCTACCCAGCAGGCTTGCCAGCAGTCCGCCACCAGCCGGGGTCATGGCACCAGGTTGACGAGCTTGCCGGGCACCACGATCACCCGGCTGGGGGGCTTGCCTTCCAGCCACTTGGCGGCGATGTCGCTGGCCAGGGCGATCCGCTCCAGGGTGGCCTTGTCCGCATCGGCCGGCACCTCGAGGTTGCCGCGCACCTTGCCCTTCACCTGGATCACCAGGGGAATGGTGTCGCGCACCAGGGCCGTGGCATCCACCTGGGGCCAGGCCTGGCCGTGGATGCTGCCGCCGCCCTCAAGCCGGCTCCAGAGCTCCTCGGCCAGGTGGGGAGCAAACGGCGCCAGCAGCAGCAGCAGGCTGGCCAGGGCCTCCCGGGCCACGGCGGTGCCGCTGGCCTCCAGGTGTTCGGCCATGGCGTTGCTGAGCTTCATCAGCTCGGCGATGGCGGTGTTGAACTGAACATCGCCGTCGAGGTCGTCGCTCACCGCCGCGATGGCCGTGTGCACGGCGCGGCGCAGCTCCCGCTCGGCCGGGCTGAGTTCAGGCAGGTCAGCGCCGCCGAGGCCGCTGGAAGGGCCTTCAGAACTGGCCCCAGCCAGCCGCAGGCCCCTGGCCTGGGCCGCCTCCACCAGCCGCCAGAGGCGCTGCAGGAAGCGGAACTGGCCCTCCACGTCGGCATCGTCCCACTCGAGATCCTTCTCCGGGGGTGCCTTGAACAGGATGAACATGCGGGCCGTGTCGGCGCCGTAGCGCTCGATCACCCGGGCTGGATCGACGCCGTTGTGCTTCGACTTCGACATCTTTTCGTAGTAGGTGTCGAGCACCTCGCCGCTGATCGGATCGCGGGGGTCGGTGGGGTCAGCCACATCGGCCGGGGCGATGTAGTGGCCGCTGCCGGGGTTCCTGTAGGTGATGCCCTGCACCATGCCCTGGGTGAGCAGCCGCTGGAAGGGTTCATCGAAGCCCAGCAGGCCGCGGTCCCGCAGCACCTTGGTGAAGAATCGGGCGTAGAGCAGGTGCAGGATGGCGTGCTCGATGCCGCCCACGTACTGGTCCACCGGCAGCCAGCGGTCCACCGCCTCACGGCCGAAGGGCAGGGCGCTGTTGTGGGGATCGCTGTAGCGCAGGTAGTACCAGCTGGAGCACATGAACGTGTCCATGGTGTCGGTCTCGCGGCGGGCCGGCCGGCCGCAGCTGGGGCAGTCCACCTGCCACCAGCTCTCCAGCTGGGCCAGGGGTGAGCCGCCCTTACGGCTGATCGCCACATCCCGGGGCAGCTCCACCGGCAGCTGCTCGGCCGGCACCGGCACCACGCCGCAGCTCTCGCAGTGGATCATCGGGATCGGGCAGCCCCAGTAGCGCTGGCGGGAGATCAGCCAGTCGCGCAGGCGGAACTGCACCGTGCCCTCACCCCAGCCCTGCTGCTCGGCGGCGGCGGTGATCGCCGCCTTGGCCTCGGCGCTGGCGAGCCCGGTGAAGGGGCCTGAGTGAATCAGCATGCCCGGTTCGGTCCAGGCGCCGCCCTCGTAGGCGTGCTCGTCGCTGCCCTCCGGGATGATCACCTGCAGCACCGGCAGCTCGTACTGCCGGGCGAACACGAAATCGCGCTGGTCATGGGCGGGCACGCCCATCACGGCGCCGGTGCCGTAGTCAGCCAGCACGTAGTCGGCGATCCAGAGCGGGATCAGGGCGCCGCTGGCGGGGTTGCGCACCCGGGCGCCGATGGGGATGCCGCGCTTGGGGCTGTCGTCTGCCGTGCGCTCCAGGTCGCTCTGGCGGCTCACCAGATCGCAGAAGGCCGTCACCGCCAGCTCCTGCTCGGGACTGGTGAGCGGCGCCACCAGGGGATGCTCCGGCGCCAGCACCACATAGCTCACGCCGTAGAGGGTGTCGGGGCGGGTGGTGAACACGCGGATGCGCTGGTCGGTGTCGCGGCCGTCGGCATCGACCACGGCAAAGCTGAGTTCAGCACCCGTGCTGCGGCCGATCCAGTTGGCCTGCATCGTGCGCACCCGCTCCGGCCAGCCCGTGAGCCTGGGCAGGTCGTCGAGCAGCTGGTCGGCGTAGGCGGTGATCTTCAGGAACCACTGGCGCAGGCGACGCTTCTCCACCAGGGCGCCGGAGCGCCAGGAGCGGCCCTCACCGTCCACCTGTTCGTTGGCGAGCACCGTCTGGTCCACCGGGTCCCAGTTCACGGTGGCCTCCTTCTGATAGGCCAGGCCGGCGGCGTGGAACTGCAGGAACAGCCACTGGGTCCAGCGGTAGTAGTCGGCGTGGCAGGTGGCCACTTCCCGGTCCCAGTCGATCGAGAGGCCCAGCCGCTGCAGCTGGCTGCGCATGGCGGCGATGTTGCGGTCGGTCCAGGCGCCGGGGTCGACGCCCCGCTCGATCGCCGCGTTCTCCGCCGGCAGCCCGAAGGCGTCCCAGCCCATCGGCTGCAGCACCGCCCTGCCGCGCATGCGCTGCACCCGGGCGATCACATCGGTGATCACGTAGTTGCGCACATGGCCCATGTGCAGGTTCCCCGAGGGGTAGGGGAACATCGACAGGGCCACGAAGGGCTCACTGGCACCGTCGCCGCCACCGTCGCCGCCACCGTCGGCGCCCCCGTCGCCCTCAGCGCCGCTTCCGGGTTGCGGCTCGGGGGTGCGGTAGGCCTGCTGCTCGTCCCAGAACGCCTGCCAGCGCTCTTCGATGACCTGCGGTTGGTAGCGGTTGCTCTCGCTCACGTCAGCAGATCGGAATCCCAGTCTGTGATCGTGTCACAGGCCTGGGGAGCGGCCAGCTCAACCCAGGGAACGGATCAGGCTCACCTGGTGGCGGTTGATCAGGGTGAGTGGTGGCCCCTCGGGGGGATCGCCGCTCTGCTGCAGGGCAATGGCGTGCACGTCCTGCCAGCGGATCACGCCCTGCAGTTCCGGCCCGCCGCTGATCTGGATCGCCACGGTCAGGCGGCGGCGGATCAGGTCCTGGACGTGGCGGACACTCGGCAGGGAGGTGTCAAGAACGCTGGAGCGGCGCTCGAGGAAGCTCTGCATAGGATTCACAGCAGGCTGGGGAGCTCCCATCGTGCTGCAGTACAGCAAATACCAAGGGCTGGGGAACGACTTCCTCATGCTCGATGGCCGCGAGGCCGCCAGCAGCGACGACTGCTTCGAGCTCACCCTGGAACGCGTTCAGCTGCTCTGCCATCGGCGTTTTGGCATCGGCGCCGATGGCCTGATCCTGGCCCTGCCGCCCCGGGAGGGCGGTGAGCTGCGCATGCGCATCTTCAATGCCGACGGCACCGAGCCGGAGATGTGCGGCAACGGCATCCGCTGCCTGGCCCGCTTCCTGGCCGACAGCGACGGCGATCTCCCCGGCCGCTCCTGGCAGATCGAAACCCTGGCCGGCCGCATCGTGCCTGAGTTGCAGGCCGACGGCAGCGTGCGGGTGGACATGGGCCCCCCCTTCCTGGAGCCCGACGCCGTGCCCACCACCCTGGAGCGCGGCGAGGCCGGCATTCCCGCCGGGATCCTGGAGGTGGCCGGCGAGCAGTTCGCGGTGGGGGCCGCCGGCATGGGCAACCCCCACGTGGTGATCCCGGTGCCGGATGTGGAGGCGATCGAACTGGAACGCTTCGGCGCGGTCCTGGAGGTGCATCCCGCCTTCCCGGCTCGCACCAACGTGCACTTCGTGGAAGTGCTCGATCCCGGCCATCTGGTCATGCGGGTGTGGGAGCGCGGCGCCGGTCCCACCCTGGCCTGCGGCACCGGTGCCTGCGCCACCCTGGTGGTGTGCCACCGCCTTGGCCTGGCCGACCGCCGCGCCCGTCTCGATCTGCCCGGGGGCCCGCTGCTGATCGAGTGGGACTCCGAAACCGACCACCTGCTGATGACCGGTCCCGCCGAGGCGGTGTTCGATGCGGTGCTGGCCCCCTCGCTCTGGGACCAGGCCGGCCCCACCACCGAGATCGCAGCCGAGGCTGCACCTTCCTGGGCGCAGCCTGCTGTTGCAGAGCCCCTGGTGGCGTCTGCTGCTCCTGAGCCCCTGGCGGAGTCCCCCGTGCCGGCTGCGGCCCCTGACCAGCCCCCCGCCATCGACTGCGCCACGGTGTGCGCCCAGGGCTGCATCCGGCCCGAGGCCTGCCCCTCCGCCGAGGCCCGGGCCCGGGTGGCTGCCCTGCTCAGCTCCAGCTCCCTCGACGACCTGGTGAACCTGGCCACCACGTCCCTGGAAGACCGCACCCGCGCCCGCGCCGAACGCCCTTCCAGTTTCGGCGGCTGACGCGGTGGTGGCTGAGCTGGCACCGCTTGATCCGGCACCGCTCTATCTCGATGCCTGCGCCACTGCACCGCCGGCACCCCAGGTACTGGCGGCCATGGCGGCGGCGGAGCGCACCGCCTGGGCCAACCCCTCCAGCCTGCACGGTTTCGGCCTGGAGGCCGCCGACCTGCTGGAGCGCTGCAGGATGCGCATCGCCGCCGGCCTCGGCTGTGGCAGCGACGCCCTCGTGTTCACCTCAGGGGGCACCGAGGCGATCCACATGGCCCTGCTCGGTGCGGCGGCCCCCCTGGCGCCGGGGCGCCTGCTGCTCTCGGCGGTGGAGCATCCCGCCACCGTGGCAGCGGCGGCACGGCTTGAGGAGCGGGGCTGGCAGGTGGAGTCGGTGTCGGTGGACCGTGCCGGCCGTCTCGACCTGGCGGCGTTCGAGGCGCTGCTGGAGCCGCCCACCCGGCTGGTATCGATCATCTGGGGGCAGAGCGAGGTGGGCACCGTGCAGGCGATTGAGCCCATCGGAGCCCGCTGCCGCCAGGCCGGCGTGCCCCTGCACGTGGACGCGGTCCAGCTGGTGGGGCACCGGCTGTTCGGCTTTGAGCAGCTGCCGATCGATCTGCTCAGCTGCGCCGCCCACAAGCTCCAGGGGCCCAGGGGCGTGGGAGCCCTGCTGGTGCGGCCCGGGCTCCCCTTCGCCGCTCCCATGCGGGGCGGCGGTCAGGAGGGCGGTCGCCGCGGTGGTACCGAACCCGTGCCCCTGGTGGCCGGCTTCGCGACGGCCCTGGAGCTGGCCCTGGAGCGGCTCCGCCAGCATGACGGCCTGGACCCCCTGGCCGCCCTGCGCGATCGGCTGCTGGATCAGCTGGTGCCGCAGCCTGGGCTGGAGCTCACCGGTGTCGATCCCCGCCAGGCTCCAGAGCAGCGGCTGCCCCACCACATCAGCCTGCTGGCGCGCGGCAGCAGCGGTGAGCCGCTGTCGGGGCGGCAGCTGGTGCGGGCCCTCTGGCGCCATGGTCTGGCCACCAGCAGTGGCTCGGCCTGCAGCAGTGGATCCACCGCGACCGGGCTGGGGGCCAGCCCGGTGCTGCAGGCGATGGGCTATTCCGCCGCTGCGGCCGCCGCCGGTCTCCGGCTGAGCCTGGGGCCCTGGCTTGATGCCGCCAGCCTGGAGCGGGTGCCGGCGGCCCTGGCGGCGGCCTGGGGGGAGCTGGATCAGGGGCGCTCTGGTTAAGGTCGCCGCACCTCTGGCCCGTGGCACCCCCGGCCTGAACATGCTCCCTGCCGATCTGCGAACAGCCGAGGCCGAGGCCCTGCAGGCGATTCAGGCGGTCCTCCAGGACGCCAGCAAAGGCCTCTGGACCGCCGAGCTCCGCTTCGAAGGACTGCGGCTGATGCCCGTGGCCCTGCGCTTGCTGGCCAGCCTCAGCCAGAGCCGCGAGGACCTGCGCATGCTGTTCCCCGACGCCGGCGCCACGGCCCTGGCCAAGCGCGACGCCCCTGATCTGGCCCCCCAGCTGGCCAGTCTGCGGGACCAGATGCGGCTGCAGCAGGCCGATGGCGGCAGTGAGGGGCTGATCCTGCTGGTGGCGCCCACCCCGGCCGACTACGAGGAGGTGGAGCAGGTGTGTGCCCTGCACCGGGGACTGGTGCTGATGCTCAACGGCAGCCTGGAGGACGCCGCGGTGGGCATCGGCAGCGTGGCCCGCGAACGGCGCAAGGGTTTTCTCTCCGGCTGGCAGAGCGCCTACGCCCTGATTCCCCTGGGGGATGGCGCCCTGCGGCGCGCCTACCCCTCCTCCTGGCAGCTCTACCGCCGCGACCCCGACGGGCATCGCTTCGTGGCCGCGTTTGAGCAGAAACCCGATGGCGAGCAGCGCACCGAGGCCCTGGCGGGCGAGGGGGGTGCCGGCATGGCCGGCAGCCTCAAGGCCCTGGAGAGCTTCATCGAGGGTCTTCAGAACTGAACGCCAGCCCCACGGTTCAGGGGCGACTGGCCCGGGCTGGCCAACGTCTTTACAGTGCGCCGAACGCCGCGCCAGCCGATGAGCCCTGAGTCCTCTGCCGCCAGGCCCCGCCGCTGGAGTGTCGTGGATGCCGCTGCCCTGGCTGCCGTGGTGCTCGCTGCCGCCGGTGTGATCTGGAGCCCGAAGCTCTCCGGTGCCGTGGCCCAGGCCACCGGCGGTGTGGTGCCCGTGACGGTGCTGGTGGATGTGCGCGGCGTGCCGGTAGCCGACCCCGCCGGTCTGATCGAGACGGCCAGGGCGGAGGGCAAGGTGGCGATCGTGATCCGCAACCAGCCCCACGGCTCGGTGGCCATCGAGCGCATCCAGCCCCTGCAGCGGCGGCTGCTGGCCGTGCAGCCCGACGGCACCGTCGTCACGGCAACTGATCCCACTGGCCGTGATTTCAGCAACCTCGACGCCCGCTTCGTGCTCAAGGCCCAGGGCCGCAAGGCCAGCGGTGGAGTCGTGTTCGGCAACCAGACCGTGAAGGTGGGGGCTCCAATCGAGATCGAGGGCCAGGGCTACCGGTTCAACGGCACCGTGACCGGAATTGCCGTCGAGGAGGGCTGAGATGCCTGGTTTCAACCGTCGTCTGAGCCGCCTGGCTCCGGGCCTTTCTCTGGCCCTGCCCCTGAGCCTTGGTCTGCCCCTGGTGCCCGCCTCCGCGCAGGTCCAGACCAGGCCGGCGATCAGGGCCTTTGAGCTGGAGCCGGCCCCCCTGGCCCAGCTGCCGGCGGCGCCACCGCCGATCGGCCTGCCCAAGCTCCAGAACCAGGTCAGTTGTCCGGCCCTGCAGCAGCGGGTCCAGAGCGTGCTGGCCGGCGAGGCGGGCGTCTGGAGCGTCACGATCGCCGATGGCCGTGGCCAGCTGTTGGCGGATGTCAATGGCCTGCGGCCGCGGGTGCCCGCCTCCAACGCCAAGCTGGTGAGCACCGCCTACGCCCTCGACCGCCTCGGGCCTGACTACCGCCTGGCCACGCGCCTCTGGCGCCTTCCCGATGGCTCCCTGAGGCTCACCGGCGAGGGCGACCCAGATCTCGCCCTGCCCCAGCTGCAGCGGCTCACGAAACTGGCCATGGGCTCCGGCGGTTCCAGCGCTGAACCCGGCGCCCAGGTGCGCCTGCAGGTGGCCGAGGAACCCAAGCAGGCCTGGTGGCCCCAGGGCTGGAGCGTCGATGACCGCTACTACGCCTACGGCGCTCCGATCACCCGATTGGCGGTGACCAGCAACGCCATCCACGACTCGGTGCTCAACCCACCCTCCCGGCTCCAGACCCTGATGCAGCGCAGCGCCAGCCAGCAGGGCGGCAGCCTCCAGGTGGTGTTTGTGGCCGCCAACCCGGTTCCCGCCGAGGCCGTGCTGCTGCACCAGGAGAACTCGGCGCCCATGCACAACCTGCTCAGCCTGGCCAATACCGAGAGCCACAACTTCACTGCCGAGGTGTTGATGCGGCAGGCCGCCGGCACCTGGAATCTGGCCCAGGCCCAGCAGCTCACCACCCAGTGGCTGGCCCAGCAGGGCGTTCCCATGCAGGGGGTGCGCGTCGCCGATGGCAGCGGTCTGGACCGCACCAATCGCCTCACCAGCCGTTCGCTCACAGCCCTGCTGCTGCGCATGGACCAGCACCCCTACAGCCGCAACTATCTGGCCTCAATGGCGGTGGCGGGCCAGCGGGGTACCCTGCGCAACCTCTACAAGGGCACACCCCTGCAGGGCCAGTTCTTCGGCAAGACCGGCACCCTCAGGGGCGTGCGCTCGATCAGTGGGGTGCTGCTCACCAGCAGCGGCCCCCGCTACGTCAGCGCCATCAGCAATGGATCCGGCGACCCCAACACCCGCATCGGCCAGGTGCTGCGACAGGCCCAGCAGACCCAACTCTGCCCGGGCTGAGCAGAGACGAGACGGCTGACTAGGCAGTCCCTCAGCCGGCCAGCTGGCCCAGGCGGCTGGCCAGTCGACGGCGCCGGCCACCGCCGGAGATGGCGGTCGGTTCGGTTGCTGCTGTGGCCGCAGCTTTCTCCTTCTGAAGATCGGGGGTCTGCAGGCGCACGAGCTCCCGCCGGCCACTCACCACCACCTGGTTGAGCTCTTTCAGCCGGCCTTCCAGCTCACCGAGTACCTGTTCGGCGTAGCGGTTGGCTCCTTCGCTGATGCCGGCGGCCTCCTGGCGTGTGCGGGCAATGGCGGCGTCGCACTGCTGCTGGGTCTGCTGGCGGAACTGCAGGGCATCGGTGTGGAGCCGCTCGGCTTCGATCTGGCTCTCGCGCTGAATGCGCAGCCCTTCCTGCCGCACCTGCTCCAGCTCGGCCATCGCCTGCTGGCGGTTGCGCTCGTGCTGCTCGATCAGCAGCTTGTTGCGCTCAGCCGCCTCCTGTTCCAGTTGCTGGCGCCGGGTGGCGAACTGGTTTTCCATCTGGGCCAGGCGGGTCTGCTGCTCCTGCTCGGCGCTGGCAGCCTGCTGGCGGATCTGCATCATCAGGTGGTCGCCCTGCTGGCGGGCCTGTTCCCGCATCTCGGCGGCCTGCTTCTCGGCCTCCTGCCGCACGGAGGCGGAGTTGATCAGCTGGTCGCGCTCCCGCTTGGCCACCGCCACGATCTCCTCGGCCTGCTTGCGTGCCTGGGCGATGAACTCCTCGCGCTGGCGCAGCAGATCCACGGCCTGGGTCAGTTGGCTGGGCAGGGCCTCCCGTACGGCGTCGATGACCTCGATCGCGTCCTGCTCGTTCACCAGGCGGCCGCCGCTGAACGGAACCCGGGTGCCCTCCAGCAGCAGATCCTCGATCTGGTCGATCTGATCAAGCACTGTGATATTGGCTTCAGCCATGGCCGGACGTCCCGCATTCCGTCCGATTAAAAAGCCTGGAGAGGTCTTGTGCCACTCCAGGCGGCACCATGTGCTGCACATCACCGCCAAAGCGGGCCACCTCCTTCACCACCGAACTGCTCAGAAAGCTGTGGTGCACGGCTGTGGCGAGGAACAGCGTCTCCACCCTGGGCTCCAGGCTCTGGTTGGTGTGGGCAATCTGGAGCTCGAATTCGAAGTCGCTCATGGCCCGCAGGCCCCGCAGGATCACCTGGGCATCGTTCAGGAGGGCGCACTGCACCGTGAGCCCATCGAAACTGCCCACCTCCACCCCGCTGAGCGCGGCCGTGGCGGTGCGGATCTGCTCGAGTCGCTGCTCAAGGGGGAAGGCCGGCTGTTTGCCGGGGTTCTGGAGCACGGCCACCACCACGCCATCGAACAGGCGGCTGGCCCGCTCGATCAGGTCGAGGTGGCCGAGGGTGAGGGGGTCGAAGCTGCCGGGGTAGAGGGCGCGCATCCGGCCAGCCTATGGGTGAGGCCCGCTCCATGCCTGGCCCGGCCGGGTTTCTAGAGTTGGGGCCGTTCCCGGCGCCCCCCTCGGGGCCTCCCGCCCGCCATGGCCACCTCCACCCTCAACGCCGAAGCCAAGAAGACCCTGCTGCGCAAGATCCCCCACGGGGTGTTCATCTGTGGGGTGGCCGAGGGGGAGGACGTGAATGGCTTCACGGCCAGCTGGGTGACCCAGGGCTCCTTTGAGCCCCCCCTCGTGGTGATGGCCGTGCGGGCCGACAGCACCAGCAACGGCATGATCCAGCGCACCGGCAAGTTCGCCCTCAACGTGCTCGCCGCCGACCAGAAGGATCTGGCCGCCGTGTTCTTCAAACCCCAGAAGGGCGTGGGTGGCCGCTTCGATGCGGCTCCTTTCCAGCTGGGTGAGCTGGGCCTGCCGATCCTCGATAGCGCCCTGGGTGCCGTGGAGTGCGAGCTGGTGGGCCAGGTGGCCCTGGGTGACCACACCGTGTTCGTGGGGGAGGTGAAGGCCGCCACCCTGCACCGTGATGGCGACGCCCTGGAGCTGGGCAGCACCGGGTGGAAGTACGGCGGTTGAGGCGGTCGCCAGGGCGGCCCCGGCGGTGAGCACTCTGCCCCTGATGCAGCAACCCGAGCGGCTGGCGGCCCGGCTCAAGGAGGTTCCCTCCGAGCCGGGCTGCTATCTGCTGCGGGACAGCGACGACCGCATTCTCTACATCGGCAAGGCGAAGCTGCTGCGCCAGCGCGTGCGCAGCTACTTCCAGAGCGGCAGCGGCCACGGCCACAGCCCCCGCATCGCCCTGATGGTGCGCCAGGTTTGCGAGCTGGAGTTCATCGTCACCGACAGTGAGGCCGAGGCCCTGGCCCTCGAGTCGAACCTGATCAAGCACCATCAGCCGCACTTCAATGTGCTGCTCAAGGACGACAAGAAATACCCCTACCTCTGCATCACCTGGAGCGAGGCCTACCCCCGCATCTTCATCACCCGCCAGCGCCGCTTTCGCTCCCCCCTGGATCGCTTCTACGGCCCCTACGTGGATGTGGGCCTGCTGCGCCGCACCCTCGCCGTGGTGAAGCGGGTGTTCCCCCTGCGCCAGCGGCCCCGGCCCCTGTACCGCGACCGCACCTGCCTCAATTTCGACATCGGCCGCTGTCCGGGCGTGTGTCAGCAGAAGATCAGCTCCGAGGACTACCACCAGACCCTGCGCCAGGTGGCGATGGTGTTCCAGGGCCGCAACGACGAGCTGCTGGCCCTGCTGCAGGGCCAGATGGAGCGCTATGCCGAGCGGCTTGATTTCGAGAGTGCCGCCCGGGTGCGTGATCAGCTCCAGGGCATCGACACCCTCACGGCTGATCAGAAGATGAGCAGCGGCGACAGTTCGGTGAGCCGCGACGTGGTGGCCCTGGCCGCCGGCGAACGGGTGGCGGCGGTGCAGCTGTTCCAGGTGCGGGCCGGCAAGCTTGTGGGGCGGCTGGGCTACATGGCGGAGGTCACGGAGCTGCCAGCCTTCGAGGAGGGCGCCCTGGGACGCATCCTGCAACGGGTGGTGGAGGAGCACTACAGCCAGGTGGAGTCGGTGGAGATTCCGCCGGAGTTGCTGCTGCAGTTCCCCCTGCCCCAGCAGGATCTGATCAGCAGCTGGCTGAGTGAGCAGCGGGGGCGCAAGGTGCGGCTGGCGGTGCCGCAGCGCCAGCAGAAGGCCGAGATGATCGATCTGGTGGTGCGCAACGCCAGCTATGAGCTGCTGCGGGCCGAGCGGGCCAGCGAACAGAACCTGCTGGCCACGGAGGATCTGGCCCAGCTGCTGGAACTCACGGCGGCGCCGCGCCGGGTGGAGGGCTACGACATCAGCCACATCCAGGGCAGCGATGCGGTGGCCTCCCAGGTGGTGTTCATCGACGGCCTGCCGGCCAAGCACCACTACCGCAAATACAGGATCCAGAGCAGTTCGATCCGCGCCGGCCATTCCGACGACTTCATGGCCATGGCCGAGATCATGCGGCGCCGTTTCCGCCGCTGGGCCCAGGCCAAGGCCGAGGGCGCCGACCTGCTGGAGCTGCGCCGTCAGGCCGGCACCGCCCTGCACACCGGCGGTCTCAACGACTGGCCCGATGTGGTGATGATCGATGGCGGCAAGGGTCAGCTCTCCGCCGTGATGGAGGCCCTGCGGGAACTCAACCTCCACGACGACCTGGTGGTGTGTTCCCTGGCCAAGCAGCGGGAGGAGGTGTTCGTGCCTGGGGCGACCAGCCCGCTCGAGAGTGAGCCCGAACAGCTGGGGCTGCAGCTGCTGCGGCGGCTGCGCGATGAGGCCCACCGCTTCGCGGTGAGTTTCCACCGCCAGCAGCGCGGCGAGCGCATGAAGCGCTCCCGGCTCTCCGACATCTCCGGTCTGGGCCCCAAGCGGGTCAAGGACCTGCTGGCCCATTTCCGCTCGATCGATGCCATCCAGCTGGCCAGCCCCGAGCAGATCGCCACTGCCCCCGGCATGGGGCCGGCCCTGGCCCGCCAGGTGTGGGAGTACTTCCATCCCCAGGGCGAGGCGGAGAGCGGCGAGGCGGAGAGCGGCGAGAGGGGGGAGCCGCCGGCCGAGCGGGAGGCTGACCAGCCCCTGGAGTTGGCCGGTTGAGGGAGCTCAGCGCTCTGCGTGTCCCAGGGCGGCCCTGGCTCCAGCTGCTGGCCCTGGTGCTGGGCGGCCTGCTCCAGCTCGTCACCCTGCTGGGGCCTGTGCCGGCCCTGGCCGCCCCGGGCCTGTGCGTGGGGCCCGTTTGTGCCGATGAGATCACCCGCAGTGCCAAGCACCACTGGCAGCTGCGGCTGCGGGTGGACGACCAGCGGGGCCACCGCGAGCGGCTGGTGGTGGACTGCCGCGACGGTCACCTCAGCCCCGAGCGCGGCACGGTGGAGAGGGGCTATGCGGCGGCGGTGGCCCGGCGTGCCTGTCGTCTGGCCGGCGAGGGCTCCCGGGGCGATGGCCTGGAGTCGCCGGGGCGCAGCTGATGGCCCTCACCCTGATCCTGGGCGACCAGCTGCACCGCGACTGGTTCAGTGCCTCACCCCTGCAGCTCACCCCCGCCAGCCGGGTGCTGATGATCGAAGACCTGGCCGTCGCCTCGGCCTACCGCTACCACCAGCTACGCCTGCTGCATACCTTTGTGGCGATGCGGAGCTTCCGCGACGCCCTGAGCGCCCGGGGGCTCGCGGTGCGCTATTTCGAACTGCCGGCCTCCATGGGCTGCTCGTTCTGGGAGCGGCTGGCTGCGGAGCTGGGCGAAGACCGGGAGCTGAGGCTGGCCGAGATCGCTGACCGCGGTTTCGAGCAGCAGCTGCAGGCCTTCTGCCGGGAGCGCGGGGTGCGGCTGACGCTGCTGCCCTCACCGGCCTTCCTCGAATCCGTGGCCGAGAGCCGGGCCTGGTTCGAAGGCCGGCGCCGTCCGTTCATGATGACCTTCTACGAGCGGCAGCGCCGTCGCCTGGGACTGCTGCTCGAGGCCGACGGCACCCCCAGCGGCGGTCGCTGGAGTTTCGACAGCGAGAACCGCCGCCGGCTGCCGAAGAACTATCAGGAGCCACCGCTCCCCACCGTGGCGGCCAGCCCGCATGAAGCGGCGGTGCGGCAGCTGATCGCCACCCACTTCGCCACTCACCCCGGCGAGCTGGGAGACCTCTGGATCCCGTTCGATCACGACGGCGCCGAGGCCTGGCTGCAGCGGTTCCTGCAGGAGCGACTCGATGCCTTCGGCCCCTATGAGGACGCCCTCAGCCAGAGCCGGGGCAGCCTGCACCATTCCCTGCTCTCTCCCCTGCTCAACATCGGCCTGCTGAGCCCGGCCGGGGTGATCCAGGCCGCCCTGGCCCACGCGCACCGCCGGGATGCCGCCGGCGCGCCGGTACCGATCGCCTCACTGGAGGGTTTCCTGCGCCAGCTGATCGGCTGGCGGGAGTTCGTGCGCGGCATCGATCGCGTCCACGGCGAGCGCCAGGCCGCCAGCAACTTCTGGCATCACCAGCGCCGGCTGGCCCCCTGCTGGAGCGATGGCAGCACCGGCCTGCCACCACTGGATGCGGCGATCGGAAGGCTGAACCGCACGGGCTACAACCACCACATCGAGCGGCTGATGGTGATCAGCAACCTGATGCTCCTCTGCGAGATCCAGCCTCTGGAGGTGCACCGCTGGTTCATGGAGCGCTACCTGGATTCTTATGAGTGGGTGATGGGGCCGAATGTCTACGGCATGGGTCTGATGAGTGACGGTGGCCTGTTTGCCACCAAGCCCTACATCTGCGGCTCCAACTACATCCTCAAGATGAGCGATGTCAAACGCGGCCCCTGGTGTGACATCTGGGATGGTCTCTACTGGCGCTTTATCGAGCGCCACCGGGCCTTCTTCCAGGCCAATCCCCGCCTCTCGATGATGGTGCGGCTGCTGGATCGCATGGATCGCCAGCGTCGCGATGGCCTGGCTGCTGCAGCCGAAGCCTTCCTCCGGCGCGCCACGGTGGCCCCGCCTTCAGCAGACCCCGCCCTGAGCAGACTTTCCCCTGAGATGCCTATTCCCTGAGCTGGGTGGGTCTTGAAGAAGCTGCGCTGCAGTCTTGCCTTCCACCGGGTCAGGAACTAGATCGGACCAAGCCGCCATTGCCCGTCATGCAGATCCCGATGCCAGGCGCTGCCCGTGCCTTCATGGTGTTCGGCGCCCTTTCCGCCCTGTTGGGCGCCGCTCCGCCCCTGAAGGCCCAGGACCGGGTGCCCATTGAGGCTGTCCGCGCCATCAACACGGCCCGCTCCCGCAGCGTGAAGATCAACGGAGGGCTTCAGGTCTACCGCCCGGCGAGCTGCATGTTCGCCACCGCAGCCCTCGATAATCCCTGCCTCGTGAGCAGCGACAGCGACGGTTTCGTCTTCAGCTTCATGGGCGGCCCACCGGCCTGGCAGGAGCGAGATCTTGCCCCCAGCCTGGAAACGGAGATTCGTATCTCTCCGGATGGAACGGTCGTGGAAGAACTGATCTACAACGGGCCACCCCGCTGAGGGCTGGAGGCGGAGTCTTGCTCCTCCTCCTTGCCCCAACCCAGGATCATCCCCGTGACGGGAATGGCCAGGAAGACCCCCAGCAGGCCCGCCAGCCGCTCTCCAACAAACAGGGCAAAGAACAGCACCACCGGGCGGATCTGCAGGGCCCGGCCCATCACCCGTGGGTGGATCAGATTGTCCTGGATCTGCTGCAGCACCACCGAAGCGATCACCACCTGCAGGGCCAGCCACTGGCCCTGGGTGAGGAACACCACGCTGCTGGCCGCGATCACGCCCAGGGTGGCGCCGATGCCGGGGATGGCATCCAGCACTCCCACCACGATCGCCAGGATCAGGGCAAACTTCACCCCCATCAGGGCGAACACCAGAAAGCTGGCCAGGCTCAGAAACAGCATCAGGGTGATCTGGCCGCGCAGGAACCCCAGCACATTCTTCTGCACGCTGCGGTCGAAACGCCCGCGCACCTCCTCAGGCAACAGCTGCAGCACCTGACTCCAGGTGGCGCCGTTGTCCACCAGCATGTAGATCACAATCACCAGCAGAATCACGCCGGCGAACAGGTTCGAGAAGGCCCCGCCGATCATCCCCAGGCCGCTGCCGAGGCTGTCGCGGAGCAGGTCCAGCACCTGGGCGAGCTGGATCGTCCTGAAGTAGTCGTGGAAGGGCAGATCGGGGCGCTGCAGCCCCAGCACCAGGTCGTTGAGCAGGCTGCTGCCCTGGTTCACCAACTGGAAGCCGAGCACAGCCACCAACAGGCTGCCGCTGCCGAAGGCGGCCAGGCCGGTGATCAGGATCGCCAGGCCCCGGCTGCACCCCAGGCCCACCAGCCGCCGCACCGGATACTCCAGCAGCACAGCCAGCACCGCGGCGGCAATGAACAGGGTGAGCACTGGCCGAAAGAACGCCACCAGCTGCACCAGCGCCCAGCCGCAGGCGAGCAGCAGCAGGAACCGCAGCAGCGCCGATTGGTTCAGCCCCTGCCAGGGCGGCTCATTGGGCTGGCTCATCGGGGTGCTGGTGCATGGGGTGGTGGACCCCACCATGCACCCGAAGCAGCCGGCCCCGGCCACCGGTCCTTACTGCCGTAACTCAGGGAAGGTGCTGCGGAACGTCTCCAGCTTCGGGATGTCGTGCACCAGGACATAGGGGTGGCGTGGATTCCGCCGCACGAAGTCCTGGTGGTAGTCCTCGGCGGGGTAGAAGCGGGCGCTGCTCTCCAGTTGGGTGGCGATCGGCTTCGCGAAGCTGCCGGCTTCGTTGAGCTGGGCGATGTACTGCCGCGCCACGTTCTGCAGCAGGGGATCGTCGCTGAAGATCGCCGATCGGTACTGCTCGCCCACATCGGGCCCCTGGCGGTTCACCTCGGTGGGGTCGTGGGCCACGGCAAAGAACACCTTCAGCAGTTCCCCGTAACTCACCTGGCCCGGGTCGTAGGTGATGCGGATGCCCTCCGCATGGCCGGTGGTGCCCCGGCTCACTTCGGCATAGCGAGCCGTCTCCTGGGAGCCGCCGGCATAGCCGGTCTCGACCTTGCGGACCCCCCTCACCTCTTCAAAGATCGCCTCCATGCCCCAGAAACAGCCCCCCGCCAGCACGGCTGTCTGGTCGGGGCCGGGGCGGCGGCCCGGATCCAGGGCGGGATCGGGCAGAGCGGCCGCGCTGGCAGCTCCGGGACGCAGGGGCAGCTGACCTGGCATCAGCAGCGGCAGCACCAGCACCCCCGCCAGCGCGGCGCCGAGTGAGGCCAGAAGCGGCCATCCCATCCTGAACCGGGCCATGGTGATCCCAGAATCCTCTTTCTGGTCTACAGCCGGAATTCGGGGTTGGATTGGCGGCAGGCCCCGGCCGGCTCAGCCCAGCTCCAGGCAGGCCAGGCCGTAGACGTCGCCCAGTCCCACCCGCGGTGGCTCCCCCCGGTACATGCGCAGCACGGTGCTCAGGGGTTGGAAGCCGAGCCGCCGCATCAGCGGATCCCCGTGGGGATTGGCGCCCGGCACATCGATCAGCACCACGCCGGGGTGACGGGCCAGCATGCCGAGCAGCAGCCGTTCGGCCAGCGCCGGGCTGTCGGCCAGCAGGGGGCCGATGCGCCAGCCCGTTCCCCGCCGTAGCAGGCAGGGCCGGATCCGGCCGAAGCCGTGGCACTGGCCCTGCCCGTCGATCAGGGCCAGCACGCTGCCGGCCTCCTGGCCCAGCCAGTCGGCCAGAAAGTGGGGGCGTGGGCTCGGTTCGCGCAGGGCGTCGTAGGCCTGCACGGCGCGCCGCGGCAACCGCTTCCCCTGCAGCAGATCGAGGCCGTCGTGGGGATCGATCGGGCGCTCGTCTCCCGTCGCCATCACCTGCCAGCGCCGGGTGGGGGAGGCCGGCCGGAAGCCCCAGCCGCGGTAGTCCTCCACCCGCTCGGGCGCCGCCTCCAGGCCGATGCAGGACAAGGGCGCCAGGTGGGCCATGGCGGTGCGCCAGAGGTCGAGGCCGTGGCCCCGGCTCCGCTGGGCCGGGTCCACCAGAAACAGCCCGATGAAGCCGTAGCTGGCGTTGTAGCGCACGCCGGCGATGCAGCCGATCGGCCGCTGGTCGAGCTCCTTCACCCACAGCCCCTGGCGGTCGGTGTGGCGGAAGCTGGCCACATCTCCTTGGCCGGGACAAAATCCCTCCGCGCGGGCCCAGGCCACCACCTGGGGAATGTCCCGGGGAGCCAGCGGCCGGATCAGGCCTGGAGCCCTGACGCTGCCGCCATCAGCTTGGCGCTCGATCATGCCTCGCCCATCGCAGGCCTGCCCGGGCTCCCCAGGCTGCTCCCAGCCGCCACCATGGCGGCAGTGTTGGCCAAGCCCCGCATGCTGAGCGGCTCCTCCCGTGCCATCGAGATCGTCAAGGTGGTGTCCCAGCACCAGTGGGACTACCTGCTGAGTCTGCTGAGCGCCCAGCTCGGTGCCGCCGCTGCCACCCAGCCAAGCCTGCCGGCCCCGGAGGTGCTCTGCCGCATGCTCACCGAGCTGGGACCCGTGTTCGTGAAGGTGGGCCAGCTGCTCAGCACCCGCCCGGATCTGCTGCCTGACCGCTACGTGCGCGCCCTGGCACGGTTGCAGAGTTCCGTGCCGGCGGCTCCCTGGAGCGAGGTGGAGCAGCGCCTGCTGGAGCAGTGGCAACGGCCGCCCAGTGAGGTGTTCGCCAGCTTTGACACCACCCCAGTGGCGGCGGGCAGCATCGGCCAGGTGCACAGGGCGGAGCTTGCCGATGGCCGCTCCGTGGCTGTGAAGGTGCTGCGGCCCGGCATCGAGCGCCAGGTGGAGGAAGACGGCCAGCTGCTGCGCCAGATCGCCGCCCTGGCTGCCCAGACGCCCCTGGGGTCGAGCTACGACCTGCCGGGCCTGGCGGAGCAACTGGTGGCTTCCCTCGAGGGCGAGATCGACTTCCGCCGCGAGGCGGGCAACACCGAACGCTTAGCCGAGGTGCTGAAGCGCTCCAGCTTCGTGGGGGATGGCCGGCTGCGGGTGCCTGGGCTGTTCCGCGAGTTCAGCGGCCCGGCGGTGCTGGTGCTGGAGTGGCTGAAGGGGCATCCGATCCTCAGCCCGGAGGCCCGTTCTGCCCTGGAGCAGCGCGCCGGGGGTGTCGAGGCCGCTACCGACGCCCTGCTCGGCGCCTTTGTGGAGCAGTTCTTCGTGGAGGGCTTCTTCGACGCCGATCCCCATCCGGGCAACCTGATGGTGGCCAGTGACGGCACGATCACGATCCTGGATCTGGGCATGGTGGGCAGCTTCGACCCCCGCACCCGCACCCTGGTGCTGGATCTGGTGCTGGCCCTGCTCAACGAGGATCCGGCCCGCGCCACCGATCTGCTGGTGCAGCTGGCACCGCCCAAGGCCAGCAGCGCGGACCGGCGGGGGCTGCGGCGGCAGCTCGACCAGCTGATCCGCGCCAACTTCGCCAAGCCGCTGCAACAGCTCAACTTTGCCCACTTCCTGGCCGATCTTCTGCAGATCGCCAGCAACTCGGGCCTGTTGGTGCCAGGCAACCTCGGCCTGTTCGTGAAGGCGATCACCAACCTGGAGGGGGTGGGGCGGGCCCTCACGCCGGAGTTCAACTTCAGCGAGGCGATGAAACCTCTGGTGAGCCGGCTGATGGCGCGAGCCCTGCTGCTGCCCCAGCAGCGGGTGATGCAGTTCGGCCTCGATCTGCGCAGCCTCCTGCTCGAATCCCCGCGCCAGCTCAGCGGCCTGCTGCAGCGCTTCAGCGGCGATGAGCTGGTGTTTGCCTTCCAGCTGCAGGGCCTGGATCGGCTGCTGGCCAACCTCGACGTGCTGTCGCGCCGCATTGCCCTGGCGATCCTGGTGGCCGCCCTGCTGATGAGCGCCACGGTGATGGCCACCCAGTCGGACCTGCAGGTGCTGCGCCAGCTGAGCCAGGGGCTGTTCGTGGCCGCCAACGTGCTGGGGGTGTGGCTGGTGGTGTCGCTGATGCGCTCCGGCCGCCGCTGAAGCGTTGCTGCTGAAATGCTGCTGCTGAAGTACTGCTGCTGAGCCGGTCCGCGGCCCTTAGGGTCGCCGGGGTCGCGGCAGCTGTTGTGTTGAACCTCCCCAGCCGCGGTGCCGCCCTGGTTTTCCGCGTGGTGATCGGTGCGGCGCTGGCGCTGCCCGGCGCCCTCCTGCTGCAGCCCGTTGCAGCCCAGCCCCTGCGGGTGGGCATCAGCGGCAACGAACCCTTCCTGATCCGGCGTGGTGACGTCCTGGAGGGCGTCACCCCCGACATCTGGCGCGTGGTGGCTGAGGAGAACGGCTTTGAGGCCGAACTGCTGCCTCAGGCGAACACCGCCGCCAACCTCGCGGCTCTGGAGCGGGGCGAGCTCGACCTGGCGATCGGCCCGATCTCCATCACGCCTGAGCGCCTCAGCGGCGGCGCCATCGAGTTCACCCAGCCCTACTTCTTCGGCCAGGTGGGGGTGCTGGTGCCCCTGCGGGATGGGGGGCTGTGGGCACGGCTGCGACCCTTCTTCCAGGTGGCTGCGCTGTCATCGGTCGGGGTGCTGCTGCTGTCGCTGTTCGTGGTGGGCAACCTGATCTGGCTGGCGGAGCGGCGCCGCAATCCGGAGCATTTCCCGCCCCATTACCTCCATGGGGTGGGCAACGGCCTCTGGTTCGCGATCGTCACGCTCACCACGGTGGGCTACGGCGATAGGGCTCCGGTGACCCGCCTGGGCAGGGTGATTGCCGGGGTCTGGATGATGATCACCCTGCTGGCCGTGTCCTCGATCACCGCCGGCCTGGCCTCGGCTTTCACGGTGTCCCTGGCCCGGGTGCCCGGCGGTGGCATCCAGTCGGCGGAGGGTCTGCGCAACCGGCCCGTGGCCGTGGTCAAGGGCACCACCAGTGAGAAGTGGGGTCGTCTCAGCGGGGCCAGCCTGAGCCGGCAGCCCACGCTGCAGGCGGCGGTGGCCAAGCTCGAGGCCGGCAAGGTGGATGCCGTGATCTATGACTCCCCCGCCCTGCGCTACTACCTCAGCCAGAACCCCCAGCTGGATCTGAAGCTGGCTCCGTTCAGCCTGGCCCAGGAGACCTACGGCTTCGCCATGCCCAGTGACAGCCCCCTGGAAAAGCCCCTCGATGTGACCCTGCTGCGCCTGCTGCGCTCCGGCCAGATCGAGGCGATCTACCAGGGATGGCTCGACGGCCCCACCGATGACACAGCGCGGGGTCCAGGGGATGGCTGAGTATTCCTCTTCATTGTGGCGGCGTGGTTTGCATCGCTACCGCGCAGGGTTGTGGCAGCGGTCTTGGCTGGACTTCCCCCTGGAACCAGGGCCTTCGCCTTTGCTCCCCATGACCTCCACCCTCAGCTCTCCTGCGGCCCTGGACACCACAGCGCCGATCGATCCAGCGGCAGCCTTCGTCGCCTTGGCCCTGGCGGCCGTCTCCTGGGACGGCACCCTCACCATGGCCGGCTCCCGGGCCCTGCGGCACGCACTCGACTACCGCCACCCCTACCGCGACTACGCCCCTGAACAGATGGTGGGGCTGATGGACGGCTTGATGGCCACCCTGCGCCGAGATGGTCCCCAGCACCTGATGGTGCGTGCCGCTGAGGTGCTCAACGCCGGCCAGCGCGCCACCGCCTATGCCGTGGCGGCGGAGATCATGCGCTCCGATGGCCCCCTGGAAGACGACGAGCGCAACATCCTCAGCAACCTGGCCGCCACACTCCAGCTGGGCGACGCCGTGACGATCCCGGTGCACGCGGCGATGGATCTGCTGCATGCCGATCTCGACATGGCCTGAGTGCCCGCTTGGCCCGCTCCCCCGCCGTGTGGAAACCGTCACAGGCCAGGGGAGTTGGCCCATTGGGTATCAGCTAATGCGACATCAAGGCCGAACTGGTCGCGAAACTTCACGCACTTGTGATTTCGTTGATGTCCCTTGCGCGCCAGGTGGAAATCCTGCCCTTCGCCGGCAGCCGTTCCGGCCAAGCCTTCTTCTCCAGACCCCAGCCCTGTGATGAAACGTTGATCGCCGAGATCAGCGCCCAGGCGGCCTGCGAACTCTTCTGTCATCGCCAGCAGACCGACCAGCTGATGGTGCTGCGCGGCTGCATCGATCTGGTGGTGCTCCAGGAAAGGAGCCTGAGACGCATCAGCCTGCGGGAAGACGAAGGCGTCTGGGTGCGCATCCCCCCTGGCGTTCCCCACGGCGCCATCAACCGCGGGCGCACCCCAGCTCTGCTGGTGAACGCGGTGCTGCGTCACGGCCCCAGCGATCCCCGCGATTATCTGCCCAGGCGCGTGCCCGAGTCTCTGCAAACCCAATGGCAGGCCCTGCGGGAGGAGGCTTGGGCCTGAAATCGCAGAGCCCCGGCGGCCGCAGCTCCGCGGAGTCCGGCCGCCAGGAGAATGGGGCTGCTCTCTGTCTTACAGCCGTGCCGCCCCGCTCCCGCTGGCTGCCTGCCCTTGCTCTCAGTGCGGCCCTGGCCGTGGGGCTGCTCAGTCCATGGCACAGTCCCTGGCTGCCCAGTGCTCATGGAGCAGCAGTCGAACCCTTTCTGGCCTCACCCGTGCGGGGGGCAGTGGCGGTGATCGGCGGCGAGGGCGGCAACATCGCCGTGCTCACCGGAGCCGAGGGCACTCTTCTGGTGGATGCCAAGTTCGAGCGTCTGGGCGCGCCTGTGCGGGGGGCGGTGAAGGCCCTGGGGGGCAGTGACCCCACCTGGCTGATCAACACCCACTTCCACTTCGACCACACCGACGGCAACGCGGGCTTCGCCCGCACCGGCGCCCGCATCGTGGCCCACCAGAACGTGCGTCGCCGCCTCGCGGAGGGCTCCAGCATCCCGGCCTTCAACCTGGTGACCGCTCCGGCTCCAGCGGACGCCCTGCCGGTGGTGACCTTCGAGCAGAGCCTGCAGCTCTCGCTCAACGGCGAACAGCTGGATCTGGAGTACCTGCCGGCGGCCCATACCGATGGCGACGTGCTGGTGCGCTTCGAGCAGGCGGATGTGATCCATGCCGGGGATGTCTGGTTCAACGGCATGTATCCCTTCATCGATGCCGGCAACGGCGGCACCCTGGCGGGGGCGATTGCCGGCGTCGATCGGGTCCTGGCCATGGCCGGGCCCGACACCCGCATCATTCCAGGCCATGGCAGCGTGGGCAGCCGCGAGGACCTCGCCGTCTACCGGGCCATGCTGGCCACCGCCCAGCAGCGGCTGTCGGCCCTGAAACAGCAGGGGCTCGAGCCCGATCAGGCCGTGGCGGCCAAGCCCCTGGCTGACCTCGAGGCCCGCTGGGGGCAGGGGCTGTTCAGCGGCGATCGCTGGATTGAGGTGCTCTGGCCGGCACTTTGAGGCATGCTGAGGACAACCTTCTTCATTTGCTGCTGCGACCCGTGCTGCGACCTCTCCTGCCCCGCTCCATTGCCGCTCTGCTGGCCTGCTCGGGCCTGGCCCTGATCGCCCCGCCTGCCATGGCCCAGAAGGTGGTGCCCAAGATCGGCACGATCTGCCCCCTGGGCTATGTGGATCTGTTCAACGGCAAGTGCAGCAACCTGGGCGCCTTCAACTACACAGTCACGCCCACCAACGGCAAGGCCTGCCTTGAGGGCTGGATGAATGTGGGTGGTGGCTACTGCCGCAGGAAGAACTGACGACGTTCCGCTGTGGGCATGGCACCATTCAGCCCCTTTGCCCATGAGTGCTCTTGCTCATCGGGCTGATTTGGTGTGCGTCACGACGGATCTGTCTGGGTCAGACCCTGAACAGTGACGTCCCAGGCGCGTGGACCCATGCTCGAACCGATGCTCGACTGTGGTTACCGCAACGAGCGCGCCCACCTGGTGGTTCTCTGCTGCAGCGGGCCGGCCGGTTTTGCCCTGGAGCGGGTGATTTTTCCCTTCGAGCTGCTCACCTTTCTCGCCCCGGCCGGGGCCATGGTGCTGGTCTATGGGCCCGCGCCCCAGGTGCCCGAGCTGCTCGAAAGCTGTGGCGTGGAAACGCTGCTGCTGGGACTGGGGCCTCCCGGCCAACACCCATTGCTGCCCCCCAGCATGGCGGCCCTGCTTCAGGACCTGCGCCAGCGCTATCTGCAGGAGCCCAGTGAGGAAAACCGCCGCCACCTGGTGCAGTTCGAGCAGACACTGCGCCACAGCCTGCCCACCTGAACAACAGCTGCCCGCTGGCCACGGGCCTGCAGGGGGTGCGGTTCACCGTCCGTAGCGCACTGCAAGGCATGGAAGGACCGATCAGAATGTGTCTCGATCTGGTTTGCGGCTGCCATGGCCTCGCTTCAAGCGCTCAGAAATGGCCCCCCATCGGTCCTCGTGGCCCCGCTGCTGGGCCTGGCAGCCGTGGGTGCCGTGGTGGTGATCCCCCTTGTGGCGCTCGCAGCCATCCCCCTGCTTGTGGCCATGATCCTGGCTGCCGGGGGCGTGCTGGTCTTCGGCCTCACGCTATGGGCCTCAATCGAAGGGCTGGCGGCCTTTGAACGCTGGCTGGAAACCGATCAGCGCTTCCAGAAGTAAGTCGACCCGGCCAGCCGGCGCCGCCGCAGTTCCGCTTGGAAGGCCTGCCCCAGTTGTCGCGCCTGGTACTGACGCCAGCGCAGCCGCCAGCCCACCAGCTTGAGGGCGACCAGCCCGCACCAGAGCAGCAGGGCGGGGGAGGCGAAGGCGAGCGGCCCTGGATCCATGGCGCCATTCTGCTGGCCTGGACGGCTGGTGCGCAGAGGCTCTTGTGTTGCGAAGACAAGCTGATCGGTGTGCGTTTTCGAACATCGGTGGTTACCTTGGGTCCTCTTCAGCCCCCGGAGCCGAGCGGGAAGTCCATGACAGGCATCACAGCTGTTGCGCTTCCCGGGCTCCTCCCTTGGGCGAGCCGAGTCCGTCACAAGACCAGAAACGCTGCCGCTGCGGCCCGGGTGCGGCGATCCAATCGCGAGGACGCCCTACAGCTGATCGCGTTCGCCACTCTGGCGCAGGCCTTTCTGAGCCAGGAAGCCGTCTACCTCGGTCGCGGCGATTTTTGGCGCTGGGAGCAGGACGGGATCCCCCTCTGGCTGGTGCCCCAGCTGCAGGATCTGGGTTTTCTGCCCTGACCCATTCAGGACCCAGGGCCGTGGCTGTGCTGAGCCGGCGAGCCAACCCACGCCACAGCCAGGGCGAATCAGAAGCGCGACATGGCCGTGATCTTGGCCAGCTTCTGGGTTTCAAGGCCAGCCAGTTCGTTGAGGTCAAGCAAGCCGTCCTTCACCAGGCTGGCAAACACAAACAGGATGCCCTGCAAGCGGAAGTCAAACCGGCCTTCCATGGTGTGGCGCTCAATGCTCAGGTAGTCGTGCAGTCGCCACACCGTGTCCGCACTCTCCAACTCGTCCACACTCGCCCTGACCCGGGCGATCAGCTTGGCAATCGCGCGCCCATAGGCCCGATCGAAAGCATCCCGGGCGATTGATTGCTCGGACTCCGTCCAGCCCTCAAGGGTGGTCTCCATCACAACAGTCTTTTTGAGCATTTCCTTGTGTCAAAGGATACCGAGCCCCCCTGCTGGACGCGAGGCGCTGCCGGGGCAGCGCAAACCAGGGGAGAGTCGGGGCCTCGTGGTGTTCCCGGTGATAACCGAAGTGATAGCAGGCCAGCAGGGACGCCCAAACCGGCAGATCCAGGCTGGTGGCGCCTCCTGAAGCGCCCCGCTGGTGACGGTGGGGCAGGTAGGTGCCCACCGCAAACAGTTGCAGCGAGCTGAGCAACAGGGGCAGGGTGCAGAAGATCAGCACGTTGTGGACTGCCCGGCCCCAGCCCAGACCCCAGGGGCCATGCAGGAGCAGGGCCAGCCCCAGCCACCCCAGCAGGAGCCTGGCCATTTGCGCGCCCGAAAGGTAGCCCGCCATGAAGCGTCTGTACCAGCGCAGGACGCCAGCGTCGGGATCGGGATGGAAGTCCGGGTCCCGAGCGGTGGCTTCCTGCCGGTGATGGCGCCGGTGGTTGCGCTGGCAACGTCCGTAGGGGAGACCGGCGTACAGCGCCAAGCAGGCGGCCCCCAGCCTCGCATTCCAACGGGGAAGCTCCGGCAGCAGTACCCCGTGCATGGCGTCGTGGCCCACGATGAAGAGGCCCGTCTGAGCGAGGGTGCGAGCGAGCACCGCCGCAGTGATCAGGCCCCCCTCGAGGCCCGGCGCTGCCAAAGGCACCAGGGCCACCAGGCTCAACAACCAGGCCAGCCCGATGGCGGCGGCCAGGAGCAAACCTCTGCAACTCGTCGCACTCAAGAGGGTGGGCTCAACGGGCAAAGGATGGGTTCAACGGGCGAATTTCAGCAGCTCAGCTGGGGAAGCCAGCAGGTCAATCGCCACGAAGTAGATCTTGCCTTCGGGATCGAGCAGGAAACGCCAGGCCACATTCATGCCCACCCCGGCACCGAACCAGGGCGTCTGCACCTTGCCAGTGACCTTGATCTGGGTGAAATTGCCATCGGCGGGTTCGGCGTAGCCCCGCTCCGGCAACAGCCGCAGGTTCTGGCAGTCCTCCCGGAAGAAGCGCAGCACGGCATCACTGCCCACGATCGGCTTCTGGAAGGGCGGCTGCAGGGCTCCGTCTGGCAGGAAGAGTGCGATCAGGTTGTCGAAGTCGTTGGCGTTCAGTAGGTCCATGTAGTTATTCACCGTGGGGTTGATCACCCCCTCGATGAACACTTTCTTCCTGCTGTCTTCCGGGGTAGGGGCCACCACGGGCTCCATTACCCGCTGGCCTTCGCCCTTGGCGGGATCAAAGCCCATGTCCACCACGAAGTTGCGCAGCAGGGTGATCTGCTGGCCCTGATCCACTTCCTTGAGCGAACTGAGCACGGCAACGGCATTAGCCGACAACCGATAACCCTCGGGAATCGGAGCCACAAGACCAGCTGCCATCCACTCGCCGAGTTGATACCAGAAGCCGAGTTTGATGTTCACCGACCAATTCGCATAGGTGCGGCAGATCGGTGTGTCCGTGCGGTTGGTGAGATCACACATCACCTGGCTCTGGCCGGCGAAGTCCATGCCCTTGATCTCGTTCAGCACCCCTTCTGCGAACTGCATCCTGGCGGCGCCAGGAGCGGCGATGGTGATGGTGCGGCCCATTTCCAGATAGGCAAACCAGATCAGTGCCAGCTGGTCCTCAGCACTCAGGAGACGAAAGCGGGCGGTGATGGCAGGCACCACATCCGCCTTCAGTGTCTCCGGAAAGATGCTGGTGGCCTTTTCAATTGTGAACATGTTGATCACACCCAAAGGTTGCTGTTGCCCAGATCCACTCTAGGGCTAAGGGTGCAACCTTTCGGCCCGACTCAGGCGGGCACCACGGCACAGGCGATACGGGCTCCACCACCCCCAAGCGGCGGCGTATCCGTGTAGGTGTCCCCACCGGCATGCACGATCAGGGCCTTTGCGGCCAGATCGCTCACCTGCAGCCGTGGGGCCCTCACCGCCTCCTGGGCCCTGCCATCAGCAGCCACGATCAAACGGCTCAGGTCGCCGCGGTGGCCGTTGCCGTCGGGCCCGTAGTGGTGGGCACTGCCGTCGGGGTCCCAGTGGCCGCCGGCGCCAAGCCCCGCCACCGGACCGACCTCGC
This sequence comes from Paraciimarium castrense LEGE 11436, assembly GCF_056633055.1. Taxonomy (NCBI): domain Bacteria; kingdom Bacillati; phylum Cyanobacteriota; class Cyanophyceae; order Synechococcales; family Prochlorococcaceae; genus Paraciimarium; species Paraciimarium castrense. The sequence goes on along the minus strand of NZ_JBSJOW010000001.1, from coordinate 440,060 downwards.
CGATGCCGGGCTCACAGCTGCCCAGGGCATGCAGGTGGAAGCCGTGCTCACCGGGGGGCAGGCCCGCCAGCGCGGGTTGGATCTCCAGGCCCGCAGGCGTGTCGCGCAGGATGAGGCTGCCGATCGGATCGCCTACACCGGTGGCATCAATTCTGCGCAGCTCCACTTGGAGGTCTGCGGCCAGGGCCGTGGCCGGGACCAGCAGCAGGACCACAAGCCAGGCGAGCGCGCCGTGAATCAGCCGCAGGCCAAGGCGGCGGACAGCACCGCGTGGCCTGGCAGGGGTGGAACGTTGACCAGGCAGGGGGGTCATGGCGGCCGGCGGCAGAGGATGGAGTGAGATCAGCCCAGATACCAGCGCAGCACTGCCGCCAGCTGGCCCACGATGCCCTCGCCGGTGAGCTGTTCCCCCGCCACGGCAGCCAGGAACCCAAGCATGGCCACCCGGCCGTTCAGCCGCTCAACGCCGCTGAGGGCAGAGACGTTCCAGGGGCGGCTGGTGGTGAGGCTCTCACCGAAACGCTCCACCGGCTCATAGCAGAACCCTTCGGTCCCTGCTGGCGAACCATGCTGCGCCTGAACATCGTGCTTCAACATCTCTCTGGCCAAGGTGTGGACCTGCGCCGTTGGTGAGCCTAGGGCCCATCTCCGTGCGCTAGAGGTGGGGCCTACCTGCCTGCCCGATTCCTCTCGCCGCCCATGGAACCCCCCAGCAAGCAGCAGATCCTGGCCAGCGGCAGTCTCTGGGTGGCCGTTGTGCTGAACCTGGTGCCGGGTCTCGGCACCGGCTACATCTACCAACGGCGTTGGAAGGCCTACTGGATCACCTCCGCCTTCGCCACGTTCTGGTTCGTAGCCGGGGCACTGCAGGCCCTGGGGCTTGACCCGGTGCTGCAGCCTGATCTGATCCAGCGCAACCAGCTGATCGGCCTGGGCGGCTTCCTGTTGCTGGCTGCCGTTACGGCCTGGGAGGCGGCCGCCGCCGCAGGCAAGGCCCGAGGCTCCTCCTGAAGCCCTGGGGCCCACTGGCGCTGAGCTGCTGAGAGCTCAACCGCTGCGGGCCAGGCCCTGGGCCTCCGGATCCACAGGCAGACCGCGCCAGCCCAGGGCCAGGCGCCGGGCCTGCAGCAGGGCCGGGTAGAGCACTCGGCTGCGGCTGCTGTCAGCCATCAGGGGAGCCAGCACCCGCAGCAGGACCGCGCTGGGTTCCATCCGCCCGCAGATCCAGGCGATCGCCTCAGCGCCATGCCACACCCTTGGGCCTTCCAGCACCATGGCGCCGTCGCGCAGGTGATAGCCCCGGGCGGCCAGCTGCCGGCGCAGCGCCGTGTCGGCGCGGCCATCACGAATCTCCAGGCCAGGAATGCCGCTGCGCAGTTCACTCAGTTCGGCGAAGTGCCGACAGAAGGGACAGCCGCCGTCGAACACCAGCACGATCGGAGAGGCCGGCTGGGTCATCAGAACGCTCCGGACAGCTCCCATGCTGGCGCCCTGGAGACCCGTTCGGACGACACCGGCCACCGCCACTGGCGCCACCTACCCTGAACCAGCCCCACCAGTGCGGCATGTTGCTCGCCCTCACCTGGCCTCCGGAGGCCTACCTGTGGTTCAAGACCCTCCACATCGTGGGAGTGGTGGTGTGGTTTGCCGGGCTGTTTTATCTGGTGCGGCTGTTCATCTACCACCAGGAAGCCGAGGCGTTTGAGCCGCCTCTGCGCCAGGCCTTCCACCACCAATACAGCTTGATGGAGCGCCGGCTGGCCAACATCATCACCACCCCGGGCATGGTTGTGGCGGTGGTCTGTGCCGTGGGACTGCTGCTGGTGAATCCCGCCTGGCTGCAGCAGGGCTGGATGCACGCCAAGCTGGGTTTTGTGGTGGCTCTGCTGGCTTATCACGGCTTCTGCTACAGGCTGATGGGGCAGCTGCAGCGGGAGGCCTGCCAGTGGAGCGGACGTCAGCTGCGTGCCCTCAATGAACTCCCCACCCTGCTGCTCGTGCTGGTGGTGATGCTGGTGGTGTTCAAGAACCAGTTCCCCACGGGAGCGGCCACCTGGTTCCTGGTGGCCCTGGTGGTGGCCATGGCGGCCTCGATCCAGTTCTATGCCCGCTGGCGGCGGCTCAGGGCTGAGCAGCTGGCCAGCGAGGTCTGATCGGGGCCATGGCGATGCGCTCCTGCAGCCTGAACCGATCGAGCCATCCCCTGGCGGCCGTGCTGGCCGGAGTGGAGGCCGGCAGCTGCCCCAGCCGGCTGAATTTCCACTGCCACACCACGTGCAGCGATGGCAGCCTGACTCCCCGAGGCCTGGCCGAGCAGGCCCTGGCCCTCGGCCTGGAGCACCTGGCTGTGACCGATCACCACGCCCTCGGCTCCTACCCGCTGGTGCTCGAGGCCTTTCAGGCGGCAGAAGCCTCCGGGGGCAAGGCCCCCACCCTCTGGCGGGGTACCGAGATCAGCTGCCTGCTGGAGGGTTGCCTGGTGCACGTGCTAGCTCTTGGCTTCGCCGGGCAGCACCCGAGCCTGGCGCCCTACCTGCTGGGCCAGGCCGTGGTGGGCTCTGAGCTGCGCGCCGCCGCCGTGGTGGAGGCGATCCATGCCGCGGGGGGCCTGGCCTTGCTGGCCCATCCGGCCCGCTACCGGCTGCCCTTCCAGCGGCTGATCGCCGCGGCGGCCGATCTCGGTTTCGATGGCGCCGAGGCCTGGTACGACTACGCCATGCAGCCCCACTGGCAGCCCACGCCCCTGGTCTGCGAGGCGATCGCCAGGGACCTGCGGGCCCGGGGCCTATTGATGAGTTGTGGTACGGATACCCATGGTCTGCACCTCCATGGCCGCTAGGGTTTGCTCACGCATACTCCTGGCAGTCAATGGGTCTGTTTGATCGCCTGTTTTCTTCCGGCTCCGACGCCAAGGGCGCCCCGGCCACCAAGCGCCAGTCCGCCAAGAAGACTGAGGCCATGTTCCTGGACGCTGACGCCTCCAGCAGCCTGGGCGACGTCAACCTGATGAAGCGCTCCAACACCATCCGCCACACCTTCCCCGGCAGCGCCGACAACCCTGGCAACAAGGAGATGGTGGTGGAGGTCTCCTCGATGGAGACCAAGCTCGACAGGATGTCCGAAGGCATGCCGGGCGGCGCCGCCCCTGATCAGCGGCTGAACCTCTCTGGAGGCGTGCCCACGCCGGTCAAGAAGACCTTCCCCCAGCAGATGTCCGCGGCCCAGCTGGACCAGCGCAAGAAGGGCTCCTCCGCAGGGGTGAATGTGCCCGGGGGGCCCGCTGCCATGAAGCAGGAGAAGGAAGAGGCCGCCGCCGCCAAGGCCGCCCAGCCCCAGATCACCCAGCAGCCCACCGGCAAGCCCGGCGCCATCGATCCCTTCCGCCAGATGGTCAAGGATCTCAACAGCTGAGTTCAGGCCCGCTCGATGCGCGCCTCGCTGCTCAGCACCAGCTGCCTGAGACCGGCCAGCTGGGTGTCGCTGGCGCCCTCCCACAGCCCGCGGTGGTGGGCTTCCAGCAGTCGTTCGCCCATGTCCCGCAGGGCCCAGGGGTTGTGCTGCTCCAGGAAGGCGCGCACCTCGGGATCGGCCAGCCAGTGCTCGCAGATCGCGCCATAGCCCCAGTCCGGCACCCGGCCTGTGCTGGCGTCATAGGCGAACAGGTAGTCGAGGCTGGCGGCCATCTCGAAGCCGCCCTTGTAGCCGTGCTGGCGCATGGCGTCGATCCAGCGGGGATTGAGCACCCGGCTGCGCAGCACCTTGTCGAACTCCTTCTCCAGCCGGTGCAGGCGGGGGCGTGAGCTGCGCGAGTGGTCGCCGAACCAGAGCGCCGGCGCCCGGCCCTGCAGGCCCTCGGCAGCGGCGCTGAGGCCCCCCTGGAACTGGTAGTAGTCATCGGAGTCCAGCAGGTCGTGCTCGCGGTTGTCCTGGTTGTGCAGCACCACCTGCACGGCCCGCAACCGTTGCTCGAGGCCACCCCGGTCCGGGCTGGCCGCCAGGCCAGCGCCTGGGGCCCCGCCTGATGCGCCGTCAGCGGCGCCGTAGCGCCAGCTGCTCCAGGCCAGGAAGGCCTCCCCCAGATCGGCCCGCTGCTCCCAGGCCCCGCTGTCGATCAGGCCCTGCAGGCCGGCGCCGTAGGCCCCCGGGGCGGAGCCGTACACCCGGGCGCTGTGGCCCTCGCGCCGGGCCGCTTCCGCCAGGGGGTTGGCGCTGCCGTCCTCCTCCAGGGCGGCCACCAGCGCCGTGGCCCGGTTGACCCAGGCCACCAGCTGGGGGAAGGCGTCGCGGAACAGGCCTGAGATGCGCAGGGTCACATCCACCCGGGGGCGCCCCAGCAGGGACAGAGGAATCACCTCCACATCCACCAGCCGCCGGCTGGGCCCGTCCCACACCGGCCGCACCCCGAGCAGGGCCAGAGCCTGGGCGATGTCCTCGCCGCCGTTGCGCATGGTGCTGGTGCCCCACACCGAAAGGGCGAGCTGGCGCAGGGGCTCCCCCTCGTCCTGGAGGTGCAGTTCGAGCAGCAGTTCTGCGCTGCGGCGGCCCAGGTCCCAGGCGGCCTCGGTGGGCAGGCCGCGCAGATCCACCGAGTAGAAATTGCGGCCGGTGGGCAGCAGGTCGGGCCGGCCGCGGGTGGGGGCGCCGGCCGGGCCCGCGGCGATGCGCTCGCCGGCGATGCCCCCCAGGAAGGCCTGCTTTTCCGCGTCGGCACAGGCCAGCAGACGGGGCAGAAGCTGCTGGCGCAGGTGCTGCAGGGTCGCCTGAGTGCTCTCACCGCTGACGAGGACCTCCACCGCTGGCTGGGGGATCTCCGGGCCACGGAGAAAAGGCTTGACTTGCTCTTGGCCCCGATGCCGCCGCTGCTCCTGGCAGTGACTATCCAGCTCCCGCTGGCAGAGCTCCAGGGCGTGCTCCTCCAGCCAGGCCACCGCATCGCCCACGCTTCTCAGGGCCGTGGCGTTGCCGGTACCGCAGCCCGGCAGGCGCTGGCGGTCGCCGGCGGGCAGCGGCAGCTCCTCGGGATCGGCCCAGGGATCGAGCTCCAGCCCCAGGTCCTTTGCCAGGGCCTGGGTGAGGCCCGCCACCCCCGCCTGGGGGGGCCTGGCCAGGCAGAGCAGCAGCTCCGCCAAGGGCGCCTCGGCGGGGAGCTGGCCGTAGGTGTGCAGCCCCAGGCGGATCTGGGCCTCCTTCAGCTCACACAGGTAGCCGTCCGCAGCCTCCAGCCTCGCCTCCAGCTCCCCGTCCCCCCGCCCATCCCCCGTCCCCAGGGGCAGCTCAAGGGTCCGCAGCCGCTCCAGCAGCGTGGCCCGCAGTGGTGCACGGCGGTCGCTGCCCAGCTGGCAGGCCTCCCAGTACTCATCCAGCAGCGCCTCCAGCTGCTGCAGCTCACCGTGCAGGCCGGCCCGGCCCAGGGGCGGGGTGAGGTGGTCGAGGATCACCGCCTGGCTGCGGCGTTTGGCCTGGGATCCCTCGCCGGGGTCGTTGACGATGAAGGGATAGAGGTGGGGCATCGGCCCCAGGGCCCACTCCGGGTAGCACTGATTCGAGAGGCCCAGGCCCTTGCCGGGCAGCCATTCCAGGTTGCCGTGCTTGCCCACATGCACCACCACATGGGCGCCGAAAAGCTCCCGCAACCAGAGGTACTGGGCCAGATAGGCGTGGGTGGGCGGCAGATCGGGGGAGTGGTAGCAGAGGCTCGGGTCGCGGTCGTAGCCGCGCTCGGGCTGGATCAGCACCACCACGTGGCCGAAGCGCAGCCCCCGGATCGGGAAGGCCAGCCGCCCGTTGCGGCCCCGCACCAGGCCGCCGTCCTGGCCGGGGGGCCCCCACACCGCCTCCAGCCGCTGGCGGCCCTCAGCCGGCAGCTCGTCATACCAGGCCTCGTAGTGCTCCAACGGCAACTGGTCGAGGGCGGGGCGGTGGCCGCTCTCGGCGTCGTTGGTGAGGCCTGCCAGCAGCTGCTGGATCAGGGCGTCGCCGTCCTCGGGCAGGGGGCCGTCACCGAGGCTGAGGCCTGCGTCCCGCAGCCAGCGCAGCATCAGGACGGTGGAGGCCGGCGTGTCCAGGCCTACGCCATTGGCCAGGCGGCTGTTGCGGGTGGGGTAGTTGGCCAGCACCAGGGCCACATGGCGCTGCTGGGGCGCGGTGCGACGCAGCGTCACCCAGCGGGCTGTGAGGGCGGCGATCCAGTCGAGCCGTTCCGGGTCCGGGTGGTAGCCCTGCAGGGCTGATGCCAGCCGCTCACTGGCCCGGCGCGTCTGCTTGAAGGCCCCCACCCGGGTGGTGATGCGGCCGTCCAGCTCCGGCAGGGCCACCTGCAGGGTGAGATCGGTGGGGGACAGGCCGATGCTGCTGGCCTGCCATTCCTGGCGCGGCCGGCTGCTGCAGAGCAGCTGCAGCACCGGCACGGCCAGGGCCTCCCACAGCGGCGCCCCCAGGCTGGCCTCCTCGAACTGCACCGAGGCGAAGGAGGTGCTGCACAGCACGGCCTCCACCGCCTCGCGGCCCAGCAGATCGGCCACTCCGCGCTGCACGGCCGCTTCGCGCAGACCGCTCACCCACAGAGCCCTGGGGCAGAGGCCCTGGCGCCGCAGGGCCGCCAGGCAGCTCTCCATGAGCTCGAGATCGCCTGCCTGCAGCAGGGCGCGGTAGGCGATCACCCCCACCCGCGGCCCACTCTCCTGGCGCCAGTCGTGGGGCATGGGGTCCGGCAGCGGTTGCCGCACCGGGGGGGGTGGCACCTGCCCCCGAACGAGCGCGCCGAGGGCGCCCAGCACCAGCCGCACGTTGGCCGCTCCGCCCTCGCGCAGGCAGCGCCCCAGGGCCAGGGCCAGCTCCGGATCCACCGTGCCGCAGCTGGCCAGCGCCTGCTCGTCCTCCGCTGTGCCAGCCAGCACCACCAGCTGCCGGCGAGCCTGGCCGCTGGGCCCCTGACTGCCCGGGACCAGGCTCCCCTCCGCCCAGAGCCCCAGCTGGTCGAGCCCGTAGCTCCAATGGCCCCGCCCACCCAGCAGGCGCACCACCACCACCCGGGCGTGGCGGACGGTGCTGGAGAGGTAGTGATCGATCACGGCCGGGTGGGCCAGGGCCGCCAGATTCAGGCCCCGCAGCTCGGACCCCACCAGTCCTGGCTCAGCGGCCAGCACCCGCTCGATGCTGACCAGATCGGTGTCGGCACTGGTGAGCAGCAGCACCGGGGCCGCGGGCTGCTCCACGTAGGCGCCAGCATCAGCCTGTTCCGATCCCCCCGGTTGCGCTGCCAGCCTGTGCATGCCCCCATCCTGCTGGCTGCGGTGAGAAGATCGGGGCACCCAGGCCCTATCCGCAGCCCGCGCACCCATGCATCAGTTCCTGCCCTATGCCTGGTTCGATGGCAAGGTTGTGCGCTTCGAAGACGCCACGATCTCGGTGGCCACCCACGCCCTGCACTACGGCACGGGCGCCTTCGGCGGCATGCGCGCCCTGCCCAATCCCGCCGACCCCAGGGAGATCCTGCTGTTCCGGGCTGATCGCCACGCCCGGCGGCTGAGCCAGAGCGCGCGGCTGCTGCTCACCGACCTGCCGGAGGCCACGATTCATGAGGCCATCGTGGCCTTCTTGAAGGCTAATCAGCCTACCTGCCCGGTGTATCTGCGTCCCTTCGTTTACACCAGCGACCTCGGCATCGCTCCGCGCCTGCATAACATCGAAACCAACTTCCTGATCTACGGGCTCGAGTTGGGCGACTACCTCTCGCCGGAGGGGGTGAGCTGCCGCATCAGCTCCTGGACCCGTCAGGAGGATCGCTCCCTGCCCCTGCGCGGCAAGATCAGTGGGGCCTACATCACCAGTTCCCTGGCCAAGACCGAGGCCGTGCAGAGTGGTTTTGACGAGGCCATCCTGATGAACAGCCGCGGCAAGGTGAGTGAGGCCAGCGGCATGAACCTCTTTCTCGTGCGTGATGGCCAGCTGATCACCCCAGGGGTGGATCAGGACATCCTCGAGGGCATCACCCGCGCCAGCGTGATCGAACTGGCCCGCTCCATGGGGCTGGAGGTGATCGAGCGCGGCGTGGACAAGAGCGAGCTGTTCATTGCCGAGGAGGTGTTCCTGAGCGGCACCGCCGCCAAGGTGACGCCGGTGCGGCGGGTGGAAACCACCGACCTGCCCTCTGAGCGCCCGGTGATGGAGCGTCTGCGCGAGCGGCTGGTGGCGATCACGGAAGGCCGCGATCCCGCCTATGAGCACTGGGTGACGCGCCTTCGCCTCGACAGCTGAAGCCCCAGCCATCACCCCGACGCCATGACCCCAGCTCTGTCATCGAGCCCGTCCGCCTCGGCCCCCTCGGCCGGCTCAAAGCCCCAGCGCCTGGGCTTCCTCGAGCGCCTGCACGCTCCCGAGCGGCCGGTGCTGGTGTTCGACGGCGCCACGGGCACCTCGCTGCAGCAGATGGACCTCACGGCCGAGGACTTCGGCGGTGCCGCCCTGGAGGGCTGCAACGAGTATCTGGTGCTGACGCGTCCCGATGCGGTGCAGGCCGTGCACCGGCAGTTCCTGGAGGTGGGCGCCGATGTGATCGAAACCGACACCTTTGGGGCCACCTCCCTGGTGCTGGCCGAATACGACATCGCCGACCAGGCCTTTGCGCTGAACAAGCGCGCCGCCGAACTGGCCCGCGAGGTGGCCGACGCCTACAGCACCGCCGACAAGCCCCGCTTCGTGGCCGGCTCCATGGGCCCCACCACCAAGCTGCCCACCCTGGGCCATGTGGACTTCGACGCCATGAAGGCCTCCTTCGCCGAGCAGGCCGAGGGATTGCTGGCCGGCGATGTGGATCTCTTCATCGTGGAGACCTGCCAGGACGTGCTGCAGATCAAGGCCGCCCTGCAGGGCATCGAGGTGGCCTTCGAGCGCACCGGTGAGCGCCGGCCACTGATGGTGAGCGTCACCATGGAAACCACTGGCACCATGCTGGTGGGCTCCGACATCGCCGCTGTGGTGGCGATCCTGGAGCCGTTCCCGATCGATGTGCTGGGCCTCAACTGCGCCACCGGGCCGGAGCAGATGAAGGAGCACATCCGCTACCTCAGCGCCCACAGTCCCTTCGTGGTGAGCTGCATCCCGAACGCGGGCCTGCCGGAGAACGTGGGCGGCGTGGCCCACTACCGGCTGACGCCGGTGGAGATGACGATGCAGCTGATGCACTTCGTCGAAGATCTGGGCGTGCAGGTGATCGGCGGCTGCTGCGGCACCACCCCGGCCCACATCGGCGCCCTCACGGAGATGGCGGCCAGCCTCAGGCCGGCGCCGCGGGCCGTGCGCACCCCCGAAACCCGCCACGCGCGGCCGCTGCTGCAGGTGGAGCCGGCGGCGGCCTCGATCTACGGCACCACGCCTTATCACCAGGACAATTCCTTCCTGATCATCGGCGAACGCCTCAATGCCAGCGGCAGCAAGAAGGTGCGTGAGCTGCTGGCCGATGAGGACTGGGACGGCCTGGTGGCCGTGGCACGGGGTCAGGTAAAGGAGAACGCCCACGTGCTCGACGTGAACGTGGACTATGTGGGCCGCGATGGCGTGCGCGACATGCACGACCTGGTGAGCCGTCTGGTGACCAATGTGAACCTGCCGCTGATGCTCGATTCCACCGAGTGGCAGAAGATGGAGGCGGGCCTGAAGGTGGCCGGTGGTAAATGCATCCTCAACTCCACCAACTACGAAGACGGCGATGAACGCTTCTTCAAGGTGCTTGAACTGGCCCGACAGTACGGGGCCGGTGTGGTGGTGGGCACGATCGATGAGGAGGGCATGGCCCGCACGGCGCAGCGCAAGTTCGCGATCGCCCAGCGGGCTTATCGGGATGCTGTTGAATTCGGAATTCCAGCCCACGAGATCTTCTACGACACCCTGGCCTTGCCCATCTCCACGGGCATCGAGGAAGACCGGGCCAATGCCATGGCCACGGTGGAGTCGATCCGGATGATCCGCGACAATCTGCCGGGTGTGCACGTGGTGCTCGGCGTCAGCAATGTGAGCTTTGGCCTCTCACCAGCTTCCCGCATTGTGTTGAACTCGGTGTTCCTCCACGAGTGCTGTCAGGCGGGAATGGATGCGGCCATCGTGAGCCCGGCCAAGATCCTGCCGCTGGTCAGGATCAGTGAGGAGCACCAGCAGGTGTGCCGTGATCTGATCTACGACAACCGCCGCTTCGACAGCGATCAGCCGGGGGCCATCTGCACCTACGACCCCCTCACAGAGCTCACCACACTGTTTGAAGGAGTCAGCGCCAAGGAGGCCCGTGCCTCAGGCCCCTCCCTGGCTGATCTGCCGGTGGAAGAGCGGCTCAAGCAGCACATCATCGATGGCGAGCGCATCGGGCTGGAGGGCTCGCTTGAAGAGGCCCTGCAGCGTTACCCGGCCCTGCACATCGTCAACACCTTTCTGCTCGATGGCATGAAGGTGGTGGGCGAGCTGTTCGGCTCCGGACAGATGCAACTGCCGTTTGTGCTGCAGAGCGCCGAAACCATGAAAGCTGCCGTGGCCACCCTGGAGCCCCACATGGAGCGGCTCGAGGGCGAGAGCTCCAGCAAGGGCAAGTTTCTGATCGCCACCGTGAAGGGCGATGTGCACGACATCGGCAAGAATCTCGTTGATATCATCCTCACAAACAATGGCTACGAAGTGATCAATCTGGGTATCAAGCAGAGCTGTGATGCCATCATCGAAGCCCAGCAGAAGCACCAGGCCGACTGCATCGCCATGAGTGGCCTGCTGGTGAAGTCCACCGCCTTCATGAAGGACAATCTGGCGGCCTTCAATGAGGTGGGCATCACCGCCCCGGTGATTCTCGGCGGCGCGGCGCTGACGCCCCGCTTCGTGCACGGCGACTGCCGCTCCACCTACGCGGGCCAAGTGGTGTACGGCCGTGATGCCTTTGCCGATCTGCGCTTCATGGACGCCCTGATGGAGGCGAAGGCGGCTGAGGCCTGGGACGACCACCAGGGGTTTCTCAACGGCACCCCGGAGGGCGTGGGCCTCAGTGATGGCCCCGCAGCGGAGGCCGTCGCCAGCCCCGGCCCCGGGCCAGAGGACGGGGAGGAGGCAGGCGCCGAGACGGCTCCGCCCGAAGCCGCTCAGAAAGCCCAGGCCGGCCCCAACGATCACCGCTCCGACAACGTGTCGGAGGAGCCGGCGCTGGAGCCACCGTTCTGGGGCAGCCGCGTGCTCAGCGAGGCCGAGATCCCCCTGCACGAGGTGTTCGCCTATCTCGATCGCAACGCCCTCTTTGCCGGCCAGTGGCAGCTGCGCAAGACCCAGCAGCAGAGCCGCGAGGATTACGAGGCCATGTTGGTCGCCAAGGCGGAGCCGGTGCTGCAGCAGTGGCAGCAGCGCTGCCTCGAGGAGCAGCTGCTCACTCCCCGGGTGGCCTATGGCTACTTCCCCTGCGGCCGCGAGGGCAATGCCGTGCTGCTGTTCGACCCCGAGAACCCCGGCCGGCAGCTGGGGCGTTTCGCGCTGCCTCGCCAGCGTGGCGGCAACCGCTACTGCATCGCCGACTTCTACCGCGATCTGGCCAGCGGCCCCGCAGGCGAGCTTGTGGCCACCGACGTGATGCCGATGCAGGCGGTGACCATGGGCGAGCGGGCCAGCCAGTTTGCCCGGGAGCTGTTCGCGGCCGATCACTACACCGACTACCTCTACTTCCACGGCCTGGGTGTGCAGATGGCCGAGGCGCTCGCGGAGTGGCTCCACGCTCGCATCCGCCGGGAGCTGGGCTTCGCGGCCCAGGAGCCCAAGGCGCTGCGCGACGTGCTGGCCCAGCGCTACCGGGGCAGCCGCTACTCCTTCGGCTACCCGGCCTGCCCGAACGTGGCTGACTCGCGCCAGCAACTGGAGTGGCTCGGCGCCGAGCGCATCGGGCTGAGCATGGACGAGAGCGACCAGCTGGAGCCCGAGCAGAGCACCACGGCCTTGGTGGCCCTGCACAGCAAAGCCCGCTACTTCAGTGCCTGAAGGCCTGCCAGCCGGCAGCTGGAGGACCCTTAGCCTGGGGCCTCCTCCCTGGAGTTGTCATGGCGATTGCCGGTCCTGATGGTGTCGATGCCGCCATCCAGGCGGGAGTGGACCTGGACGGTTCACCCATCCCCGCAGGCATGCTCAGCCTCTACACCGAGGTGATGGAGCTCGAAAGCCGCCGGGCCCGCAGCGGCGTGACCAAATCGATGCGCAACCGGGTGGTCAAGACCGGCTCCAAGCATCTGGACCAGGCCAGCCTGGACGCCCGCCTCAAGGCGGCCGGTTGGGAGGGGCTCAAGGCCAAGGAGATCGCCTTCTTCTACGCCTGATCACAACAGCCGGCGAGGCTGAGCGCCGGTGCTGGGCTCCGGCCTCAGCTGCACATCTCCTCGAGGCTGTCGATCACCTCCTGCTGGAACTCCTCCAGGTCGGAGGAGTCGCTGAGGTCGAGGCCCTCCCCAGCAGCGTTCTGGGTGAGCTCCTGGAAGTGGAACGCCCCCTCGCCATGGGCCAGGAACTCCATGGCAGACGGTTCACCACTTTCTTTGTAGGCATCGCAGAGGGCCAGGAAGGCCGCATCTTCGGTGAATTCCCAGCTCATGTAGGGGGGCGCACAGAACGACGGTTGGATCGCGCTCTCCGACCTTTAACGCCTCCCCCCCGGAATCCGTCAACCATCTGGCCGAACTTTGCCGAGATGGCGGGCAGTCCGTCACATTCGCCAGACTGGCCAGCAGAGTCTGTTTGGACCACGTGACCCAGACCAGTGCCAGGCCGGTGGCCGACCAGAACGTGCTCGGGGATCCCCTGGAGCTGTGCAGCTGTGAGCCGATGACCGGCTGGTTCCGCGACGGCAACTGCCGCACCAACGGCGCCGACCTGGGCCGCCATACCGTTTGTTGTGTGGTCAACGAGGCCTTTCTCAGCTACAGCCGGGCCCAGGGCAATGACCTCAGCACTCCGGCGCCGCAGTACGGCTTCCCCGGCCTGCGCCCCGGCGACCACTGGTGCGTCTGCGCACCGCGCTGGCTGGAGGCCTACGAGGACGGCATGGCCCCACCAGTACGGCTCCAGGCCACCGAGGCCAGCACCCTGGAGGTGATTCCCCTGGAGGTGCTGCGCCAGAACGCCGCCTGAGCTGGCCCCAGCCGTCCTCGCTACCAGGGGATCGGCGTTCCGTCCCAGGCCCAGAAACGGCCGCTCTGCTCCGGTCCGAGCCCCTCGAGCACATCGAGCAGGTGACCAGCAGCCCGTTCGGGGCTGAACAGCTGACCGGGGGGCACGTTGGCCTGAAAGGGCCCGGAGAGGGCCGTGGCGGTGGTGCCGGGGTGCAGCAGGCTGACGCAGCCGAGGGGGAGGCGCCGACGCCATTCCAGCGCCAGGGTGCGCAACAGCTGGTTCTGGGCTGCCTTGGCCGCCCGGTAGCCATACCAGCCCCCCAGGCCGTTGTCGCCGATGCTGCCCACCCGGGCGGACAGGCTGGCCAGATGAAACGGCTCCTGCCTCGGCAGGAAAGGCTCGATCGTCTGGGCCAGCAGGATCGGGGCGAAGGCGTTCACGGCGAAGCTTCGCTCCAGGGCCTTGCGGCTCAGCTGGGCCAGCCGCTTCTCGGGCTGCAGCTCGGCGTCGTGCAGCAGCCCGGTGCTGTTGAGCACGAGCCGCAGGGGAGGCCCCTGGGCCAGGTTCTGGCTCAGCTGCTGCAGGCTGTGATCGCTGGTCACATCCACCGGCAGCCAGCCCACGGCAGGCCCAGCCTGCCTGAAGTCGCGCCGGGACGCCCCCAGCAACTCCAGGCAAGGGGCGCGGCGGGCCAGCTCCCGCAGCAGGGCCTGGCCGATGCCGCCGCAGCCCACCACCAGGGCCCGACCATGCCAGGAGTGGAAGACGGATTCGGCGGCGGCCATGGCGGCAGAGGGGAAGGCGGGCCGGGGGGATCCTCCCGGGGCCCATGGTGCCAACCTTGACGGTTCCATCGCTGCGTTGCCCCATGCCCCTTCGCATCGCCGTGCTCGGCCGCGGAGCCTGGGGCCAGACCCTGGCCGAGCTGTGGCAGCAACAGGGCCACAGTCTCAGCAACTGGTCCCGGCGTGATGGTGTGACCCCCGCCGGCGTGCTGCCGGGGGCAGACCTGGTGGTGGCGGCCGTGGCGATGGCCGGCATCGACGCCCTGGCCCGGCGGCTCGGCCCCCACTGGCCCTCAGGCACGCCGCTGCTGAGCTGCACCAAGGGCCTCGACCTGGACCTCCTGGCCACCCCGAGCCAGCTCTGGCGCCGCCAGCTCGGCCCGGTGCCCCTGCTGGTGCTGAGCGGCCCCAACCTGGCAGCGGAACTGCGTCAGGGCCTGCCCGCAGCCGCCGTACTCGCCAGCGACGATCTGCCCCTGGCCCAGCGGTTGCAGGCCGCGCTCAGCAGCAGCACCCTGCGCCTGTACACGAATCCCGATCCGATCGGCACCGAAGTGGCGGGGGCACTCAAGAACGTGATCGCTGTGGCGGCCGGCGTCGCCGACGGCCTCGCCCTGGGAGCCAACGCCCGGGCGGCCCTGCTGACGCGAGGCCTGGCCGAGATCGGCGTGGTGCTCGCCGGTCTCGGCGGCCAGCCCGCCACGCTCTATGGCCTTGCCGGCCTCGGCGATCTGATGGCCACGGCCAGCAGCGATCTCAGTCGGAACTACCGCAGTGGCCGGCTGCTCTCGGAGGGGCTGGCCCCGGCGGAAGTGGAGCGCAGCATCGGTGCCACGGTGGAGGGCCTGCGCACGGCGCGGGCGGCCCTGGTGCTGGCGCAGCGCCATGGCTGGCAGCTGCCGATCACGGCCCAGGTGGTGGCCCTGCTGGATGGCCGCTGCAGTCCGTTGCAGGCGGCCCAGGCGTTGATGCAGCGGCAGCTGCGTCCCGAGGCCCAGGGGCTGCTGCAGCCCCAGCCCCAGGCGCAAGCGCAGCCATGAAGCTTGCCGCGGTGCTGGTGGAGGCCTTTGCCTCGGGGCCCTGCAGCGGCAACGGCGCGGCTGTGGTGCTGGTCAATCAGCCCCTGCCGGACAGCTGCCTGCAGGGGCTGGCCCGCAGCCTCAACCAATCGGAGACCGCCTTCCTCTGGAAGTACGAGCAGAACTGGCAGCTCCGCTGGTTCACGCCCACCTGTGAGGTGGCCCTCTGCGGCCATGCCACCTTGGCGGCGCTGCTCGCCCTGGGGCACTGGGGGCTGGTGGTGCCAGGCTCGACGCTGCGCTTCCACAGCCGCAGCGGCCCCCTGGAGGCCAGGCTGCTCGCCAGCCCTGCAACGACGGCGGCCGGCCTCGGCGCCGGTTGGATCGTACTGCCCAGCAGTGGCCTGGTGCCTGCCCCGCTGCCCCAGGACCTGGGCGCCCTGGTGAGCGCCTGGCTGGGCTGCGGTGCCGAGGGCTACTGGACCTCACCCCTGGGCTACACGGTGGTGCTGCTGCCGGCCTCCGCCCCCCTGGCCTCGGCCGCTCTGCCGGCCAGCGCCGTTCCGTCCGGCCAACGCCAGGGGCTCGTGCTGATGCAGCCGATCGCTGCTGCGGGGCCGCCGGCGCCGGCGGTGCTCGACGAGACCTGCCGCTACCAGTTGCGTTTTCTGGCGCCGGGGCTCGGCATCGATGAAGATCCCGTGACGGGCTCAGCCCACGCGCTGGTGGCTCCCTGGTGGCTGCAGCAGCTGGGGCTGGCCAAGGTGGCGGGCTGGCAGTGTTCCCCCAGGCCCGGTGGGATGGTGTGCGAAGACGCGTTTTCAGGCATGATCCGCTTGAGCGGATCGGGGCATCTCCTGTGGGACGGACACGTGCATCTCGGCCCTGGAGACGGCTGGCCTGGCCCCTGGGGCTGAGGCTGAACAGCCCCTTCACCCGTCAGATGCTGGTGGCCACGCCCCTGGCCGTCGTGGCCGTGGCCACGGGCTTTGCCGCCCAGACCCTGGCGCCCCAGTCCTATGGCAGCGTTCAGGGTGAGCTGCTCGACACGCTGATGGCCGTGCCGCCGCCGGCCCAGGATACGGAGGCGGCCGCCGACCAGCTACGCAGCCTTGAAGCCCGGAGGGTTGAGTCATTGACACGTCCCGAAGCTCCTTCTTTGGGTCTGGCAGAGCCTGCAGCCACGGCACCGGTCGACCTCGAGATCCGCGTGGCCCTATTGCGGGCCGGCACCAGCCCCAGCCTTTCGGCCAGGGGGCCCTGGCAGTTGGTCAGCCGCGACGGGGTCGTGCTCCAGCAGGGGGGCGCCGGCGGGATGGTTCGTCTCTCCGGTGTGCTGCAGGCCGTGTCTGAAGCCTGGTTCCAGACCAGCGGTGATGCCTTGTTGGTGAACGGCCAGCCCTATGCCGGCCGCATCCGGCTGATCCAGCAGGAAGGCCAGCTGCGGCTGGTGAACCACCTCCCCCTCGAGACCTACATCACCTCGGTGGTGGGGGCGGAGATGCCCAGCAGCTGGTCGCCCGAGGCCCTGCGCGCCCAGGCGGTGGCGGCCCGCTCCTATGCCCTGGCCCACATGGCCAGGCCCGCTGATCGGCACTGGCACCTGGGCGACACCACCCGCTGGCAGGCCTACCGGGGCATGGCCAGTGTCAGCGAGCCGACCCGCCAGGCCACGGCCTCCACCGCAGGGCTGATCCTGAGCTACCAGGGCGCGATCGTGGAGAGCCTCTATGCCGCCAACCGGCAGATCACCCTGGAAGCCCACGGCCATCTCGGCGCCAGCATGAGCCAGCACGGCGCCCAGGATCTCGCCAAGCAGGGTTACCTCTACAACCAGATCCTCGGCCACTACTACCAGGGGGCCTCCCTGGCGCGTCTGAAGGCCGGTGCGGGTTGAACGGCTCTGGAAAGCGGCGCTGGAGATCTCCCAGGCCGCCAGGGCCAGTGGTGATCTGGTGCCCCTGCGCACGGCGGTGGTGGCCCGGCCCGAGCTGCAGCCCTTCGTGCTGCGCCGGCTGCTGAGCGCCACCCCCAAGCACCTGCGCCGGGAGGGGCCCCGTCCCAACCCGTTCCTGCCCTGGGATCGGGCGCTGGAGGTGGAGCGACTGGGCCACAGCCACGTGCTTCTGCTCAACAAGTTCCCTGTTCAGCCCGGCCACCTGCTGGTGATCACCCAGCACTGGGCCCCCCAGGCGGGCTGGATCGCCCTGGCTGATTGGCAGGCGGTGGCTTACCTGGCCGCGGATACAGCGGGCTTCTGGTTCTTCAACAGCTGCGCCGCCGCGGGCGCCAGCCAACCCCATCGCCATCTGCAGCTGCTGCCCCGCCACGCTGACGAAGCCAGTTGCCCCTTGGTGGAGGCGTTCCGCAGCCAGCTCCGCCAGCAGAGCCCGCCCTGGCCCTGGCGCTACCGGCTCAGCCCCCGCCAGTGTCCCCACGATCCTTCGGAGTTGGAGGCGCTCTACCGGCGCCATGCCGAAGAGCTGGGCCTGGGTGACCCCCAGCGGGACCCCAAACCACGCCATCCCTACAACCTGCTCTTCGATGATGAGTGGTTTCTGACGGTGCGGCGGGAGCAGGAGCACTGCGCCGGCTACAGCGTCAATGGGCTGGGCTTCGCCGGCTATCTGCTGGCCACGAAGCGCTCCGATCTCGACTGGCTGCTGGGCCACGGCCCCTGGGAGCTGCTGCGGCGGGTGGCGACGCCGCTCTGAGGCGCTGGGCCTCAGATTCAGTGGTTTCACGGTTGTCAGGTCGCCGGGGGATGGGCGTCGCTGGAAACAAGGCAGCCCCACGGGGTTGCTCTCAGCCACTGCTTCGATGGCACCCTTCTATGACGACCTCTACATCCACCTTTCCCAACGGCCCCGCTGGCCTCGCACCAGCCCGCCAAGTCCGCTCCAACCGTCCAGCCTCTCCCAAGGACAGCACCACCGGGATCGCGGCCCGCAACCGCCGGGTGGAGCAGTACAGGGCCCTGGTGAGGCCCATTGCCCTGCACTACCACCTCCGCTCCCCTGAGCCCCTCGATGATCTGATTCAGGTGGGGCTGATGGGCCTGTTGCGGGCTGCGGAGCTCTACCGGCCCGCCATGGCCACGCCCTTTGAGGCCTTTGCCCGGCCCCACATTCGTGGGGCCCTGCTTCACTACCTCCGCGATGTGGCCCTGCCGATCCGGCTGCCGCGGCGCCTTGATGAACAGCGCCAGCAGCTCTCCAGACTGCGGGGCCAGTGGGTTGTCCGTCACCACCGGCCAGCCACCGATGAGGAGCTGCGCCACCAGCTGGGTCTGAGCCTGGAGCGCTGGCAGCAGCTGATGGCGGCCGAGCGGCTGGTGCGTCTGCCGTCACTGGAGGCGCTGCAGTTGGACCAGGACCATGGCATCGACTGCCGCGACGATGGCGAGGCCGTTCGGGCCAGCGCCGACGACGAGGCCCCATCAGCCCTGCTGGCACGGTTGGAGGAGCCCCTGAGGCTGGTGGTGGAAAAGGTGATCCTGGGCGGGTGGAGCTACAGGCGAACGGCAGCCGCTCTGCAGGTCAGCCCCATGACCGTGCAACGCCGGCTGCGTAAGGGGCTTGCCGAGCTGCGCCACTGGTTGCTCAGCCCTGAGGCTCAGCGGCATCCCGCTGCATCTGCTGTTCCAGGGTGCTGATCGCCGCGCTCACCGCCGCCAGCTGGCGCTCGATCCCATCGCGCCAGAACCGCAGCATGCGCAGCTTGCGCTCCTGGTGGCGGCGGAGACCATCGTCGGCGGCCTCACCAAGGCCACAGCAACCGAAGGGGGGAAACATGGGATTGGAGTCGTAGACCAAGGTTCTAGCGATGAGAGGGCCCGCCTGAGAGCGGGTCGCTGATGGAGTCTCCAGTAAGGTGTTCTCGGTTCCTGCGCTCCGGTGCAGCTCCGTGGACGACCTCACCTCGTCCTCGAGTGCCTGACGGCTCCCTGTGCGGCTTCCGCTCTGAGACGGAATCAGCCGCAGCACCCACCTGACCAGGCTCACCGCATCACAGCACTCACCCCCCTTAGACGATTGAGATCGTTGGTTGCTCCCTGGCTGTTGCCCAATCCAGGCGGCCTCTGTCGCGTGGCCCTGGTGGTGGCTGTCGCCACAGTTGGCGTGCCGTCCCAGCCCGCCTACGCGGCCGTGGCCCTGATGGCCGGGCAGCGGGCCAAGGCGCTCAATGGCACCTTCAACGCCGTTCCAGTGCTGCACTCCAATCAGCCCGAGGAGGTGGAGGGTCCGGGGATCCTGATCACCACCGAGCCCGGCATCAGCTATGCGGCTGAAAACGGCGCAGCCCTGAAGAATGCCGAGTTCACCTTCAACGGTGATTTCGGGGTGCACATGCATCACAAGTATTTTCCTGATTACCGCAAACAAATCCGCCCCGGTGAGCGCCGCACTGAACTCACCCTGGGCCTCATCCTGATCAACCCGGGCCAACGGTCGGTACAGATCAATTTTGATCGTGGCTCTGTGCGCAACAGCTTCCAGGCCCCCTATCTCGCCAACAACCTGATGGGAGTCAAACCCCTTGGGGTTCGGCCCTGGAATACCGGCCCCGGAGACGCCACAGCGGTGCAGATGTTGCGCGGCAATCTTGACCGAAACCTCAGTGAGGCGATCACCATCCCTCCCCGCAGCCGTGTGGTGCTGTTCCGCACCCAGCTCCCCGCCCTGGGGATTGCCAATGCCCTGCTGCGGGGACACAGCAATGGACCTTTCCAGATGGCCGTGGTTGCTGCCAGTAATCCGTTCAGCGATGCTGACATGGTGAGGGTTCTCGATCAGCGACGGCTGGCGCCAGGCCGGGTCTACCTCAACCAGATCGCGGCGATCAAGAACCGGCGCGTGTTCTCCCGGGTGGGCGGTGTCGCCCTGGGCGACGAATACCAAGCCTCAATAAAGCATGACCTGAGCCGGGAAGGCCCCCTGCATGTGCCCCTCACCAGCACTGATCGTCACCACTTCGGCACCAGGGACGTGCAGGTGAATCAGCTGGCCACCCGCATGATTGATTCTTCGCTGGACAACGTGGGCACCTACGGGGTTCGCTTCGATGTGGATCTCGACCTGCGGGGCTCCGGTCCCTACGAGCTGGTGCTGAGTCATCCCTACCTGCCGGGTGTGAACACCTTCACCGCCTTCCGTGGATCGATCCAGATCCGCACGCCGGAAGGCCTGCAGGAAGTGCATGTGGGCATGCGCTCCGGTGAGAGCCTCTCCCTGGCCACGCTCAACCTGCCCGGGGGGGCCTACCCGGTGCGCGTCAGCCTCGTCTACCCGGCGGATGCCACCCCAGGTCACCTGCTGAGCGTGGTGCCGATCAGCCAGCTCGCCATGGTGCAGGCCCGCCATCAGGCCCAGGCAGCGGCGACCCAGGCCACACCTGCCCCCAGGCCTGCGGCCCCCGCACCCCGCCAGGCCGTCCCGCCTGCCAGGCCGGCCGCCCCGCCTCGCGCGGCCAATCCACCGGCCGGGCTGGTGATCCCACCCCCCCAAGCAGCGAGACCCGCCCCTCGGGTCACCCGCCCAGCCGGTGCTGCTGGGACAGGGGGGCAGGCCGCCGCGAGGGTGAATCCAGCCCTGCTTGATCGCTATCAGGACGCTCTCGATGCCCAGCGGCGCATCATGCGCGAGCTGATGCAGCGGTGAGCTCGCTCCTGGGCTCGGGGCGGCATGGCTGACAGCGACCCCAGGGACTTCAAGCAGATCGGCCTCCGTCTCACAGCTGAGCTGGTGCAGAGGATTGATGCCCTGAAAGGGGAATTGGGCTGCCGCAGTCGCGGCGCGGTGGTGGAGCGTCTGCTGCACAACCTTCTGGGCCCCGAGGGGGATGGAGACGATCCCTATGGTCCGCTGTCCCTGGAGCCCCAGCAGTTGGAGCTTGGGGCAGACGTTCCGGGGCCAGCGCCCTCATCAGCTGGCCAGCCAGCGGACCACCGATCCCCGCCGCAGCAGCTCCGGCCCGAGGCGGGTGTGGTGCCTCCTGCTGCGGTGGACCAGCCCTTCCAGAGCGAGCGCACCTTGAGCCTGGCCCAACCGCCTGCACCGCAGCAAGGTTTGTCCTCTCCCAAGCCAAAGGAGGATGGCGATTTCGATGAGTGTGGCGCCCTTGTGTTGCTGGCGGGCAACCGGCCTGGGGAACTGCTGGTAGACCCCCTCTCGGAGCTCTCACGTGGTGGCCAACCCCCGGCGGAGGATGGTGTCCAGCCTGAATCCGGTGGCCCAGGCTCCCGCCGGACGACGCGCGGGATCGATCTACCGGGCTTCGTGCAGCGGCGCAGCGACCACCTGCGCCGAAGCCTCGATCCCCAGACCAGGGAGAGGCACAACCAGCTGGAGCCGATGCCCCAGGTCCCGAGCGACCGCCTCAACCTGGCCCTGGCCAGGGCAGATCAGCACTGGCAGGAGCTCTATGACCAGCCCGCCCAGGCGCCGGTGCTCGAGGCCGCCATGCTGTGGATGGCTCAGGACATCTGGCCCCAGAGCGACCAGAGCGAGGGGCGCCTGTTCACCTGGTCCCTGGGCAGCGCGGTGATGCGCCTGGTGGCTCCCTCCTGGCCTGAGGGGCCGGCCAGTTTCGCCAGGGTGATGGTGATGGCCGGCGTGCTGGAGGACCCGTTCAGCAGTGCCACCCTCGAACTGCGCATCCCCACCCTGATCCGTCGCTTCGTGCACCGGTTCCGCCAGCGCCGCAGCGGCACCTCGTTTCAGAGCCTGGAGCACACCATGACCTTGCTGGGGGCCCTGAAGCTGCTGGAGCTGCCCACCGATCCCGGCGCACGCCTCACTCTGCCCCAGATCCGGGAGGCCTACCGCGAGATGGCCCTGGCCCACCACCCGGACGCCGGTGGCTCGGAAGACCTGATGCGTCGCCTGAACGAGGCCTATCAACTGCTCAAAGAGCTCTACCGCACCCGCTGATGCCACGGCTGTGAGCAGTCAACAGGCCGACGATTCGTCTGCCAGCAAGTCTCTCTAGGCGCAGACGCGTCTTGTCACTGGTCCGACCCCGAGACCTAGACGGGATTCCTGCATTCCCATTTGAGCTCCTGGGCGTCCCGAGGAGCCCTCCGCATGGGCTCAGGGAAGAGCCCCTGTTGAGCCGCCGTCCCCAGGGGGAAGCCGCGGTTGGGCCTCAGCCATGGGCGAAGCCATCGAGGGGCACTAAGTCGTCTCATCTGTACAGGCCAGGACCCATTCCTGGCCTCGAAATAGGACTACTCCAAGACGAGTCAGACCGTGATTTTTCAGTGATTTCACTTGTGGCTCCTATGGGCTCTTTCGGCTGGGCACCAGGCCAGAGGGCTTCTGAGCCATGAGCTCTTGCCTCGCGCACTGCCTGTCCTGCTTCCTGTTCCCGTGGTCTGGGCCGGCGGCTCGAGGAGAGCTCGGATCAGTGGCCCCTGAGGGCTCTGATGTCTGTCCAACCAGGCCAGTCAAGGCTGTCCAGTAACGGGAAACGAACGCATTGCTGCTTTCTACTACTTGCTTTTAGAGACCTGCGTACCTGTGTCTACAGCAGGTACGCAGGTCAATGCCGCTGCTGATCTCGAAAGCGATCCGACCTGGTGAGCCCGATCTGCAAGCGAGGCCAAGAGATCCCACCTGAGTCCATCTATTAGACCCTACTAGAGACCAGAATGAGACCACTGGACTGTTCATCGAGCTTGCGTTGCGGTTCATCCTGCTGGAGCCCGCCTGGAGGAAGTGTCCTGCTTGAGCCATGGGCCCTGGCGAGCCCCATCCGCCAGTACCCCGATGCCATCCAAGGTCGCCTGGTGTGTGGGTGGCTCGGCGCCGGAGTCCAGGTTCTGAGGCTGCAAACGCCCTGCCTGCCAGATCTCGATCCCCGGCGAGCTGGATCTGGTTCGCGCCCGTGGTTGAACCACCTATCCCGTCTGTGTCCCATTACGGGTCTAGCTAAGAGTCATATCCAGGATGTGTGAGCTTTGTGCTGCATGTCCGACCTCCTCCCCTGGCAGGGCGAACGGTGCCCAGCAGAAAGCCCCATGGCCTGCAGGGCTGCGCGGACCATGGGGCTGTGGATTGGTGGCCTGGTGAAAAGCCAGAACCTGCGGTGCGTCAGGTGGGGGTCTGCATCCCCTGGATCAGGTAGTCGAAGTAGGGACCGGCGAGGGCGGCCTGGTCGGTGGACAGCAGGGAGAGGGCGGCATCCTTCATGGTCCGCATCGCCTCGACCATGCCTGGCATCGGTACGCCGAGGCTGTTGTACATCTCGCGAGCTCCCACCAGGCCGATCTGCTGGATCAGTTCGGTGCTACCGGCCAGCACTCCATAGGTGACCAGTCGCAGGTACCAGCTGTAGTCGCGCAGGCACTGGGCCCGCTGCTTCTGGCCGTAGGCATTGCCGCCGGGGGCCACGTACTCGGGTTTGCGGCCGAACAGCTGTTTGGCGGCTTCGTCAACGATCTTCTTCTCGTTGTCGGTGAGGGAACGCACCACAGCCAGGCGCCGCGCGCCGCCGCTGAGGTAGTCCACCATCGAGCGCAGCTCGCCGCCGCTTGGATAGCGAAGCTGGTCGTCTGCCTGAAGGATCAGATCCCGAACGACGCTCATTGCAGCGACCAGATGCAGGCGTCACTGTATCGACTCCGGCGCGCCAAGCCGACATCAGCACTCAAGGTGTAACGCCCCTTTGCACGGCCTAGGGTCGAGCCTGGTCACGGGCGCACTGATGGGTCAAAGGGTGGATCTCCGGGTGGATGGTCTCACCCATGACGGCCAGGGCGTGGGCCGGGTGGATGGCATGGCCTGTTTTGTGGCCGGCGCCCTGCCCGGCGAGACGGTGGCTGCCCAGCTGGTGCACCGGGCCAAGCGCCACTGGATCGCTGAGCTGGTGGGCGTGATCGAGCCATCCCCCGAGCGTCGCCAGCCCCCCTGCATCCTGGCCCAGCGCTGTGGCGGCTGCAGCCTGCAGCACCTGGAGGATGGGGCTGAACTGGCCTGGAAAGGCAGCAGGGTGCAGCAGGCCCTGGAACGCCTGGGGGGGCTGCAGACCAGCGTGGCTCCTGCTGTGGCCGCACCGGCCAGCCTGGGCTACCGCAACCGGGCGATCATCCCGCTGGAACGCCGGGATGACGGCCTGGTGCGGGCGGGCTACTACCGCCGCGGCACCCACCGGATCGTGAACATGAACCACTGCCCGGTGCTCGATCCGCGGCTCGATGGCCTGATCGCTCCGCTCAAGGCCGATCTCAGCGACGCCGGTTGGCCGGTGGACCGGGAACTGGAGGCCGATGGCGGTCTGCGCCATCTGGCCCTGCGGCTGGGGCATCACACCGGCGAACTGCTGCTCACCCTGGTGAGCAGCCACGCTGAGCTGGATCAGCTGCCCCGCTGGGCGGACCGCTGGCTGAAGCGCTGGCCGGAGCTGGTGGGGGTGACGCTCAACCTGCAGCCCCTGGCCACCAACACCCTGCTGGGCCCCTGCACGGAGCTGGTGGCGGGCCGCAGCTGGCTGGTGGAGCGCTTTGCCGGCCTGGAGCTGCGCATCGCTTCCGACACCTTCTTTCAGGTGAACACCCCCCAGGCCGAACGGGTGGTGCCCCTGCTGCAGAACGCCCTGGCCAGCCAGCCGCCCGGCCTGCTGATCGACGCCTACTGCGGCATCGGCACCTTCGGCCTGCCGTTGGCGCGCTGCGGCTGGCGCGTCCATGGGCTGGAGCGCAATCCCGAGGCGGTGCGGCTGGCCGAGCACAATGCGGCGGCCAATCGCCTTGAGGCCGTGGCGAGCTTTGAGGCGGGGGCCGTGGCTGAGCTGCTGCCCGCCTGGCTGGAGCGCTGCCAGGCGGTGTTTCTCGATCCTCCCCGCAAGGGGCTGGAGCCGACTGTGCTGGAGGCCTTGCGCAACCGGCCTCCCGCCACCCTCCTCTACCTCAGCTGCGATCCGGCGACCCTGGCCCGGGACCTGGCGCTGCTGTTGGACGGTGAGGTGTTCTCACTCGATCAGCTGCAACCGCTGGATTTCTTTCCCCAGACGAGCCACGTGGAAACCCTGGCCGTGCTGCGCCGATCCGATGCCCAGCCAGCCGCCCACGGCTGAGGGCGCCGGCTTGGTCGCTCAGCTGCGCAGCTGGGCCCCGAGCTGGGTTTCCAGGGCCTGGCGGATCCTGGCGTGGGCCTTCTCCACTTCGGAGTCGGTGAGGGTGCGGCCGGCTTCCCGGTAGCGCAGCCGGAAGGCCTGGCTGCACTGGTCTGCCCCCAGCTGGGCGCCCTGGTAGCGATCCACCAGCTCCACCTGCTCCAGCAGCGGTTTGCCCGCCTTGCGAATCACCTGCAGCAGGGCGGCCGCCCGGGTGGCTACCGGCACCACGAGGGCGAGGTCCCGCTCCGCCGCCGGCACGGTGGCAAAGGGGCGGAACGCCGGCTGCCAGCGGTTGGCGCGGGTGGCGGCGGCGAGCAGGGGGGCCAGTTCGAGCTGGAACAGGTGACAGCCCTGGGGCAAATCCAGCCGGTCCGCCTCGGCGGGATGGAGCTGGCCGAACCAACCCGCCGGCCGACCCTCCAGCACGATCTGGGCCGCCCGGCCCGGGTGCAGCAGGGCCTCGTCCGTGAGGGGGCGGTCTTCGGTGCTGAGGCCCAGGGCCGCGAGCCCCTGTTGCAGGATCCCGCGGGCGCGGAAGTAGTCGGGTGGGCAAGGCTTGCCGCTGCTGGTCCAACGCTCCGAGCGGCGCTCCCCGCAGATCACCCCGGCCAGCAGCTGGCGCTGATCGCCGTCTGCCGTGAACACCGCGCCGATTTCAAAGCCCCAGAAGCCCTGCTGCGCGCTCTGCAGATTGCGCAGCGCCGCCGCCAGCAGCTCACCGTGCATGCTGTCGCGCAGATGGCCGTAGTCGGCCAGAAGGGGGTTGGCCAGCGGCAGACGGCCCGGTGCTTCGGCCACCAGGGAGAAGCTGCACAGCTCCTGCAGGCCGGCGCCACAGAGGGCGCGGCGCAGGCGCCGCTCCGCCTGCTGGGCCGGCTCCAGCCCGCCCGGCTCCATTGGGTCGGGCAGGTGGCTGGCGAACTGGTCGTAGCCCACCAGCCGCGCCACCTCCTCGATCAGGTCCACCTCCCGCTGCAGATCGATCGCCCGGGAGGGGGGCACCTGCACGGTCCAGCCCTCGTCGTCGGGCTCCAGGCTGCAGCCCAGGGCGGCCAGGGTCGCCTCGATGCGGCTGTCCTCCAGATCCTGCGGCTGCCCCTCCACGAGCACCGGGCCCAGCAGGTTGTGCAGGGCATCGCGGCGCAGGTGCAGGGGAGCTGCCGGGCTCAGGGGCCGCTGCTGCAGCCAGCGCTGCTCGACCCGGGCGCCGCAGAGCTGCTGGAACAGCTGACAGGCCCGGTCGCTGGCGGCCAGGGTGGCCTCCAGGGGCAGGCCCTTCTCAAAGCGGCTGCTGGCCTCCGTACGCAGGCCCACACTGCGGGCCGAGCGGCGCACGTCCTGGGCGGCAAACACCGCGGCTTCCAGCCAGATGGCGGTTGTGTCGGGCGCGACGGCTTCGGCGGCGCCGCCCATCAGGCCGGCCAGGGCGATCGGCTGGTCGGCATAGGTCACCACCAGGGCCTCGTCACTCAGCTGGCGGCTCTCGCCATCCAGGGCTGTGAACGGCTCCTGATCCGTGGCCTGGCGCAGACCCAGCAGGGCCGGATCGGGCTGGCCGCCGCTGAGGGCAGCCACGCGGTCGCGGTCAAAGGCATGCAGGGGCTGGCCCGTTTCCAGCATCACCAGATTGGTGATGTCCACCACGTTGTTGATCGGCCGGATGCCGGCCTTGTGTAGGCGGCGCTGCAGCCACGCTGGCGACTCCGCCACCTGCAGGCCTGTGAGGGCTGTGAGGCTGAACAGTCCGCCGCGCTCCATCACCTGCCTGCTGGCAGGGCTCACTGGCAGGGGCGCAGAAGCGCAGGCCTGGCGGGGCACATCCAGGCAGGTCTGGAGCCCCAGCAGCGCCGCCACCTCGCGCGCCATGCCCTGCATCGCCAGCCCGTCTGGGCGGTTGGCGGTGATCGCCAGCTCCAGCACCACGTCGTCGAGCCCCAGGCACGGACCGACCGGGCTGCCCAGCGCCGGCAGCTCAGCCACCAGCTCCTCAAGCACGGCAATGCCGCCCGAACTGCCTTCGAGCCCCAGCTCACTGAGGGAACAGATCATGCCGCTGCTGGCCACACCGCGCAGCTCAGCCGGCTTGATCGTGAGGTTCACCGCCGGCAGCGTGGTGCCCACCAGGGCCACCGGCACGTGGATGCCGGCGCGCACGTTGGCGGCCCCGCAGACGATCTGCAGCGCCTCGCCGCCGCCCACGTCCACCCGGCAGACACTCAGCTTGTCGGCGTCGGGATGGGGATCGCGCGCCTGCACCAGGCCCACCACCACGCCGGCGGCGCGTTCGGCGAGGTTCTCGATCGCCTCCACCTCGAAGCCGGCCACGGAGAGCCGCTCCGCCAAGGCCTCAGGCGCCGGCCAGCTGAATCGGCCGGACTCCGGGATGCGGACCAGCTCCTTCAGCCACTGGAGCGATACCCGCATGGTTCCCGTTCTGCGTCAGCCAGGGGCGGATCCTAGGGAGCCACGGGCGGCTGGCCCCCGCTGACTGGCGGAAGCCGGGGGGGGAGTGGGGCGGGAAGGTAAAGTCCATCCTTGTCCCCTTCGCATCGCACACGCGGCGCAACGTCCTTCATGGCTAAGAACAAGGGCGTCCGGATCGTGATCACTCTCGAGTGCACCGAATGCCGGTCCAACCCCGCCAAGCGGTCTCCTGGTGTCTCCCGTTACACCACGGAGAAAAACCGCCGTAACACCACCGAACGCATGGAGCTGAAGAAGTTCTGCCCCCATTGCAACAAGTCGACGGTTCACAAGGAAATCAAGTGAACCCGACCACCTGAGCCGCGCGCTGGTCGTGGCCTGGTGACGCAACGGCCTTGCCTGTCTTCTTCCCCCTCTCCCTTCGTTCTCTCCCATGGCCAGTTCATTTTTCAAGAAGCGTCTATCGCCGATCAAGCCCGGTGATCCGATCGACTACAAGGACGTCGATCTGCTCAAGAAGTTCATCACCGAGCGCGGCAAGATCCTTCCCCGCCGCCTCACCGGCCTCACCGCCAAGCAGCAGCGTGACCTCACCAACGCCGTCAAGCGGGCCCGCATCGTGGCGCTGCTGCCGTTCGTGAACCCCGAAGGCTGAGCATCCCCTGGCCCAGGCCGCACTCCATCCCGGCGATCTGGTCGGCGTGAGCGACGAGCGGGGTGCCCACCTCGCTGTGGTGCTCCAGATCCAGGGATCCAGGCTGGAGCTCAGCGTGGGCTTCCACCACCGCCAGCAGCAGCTCCCCCGCCGCCAGGTGGAGCTGATCCTTCCCCTTGCCGGTGCTGCCTCAGCGCCGCCACGGCTGGGGGTTGCCCCCTGGGATTTCAGCGAGGCCGAGGTGGCGCAGAGCCTGCCGCGACGCCGCGACTTCGCCGCCGCCTGGCTGCTGCTCAGCGAAGACCAGGGCCTCTGGCCCTTTCACGACTGGGCCGAGCTGGTGGCCTCCAGCCGCGAACCTCAGGTGATGGCCGCCTGCTGGCAGTGGCTCCAGGGTCCCCAGCTCTGGTTCCGCAGCCGCCAGCAGGGCATCAGCGCCCGTCCCCTTGACGATCTGCGCCGCCTGCGGCAGGACCGCCATCGCCTGGCCCGGCAGCAGCAGCGCCAGGCCCAGTGGCATGACGCCCTGCGGCGGCGGACTCCGATCCAGCGCCAGGAGCTGGCGCCGGAGCACCAGGCTGAACTCGAGCTGCTGCTGGCCTGGGCCAGCGGCGAGCAGGACACCCCCCTGCCGGTGGAGCTGGCCCGCGCCCTGCACGCGGCCCGCTGCACGACCGATGGCGGCGCCATTCGCCATCTGCTGGTGGACCTGGGCCACTGGGACCTCCACCGCCTGCCCTCCCTGCAGGCCAGCAGCTGGCAGCAGGGCTTCAGCGCCGCGCTGGAGGCGGAGGCCGAGCGGTTGATCGCCCAGGCCGCCGAGCTCCAGCCTGGCGATGAGCAGCGCCTGGATCTCACCCATCAGCACTGCGTGACCATCGATGACCCCGACACCCGGGACATCGACGACGGTCTCGCCCTCGAACGCCTGCCGCAGGGCGGCCTGCGCCTGTGGATCCATGTGGCCGACCCGGGCCGGCTGGTGGCCGCGGGGTCACCGCTGGACCTGGAAGCCCGGCGCCGCGGCAGCAGCCTCTACCTGGCCAGCGGCACCCTGCCGATGTTCCCCCCGGCCCTGGCCACCGGGCCCCTCAGCCTGCGGGCCGGCTGCCGCAATGCCGCCTGGAGCCTGGGGGTGGAACTCACCGAGGAAGGGGCCGTGGTCAGCAGCCGCCTGCTGCGCAGCTGGGTGCGGCCGGTTTACCGGCTCAGCTATGCCGACGCCGATGAGCTGATCGAGCTGGCGCCACCGCAGGACCCGGACCTCAGCGACCTGCATGTCCTGCTGCAGCGGCGTCGCCAGTGGCGGCTGGCCCGGGGGGCGCTGCTGATGGACCAGCCGGAAGGCCGTATCCGGGTGTCTGACGGCGAGCCCCAGCTGGAGATCACCGAGCCCGGGGCGTCCCGGCTGCTGGTGGCCGAGGCCATGATCCTGGCCGGTGCCGTGGTGGCCGGCTACGGGCAGGAGCACGGGCTGGCCCTGCCCTACCGCAGCCAGCTGCCGGCCGAACTGCCGCCCGACGCCGAACTCAACGCTCTGCCCGCCGGCCCGGTGCGCCATGCCGCCCTCAAGCGCTGCCTCAGCCGCGGGCACACGGGCACCCAGCCGAGCCCGCACTTCAGCCTCGGCCTCGACGCCTACGCCCAGGCCACCTCCCCGATCCGTCGCTATGGCGACCTGCTGGTGCAACGCCAGCTCTGGGCCCAGCAGCAGGGGGAGCCCGCCCTCGATGCCGAGGCCCTGCAGGAGGTGCTGCAGGCGATCGAGGCGCCGATCCGCCAGGGCATCCAGATCAGTCGTGACGATCAACGCCACTGGCAGCAGGTGTGGTTCGAAGCCCATCGCAGCGAGCAGTGGGAGGCGGCCTTCCTGCGCTGGCTTCGGCCCCAGGACGGGCTTGGACTGATTCACCTGGAGGAGCTGGCCATGGATCTGGCGGCGGAGTGTCCCCCGGGGGCGCAGCCGGGAGACCCCCTCGTGGTGGAGGTGCAGCAGGTGGATCCGCTGCGCGACCAGCTGCGGCTGTCCGCCAGGGCCTGATTCAGCTGGCCAGCCTGGAGAGCCGCAGCCAGGGTCCCCAGGGATTGGCGCAGCCCACCAGGCTGAGCTGCCGGGGCCCGCTCAGCTGCTGTAGCCAGTGATGCATGGCCGGCTCCAGGGTGATCACGGGCCAGCGGCTGCTTCCCTGCTCCAGTACATAACTGCCGTCGCCGCCGGGAATCATCAGGCCGGACCAGGTCTGCTCGTGGGGCTCGGCCGGGGCCTGATGGGGGTCCAGATCCGCACCGAGCGCGGCGCGGCCGTCGCAGGCCAGGGACCCGTCAGCCCCCAGCAGCGCTGGATCCGCCAGGGCCGCCTGCTGGCGCTGCCGCCACTGCGGGTGGTGCCAGGGCGTATCCCACAGGGGCAGGGGGCCAGCCGGCGCCAGGGGGTCCTGCACCAGGGCCTGCTGCAGCTGCAGCACCGGCAACTCCGCCGGCCGACAGCCCAGCCGCAGGCACAGGGCCGCCGCCAGGCCCGCGGCCTGACCCACGTTCAGCACCAGGGGCTGCAGGCGGGTGGCGCCGTTGGCCATGTGGCTCACGCTGGTGGCCTTGTCGGCCGCCAGCAGGTTCACCGTGTCGGCGCTCACCAGGGCGCCATAGGGCATGCAGAAGGGGGTTCCGCTCCAGCGCCCGCCCCAGCGGCAGCTCTTCGGGGCCAGGGGCCAGTCGGGGCCTGGGTAGTGGTGGTCGTTGGCGTAGTTGCCCACGGCGATCGCCTCCATGCGGCCCTGCCGCCAGGGCAGGGGGGCGATGGAAGCGCCCTCGGCCTGGGGCAGCAGCTGCTGCTCCAGCACCGTGCTCAGCCCCTTGAGCCGGCGGCCCTCGCGCCAGTAGGGCATCAGGGCCAGGGGCGACGGCCCCGCCAGGTCGGCGCTGCCGGGGTGCAGGGGAAACAGCTCGGCCAGCTGCAGCCAGCCCTCGCTGGCCTCCTCGAGGGCGGCGGCAAAGGCGAGGCTATGGGCCTGCATCGCCTGCTCGAGCTCTCCCTGGGCGCAGGGATCTGAAGCCGCCTCAAGGCTGAAGGCCCGCTCCAGCTGGCTGGGCCAGTGGCCCTGGCCGTGCCAGTCGTTGCCGTGCAGGGGCCAGTTCAGCATCACCAGGTCGCCGGGCAGGCGGCCATAGGTGAGGGTGCGCTCCAGGCCGAAGCGGCTGGTGGCACCGGCGAAGTTTGGCGGCAGGCTGCGCTTGCCGGCGGGACACCCCTGCTGGGCGCGCAGGCGGCCCATCGCCACCCAGGTGGGCGACTGCACGGGCTGGGCCTGAAAGAAGGGTTCGCTGCTGAGGCGCTGCCGCGACGGGGCACTGGGCTCCTGCCACAGCTCCTGCTCCTCCCAGCCGAGGCGGAAACCGGCCGAGGCCAGGGCCAGCAACTCGCCCCGATCACTGCCATCAATCACCAGCTCAGGATGGAGCGCCACGGTGTCCGCAGGCGCCCCCGCGCCATCAGGCCCTCCAGGGCCCGAGCGCTCCACCAGCAGCCGGCTGATGCGGTCACCCTGGCGATCCACTTGCCGCAGGCGGCAGCAGGGCCACCAGGTGAGCCCCTCGGTGCCGGCCACCCAGTGGCGCAGGATCGCCTCGGCCGTGGCCGGCCGGTAGCCAAAGCAGCTCACCCAGTTGTGGTCGAGCCCACCGGGTTCGCGGCGGGCCAGCTCCCGCAGCAGGGCCCCCCAGAGGCCGCTCTGCCAGGGGCTGAGCTCGTTGCCGTCAGGGCAGCAGACGCCGGCGGCGCTCACCATGCCGCCCAGCCAGCCCCCCGGGGTGAGCAGCAGGGTGGCACTGCCGGCCCGGGCTGCCTGCAGGGCGGCCGCCACACCGCCGCTGCCGCCGCCCCACACCACGATGGGAAACCGCTCGTCTTGCATGGGGTTGATCGGCGGAGGAGGCAGCGGAGTGCTCAGTAGGATCCGGCACCGGCACAGGGCCATTTCCCGCCGCATGTCTTACACCCTCACGACCCCGCTCTATTACGTCAACGACCGCGCCCACCTGGGCAGCACGTACACCACCATCGCCTGCGACGCCATGGCCCGCTACCAGCGCCTGAGGGGCGAGCGGGTCACCTTCATCACCGGCTGCGACGAGCACGGCCAGAAGATCCAACGCACCGCCGAGGCCGCCGGCGTTTCCCCCCAGGACCACTGCGACCAGGTGAGTGCCGGTTACCGGGATCTCTGGCAGCGCTGGCAGATCAGCCACGACCGCTTCATCCGCACCACCGACCCCCGCCACCGTCAGCTGGTGGAGCAGTTCTTCGCCCGGGTGGAGGCCAGTGGCGATGTGGTGGAGGGCCGGCAGCAGGGCTGGTATTGCGTGGCCTGCGAGGAGTTCAAGGACGACCCCCACGAGGCCCAGGATCCGGAGTGCTCCATCCACCGCAAGCCCCTGGAATGGCGCGATGAGCTGAACCTGTTCTTTCGGCTCTCCCGCTACCAGGAGGCCATTGAGAGCCTGATCCGCCAGCCCGGTTTCATTGAACCGGCCAGCCGCCGCCGTGAGGTGGAGAACTTCGTGGCCCAGGGCCTGCGCGATTTTTCCATCTCCCGCCTCGATCTTCCCTGGGGGATCCCGGTGCCGGGCCATCCGGGCCATACCTTCTATGTGTGGTTTGACGCCCTGCTGGGCTATCTGTCGGCCCTGCTGGAGGACCCAGCCCCCGGGGCGGCGCCACCGGACCTCGATCAGCTGCTGCAGCAGGGCTGGCCCGCCCAGCTGCATGTGATCGGCAAGGACATCCTGCGCTTCCATGCCGTCTACTGGCCGGCCATGCTGCTCTCCGCCGGCCTGCCATTGCCGGAGAGGGTCTTCGGCCATGGCTTTCTGACGCGGGAGGGGCAGAAGATGGGCAAGTCGCTGGGCAACGTGCTCGATCCCGACGTGCTGCTGCAGCGCTGCGGCCGCGATGCGGTGCGCTGGTATCTGCTGCGCGACATCCCATTCGGGGACGATGGCGACTTCCAGCAGCAACGCTTCAGCGATCTGGTCAACAACGACCTGGCCAACACGATCGGCAACCTGCTCAACCGCACCAGTTCGATGGCCCGCAAGTGGTTCGCGGCAGCTGTGCCACCAGCCGGCGCCGCCCTCAGCGACCAGCACCCCCTGGCCCTGGCGGCTGCCCATGCCGCCGGCGAAGTGCGCGAGGGCCTCGACACCCTTAGATTTCCCCGCGCTGCCGAGGCCGTGCTGCAGCTGGCCGGCACCGCCAACGGCTATCTCAACGACCAGGCTCCCTGGAAGCAGATGAAGCAACTCGGCCAGGAGGCGGCGGTGGCCGCCGACCTCTATGCCGTGCTGGAGGCGGCCCGCTGGGTGGCGGTGCTGCTGGCGCCGCTGGTGCCGGAGCTCTCCGGCCGGATGCTGGCCCAACTGGGTCAGGAGCACCTGGGCAGTGACGCTGACTCCGGGCCAGGGCCAGGGGTCTTTGCCGCGCAGGATCCGCCTTGGCTGGCCGCCCAGCGCTGGGGCGTTCTGGAGCCGGGCCAGGCCCTGCCTGAACCGGAGCCCGTGATGCTGCGGCTCGAGCTCGACGGCCCCCTGTGAGGCGCGTCGGCGCTGCCCTGCTCAGCCT
Organism: Paraciimarium castrense LEGE 11436; assembly: GCF_056633055.1. Classification (NCBI taxonomy): domain Bacteria; kingdom Bacillati; phylum Cyanobacteriota; class Cyanophyceae; order Synechococcales; family Prochlorococcaceae; genus Paraciimarium; species Paraciimarium castrense. Next base: position 406,331 of record NZ_JBSJOW010000001.1, on the reverse strand, counting down.
GGGTCTGCTGCTCCTGGCGGTTGGTTGCCGCAACGGTCCGCGCGAACCGGAGGCGGCCCAGCCGTTTGTGTTCCGCAGCCTCAACCTGCGCCAGCAGGACGCCCAGGGGCGGCCCCTCTGGGAACTGACCAGCCCGGAAACCCGCTACGACCTCAGCCGCCGGGTGGCTCAGTCACGCGATCTCAAGGGGGTGCTCTACAGCAACGGCAAGCCGGCCTACCGCTTCACGGCCGCCAACGGCGTGGTGCTCAATGACGGCGAGGTGGTGCAGCTGGAGGGAGCGACCCGGCTGCAACGGCTCGAGGATGGGGCCGAGCCCCTGGTGATCACGGCCCAGCGGGTGCGCTGGTACCCGGCCCGCGAGCTGATGGAACTGGACCGCAACCCCGTGGCCACCCAGGCCGACCTGCGGCTCACCAGCCAGCGGGCGCGCTTTCTGATCGATGCCGATCGCCTGGAGCTGCGGGGTGCTCCCACCCTGGTGCGCAGCGGGCCCGATCCCCTCCGCCTGGCCATGGAAGGCGTTGATTGGCTGCCCCGCACCGGCTCTCTGCAGGGCCGCGGGCCGGTGCGGGGCGAGCGCCAGCTGCCAGACCGCGCTCCCCAGCGGCTGAGCGCACCGTCGCTCACCGCCGATACCCGCCGCCAGACCATCGATCTGCAGGGTCCCGTTCGGGTGGACGACCCCGACCGCAACGGCACACTCACGGCCCGGGACGCCCGCATCGACCTCCCCCGCCGCCTGCTCAGCACCGACTCGCCCTTCGAGGCCCAGATGGGGGAAGCCCGTCTGGTGGGGGATCAACTCAGCATCGATTTCGGCACCTCCCTGGCCGTGGTGGGCTCCGGCTGCCAGCTCAGCCAACCCGGTGACCGCCTCACCGCCCAGCGCTGCCAGTGGAACTGGGACAGTGGCGCCGTGGAGGCCAGCGGTGGCGTGGTGCTGCGCCGGGAGGCCAACAAGCAGCTGACCCGGGCCGATCGCCTCACGGGCAAGGTGGCGGAGAATGGCTTTGTCAGCTTCGGGGGCGGCGGCTCGGGTCGGGTCAGGACCCAGCTGCAGGTTCCCCGGGCTCCGGCCCCGGGGCCGGATCCGGCGGCAACCCGGGGGGAGCGCAAACGCCCGCCAATCGCGCTGTGAGCCGCTGGCTCCAGCCCTCGATCCAGGTGAGGTCGGCGCGGCTGAAGCAGCGCGGCGCCCAGCCCCCCACCAGCAGCACCCCCTCCTCACCCAGGGGTTGCACCACCACGGCAGGCAACTCCGGCAACAGGGTCGAAAACTCCTCCCGGCCGGGGTAGAGCGCCAGGTTCACCAGGGAGACGACCCGGCCGCGGGCCATGGCCTGGCGGCAGATGGCCCCCGGCGTGAACGGAGTGTCGGCCATCAGGCCACGACGCAGCAGGCAGTGCTGCTGCCACTGCACCAGCACCACGGCGGCGGGGGTGGCTGTGAGCAGCATCTGGCTGCCCCAGCCCAGCTCCTCGCACACGGCGGCGGAGAGGCCTTCGGCGATCTCCAAGCCCTCCCGGCCCGCCAGCGGGACGCGGGCCGCCGCTTCCGGCACGGCCCTGGTCCAGAGCACGGCCACCAGCATCAGCCCCACCGCCAGCAGGCTGGCCAGCACGCCGGCCCGTTCCAGGGGGGGGCTGAGGCTTCCGGCCGTGAGCTGGTTCGACACCGTGAGCGCCAGGCCAAGCAGCCCGCAGCTGAGACACAGCTTCGCTGGCGCGGGCAGGCTCATGGCAGCGGCGACGCGGTGGGAACCAGGCGACGTTCAGCCAGGCCTGGCCAGAGCAGGCAAACTAAAGGCACGCGCGCCCAGACCCTCGATGTCGCTCCCCCCCCAGCACCGCCCCTTCGGCCCCAGCCTGCGGCGCTACTGGGCGGCGCTGGTGAGCCTGCTGCTCCTGTTGGGGGCCGCCACCCCCGCCCTGGCTTTGTCGGCGGCCAGTTTCCCTGGCCAAGCGCCCCAGGAGCGGGTGCTCGATCAGGCCCAGGTGCTGAGCCGCGCCGCCAATGGCGAGGTGAGCCGGGAGCTGGAAGCCCTGCAGGCCGCCCAGGTGGAGGCCCACCTGGTCACCGTGGAGCGGCTGGACTACGGCGTCAGCCTGCGCCAGCTGGGCCAGCAGTTGCTGGAGCGCTGGGCGGTGCAGGGCAGCGACAAGGGTCAGCTGTTGTTCCTGATCGACAGCAAGACCAACACCGCCGCGGTGGTGGCGTCTGCAGCCCTGGACAACCGGCTCAACGCTGAGCTGCTCAAGAGCACGGCCCGCACCACCATGGCCCAGCCGATCCGCGAGGGCGCCCGCTTCCGCCAGGCCAGCCTTGATGGCATCGCCCGCCTGCAGACCGTGCTCGACACCGGAGAGGATCCCGGCGAGCCGCTGCAGGTGGAGGCCGCCACGCTGCCCACCAACGTGCCCACCCGGGAGGAGACCGCCGACAGCAAGGCCTTCACCTGGGTGATCGTGCTGCTGGTGGTGGGCACGGTCGTGCCGATGGCCACCTGGTGGGTTTTCTCCCGCTGAGCATCCATGGCCCTCACCAACTGGCTCGGCTCCTTCCGCCGGGCCCAGGCGCTCGACCTCAGCCACGACCTGGAGCGGGGCTATGAAGCCGCGCTGCTGATCCAGAGCATCGAGCTGGAGCACTACAACGACCGTCCCGTGCGGCCCGAGATCGTGCTGCCTCTGCCTGCCGGTGCTCAGGCCCAGCTGCTGCGCCGCTTCCAGGCGGCCCTGGAGGTCTGCCGGCAGAGCCTGGGGAGCCTGGGTCAGCATCGCGGCGAGCTTGTGGGCCAGGAGCTGCGCCAGCTGCAGTTGATCGAATCGGTGCTGGCGCGCTACGACAGCAGGCGCAACCCCCTGCCCGCCATCAGCCGCACCCCTGAGGTGCTGCCACGCAGCCTGCTGGGTGTGGTGGACCAGGTGCGCCGCCAGCTCGATCCGGAGGCCGAAGCCAACATGGTGGCCGGCTTCCGCCGGCGCCGCGATTCCACCCTGGTTTCGCTGCGGATCCTGCTGTTGCTGGTGCTGGTGCCGGTGCTGGTGCAGCAGATCAGCCGCACCTATGTGGTGTCGCCCCTGGTGGATCGCTTCGCCACGGACTACGCCTTTCTGAGCTACCCCAAACCCCAGCTGGAGGAGCGGGCTGTGGAGCAACTGCGAGTGTACCGGGCTGAAATCGAATTCGATTCGCTGCTCAGGGGCCAGGAGCTGCCCAGCGCCACCGAGCTGCATACCAAGCTGGCCCAGCGGGCGCAGGAGCTCAAGCAAGCCGCGGATCAGGAGAGCACCCACGCCATCAAGAACGTCCTCGCCGACCTGGGGGGACTGGTGGGGTTTGTGCTGGTGTGCGTCGTCTGGCGCCGCGACCTGCAGGTGCTGCGCAGTTTCCTGGATGAACTGGTTTATGGCCTGAGCGACAGCGCCAAGGCCTTTGCGATCATTCTGTTCACAGACATCTTTGTGGGGTTTCACAGCCCCGAGGGCTGGACCGTGCTGCTGGATGGGGTGGCCAATCACTTCGGTCTGCCCGCCCAGGAGAATTTCATCCTCCTGTTCATTGCCACCTTCCCTGTGATCCTGGCCACGGTGTTCAAGTACTGGATCTTCCGCTACCTCAACCGTGTGTCGCCTTCTTCTGTGGCCACCCTGCGCAACATGAATGGCGGCGGCTGAGTCTGCGGTCCCAGGCGGCAGGGCCCTGGCCCCCCGCTGTCAGCTGGTCACGGGCCCGGCCCGCAGCGGCAAGAGCCGTTGGGCCGAGCAGCTGGCACGGCAGCACCCCGGCCCGGTGCTGTACATCGCCACCGCCGAGCGCCATCCCGAGGATCCGCACTGGCAGGCCAGGCTGGAGCTCCACCGGCAGCGGCGCCCACCCCACTGGGGCCTGGCGGAGCTGCAGGAAGGGCTGGCGGACGCCCTGCTCCAGTTGCAGCCCAGCGAACTGGCGCTGGTGGATGCGCTGGGCTCGTGGGTGGCCTGGGGGCTGCAGCAGCCGCCGTTGCGCTGGCAGGCCAGCGTGGAAGCCCTGGCCGGCGCCGTGCAGGCCTGCCCGGGCCGCCTGATCCTGGTGAGTGAGCAGACGGGCTGGGGCGTGGTGCCTCCCACGGCGGTCGGGGGCCTGTTTCGTGATCGGCTGGGCAGCGTCGAACAGGAGCTGGCCCGCTGCTGTCAACGCTCCTGGCTGGTGGTGGCCGGCCGGGCCCTCGATCTGCACGCTCTCAGTGAGCCGGTGCCGCGCTGAGCCCATGCCACGGATCGTGCTCTTTCAGCCTCAGATCCCGCCCAACACGGGCAATGTGGCCCGCACCTGCGCGGCAACGGCCCAGGAGCTGCACCTGGTGGAGCCCCTCGGCTTCGAGATCAGTGACCGCAGCCTGCGGCGGGCCGGGCTTGACTACTGGCCCTACGTGCCGCTCAGCCGCCACGCCGACTGGGCCGCCTTCGAGCGTCACCGCCAGCAGTGCGGAGGGAGGCTGCTGGCCCTCAGCGCCCTCGCGGCCACCACCTACACCGCTATCCGCTTCCGGCGCGACGACTGGCTGCTGTTCGGCCGCGAGAGCGATGGGCTGCCCTCCGACGTGCTGGCCCAGACCGACCAGGCGATCACGATTCCGATGACCCGCTCGCGCCAGCATCCCGAGGGCGGGGTGCGCAGCCTCAACCTGTCGGTGGCGGTGGCGGTGGTGCTGTTCGAGGCGTTGCGACAGCAGGGCCCGATTGATACCTGAGACCCGTTGCAGTGACAGGGATATCTCCTGCTGCCCCGGGTGCTGGCCACCGGACTGGTGCGAGGGCAGGCTGCGATTCCGTGCCCAGAAGCACTTGATCCCTGGGGGCTCGTCCGCTACGGTCTGCGCGGTTCAGAGATCCCGGCTTCTCTACTGAGCTTTGTCGTTTAGGGGAACAACCTTTGAAGCCTTTGTCACCAATCAAAACGTCTCTGCTCCTCTCCGCCGCGCTCGCGGCCGCTGTGCCTGCCGTCACCCAGGCCTTCACCCCCGGCGAGGCTGACGATTCCATTGACACCCTCCTGGCGGCACGGCCCAGTCCCAGCTCCGAGAAGCTCTGGGTCAAAGTGCGCCAGTCGGTCACTATTGATGAGCTCTCCCGCGAGCTCAGCATGCGCACTGAGCGGCTGGCCAGCCTCAATGAGGTCGAGGCCGATCACCGTTTTGATCGCGGCGAGTGGCTCGTGGTGCCAGCCCAGCAGACCCGGGCCGTGAAGTTGCTGGCTTCCGTGGACACGTCCGAACTGCGCCGCACGCCCCCCCTGCAGACCCCACCCCCGGTTCAGTCCAAGGGCGTCGTACGCCTGGGTGACACCGTGATGGCCATCGCCCAGCGCTACGGCCTCACGATGGCCGAACTGCTGAAGCTGAACCCCGGCATGCAGACCGCCCGGCTGGTAGCCGGCAACGAGGTGCAGCTGGTGCAGGCCGCTCCGGTGCGGCAGCGGGCCGTGCTGGGCCTCAAGCCTTCCACCAGTGGTGGCCTCAGCTGGCCCCAGATTCCTGGGCTGGGCACGGAGAACAACAGCTTCGACAACAAGCAGCCCATCGGCGATGGCTGGATCTGGCCCACCAAAGGCGTGTTCACCTCAGGCTACGGCTGGCGCTGGGGCCGCATGCACAAGGGCATCGATGTGGCCAACAACGTGGGTACACCGATCGTGGCGGCCCGCCGGGGCCGGGTTGCTTTTTCCGGATGGCATGACGGCGGCTATGGCTACCTCGTGACCCTCGCCCACGCTGATGGCAGCCGCTCCCTCTATGCCCACAACAGCCGGCTGATGGTCACCACCGGTCAGGACGTGTCCCAGGGCACCCTGATCGCCCTGATGGGTAGCACCGGCCGCAGCACCGGTCCCCACCTGCATTTCGAGATACACCCCCCGGCCCGGGGAGCCGTCAATCCGCTCCAGTTCCTGCCTCCCCGCGCCTGATAGAGTCAGCCCGGCTGGAGAGGCCCGTAGGGCTCGGTAGCTCAGCTGGTTAGAGCGTGGGATTCATAACCCCAAGGTCGGGAGTTCAAGTCTCCCCCGAGCCATCATGCTAGGCCCTTCCGGCCACGGTGATCTTCACCATTGCCCCAGCTGAGCTGAGGCTGCTGAATCAATGAATCCAGTGACCGCTGCGTCTGACCATGGTCCCTGGCAGCTTGACCTCAGCACTCCATTGGCTGGATCAGAACAGCCGCCGAAGCTCCGTTCAGGAGCCTCACGTTGTCCACTTCCTCAAGGGCCGAACTGCATCGCTGCTGTGGCTGAAAGAGGCCGCACTCCTGGCGTGGTGATGCCCCAGCGCGTTCACTCCAGAGGCGCCGTGCTCGAGACAAGACCCAGTTCGGGGTCCCGCTGGGCCGCCTCCAGGCTCTCGTCGCTCACGACCACCGGGAAGGCGGCAGCGGCCTGGGCAGCCGCCACGGCACGGCGGCTGCGGCCGGTGCCCCGGGCCTCCATCGCCCGGATCAGCCCCTTGCTGCGGTTCACCTCGCCGATGGTCTGGCCCTCCTTGGGGCGCACCAGGGGATGGGCCTTCAGTTCGCCGCGCAACTGGCTCAGCAGGCGGAAGTGGCCCGTGGTGTTGTACTTACGCAGCACGCCTGGATCCCAACCCATCCGTTCAACTCGCGGAATTCATGCCAGCCTATGGCCTGGCCTGCAGAAGCTTGTGATAAATTGTAGGGTGTAACTGGAAGTCGGATCGAGTTCGCTCAAGCGAGTCCGGTTGCGTGCTTCCCCCCCTTCGCTCGCACTTGCGCATGACCCGCCTCGTCGGCCTGCAGGCCCCTGATTTCACCGCCACTGCCGTGGTGGATCAGGAGTTCCAGGAGATCTCCCTCTCCCAGTACCGCGGCAAGTATGTGGTGCTGTTCTTCTATCCCCTCGACTTCACCTTCGTGTGCCCCACGGAGATCACCGCCTTCTCCGATCGCTACGCCGACTTCACCAGCAAGAACACCGAGGTGCTGGGCGTCTCCGTAGACAGCCAGTTCTCCCACCTCGCCTGGGTGCAGACCGACCGCAAGGACGGCGGCATCGGCGACATCAGCTACCCCCTCGTGGCCGATCTCAAGAAAGAGATTGCCCGCGCCTACGAGGTGCTGGATGAGGAGGGCGGTGTGGCCCTGCGTGGTCTGTTCGTGATCGATCCCGAGGGCGTGATCATGCACAGCACGATCAACAACCTGCCCGTGGGCCGCAGCGTCGACGAAACCCTGCGGGTGCTGCAGGCCTTCCAGTACGTGCAGAGCCACCCCGATGAGGTCTGCCCCGCCAACTGGCAGCCAGGCGACAAGACCATGAACCCCGACCCGGTGAAGTCGAAAGACTTCTTCGCTGCCGTCAGCTGAGCAGGCTCTGCAGCAGCCTGGTGCCATCGATGCCCCCCAAGGCAGGGTCACAGGCCCTCTCCGGGTGGGGCATCAGGCCCAACACGTTGCCGGCTCTGTTGCACAGGCCGGCCACATCTCCCACTGAACCATTCGGATTGTTGGCGTAGCGCAGCACCACCTGCCCGTGCTCCTCCAGGGTTTTCAGGTCATCAGCTTCCACCTGATAACGGCCTTCACCATGGGCGATCGGCAGGCTGATCCGCTCTTCCCTGCCATAGCCCTGCAGCCAGCGGCACGGGCCAGGGTTCACCTCCAGGAGTGCCGGTTCACAGAGGAAGTGCAGGCGGCCATTGCGGGTGAGTGCCCCGGGCAGCAGGCCCATCTCGGTGAGCACCTGGAAGCCGTTGCAGATGCCCAGCACCGGTCCACCGGCTTCTGCGAAGCTCCGCACCTCCTCGAGCACAGGAGCGAAGCTGGCAATGGCGCCGCAACGCAGGTAATCGCCATAGCTGAAGCCCCCCGGCAGCACCACGGCATCCAGCCCGCCCAGATCGCGCTGTTCATGCCAGAGGAAGCGGATGTCCAGCCCCAGGCACCCCTCCAGGGCCCAGCGCACATCCCGGTCGCAGTTGGAGCCGGGAAACACCACGATGCCCACACTCACAGCGATGCTCCTGGGGGATGGGCTTCGGCCTGCTCCTGAAGCTCCAGGCTCCAGTTCTCGATCACCGGGTTGGACAGCAACCGGCCTGCCAGCAGCTCCAGCTGCTGGCGGGCATCGGCGGCATCGGCGGCCTCCAGGTCCAGTTCGATCGCCTTGCCGATCCGCAGCCGGCGCAGGCCGGTCACCCCGAGGCGGGCCGCCGCCGCCCTGGTGGCCTCCCCAGCAGGGTCGAGAACCGAAGGTCGCAGGGTGACCTGCACGCGAGCGCTGAAGACAGGCACGACACAGCCGCTGTTTGTTAAATCTTGGCAGCCCGATGGTCCCCTCCCCCGGTGCGTGGACAGCTTGAAGAGGTCGTTTTGAAGGGCACGGCATGTTGGCTTGCCTCGGTCGCGGCTGCCTGGTGGCCGTGCTGGTGCTGCTGCCTGCCCTTGCGAGCGCGGCACCTGACGGGACTGCAGAAGGAGGAGCCCAAGCCGATGCACCCCTTTCAGGAGGGGCACTTGAGCGGCCCCTCGAGCCGATCGCTCTGCGTTGTCGCGACGGCAGCGGCCCCTGGAGCGATTGCAGCCTGCTGGTGGAGCGGCTCGGTGAGCGCTGGAGCCTGCTGCTCGATGGCCAGCGCCTGGAGTTCCGCCATGATGGCCGTGGTGCCGTGACCATGCAGCGTCCCAGCCCAGCCGACCCAGTGCCAGCCTGGGTGCCGGTGCAGGCCCGCTGGACGGAGGACCCAGCCCTCTGCTGGAACGGAGTGTGCGCCCAGGGCGATTTCCCCCTCGATTAAGGACCCTGGATTGATGGACCTGGACCAGGCCCCTGGATCAGGGCCCGCTCCAGCCGCTCTGTGTCGAGCCCGAACCCCAGCAGCACCAGCTCCACGCCCGGAACACGCGGCTCAGCCGCAGGCTCAAACCAGCTCTCCAGCCGCGGGCCCACCGCCTGCAACACCAGGGGCCTGTCCTTGCCCCGTAACCAGAGCCGTCCCTTCACCCGCACAATCCCCTGCTCCTGGCAGAGGCTGCGGATGGCCGCCTCCAGGGCCGGGCGCTGCAGCTCACCGTTCCACTCCAGCACCACCGACTCCATCGCCACATGGGTGTGGTCGTGATGGTCGTGGTCGTCGCCGTCGTGGGGGTGGTCATCGGCACAGAGATGCTCAGCGCGCTCAGCTTGAGGCTGCGTTGCGGCCATCCCGAGCACCAGGGCTGGATCGATGCCACCGCGGTCCATGGGCAGCAGCGGCGTGCCGGGTCGCACCAGCGGCGTCACCCGCTCCCGGATGCGCTCGAGACCAGCGGCATCGAGTTGATCGCCATGGCTCACCAGCACCAGATCAGCGCACTCCAGCTGTTCGGCGAACAGCTCATCGATGGCGGTGAGGTGGTCGAGGCTTGGATCGGCCAGGCGCTGGGCCTCCAGGGCCGCCGGATCGGCCACCACCGACCCCTGGGCCAGGGCGGCCCCATCCACCACCGTGACCACGCCGTTCACCCAGGTGCGGCTGCGGATCTCGGGCCAGCCCAGGGCGGCCAGCAGCGGTTCCGGCAGGGCCAGCCCGCTGGTTTCCACCAGGATGCCGTCCAGCTGGTCGGCCCGCTCCAGCAGCTGTTGCATGGTGGGCAGGAAATCGTCCTGCACCGTGCAGCAGAGGCAGCCGTTGGTGAGTTCCACCAGGCGGGAGCCGATCTCTTCTTCAGGGCAGAAGCCGCAGCTGCGCAGCAGGGCCCCATCGAGCCCCACCTCGCCGAACTCGTTGACAAGCACCGCCAGACGCTGGCCTCCATGCAGCAGCAGCTCCCTCAGAAGGGTGGTCTTGCCGGCGCCCAGAAAGCCGGTCACCACGGTGACGGGAAGACGGACGGAAGGTTGGGTTGTCATGGGCGGCAGGCGAGGCTCTCGCGGGTGCTCACGCCGGTGAGCGGATTGGTGCCGCTGGCCCGGGCACACAGCGCCTTCTGCTCGGGCAGGTCGAGCACGGCGTCGGTGAAGTCGGCCCCTTCAATCTGACTGCCGCGGAAACGGCTCTGCATCAGCATGCCGTTGCGCAGCACGGCTCCTTCCAGGTTGCTGTCGTCGAAGCGGCTGGCGAAGGCCACCACGTCTTCGAGGTTGGCCCCCTGCAGATTCGCCTGCCGCAGGGAGCTGCCGTTGAACACGGCGCCGCGCAGGTCGGCCTCGCTGAAGTCGAAGCCATCCAGCGTGGCCTTGAGAAATTCCTGCTGACGCAGGTTGCGGCCGTGCATGTCCGGCTGCAGATCCTGGACGGCCCGCTGGCCGCGCAGCTCGGGGGCGGTGATCGCCAGAGCCGCCGGCGAAGCGCCGACCAGAACCCCCAGCAACAGAACGCCCAGCAGCAGCAGGCGCGGCAGGGGTTGGAGCGGCGAGCGGATGCCGGCCATGGACGCACAACTACGGTGAGGCATCAACTTATGGCAACCATGGGGATGACCCTGCGGGTGGTGGTTCCCCCCCACCCCCTGATCGGCCACTGGCTCAGTGTGTTGCGCAACAGGCACACCCCGGCGGCCGTCTATGCCACCGCCACGGCCGAGCTGGGTCGCTGGCTCACCTACGAGGCCGTGCGCGACTGGTTGCCCCAGCGCAACACCGCCATCGAGGGCTGTCTGGGCGCCACCGAAGGGCGGGTGGTGGATGCGGAGGTGCCGATCCTGGCCCTGCCCGTGCTCACCGCGGGGCTGGGGCTCTGGGATGGGGCCCGGGCGGTGCTGCCGGCGGCCCGGGTGCGCCACGTGGATCGCCTCGGCACCCTGCTGCCTGAGGAGATCGAAAGCCGTTGCGGCGTGTTGGTGTTCGCCCCGGAGGTGGCCTCCGGGTACAGCTTGCTTGAGCTGCTTCGCCAGCTGCAGCAGCGGGGGGTCGAGGGCGAACGGCTGCGCGTGATCACGGCCCTGGTGGCCTCGCCTGGGCTGAAGGCGATCGGTGAGCAGTTCCCCAGCCTCACGCTTTACGCCGGCTGCATCGATCCGGATCTGACCGGCGAGGGGGCGATTGATCCCGGCATCGGCACGGTGGCCGAACGGCTCTTCGGCATGCCGGGGAACGGGGCTGTCGTCCGGGCCGCCGCCTCTGCCTAGGGTTGGGTCACTTGTGCGCTGTTGATGGCTGATCGCCAGGCTGGTCAGGGACACCCAGGTGGAGCGGCAACCAGCCCCGCTGCCGGCGACTCCTCGGCTCTGCTGATCAGTGCCCTGGCGGGAGCAGTGCTCGGCGCGGCCGGGCTGGGCTGGTGGCTGCTGTCGAAATCGGAGCAACGCCGCGGCAGCATGCGTCAGCAGCGGGTGCTGCGGCTCACGCGCCTGCAGGAGAGCGGTGGGGCGGTGGAGGGCCTGCCGGCGCCAGGCTCCATGGCGGCCAGCAACGACCGGGAGCTGCATCAGAAGGTGCACCAGCTGAACGAGGCCATCGAGGATGTGCGCCGTCAGCTGGAAACCCTCAGCATTGGCCGTCAGGGCTCTCGGTAAGTTGCTTGCAGGCACTTTCCGCTGAGGCCATGCTCCGATCCGCTGCCATCACCCAGGGCGTTCAGCGTTCCCCGAACCGGGCCATGCTGCGGGCCGTGGGCTTCGGCGACGGCGACTTCGCCAAGCCGATCATCGGCATCGCCAACGGCTACAGCACGATCACCCCCTGCAACCTCGGCCTCAACGACCTCACCCGCCGGGCCGAGCAGGCCGCCCAGCTGGCGGGGGCGATGCCCCAGACCTTCGGCACCATCACGGTGAGCGATGGCATCTCGATGGGCACCGAGGGGATGAAGTATTCCCTGGTGAGCCGCGAGGTGATCGCCGATTCGATCGAAACCGCCTGCAACGCCCAGAGCATGGACGGCCTGCTGGCGGTGGGCGGCTGCGACAAGAACATGCCCGGAGCCATGCTGGCCATGGCCCGCATGAACATCCCGGCGATCTTCGTGTACGGCGGCACGATCAAACCCGGCAGACTCGGGCCCTGCGATCTCACCGTGGTGAGCGCCTTTGAGGCCGTGGGCCAGTTTTCCGGCGGCCGCATCGACGAGGCCGAGCTCACCGCCATCGAGAAGAACGCCTGCCCCGGTGCCGGCAGTTGCGGTGGCATGTTCACCGCCAACACGATGAGTTCGGCCTTCGAGGTGCTGGGCCTCAGCCTTCCCTACAGCTCCACCATGGCGGCCGAAGACCCGGAGAAGGCCGAGAGTGCCGCCCGCTCCGCCGAAGTGCTCGTGCGGGCGATCGCCGCCGACATCCGCCCCCGCGATCTGCTCACCCGGGAGGCTTTTGAAAACGCCATCAGCGTGATCATGGCCGTGGGCGGCTCCACCAATTCGGTGCTGCACCTGCTCGCCATCGCGCGCACGGCCGGCGTGCCCCTCAGCATCGACGACTTCGAAGTGATCCGGCAGCGGGTGCCGGTGATCTGCGATCTCAAGCCCAGTGGCCGCTATGTGACGGTGGAACTGCACCGGGCCGGGGGCATCCCCCAGGTGATGAAGCTGCTGCTGGAGGCCGGCCTGCTCCATGGCGACTGCCGCACCATCGAGGGCCGCAGCCTGCGCGAGGTGCTGGCCGACGTGCCCTCCACCCCACCGGCAGACCAGGATGTGATCCGCCCGCTCAGCCGGCCCCTCTACGCCAAGGGCCATCTGGCGATCCTCAAGGGCAACCTGGCGGAAGAGGGAGCCGTGGCCAAGATCTCGGGCGTCAAGACCCCGGTGATCACCGGGCCGGCGCGGGTGTTCGAGAGTGAAGAGAGTGCCCTGGAGGCGATCCTGGCCGGCGCTGTCCATGCCGGGGATGTGGTGGTGGTGCGCTACGAGGGCCCCGTGGGAGGCCCCGGCATGCGGGAGATGCTCTCCCCCACCGCCGCGATCGTGGGCCAGGGGCTGGGGGAATCGGTGGCCCTGATCACTGATGGTCGCTTTTCCGGGGGTTCCTATGGGCTGGTGGTGGGCCACGTGGCGCCGGAAGCGGCCGTTGGCGGCACCATCGGCCTGGTGGAGGAGGGCGACAGCATCACCGTGGATGCCGATCAGCTGCTGCTGCAGCTCAACGTGGCTGCTGAAGAGCTGGAGCGCCGAAGGGCGGCCTGGGTGCGCCCCGAACCCCGCTACCGCACGGGCGTGCTGGGCAAGTACGCCCGCCTGGTGAGCAGCAGCAGCCTCGGGGCTGTCACCGATCTGGCTTGAGCAGATCCGGAGCGGGCGGTTCCGGCCTCAGCAGGGCCCGCAGCCGCCGCGCCAGCGCTTCCAGCGGCAGCCCCGCCCCTGGCCGTTCGCAGCGACTGCCGTTGCTGCTCATCCACACCGGATGGCGCCCCTGCCAGAGCATGGGGAGCTCCGGGTCCGCAGCCCAGGCCAGGGTGAGGTGGAGGTCATCGCCACTGCGGTAGAGCTCCAGTTCCAGGTCTTCCTCAGGAAGGCGCTCTCCGGCAGGGCTGCGCACCTCCAGCTTCAGGCAGCAGTCCTGCAGCTCGGCCATCTGCTCCAGGCTGGGCGCGTCCGGCTTGGCTGGGTCGGTGGCGGCCAGCACGGCGTGGCGCAGCGGCTTGCGGCAGAGGTCGGCCGCCGCCGCCACGCGTTGGGCCAGGTCGGCCTCGGGCAGGTCGCTGGGGTCAGGGATAGGTACGGATGGCCTGGAGGTTGAAGCTGATCGGGCCGGGCAGGAAACCCGCATTGGGGCTGCCGTCATCGCCGAAGCGGGAGTGCAGCAACTGCAGCCGGTTGATGCGGGAGGCATCGAAACGCAGCGGCAGACCCACCGGCCGGGCCCGCACCGAGGGGCGCAGGCTGCTGAACGGAATCCTCAGCTGCGTGCTGCCTTCTGCCTCGGTGGCGAACTCCACCACCCAGCGCAGACCGCCGGGGATCAGTTCCGTGAGTCCGGCCACTCCGTCAGCGCAGGCCAGCGCCAGCTTGAAGCGCCGCCCACCGCCCGCCAGCTCCAGTTCCAGGCCTTCAGCGCTGGAGAGATCCAGGGGCGGAGAGAAGAGGGGCGAGCGACAGCTCACGAACCCGCCGCCCTCCTCCACCAGCTCGCCGGTGAACTGCAGGCCGCCAGGACCGGCCTGACAGCGCCCCTGGCTGCGGCCCCCCATGATCGTGTCGTTCAGTGCCTGCCAGCCACTGAACGCATCCCCCATCACGATCTCCATCACGGCGCCAGGGCCGCTGCCGCCCCGTGATCGGCGAGCACGGTGATGGTGGTGGAGGGCTGCACCAGCCGCGCCGGGGTGCGCTCCGCAGGTTCCATGGGATCCAGCAACCGCTGCAGGGCCTGGGCCTTGGCCGCGCCGCTCACCAGGAAGATCACCCGCCGCGCTGCCGAAAGCACCGGCGCCGTGAGCGTGATCCGGGGCAGTCCCTTGCCCTCGCCCACCGTCACCAGCCGCTGGCGCTCCAGGGCGGCGCCGGTGCCCGGAAACAGAGAGGCGGTGTGGCCATCGTCGCCGAGGCCGAGCAGCACCAGATCCAGGATCGGCGGATCGCCGGGGCAGAGCAGGCGGAGCAGCTCGGCATAGGCCCTGGCCCCCTGCTCCGGACTGGCCAGGTCGGTGGCCACCGGGTGCAGGCGGGCGCCGCTGCCGGGGGGCTGGGCCAGCAGCGAACGCCGCAGCATCAGGGTGTTGCTGGCCGGGTCATCGGCTGGAACCCAGCGCTCATCGCCCAGCAGCACATCCACCCGATCCCAGGCGAGCCGTTCCTGCCCCAGCCGGCTGTAGGCCGCCTCGGGGGTGGTGCCGCCCGCCAGGGCGATCTGGCAGCGGTCCCGCTGGGCCAGGCCCAGGTCGATGGCCGTGGCGATCAGCTCAGCGGCCCGGTGGGCCAGCTGCTCGCCACTGTCCCATCGCTCCACGCTGTAGGCCGTGCCCTCCGATCGGGTGCTGCTGGCAGGTTGCATCGGTTGCGCCTCAGCTGATCCATTCGGTGTGGAACGATCCTGGCTGATCGACCCGCTCGTAGGTGTGGGAGCCGAAGCAGTCGCGCATGGCCTGCACCAGGTTCTGGGGCAGGCGAGCGGTGCGGTAGCTGTCGATGTAGTCGAGCGTGCTCGAGAGGCAGGGCAGAGGGATCCCAGCCAGGGCGGCCCCGGCCACGATCTGGCGCAGCCCCGGCAGCCGTTGGTTGATCTGCTCGGCAAACCAGGGATCCAGCATCAGGTTCGGCAGCTCGGGCGCTGCGGTGTAGGCATCCTGGATGCGCTGCAGCAGGCGGGCGCGAATGATGCAACCACCTTTCCAGATCTGGCCGATGGCCGCGAAGTCGAGGGCGTAGTCGTGCAGCTTGGAGGCCTCCTGCAGCAGGGCCATGCCCTGGCCGTAGCTCACGATGCAGGCGGCGATGCAGGCATCACGCAGGGGGGGCAGGCCCGCGGCGGCATCGCCCAGGTCCACGCCATGGGCCGGCGGTGCCGGCAGCACAGCTTCGGCCTTGAGGCGCTCCGGCCGCAGGGAGCTCATCACCCGGGCATTGAGGGCGGCATAGATGGTGGGCACGGGCACGCCCATCTCCAGGGCGCTCACCACCGTCCAGAGCCCGGTGCCCTTCTGGCCTGCCGCATCCACGATCAGCTCCACCAGGTCAGTGCCACTGGCCGGGTCCTTGGTGCGCAGGCACTGCTCGGTGATCTCCACCAGGAAGGAGGCCAGTTCCTCGGTGCTGTTCCACAGGCCGAGCACGTCGGCCATGGCGTCGCCGTCCATGCCGCCACAGCGCTTCATCAGGTCGTAGGCCTCGGCCAGGATCTGCTCGATGCCGTACTCGATGCCGTTGTGCACCGTCTTGACGAAGTGGCCGGCCCCACCGGGGCCGATGTAGGTGACGCAGGGGCCGTCCTCCACCTGAGCCGCCATCTTGCGTACCAGCGGCTCAATGGCGTCGTAGGCGCTGCGGGTGCCACCGGGCATCATGCTCGGGCCCTCCAGGGCTCCTTTGGCGCCGCCGGACACTCCCATGCCGATGTAGCCGAAGCTCTTGCTTTCCAGCTCGGCCACCCGCCGTTCCGTGTCGGTGTAGAGGGAGTTGCCACCATCGATCAGCAGGTCGCCCTCCGCCAGCAGAGGGGCAATCGAGGCGATGGTGTCATCCACCGGCTGGCCGGCCTTCACCATCATCAGGATGCGCCTGGGCTGCTCCAGGGCCGCCACGAACTCCTCCAGGGTTTTGGCGCCAACGATGTCCTTGCCGGCCCCCCGGCCCTGCAGGAAGGCCTCCGTCTTGGCGTAGGTGCGGTTGTAGACAACGCTCGAAAACCCGTTGCGCTCGGCATTGAGAACCAGGTTCTCTCCCATCACGCCGAGACCGATCAGACCGAAATGTGCCGTACCCATGCAGTTGGAAAAAGGGCTGTGCCCTCAGTGTGCCCAGAGCCCCGGCCTGCGGGGCTGAACCGTCACAACCCAGGCGCCTGTGTCAGCATCTCCTGGCCTGATTAGGGCCTGGGAGCTCAGATCACGCTGCCGTCAGCGATGGTGCCGTTCTTCACAACCACCACAATTCCATTGCGGATGTAGAAGTTCAGTTCCGGGCGATCCGCCTCTTCCACGTGATCCTTGTTGATGATGGTCACGTCTTTGCCGATACGTACATTCTTATCAAGAATGGCACGCTTCACCGTGGTGCCACTGCCCACCCCGAGGGGCGTACCGCCACGTGCCTTGAGCGCCTTGCGCTCTTCTGAGGATTCAAAGTAGTCCGAGCCCATCAACAATGTGTCCTGAAGCACCACATTGTTTTCCACCCGGCTTCGCACACCCAGCACACAGTGATGGATGCTGCAGGCTTTTAACAGCGAGCCCTCGCCGATGATCGACTCAGTGACCTGGGTATCCTGGAGCTTACTGGGCGGCAGGTAGCGGGGCCGCGTGTAAATCGGAAACTTTTCGTCGTAGAACGAGAAGGGGGGATTGGGTTGTTCAGTGAGGGCAAGATTCGCCTCATAGAAGGCACCAATTGTGCCGATATCTTCCCAGTAGTCATTGAAGAGATAGCTGCGCAGCTGATCACCGCGGGCCAATGAGATCGGAATGATCTCTTTACCAAAGTCCTTGGCGGTGGGATTGGTGTTCAGCAGGTCAAAGAGGGTCTGACGGCTGAACACGTAGATCCCCATCGAGGCCAGGTGGGGCCGCAGCGCCGCCTCCTCGTGGGAGAGGCCAAGGCTCTCGGTGTCCACCCGCATCGCCTCCAGGTCCGCGCCCTTGGGCTTCTCACGGAATTCCTGGATACGGCCCTGCGAGTCGGTGCGCATCAGGCCGAAGGCCTCGGCCTGGGCCGGATCCACCGGAAGGGCCCCCACGGAGAGGTCGGCACCACTGTCGATGTGGTGTTGCACGAACAGGCTGTAGTCCATGCGGTAGAGCTGGTCGCCGGAGAGGATCAGGTAGTGATCCACGTCCCACTCCTGGAACAGCCACTGGTATTTGCGCACCGCATCGGCCGTGCCCTCAAACCAGCTGGGGCTGTCGGGGGTCTGCTGGGCCGCCAGCACCTCCACAAAACCCTGGCCGAAGCCAGCCGAGAGGTTGTAGCTCATCGACAGGTGTCGATTCAGGGAGGCACTGTTGAACTGGGTCAGCACATAGATCTTGTTGATCTCTGAGTTGATGCAGTTGCTGATGGGAATATCGATCAGGCGATACTTGCCGGCAAGAGGTACCGCCGGCTTGGCCCGCATCTTGGTGAGTGGGTAGAGGCGTGTACCGGCTCCCCCCCCGAGAATGATGGCTAGAACGCGTTTCATGTTTCCTGATTCCTACTCTGATGGGGCGACCGTACAGGACTGGGGTTCCGGCGGGGCAGTGCCGGGCGCGGGCCCGGCTTCAACTGTGGTGACCAACACCTCGATCAGGTGATGCAGGTCACCGAAAGGGAGATCACGGTCTGGGATCGTCCTCCTGAAGCTCAAAGAGCTCCTCCAGGACCCGCATCGCCGAGCGGCGCTGGGTGCGGGGCTGGGGGGCGCGGATGTTGGTGACCGGGGTGTGCAGGATCTTGTTGATGATGCCCTTGCTGAGGGCTTCCACCACCTTGCGTTCCCGGGCTGACAGATCGGGCCCCATACGGCTCAGTGCCTTCTGGAGCTCCTGTTCGCGGATGTCCTCCAACCGCACCCGCAACCGGTTGACCACGGGCACCGCCTCCAGGCCGTCCCACCATTCCAGAAACAGGCGGGACTCCTCATGCAGCAGTCCTTCGGCCTCGGCGGCCATCTCCCGGCGGGCTTCCTGATTGCGGGCCACCACCTCCTGAAGGTCGTCCACGTCGTAGGCCTGGACCCCGGCTACAGCGGCGGTGTCGGCGGCGATGTTGCGGGGCACGCCGATGTCCACCAGCATCAGCGAGCTGCGGCGGTTGAGCCCGGCCAGTCGCTCGGCGCTGATGATCGGGTTCTCGGCGGCCGTGCTGCAGAACACCAGGGAGCAGGTGCTGAGACAGTGGTCAAGGTCGTCGAGAGGGCGACACTGCACGGGCAGAGCAGGAAAGTCTGCCGCCAGCTGCTCGGCTCTGGTGACGGTGCGGTTGAGCAGCACCACGCCGCGGCATCCCTTGGACTGCAGGTGCTGCAGCAACAACCGTGCCATACGGCCCGCCCCCACAACGGCCACCTGTTCCTGATCCAGGGAGACCAGGTCATCGACGCCCCTGGCCTGGCCCACCTTCAGCTGGGCCAGCTCCACGGCAGCGGAGCTGATCGACACGGCGCCGGTGCCGAGGTTGGTTTCTGTGCGCACCCGTTTGCCGGTGCTCACCGCCTGGTTCAGAAGCCGGTTCAGAATCGGGCCCAGTGAGCGGTGCTCCTGGCCGAGCCGCACCATCTTCTTCACCTGGGAGAGGATCTGGCCCTCGCCCAGCACCAGCGAATCGAGGCCTGCCGCCACCCGCAGCAGGTGGTCGACAGCCTGTTCGTGGTGGTAAGTGAACAGATGGGGGGTGAGCTCATCCACTGCCAGGCCGGAGTGCTGGCTGAGGAAGGCCCCGATCGAGGAGATGCCCTGCTCCGGATGGCGCAGCAGGGTGTAGATCTCCAGGCGGTTGCAGGTGCTGAGGATCGAGGCCTCGAGCACCTGATCGTCGTCACGGAGTTGCTGGAGCGAGGCATCCATGGCCTGCTCCGGGATGCTGAGGCGCTCCCGGATCTCCACTGGAGCCGTGCGATGACTCAGACCGACGACGGCGATGTGCATGGTGGCAGCGCGGTGTGAGCTGATCGGCGCCGGCTCAGCGCAGCGCAATGCTCTGGGCACCGGCCTTGATGTGCACGGTGTCGGTGAAACGCGCCGTGTTGTCGAGGGTGCTGATCACCAGGGAACTGGTTCGGGTGCAGTCCTGCTCGAATTTCACGCCGTGGAACAGCAGGCCGTCGGTGATGCCACTGCCGGCGAACACCACGTTTTCACCTGAGGCCAGCTCGTCGGCTTCGTAGATCCTGTCGGGATCGGTGATGCCCATCTCGGCCAGGCGGGCCAGGTTGCCTTCCCGGGTCAACCCTTCCCACTCCTTGGTCTGGGCCACGGCGGGGTCGTACACCAACTGGCCCTGGAAGTGACCGCCCAGGGCGCGCATGGCGGCAGCTGAGATCACGCCCTCCGGCGCCGCACCGATGCCCATCAGGCAGTGGGTGCCGGTGCCGGCGAAGCCGCAGGCGATGGCGGCCTGCACGTCTCCGTCGGAGATGGGCTGCACCCGGGCGCCGGTGGCGCGGATCTCGGCGATCAGGTCGTTATGGCGGGCACGGTCCATGACCACGATCACCAGGTCGCTCTTGGCCATGCCGAGGCACTGGCTGAGGATCTCGATGTTCTCGGTGGCACTCTTGCGGATGTCCACCTTGCCCTTGGCGGCCGGGGGCGCCGCCAGCTTCTTCATGTAGAAGTCCGGAGCGTTGAACAGGCCGCCGCGGTCCGAGGCGGCCAGCACCGCCATCGAGCCGCGCTGGTTGTTGGCGCAGAGGTTCGTGCCCTCGCAGGGGTCCACGGCGAAGTCGACGCCGGGGCCGGTGCCGCTGCCCACCTCTTCGCCGATGTAGAGCATCGGTGCCTCATCCCGCTCGCCCTCGCCGATCACGATGCGACCCTGCATGGTGATCTGGCCCATGCGCTTGCGCATCGCCTCGACGGCGGCGGCGTCAGCCTCATCCTTCTTGCCCAGGCCCGTGAGTTCGGCCGATGCGATGGCGGCCTGCTCGACAACTTCGAGAATTTCCTGGATAAGGGTGCGATCCACAGTGGTCCGGCAAGGGGGGGAGGAGGCTTCGAGATGTGACCTGAGATGGCAGCTGCTGTGCGGAATCTCAGTCAGGAAGCCGGCCTCACTGTATCAGCGATGGCAGCGCCTCCCCGCCGGCCGGGCGCCGCACGCAAGGGCCTGGCTGGGCCTTAACTACAGTGGATTCCCCTAGCCCAGCGGCCGTCCCATGAGCAGCAAGTCCCTGGTGGTGTCACCATCGATCCTCTCCGCCGACTTCTCCCGGCTGGGGGATGACGTGCGGGCCGTCGATGCGGCCGGTGCCGACTGGATCCACGTGGACGTGATGGACGGCCGCTTCGTGCCCAACATCACCATCGGCCCCCTGATCGTGCAGGCGCTGCGGCCGGTCACCAGCAAGCCGCTGGACGTTCACCTGATGATCGTGGAGCCGGAGAAGTACGTGGCTGATTTCGCCAAGGCCGGCGCCGACATCATCTCGGTTCAGGTGGAGGCCTGTCCGCACCTGCACCGCAACCTGGCTCAGATCCGTGATCTCGGCAAGATGGCCGGCGCCGTGCTGAACCCCAGCACTCCGATCGACACGCTCGAGTACTGCCTTGAGCTCTGTGATCTGGTGCTCGTCATGAGCGTGAACCCCGGCTTCGGGGGCCAGAGCTTCATCGACAGCCAGGTGGACAAGATTCGTGACCTTCGGCGCCTGTGTGACGCCAAGGGCGTTGATCCCTGGATCGAGGTGGACGGCGGCATCAAGGCCGAGAACGCCTGGAAGGTGATCGAAGCCGGTGCCAACGCGATCGTGAGCGGCTCGGGCGTGTTCAACCAGCCCAGCTATGCCGACGCCATCACCGGCATCCGTCAGAGCCGCCGGCCCGCCCCGGTGGCGGTCTGATCCGTTCACCAGATCAGCACCAACAACGCCACCCCATCAAACTCCGCAGCTCCCCTCCGCCACGCTCCCCCCAAGGGGAGCGGCGAGGCCTCAGCTCTCGAAGAACCAGCCGTAGCTGTGCAGGCCGATGCCCAGCAGGTTGACGCCGATGTAGCAGACGGCGATCACCACCAGGCCCACCGAGGCCACAATCGCCGGGCGACGACCCTGCCAGCCGCGGATCAGGCGGGTGTGCAGGTAGGCGGCATACACCAGCCAGCAGATCAGGGCCCAGGTTTCCTTCGGGTCCCAGCTCCACCAGCTGCCCCAGGCCTCGTTGGCCCACACCGCTCCACTCACCAAGCCCACCGAGAGCAGAAGAAAGCCCACGGTGATCGTGCGGTAACTGAGCGAATCGAGTTGTTCGGCGATCGGAATCGACACGCTGGAGAGTTTCATCGGCGCCGCCATGGCGCCCGGACCATCGCAGGCCAGCTGGGCCTGGCGATAGCCACCACTGCCGATCGAACTGCTGCGCAGCTCCAGAGCCCGGCCCCGGTCGGTGAACAGCACGGCAACGGAGAGCAGCGACCCGACCAGCAGAGCCGCGTAGCTGAGCATGATCACGCTCACATGCATCACCAGCCAGCTCGAACGGAGGGCGGGCACCAGGGGGGAGGCTTCCTGGAGGCGATCGGGCAGGGCGAAGCTGGCGAAGGCCACGCAGCCGAGGGCCATCGGGGTGGCGGCGGCCGGCACCAGCGGGGAAGGCCAGCTGCGCTCCACCAGCAGCTGGGTGAGGGTGCATCCCCAGGCCAGGAAACAGAGCGACTCGTAGAGATTGCTGATCGGGAAGTGGCCGGAATCGATCCAGCGCAACACCAGCTGTGCGGTGAGACAGAGGTTGGCTGTGGCGATCAGCACCCGCACCACGGAGCTGTTGCGGCCGCCACTCAAGGACCAGAACGCCAGGGGCAGCACCAGCAGCAGCAGGGCGAAGGCGGCGAGGCCCAGGGCAAGCACCGGATCGTGGAGCAGATCAGGCAAGGTTTCAGTGCAGACTCACGGCCAGTCTGGCTGGTGACGGTGTCAGCTTGTCAGCGGCTGGCCTGTCGTAACAGGACAAAGCCGGTGACCAGGCCGATCACCACGGGCAGCCAGGCCGAGAACAGGGGCTCAAGCGTGCCCTTGACGCCCAGGGAACTGAAGCTGAAGGCCACCAGGTAGTAGCCGAAGATCAGCAGCACGCTGAGGCCGAATCCCTGGCTGCGGCTGCGGCGCGAGTGGGGCCTGGCCCCCAGGCTGCTGCCGATCAGGCCAAACACCAGACAGACCGCCGGAAAGGCGAACTTCTCCTCGATCCTCACCCGCAATTTGCGCGCCGCTTGCTCATCGCCCGATTCCCGCAGCAGCCGTTCGGCCGTGCGCGCCTGACCGATGGTCATCTCGTTGGCGTCGGTGGGCAGCTTGGCCACCCGCATCGGTTGGTTGCCGAGGGGATAGAGGTAGCGATCGAAGCGGGCGGAGGTGATCGTGTCGGAATTGCCCCCGCCGATGCCGAACACCCGGCCATCCAGAAATTCCCACTGGGCCTCAGCTTCACTCCAGCGGGCCCGCTTGGCCGTGAGCATCACCCGATGGGCCGAGCGGCTCATGTCCATCAGCGTCACATCTTCCATCACGCCCTGGTTGAAGCGCTGGGCATAGAAGATGTGAGTCAGACCCCTCTCGGTGCTGCCATCAGGTTGCTCGACCCTGCCGTAGCGGGAGTAGAGCACGTTGTCTTTCTGCTCGCCGGCCACGGCCCTGCCGATGGCGCGGCTCAGGGTGGCCTCGGCCTGGCTCAGGGTGCGGGGCACCACAGCTTCGTTGAAACCGAAGGTGAGCAGCGTCATCACCAGCGACAGGGCGACCGCCGCCATCACCATCCGCCAGGTGGGCACCCCCACGCTGCGCAGCGCGGTGAGTTCACTGTTGCCGGAGAGCTTGCTGAAGGTGAGCAGGGTGGCCATCAGGGTGGCCATGGGGAAGGAGAGCACGAGAAACGAGGGCAGCTCCAGCAGCAGCACCTGCAGGGCGATGTCGAGCGGCAGTCCCGATTCCGCCACCCGGCGCACCAGCTCGAACACGGCCCCCACCGAGAGCGACACCGCCGTGAAGGCCGCTACGCCGTACACCAGCGGGCCGAACAGCTCCCCCAGCAGCCAACGATCCAGCAAGGGCAACCGCCGCCAGGGGGCCAGCCCCAGGCGCTGCAGCCGATCCAGAGCCAAAGGGCTAGTGCTCACAGTCTGAAAC
Organism: Paraciimarium castrense LEGE 11436; assembly: GCF_056633055.1. NCBI lineage: Bacteria > Bacillati > Cyanobacteriota > Cyanophyceae > Synechococcales > Prochlorococcaceae > Paraciimarium > Paraciimarium castrense. Next base: position 382,958 of record NZ_JBSJOW010000001.1, on the reverse strand, counting down.
CCTCCCCCAGGTAGTGGCGGCGCACGAGGGGATCGTTCCCCACGTGCTCGGACGTGCCGGAGGCCAGGATCGCGCCCTCGGAGAGGATGTAGGCCCGATCGGTGATGGCCAGGGTTTCGCGCACATTGTGGTCGGTGATCAACAGCCCCATGCCCCGGGCGCGCAGTTGCTGGATCAGCTCCTGCAGATCGGCCACGGCAATCGGATCCACCCCGGCGAAGGGCTCGTCCAGCAGCAGGTAGCGGGGACCTTCTGCCCCCACCGCCAGGGCACGGGCCACCTCGGTGCGGCGCCGCTCGCCGCCGGAGAGCTGGTAGCCGCGGCGGTGCTGAAAGGCGCTGAGGTGAAAATCGTCGATCAGGTGTTCGAGGCGGTCGCGACGCAGATGCCTGGGGGTGCGACTGGACTCCAGGGCCAGCCTGAGATTGTTGCGCACGTCGAGCTGGCGGAACACGCTCGGTTCCTGGGGCAGGTAGCCGATGCCGAGGCGAGCCCGCTGGGGCATCGGCACGCGGCTGATCTCGCGGCCATCAAGCAGCACGGCCCCGGCGTCGGGGCGGATCAGGCCCGTCACCAGCCCAAAGGTGGTGGTCTTGCCGGCGCCGTTGGGGCCCAGCAGTCCCACCACCTCGCCCGGCTCGAGGTGCAGGGACACATGGTTCACCAGCACCCGGCCACCGATGGCCAGCACCACCTGCTTCAACTCCAGCGTCATGGCAGGGGGCCGGGGGCCGGAGCCTGGGCGGGGGGGAAGCGGTAGAGGGTGATCACCTGCTCTCCGGGCGCGGCTTCGGCCACCAGCCGCTCGTTCTCCACCAGGTAGACGAGCCGCTCGGCGCGGATGCTGTTGCCATCCCCCTGAAGCACATCCACGTCGCCACTCAGCACCAGGCGGCCCTCACGGCTGAAGTACTGGGCCTGGCGCGCCGTAGCCACCACCCCCTGATCGCCGTAGACAATCCGCACGTTGCCGCTGGCGGAGAGGATTCCGGTGGCGTTGTCTGCGGTCTGCAGGTCGGACTCGATCGTCACGACTCCGGTCAGGGGTGCCGTCGCTGGTGCGGCAGCAGGCGTGGCCACCTGCTGGGCCCAGGCTCCTGCCTGGACCAGAGCAAAGCCTTGGAAGCCAAGCAAAGCCAGGCCCAGCAGGGCCAGGCGGTCAGGACGAAAAGCGGACAGAGGCAAGGACCGGGGCCGCCGGAGCGCAGAACTCAATCTACAGAGGGCGCTGGAGCCGCTCCGGCCGGCAGTAACCGGGGAGGATCCAGGGCCAGGTCCTGCTCCGGTCCCTGCAGGGCCTGCAGCCAGAGCGCCGCCCTGCTGCGCAGGGCGGCCAGATCGAGGCCCAGGGCGTCATCGTCGCAACCTCGCAGCCGTCCCAATCCCTCGCCGGTGAGGATCGTGGCCCCGCGGCGATTGCCGCGCTCCAGATGCAACTGGCCGACGGCCAGTTGCAGCAGCCCCTGCAGAACCGGGCGGCAGGTTCCCGCTGTCTCGTGCCAGAGCTCCTCAAAGCCGTCGTGGCAGGCATACCAGTCGCCGGCATTGAAGCGGGTAACGGCCTCTGCAAACCGGCCATCGGCCCGCAGAGCCGCCTCTTCGGGATCAAGCATCGAGCCGGTGTGGGTCGTTCAGCGCTTGGCTGCCTTTTTGGAGGGCAGCTTGCGCAGGCGGATCGACTCGGGGGTCACCTCGAGCATCTCATCGGGACCGATGTACTCAAGGGCGCGCTCCAGGGTCATCTGCACAGGTGCCTGAAGGGTGTCCAGCACCTCGGCACCAGCGGAGCGGATGTTGGTCACCTGCTTGGCCTTGCAGACGTTGAGCTCGAGATCCTGGGGCCGGCTGTTCTCGCCCACAATCATGCCCTTGTACACCTTGGTGCCGGGCGTGATGAAGAACTGGCCACGATCTTCCGCTCCCTTGAGGGCGTAGAAGGTGGCCGTGCCCTCCTCGAAAGCAATCAGCACACCGCTGCGGCGGGTGTCCACATCGCCCTGCATGGGTCGGTAGTCGAGGAAGGAGTGGCTCATGATTCCTTCACCGCGGGTGGCGCGGATGAACTCGCCGCGGAAGCCGATCAGGCCGCGGGCCGGCACCACGAATTCCAGCAGGGTGCGGCCGTCGCTGGTGGTCTCCATGTTCTGCATTTCCGCCTTGCGGATGCCGAGCTTCTCGATGCAGGCACCCACGGATGCTTCCGGCACGTCGAGCACGAGGGTTTCGTAGGGCTCGCTGGGGGTGCCATCGATCGTGCGGAAGATCACCTGGGGCTGGCTCACCTGGAACTCATAGCCCTCACGGCGCATGGTTTCGATCAGGATGCCCAGGTGAAGCTCACCCCGGCCGCTCACCGACCAGCGGTCGGGAGAATCGGTGTCCTCCACCCGCAGGGCCACGTTGGTGAGCAATTCCTTCTGCAGCCGATCGCGCACCTGACGGCTGGTGACGAACTTGCCCTCCTTGCCGGCGAAGGGGGAGTCGTTGATGACGAAGGTCATCTGCAGGGTGGGCTCATCCACCTTGATCAACGGCAACGCCTCGGGATTGTCCGGGCAGGCGATCGTCTCGCCGATGTTCACCTCATCGAAGCCGGACACGGCCACCAGGTCGCCAGCGCTGGCCTCGGCGATCTCCACCCGCTGCAGGCCCTGGAAACCGAGCAGCTTGCTGATGCGGCCGCGCTTGACGCTGCCGTCATCGCGCAGGAGAGCAGCGGGCTGACCCGCCTTGATGGTGCCGTTGTGGATGCGGCCGATCATGATCCGGCCGAGGAAATCGCTGTAGTCGAGGGTGGTGACCTGGAGCTGCAGCGGCTTGGCGGGGTCCCCCACCGGCGGCGGCACATGGCGCAGGATGGCGTCGAAGAGCGGACGCATGGTGTCGCTCTCTGTTTTCATGTCCGGCTTGGCGTAGCCGCCCATGCCGCTGCCGAACAGGTAGGGGAAATCGCACTGGTCGTCGTCGGCACCGAGCTCGAGGAAGAGGTCGAGCACCTTGTCCACGGCAATCTCCGGATCCACCCGGGCCCGGTCGATCTTGTTGACAAACACAATCGGACGCAGGCCCTTTTCCAGGGCCTTCTTGAGCACAAAACGGGTCTGGGGCATGGGCCCCTCATTGGCGTCCACGATCAGCAGGCAGCCATCCACCATGCCCAGCACGCGCTCCACCTCGCCGCCGAAGTCAGCGTGACCAGGGGTGTCGACGATGTTGATGCGAATGCCTTCGAAATCAACCGCCGTGTTCTTGCTGAGGATCGTGATGCCGCGCTCGCGCTCCAGGTCGTTGGAGTCCATCACGCAGGTGGGCACCGCTTCGTTGTCGCGGAAGATGCCCGACTGGGCCAGCAGCGCGTCGACGAGGGTGGTTTTGCCGTGGTCAACGTGGGCAATGATCGCAATATTGCGAATCGGCGTGCCTGAATGTGCGCCGCTCATAAATTGAGAATTCCTACGGTTCAGTCTGAAGCCAAGAAAACAGACTACTCCATGCCCCCACCGGCCTGATCCAGCTTCAGGGCGCCAGCCGCTGGGCGGGCTCGAACACTTTCAGGGCTTCGGCCGTGCCCTCGAAGCGCCAGTGCCAGGGTTCGTAGCTCACGCCCTGGGGGTTTCCTGGGGGAAACGACAGAGTGAAATGAAATCTCTGGGCATTGTCCTCCAGCCACCGGAAGGCCTCCGTGGACGCAAAGCCCTCGGAGAGGTGGGTCTGGGGCATGCGGCCGTCGCCTAGGTCTATGGCGTAGCCGGTGCTGTGTTCAGAGAACCCGGGCGGAGCGCTCACCTCGGCCCGCTGGCGCGCATTCTGGTTGCGCTCGGCCTTCACATCGAAAAAGATCTCCTGCTGCAGGGCCTTGGAGCGATAGGCACTCAGCAGCACCAGGGACACGCCTTCCGCGTCAGCCGCCCGACGCATGGCCGCCAGGGCCTCGGCCGCGTCGCGATGCAGTTCCTGCCCCGGCGCCACACTCACGAGGGCGGCGGGATCGGCCTCGCTGTACGGGAAGTGACCCAGCAAGCGGCCATCCGCCGTCTGGGTGGCGTCGAGCCCCGCCACTGGCCTGGGCGCCAACCAGCGCTGCAGGGCCTGGCGGCTCTGGGGCAGCAGCAGCCCGCCCGCCACCAGCAGCACCACCAGGGAGAGGGCAAGCCTGCCGAGCCGCGCGATCGGGCGTCGGGGCATGGCCGCCGGGGCCTGCCGCCGCGCCACAGGGATGTCATCGGGCTGCACGACAGCAGAAGATCGGCGGGTGGGCAGTCTGGGGTTCAGCAACACGCCACGGGCGGCACCACACAGCCCATGGAAGCGGACCTGATGTCCAGGGTCCAGGCTGCTCAGCAGGCCAGCGCAGCTGGGAGACGCCAAGCACAACGCATTAAATTGTTACAGCTTTGTCATGCTGGCACCACGACTTGGCCTGCCGGGTGCATGCGATTGCATCCATGTCCGACGGTCGTTGCTGTGGGCGAATGACAATCGTCTTGGCGAAACCGCCAAGGCCCCCGCCAGACCATGCAGCGGTGTTAGTTTCGGCCGAGAGCTTTTTTTGGCGGAGCATTCAACTGATGTTGCGTGTCGCAGTGGTGGGCGGTGGCCCCAGTGGGTCCTGTGCCGCCGAGGTGCTTGCCAAGGCCGGTATCCAGACGTGGATCTTCGAGCGCAAGCTCGACAATGCCAAACCATGCGGGGGTGCGATTCCACTCTGCATGGTGTCTGAATTTGACCTGCCCGATTCGATCATCGATCGCAAGGTTCGCAACATGCGCATGATCTCCCCCTCCAACCGGGAGGTGGATATTCATCTGGACAACAACAACGAATACATCGGCATGTGTCGTCGGGAGGTGCTCGACTCCTTCCTGCGCGACCGCGCCGCCGATCTCGGTGCCCAGCTGGTCAACGGTCTTGTCACCAAGATCGACACCGGCGCCAACCGCCAGGGCCCCTACACCCTCACCTATTCCGACTACGGCTCCGGTGAGGCCACGGGCGAGAGCAAAACCCTCGAGGTTGACCTGATCGTGGGCGCGGATGGCGCCAACAGCCGCGTGGCCAAGGCAATGGATGCCGGCGACTACAACGTGGCCATCGCCTTCCAGGAGCGCATTCGGCTGCCTGCCAAGGAGATGAGCTACTACGAGGACCTCGCTGAGATGTACGTCGGCACCGACGTCTCTCCCGACTTCTACGCCTGGGTCTTCCCCAAGTACGACCATGTGGCCGTCGGTACCGGCACCATGCAGAACAACCAGTCCCTGATCAAGGGTCTGCAGGAGGGCATCCGGCTGCGGGCCCGCAAGCGGCTCGTCAACGGCGAGGTGATCAAGGTGGAAGCCCACCCGATTCCCGAACATCCCAGGCCGCGCCGCGTGGTGGGCCGCATGGCGCTGGTGGGCGACGCCGCCGGCTACGTGACCAAGAGCTCGGGTGAAGGCATCTACTTTGCCGCCAAGAGTGGCCGCATGTGCGCTGAGCAGATTGTGGCCAGCAGCCAGGCGGGTCAGCGGATTCCCACTGAGGCCGATCTCAAGAAGTACATCAAGACCTGGGATCGCCAGTACGGCGCCACCTACAAGGTGCTTGAGATCCTGCAGAACATCTTCTACTCCAACGACGCTGCCCGGGAAGCCTTCGTAGAGATGTGCGATGACAAGGATGTGCAGCGCCTCACCTTTGACAGCTATCTCTACAAGCGGGTCGTGGCGATGAACCCGTGGCAGCAGATCAAGCTCACCGTGCTCACCATGGCTGCTGTGCTGCGCGGCAATGCCCTCGCCCCCCAGACCTACAAACCCGTCGACAGCGCTGTGCGCGATGACGATGAGGTGTCCGCCATGCTGGCCGTGAGCACAATCAAAGGTGGGATCAAGATGCGCGGTGAACTGGCTGCCCAGGCAGCCGCCACCGCGACGAACGGCAAGGGCCAGGGCCAGGACAAGTCAGCCGATCCGGAAAGGGAACCGGTTCTCGTCGGCAAGTGATCCAGCAGCGGCCTGAAGACCGCGCTTCACCCCTGTAGTGCGCTGAAGTCCGCCAGCACCGACGCCTGGTTGCGCAGCACGCTCAGCAGGGCCAGACGGTTGGCGCGCAGCTGGCTGTCTTCAGCCATCACCATCACGCTGCTGTCGCCATCAAAGAAGGCGGCCAGGGCTGGGGCGCTCTCCTGCAGGGCCGCTGCCAGCGCCGCCAAGCCAGGCGAATCGGCTGTCTGGGCAGCCTCCCGGGCGAGGGGTTCAAGCCGCTGCAGCACGACGAGCATGGCCGCCTCGCTGGGCTTCTCGAACAGGGCCGGCTCCACCACGGCTGCGGGGCTGAGCGTGTGCCCATCGAGATCGCCCTTCTCTGCCAGCCGGGCGGCCCTGGTGACCACGGCCTGCAACGGCGCGAGACGCCCCTGCTGCCGCAGCTCCCGCAGCAACAGCCCCCGCTGGCGCACGGCACCGGGATGGCCCAGCAGCCACTGCCGCGGCACCCCGGCTCCCGCCACCGCGGCCACCAGGTCGGCCTCCAGGCCCTCCTCCTCCAGCAGGCTGGCGATGCGCTGGGCCAGAAAATCGCCCAGGTCGGCCGCCAGGGCCTCCGGCTCGATCCGGAAGTCGGGGAACAGCTGTGCCCAGCGGCTGCTGCCGGCCTGGACCAGGGCCTCCAGATCCAGCCGCCAGCCCTGCTGCCACAGAATCTGCAGCAGGCCATTGCCGGCCCGCCGCAGGCCGTAGGGATCGGAGGAGCCGCTGGGCCGCTCGCCCTTGGCGAAGATGCTGAGCAGCAGTTCGAGGCGTTCGGCCAGAGCCACCACGGCCCCGGCATCGCTGTGGGGAAGCTCGTCCCCGGCACCCCGCGGCAGGTAGTGCTCGAGCACCGCCAGGGCCACCGCCCGCGGCTCGCCCTCGGCCAGCAGGTATTTGGCGCCCATGATCCCCTGCAGCTCGGGGAATTCACCGACCATCTGACTCACCAGATCGTGCTTGCAGAGGTGGGCCGCCCGCAGGGCCGCTTCGGCAACAGCCGGGGGCCGTGCCAGGGCCTGCAGCAGCTCCTGGCTGCACCACTCGAGCCGCTCCACCCGGTCGCGCAGCGAGCCGAGGCCTTCAGCAAACGTGACCCGGGCCAGTTGATCGCGCCGCTCCGGGCTGGACACGGCCCGATCCGCTTCCAGAAAGAAGCGGGCATCGGCAAGCCGGGCCCGCAGCACCCGCTCGTTGCCACGGCGCACGGTGTCGAGGGCGGCCGCAGAGCCATTGCTCACACACAGAAAGGCGGGCAGCAGCACATCGCGGGCCTCAAAGGCGAGGGGATCCACCTCGGCGCCCCGGCGGTAAAGGGGTACATAGCGTTGGTGGGCCCGCATCACGGTGCAGAGCACCTCGGCCGGCAGGGCCAGGTAGGCCGGGTCCACCGCTCCCTGCAGCAGCAGCGGCTGCTCCACCAGATCGGTGAGTTCTTCGAGCAGCTCCTGGGGCAGGTCCGGCCGGCCCCCCAGGCACTCGGCGGCCTGCTGGATGCCCTGGCTGATCCGCTCGGCCCGCACCTGCCGGTGCACTTCCAGCCCCGCAGCGGCGAGGCTGGCCGCGTATGCATCCGCTGCGGCGATCGAAACCGGCTGCGGGTGCAGCCTGTGCCCCCGGCTGAGGCGATCGGCCTTCACTTCGGGATCGCTGCCCGGCAGCAGCACCGGCAGCACCTCGGCATCGAGCAGGGCCACAAGCCAGCGCACCGGTCTGGAGAAGCGCAAGTCCCCTTCTCCCCAGCGCATGAAGCGCCGGCCCTGGAGCGCTCCAATCCAACCGGGAATGCACTCAGCCAAGACCTCACCGGTGGGCCGGCCCGGCTCCAGCAGGCGCGCAAACACGAACGGCCCCTTGGCCGTGGGGCGCACTTCCAGCGCCGAGGGGTCAACGCCGCAGCGCCGGGCAAAGCCAAGGGCAGCCTGGGTGGGCATGCCTTCGCTGAATCCCTGGCTGGCGGGAGGACCCTTGCGTTCCTCCCGGCGTTCGCTCTGGCAGACCGGCAGGCCGTCCACCAGCACGGCCAGGCGTCGGGGCGTGCTCGTCACCTGCAGGCGGCCAGGGCTGAGGCGCTGGTCGGCCAGGTCGCGGGCCACCGCCGCCTCCAACTGGGGCACGGCCAGGCGCGCGAAGTCGGCCGGCAGCTCCTCGGTTCCGATCTCCAGCAGAAAGGTGGGCACGCCAACCGCAACAGCAACCGCCAACTTTATGGAGCCGTCCGCAACCCATCAGGCTGCAGGCGGGCCCTGTTCGCTACGGTCAACAGGCTTTTGGGTGGTTCCCGCAATCGTGACGTCAGGGCCGACGAAGTTCGAACAACTGAAGGCCAGCAGTGGTCACCTGCGCGAACCGCTGCTGAGCGAGCTGGGCAACCAGGCGCCCAACTTCACCGACAGCGCCGTCCAGATCCTCAAGTTCCACGGCAGCTACCAGCAGGACAACCGCGACAAGCGCCAGAAAGGCCAGGAGAAGGAGTGGCAGATGATGCTGCGCCTGCGCAACCCGGCTGGCCGCGTTCCCGCCCAGCTCTATCTCGCCATCGACGAACTGGCCGATCGGCTCGGTAACGCCACCCTGAGGGTCACCACCCGCCAGGCTTTCCAGATGCATGGGGTGCGCAAGGACAACCTCAAGGAGGTGATCGGCACGATTGTGCGCTCCCTGGGATCGACCCTGGCCGCCTGTGGGGACATCAACCGCAACGTGATGGCCCCGGCCGCCCCCTTCAGCAAGGGTGGCTACCCCGCGGCCCGCGACCTCGCCGACGCCATCGCCGACCTCCTGGCTCCCCAGGCCGCAGAGGGCTCCTACCTCGACCTCTGGGTGGACGGCGACCTCAGCTACCGCATCAAGCCGAACCTGCCGGTGCGCCGGGCCAAGGCCCGCCAGGCCGAGGGCGCCGTGTTCAGCGGCGATGCCGCCGAGCCTCTCTATGGCGGCACCTACCTGCCCCGCAAGTTCAAGGTGGCGGTGACCGTGCCGGGGGACAACTCGGTGGATCTGCTCACCCAGGACATCGGCCTGGTGCTGTTCTGCGACCCCCAGGGCCGGCCTCTGGTGGCCAATGTCTATGTGGGCGGCGGCATGGGCCGCACCCACAACAAAGAAGAGACCTTCGCCCGCACCGCCGACCCGCTCGGTTCGGTGGCCTACGAGCACATCCTGGACCTGGTGCAGGCGATCGTGGCCCTGCAGCGCGACCATGGCGACCGCGACCAACGCCGCCACGCGCGGATGAAATACCTCATCCACGACCGGGGCGTGGACTGGTTCCGCCAGGAGCTGCAGCAGCGCTACTTCGCCCATCCGATCAAGGCCATGCGCCAGGAGCCCAAGCCCCGCCTGGAGGACTACCTGGGCTGGCACCGTCAGAGCCCGGGCCTCTGGTTCGTGGGCCTGCCGGTGCTCTGTGGCCGCATCGGCGGTGAGCTCAAGCGTGGCCTGCGTCACCTTGTGGACACCTACAAGCTGGATCTGCGGCTCACGCCCAACCAGGATCTGCTGCTCTGCAACATCGGCACCGCCCAGAAGGCCAGCATCCGGGCAGAGCTGATCGCCCTCGGCTTCGAGACACCGGAGGCGCCGCCACCCCTGCAGCGCCATGCCCTGGCCTGTCCGGCCCTGCCCCTGTGCGGCCTGGCCGTCACTGAAGCCGAGCGCATCCTGCCCGATGTGATCGGCCGGCTCGACACCCTGATGCAGGGGCTCGCCATCAGCAAACCGGTGCTGCTGCGCATGACCGGCTGTCCCAACGGCTGCGCCCGCCCCTACATGGCGGAGATCGGGCTGGTGGGCAGCGGCGTCAACCAGTACCAGCTGTGGCTGGGGGGCACCCCCAACCTCAGCCGGCTGGCCGAGCCCTACCTCGAGAAGATGCCCCTCGACGACCTGGAGCAGACCCTCGAGCCGCTGCTGCGGGCCTGGAAGGCTGCCGGGGGCCGGGTGAGCTTCGGCGACTTCGTGGCCAGAAGCGGACGGCCCGCGGTGCAGGCACTGCTGGCTGCGGCCTGAGGTGGGCAACGTTCTGCGGGTCGGCCGCTCCTGCGGCAATTCCCCGCTGAGGGCCGCATCGCTCGCCTTGGCCCTGCTCACCACCGCCAGTGTCACGCCCCTGGCGGCCCAGGGCAGGAGAACCCCGGCGCCACCCCCCTCCACGCCCACGATCTACGACCCCGATCCCCTCAGCTGCCAAGCCGCAGCGATCCGCGAGGCGTTCGAGCGCCACCTCGAGCCCTTTGCAGACCAGAGCGCGGCCGTGATCGCCCGGCTGAGGACCCTGCAGGTGGAGATGACGGCCTCCAGCCTGCGGCGCTGCGTGGCCAAGGGCCTGATGCAGCGCGATGAGGCCAACGCGCTCTACCTGGACCTGATGGCGCCAGCGGCGTCCTCAGCGCAGCCGGCCCCAGCTCAGCCCGGCTCGGGCTCCACCCGCCCATAGCAGGCCTGGGCTTCGCCCCGGCTCCAGGCCCAGAGCTGATCGCCCCAGCTGAAGTGCCACCACTCATTCGGGTGCTGGGCGAAGCCTGCCTGCTGCAGCACCTGACGCAGCAGACGCCGCCGCCTGTGGCAGCCCCGGGCCCAGGTGCGCTGGGCCGGCTTGGCCGCTTCCTGGGCCACAGCCTCGAAGTGGTCTGGTGAGGACACAGGCCCGATGGCGTCGATCGCCGACCCCATGTCCAGGGGCAGGCCCCGATGGTCAACGATGGTGAGGTCCACGGCAGCGCCGGTGCTGTGGGGAGGCGGCGCGGCAGGATCCGGATCGGGCACTGCCCAGAAGCGCTCCACCTCAGCCGTCAGGGCCTCCCGGGCCGGGCTGGTTTCAGCCGGATCGACGCCTCGCTTGCGGCACAACTCAAGCAGGGTGTGCTCCACCATGAAGGCCTGCACCGCCAGGGGTCTCCAGCCGTCAAAGACGGCCAGGCGCCAGTCGGGCTGCTGTTCTTGCAGGGCCTCCTGGGAGTCGAGCAGTCGGTCGATCACCTCCTGGCGCAGCTGAAAGGGGGAACCTCCAGGGCCATAGGGAGCCCCAAGGGTGGTGTAGGGATGGGGCTCCAGCCGCAACAGGTTGGGAGGCAGGGGAACCAGCGGTTCGCGGCGCGGCTCGATGGGGATGGAATTCCAGGGACGCCGCGGCATCGCCACTCCAGTGCAGCCTTCAGTGTGGCGTGACGGCGATCCACTCAGCTCATCGGGTTCCGGCGCTCAGTTCAGCCGGACTCCGGCACTGAGCCTGGCGCGCTGGCTCTGAAGCATGGCCAGGAGCTGGGGGTGCCGCTCCAGGGACGGGTCCTCCGCCAGAATCCGCCGCGCCGCCTCACGGGCCTGCTCCAGCACGGCGCCGTCGTCGACGAGGCTGGCCAGGGCCAGATCGGGAAGGCCCGACTGACGCGTGCCCAGCACCTGGCCGGGACCCCGCAGGCGCAGGTCCATCTCGGCGATCTCGAAGCCATCACTGGAGCGCACCAGCACATCGAGCCGCTGACGGGCCAGGGCCTGGCGGCTGTCGTTGATGAGCAGGCAGTGGGAGGCCGCCGCGCCCCGGCCCACCCGGCCCCTCAGCTGGTGCAGCTGGGCGAGCCCGAAGCGGTCGGCGTGCTCCACCACCATCACGCTCGCCTCCGGCACATCGACCCCCACCTCCACCACGGTGGTGCTCACCAGCACCTGGCTCTGACCCCTGGCAAAGGCCTGCAGCGTGGCCTGCTTGTCGGGGCCGGCCAGTCGTCCGTGCAGCAGGCCCACCTGCAGCTCTGGAAACACCTCCTCGCTGAGCTGGCGGTGTACGGCCACGGCGGAGCGGAGGTCGAGCTTCTCTGACTCCTCCACCAGGGGCAGCACCACGTAGGCGCGCTGGCCCCTGGCCACCTCTTCGCGGATCAGCTCGTAGGCGAGCTGGCGCTCGCCGGTCCGCAGCAGGCGCGTCTGAATGGGCGTTCGGCCCGGCGGCAGGCCGTCGATCTGGCTCACTTCCAGGTCGCCGTGCACCGACAGGGCCAGGGTGCGGGGAATCGGCGTGGCGGTCATGGTGAGCAGGTGGGGCTGCAGCCCCTTGGCCAGCAGCCGGTTGCGCTGGGCCACGCCGAAGCGGTGCTGTTCATCCACCACCACAAGCCCCAGCCGGGCAAAAGCCACCGGGTCTTCCAGCAGGGCATGGGTGCCCACCAGCAGCTGCAGGTTGCCCTGGGCCAGGTCGTTCAGCAGCTGGCGGCGCAGGCGGGCGGGGGTGGAGCCGGTGAGCAGCCCGCAGGTCACGTGGAGCTGGGGCATCCAACCGCAGAGCTTCTGGTAGTGCTGCTCCGCCAGCACCTCCGTGGGGGCCATCAGGGCCCCCTGGCAGCCGGCGTCAATGGCGGTGAGCAGGGCGGCGATCGCCACCACGGTCTTGCCGCTGCCCACGTCCCCCTGCAGCAGCCGGGCCATCGCCTGGGGCCGGGCCAGATCGGCACGGATCTCCTTCAGAACCCGCTGCTGGGCAGGGGTGAGCTGGAAGGGCAGCAGCTCCAGGAACCTGGCCACCAGGCTGCCCCGGCTGGGGCTCTGCAGAGGTGGGGAGGGCCGCTGAGTGAGGGCGCGGCGGCGCTGCAGCAGGCCGAGCTGCAGCAGCAGAAATTCATCGAACACCAGCCGCTGGCGGCTGGCCCTGAGGCTCTCCTGATCCTGGGGGGCATGGATCTGGCGCAGGGCCTCAGGCCTGGCCATCAGCCCTTCAGCGCGGCGCAGTGGGGGCGGCAGGGGGTCTCCCCACGACTCCACCAGAGGCAGCACGCTGGCCACGGCCTGGCGCAGCCGGTCGGCCCCGAGGCCCTCAGTGAGCCCGTAGACCGGCAACAACCGGCCGATCGCCTCGGAGCGCAGGGGCGCCTGGGGGCTCTCCAGCACCTCGATCAACGGGTCCTGAAACGCCGGCCCATAGGGCGTCTCGCGCACCAACCCGCTCACGGCCAGGCTGGTGCCCGGCGGGTAGAGGCGCTGCTGGCTGTTCAGCCAGCCCGGGCTGGTGAAGCGCTTGCCGGCCATGAAGCGACTCACCCGCAGGCGACCGGTGGGATCGCTCAGCTGCAGCTCCAGGATCGCCAGGTTGGGGTTTCGAGGACTGGCGAAGGCGTGGCAGCGGCGCACCGTGGCCACGATGGTGGCGGTGCTGCCAGCCCGCAGCCCCTCGATGCGCACCAGGTTGGCGTAGTCGAGGTAGTCGCGGGGGTAGTAGAGCACCAGGTCGCGCACCACGAACAGCCCCAGCTGGGCCAGCCGGGCTGCCGTGCGGGGACCGACGCCACGGATCTCCCCCAGGGGCGTGTCGGGGAGCAGGCCGCTGGCGGCCGAGGCCGCCGATGGCGGTGCCGCAGCGGGATTGAGCCGCAGCCGCGGCGGACCCATCGGCGTTGCTGGCTCCAGGCCCTGGCGCAGTTGGTGCAGATGCTGACGGCAGTCACGCACCAGGCTCTGGCGCCGCGCCGGACTCAACTGCGGGTAGCCCGCAAAGGCAACGCCGAGTTCGAGGCAGCGGGAGCGCCCTGAAGCGATGCCCTCAGGAGGGGCCTGCAGACTGCGGGCCAGAAAACTGCTGAACCGTTCCCGCCGCCCCAGCAGGTCGGCAAAACCGCGTTCACTTTCCAGCAGCAGCGCCTGCTGCAGGAGGCGCAGCCACTCGGTGGCTGGGGCAGGGCCCGGGGATGGACCGGGCGCGGCGTTCAGGGGTTGCCCTGGGGGGGGCAACCGGTGGACTCCCGGTTGTCCTCCAGCCACAGCTGCTCCGCCTCCAGGATCCGGACCCGCCGCTGGACCCGGCGGTAACGCTGCGCCATTCTGCGCACCTCCAGGCCGTGCTGCTGCAACCGCTGTCTGCAGGTGCGCAGGCGAGGGTTCTCCAACTCCAGGTCGGCGAGCCGCAGCAGCACCGCCACCAACACGACAGAGGGGCCCGCGCCGCTCTCCTCCGCCGGCACCTGCAGCCGCAGCAGGTTGGGGGGAGCCGGCAGCACGTCCACCTCAGCCTGCAGGGCCGCATCCAGCAGGCCCACCGGCAACAGCCCCCGCGTCACGCCCAGCCTCAAACAGTCGACGTTGAGGGCATGGGACAGGTTGCGCAGCCGCCGGGTGAGGGCGTTCTCATAACCCTCCAGCCAGGTGAGCAGATCGATGGGATCGGTGGGCAGGCGGCTGCCGCTCCAGGGATGGCGTTCTTCGTCCTCGCTGTCGGCCTGCTGCCAGGACTTGGCAGGGGTTCTGTCGTTGCCGTCTTTGCCCTCGTCGTCTGCATCAGCAGCTGGCGCTGCTGATCGTTCGGGACTGTCGGCCTCGAGAGCCTCGGAGAAGGCCTGGAGCATGGCCTGGAGGCTCTGACCCGGAGCGGCATCGGCTGGGTTCTGCTCCGGGGGCACCTGCTCCGAGGACGTGGGCTCGGGGCGATCGTGGGGGGCAGCCTCTGGAATGGAATCCGGGCTCAACCCAGGGTTGAGCTCAGAGCTGAACCCTGGGTTGAGCCCCTGCAGCAGTTCCGTCAGATCGGGACCGCCTGATCCCAGCCGCTGCAGATCGATCGGCGGGGCCAAACCCAGCTCGATCGATCGGGCCGGCGGCATGGTGCGCTGCTGAGGGCCAGATTCGGCGGGGCCAGGCACCTGAGCCAGAGCCTCCTGGAAGCGTGACCGCTCCTCCCGGGCCTGGCGCTGGCGCAGCCTGGCCATCTGGGCCGCCATGGCGGCCACCTGCTCCACCGTCAGCAGCGTCTTGGCCCGCCGAGCCAGGTCGGCCATGCGCCCGTGCAGGTGCTGGCGCTGGCTGGCTGGAAGCGTGCCGTAGCGCTCGGGTTCGATCTGGGTGGCCAGATGAAAACAGGCCTGCTGCATCGCGTTCAGCAGGCCGTCTCTCAGCACCTGGAGGTAGAGCGCCAGATGCCGATAGAGCTCCGGGTTGGATTGCTCCAACCCAGCCCTCATGGCCGCCAGCCTGCGGTGGGCATCCTGGAGTGCGTCCACGGCATGGGGAGCGGAACGGTCCGCCGGGGTGGATCGGATCGGGTCGGGGTCCAGCAGGTCAGGAGGCCTGCATGGCGGCCACTTCGGCGGCGAAGTCCATCTGTTTCACCTCAATGCCCTCACCGAGATTGAAGCGAACGAAGCGGCGCACCTGGATGTTCTCCCCCACCTTGGCAGCCACCTGCTTGACCAGTTCGGCCACGCTCAGGCTGTTGTCCTTGATGTAGGGCTGATCCATCAGGGCCAGCTCCTTGAGGCGCTTGCCGATGCGCCCGGCCACGATCTTCTCCTTCATCTCCTCCTTTTTACCGGCCAGATCATCACGGCCCATCTCGATCTGCTTTTCCCGCTCAGCGATCTGAGCTGGAATCGCATCGGTGGTGACGTACTCCACCGATGGGCAGGCTGCGATCTGCATGGCCACATTGCGGATCAGCTCCTGGAAGATTTCGCCGCGGGCCACGAAATCAGTTTCGCAGTTCACCTCCACCAGCACGCCAACCCGCGCACCGGTATGGATGTAGGAGCCGACGGCTCCTTCCGCGGCGGTACGGCCGGATTTCTTCTCGGCGGAGGCGATGCCCTTCTGGCGCAGCCACTCGATGGCCTTGTCGGCATCTCCCTTGGTTTCGGTGAGCGCCTTCTTGCAATCCATCATGCCGGCGCCGGTCTTGTCGCGCAGGTCTTTGACCAGCTTTGCTGAAATCTCAGCCATGGGTGAAGAACTCAGGGTGGAAGGGTTGATTCAGGGGGCGGAGTACGTGCTCTGGTGCAGGCTGACCAGCTCAGGCTTCGTCGTTCTGACCCTGGTCGCCGCCGTGGCGGCCTTCGTTGATGGCATCAGCCAGCCGGCCCAGCACCAGTTGCACCGAGCGCACGGCGTCGTCGTTGCAAGGAATCGGCACGTCGCAGAGATCGGGATCGCAGTTGGTGTCGAGCATCGACACCAGGGGAATATCGAGCTTGCGGGCCTCGAGCACGGCGTTGGTTTCGCGGCGCTGGTCCACCAGCACCACCACATCGGGCAGGCGACGCATGCTCTTCAGACCACCCAGATATTTCTGGAGACGGTCCAGCTCGCGGCGCAGCACGGCCCCTTCTTTCTTGGGGCGCATGGCGATCGCGCCTGACGACTCCATCCGTTCCAGATCCTTGAGGCGCTCGATCCGGGCCCTCATGGTGGTCCAGTTGGTGAGCATGCCGCCCAGCCAGCGCTGGTTCACGTAGGCAGCGCCACAACGGGTGGCTTCCAGGGCGATCACTTCGGAGGCCTGCTTCTTGGTGCCCACGAACAGAAAGCGCTTGCCACTGCGGGCCGCGCTGCGGACCCACTTGTAGGCGTTATTCATGCAGACGGCAGTCTGCACGAGGTCGATGATATGCACCCCATTGCGCGCGCAATAGATGTAGCGCGACATCTTGGGGTTCCAACGACGGGTCTGGTGCCCAAAGTGGGCGCCAGCCTCCATCATTTCGGAGAGAGTGACAACAGCCATGGTGTGGGGGGTTTCGGGTTTGCCTCCACCTGCCTAGGGATCGAAGCGCTCCACTCTCCGGTGACAGCACCGATTGCGGTGGCGTCCCCGGTTGGGTTGGAGCCCGTGATCACCCGAAACACGCAGGTGTGCGGAATGAAGTTGGACCAGAGCACCTTATCAAAGCGATGTCTCACGGCCCACGGGACACCCGCTCAGGCCAGGCCCTGGCGCCGTGCCTCCAGCTGCAGGGTGCGCACCCCGAGGCGATTGAGAGGAATCCGCAACAGTTCAAGCGCCAGGGCCGCCCGATCGCGCCGCACCAGCCAGGCCAGCACCGGCCTGAGGCTGCGCTCATTCAGCAGGCCGCCCAGGGTGAGCAGCTCCCAGAGCAGG
Source organism: Paraciimarium castrense LEGE 11436 (assembly GCF_056633055.1). Taxonomy (NCBI): domain Bacteria; kingdom Bacillati; phylum Cyanobacteriota; class Cyanophyceae; order Synechococcales; family Prochlorococcaceae; genus Paraciimarium; species Paraciimarium castrense. The sequence continues at coordinate 366,101 of NZ_JBSJOW010000001.1, read as the reverse complement.
CGGTGATACCAGGTGAACTGGGTGATCATCCGCACCCGCTGGCTGGGGTGCTTGCGGAAGAACACCAGGGCCATCCTGGCCCGCTCCCTCTCCACTCGGATCAGGTCGGCGATCTGCTCCAGCCGGAAGGCCGGGTGCCAGTGGTAGCCCACGGCCTCGGGGCAGCGGATCAGCGCCACCCCCAGGCGCCGGAGCCGTTCGCCCAGCTCGAGATCCTCCCAGCCATAGAGCTGAAAACCTGTGTCGAACAGCCCGGCCTGCTCCAGCAGCTCGCGGGCGATGGCCACATTGCCGGTGGCGAAATAGGCCCAGGAATGATCCCGCAGCTTGTGGCGCTCCGCCGTGGGCTCGTTGAAGTTGGAGGTGTTGATCACAGCCCCGTAGGTGAAGCAGCGCCGGTGGCCGAGGCGCTGCCAGGCCTGCTCCAGAGCCTGGGTGTGGCAGAGCAGGAAGCGCGGGGTCACCACCAGGTCGCTGTCGATGAACACCACCACCTCGCCCCGGGCGGCCTCAACGCCGCGGTTGCGGCCCGCGGCCGCACCGCCATGGCTCTGCTGCAGCAGGCGCACGTGCGGCAGGGCCGCCGCCTCGGCCTCGATCCAGGCCACGGTGGCGTCGGTGGAGCCGTCATCCACCACCAGCACCTCGTAGTCGCCTGCGCTGGCGGGAAAATCCTGCTGCTCCAGGGCCGCCAGGCACTTCTGCAGGATCGGCAGGCGGTTGTAGGTGGGGATGACAACGCTGAGAAACATGGACCCGCTGCAGCGCACCGAACCGGCCGCCATGACCTGGCCACCATCATCATGGTCTGGGCATCACGGTCTGGTCTTCAGGCTCGAGGGCAGGGCCAAGAGAAAGGGACCCCTGAGGGTCCCTGCTCTGGCGCGGAGAGCTGTTCAGCCACCGAGCCACTCGCCAGCCAGGCCGACTGATCAGTCGGCGGCGCCGCCGTTGTTGGCCGTGCCGGTCACGCCGTTACCCACGCCTTCACCGCGACCATCGTTGCGCAGCTTGCGCTTCTTGAACTTGCGCGCGTAGGCGCGGTTGCGTTCCTGCTTTTCCTTCTTCAGATTCCTGCGCTTGGCCATACGGGAGGCATGGTGGGGGTTGAGATGGATGGATCCTACTCACCGCCCTTCGCTCAAGGGCTGACGGCCCCCGCCAGCTCCAGGGAGGCCTCGGCCAGCCGGCCATCCTCCATCTGCAGCAGCCGATCGGCCACATCGAGAATGCGGGGGTCGTGGGTCACCATCAGCACGCCGCAGCCCTGCTCGCGGGCCAGGCGGCGCAGCAGCCCCACCACCTCACGGCCGCTCTGGCTGTCGAGGGCGGCGGTGGGTTCATCGGCCAGCAGCAACTGGGGCTGGGCGGCCAGGGCCCGGGCAATCGCCACCCGCTGCTTCTGGCCGCCGGAGAGGTCGTGGGGCAGCTTGTTGAGGTGGTCGCCCAGGCCCACCGCCCGCAGCCACTCGCGCGCCTGATCGCGGCGGGCGCGGTAGCCCAGGCCCGGCAGCAGGTCTGCCCCCATCTGCACGTTCTGCTCGGCAGTGAGGCAGCGCAGCAGGTTGTGGCCCTGGAAAATCATGCCGATGTGCTGGCGCAGCTGCTGACGGGTCGACCGACCCGCCCCGTGCAGCTCGCAGCCGAACAGGCGCACCGAGCCCTCCTGCACCTTGCGCAGGGCTCCCACCAGGGTGAGCAGGGTGGTCTTGCCGCAGCCGGAGGGCCCCGTGAGCAGCACCACCTCCCCTGGCGCGATGGTCAGCGTCACCTCCTGGAGCACCCTGCGGCGCATCTCTCCCTCGCCATACCAATGGCTCAGGCCCTCAACGGCCACCAGGGGCTCACTCGGGGATCGGGCCATCAGAAGATCTCAGCGGGGTCGGCGTCACCGAGGCGGCGCATGGCCAGGGCCGCCGATCCCAGGCACATCACCAGGATCATGCTGAACACCACCGTGGCCCGAACGCTGTTCATGGCCACGGGCAGGTTGGTGCCGTTGCGCACCAGGGCGTAGAGGCCCAGGCCGGCGGCATAGGCCGGCAGGTAGCCCAGCACCGCCAGGATCAGGCCCTCCCGCGCCACCACCCCCAGCAGGATCGGCAGCCGGTAACCCATCGCCATCAACGTGGCGTACTCGGGCAGGTGGTCGCTCACATCGGAATAGAGGATCTGATAGACGATCACGCAGCCCACGATGAAGCCCATGGCGGCCCCCAGGGTGAAGATGAAGCCGATCGCCGTGCTGGTGCGCCAGTAGGTCTTCTCGAACTCCTCGAAGCCCGCCTTGGTGAACAGCCGCACGTCGCTGGGCAGGCTGCTCTCCAGCCGCTGGCGGGTCGCCTCGATGTCGCTGCCGGGCCGCAGCCGGATCAGGCCCAGTTCGATGCTGCCCGGGGGCGTGCCCGGCAGCAGCTGCAGGAAGGTCTCACGGCTGGTGAGGATGTTGCCGTCCGCGCCGAAGGAGGGGCCCAGGGTCACCAGCCCCGACACCCGCACCCGGGTGCCCGCCACTTCGGTTTCCACCGTGCGGCCCTGTTTGAACCACTCGGCGATCGGGCCGAACTCCGGCCTGGAGCGCTCATCGAACAGCACCCGCCCTTTCTGGGTGAGGCTGCGGGCCTTCTCGGCGAGTTCAGGGTCGAGGAAGAGGGGGTCGGCCGGCTCGAAGCCCAGGGCCAGGATCGAGCGGGTGTTGCCGCTCACGGGGTTGCGCCAGAGCAGCAGGTTCCAGTGCACGGGGGTGGCGCCCTGCACGGCGGGATCCCCCATGGCCTGGATCAGCCGGCGCCGGGGAAAGCCAGCCATGCCGATCGAGCTCATGGTGCGGGGGCTCATCATCACCAGATCGGCGTCGAAGAGCTTGTGGATCGTGACGCTGGCGTCGAACAGCCCATCACGAAAGCCAAGCTGCATGAACATCAGAATCCCCGCGAAGGAAATGCCTGCCAGGGCCACCGCCAGCCGCAGGGGCTGGCGGGAGAGCAGCAGCCAGGCCAGGGGAATCCGGCGCGCTTGCCAGAGGCGCTGCAACATCAGGGGGTGAAGCGGGCGATCAGCTTGAGGCCCGTGCGGTCGCGCACCCGCTGGGCGTCATCGGGATCGAGCTTGACGCGAACCTCCACGATGCGGGCGTCCACGTCGCCGGTGGGATCGGTCTCGAGCACGGCCCTCTGGCGCACCTGCGGACTGATGCGCACCACCTCGCCGCTGAGCTTGCCGTCAAAGCCTCCGTTCTCGCTGGTCATCGTCACCGCCTGCCCCAGCCGCACCCGGTTGATGTCGCTCTCATAGACCTCGATCACAGCCTCCATACGCTGGCTCGCCCCCAGTTCGAGCACGCCGGCTTCAGCCGGGCGCTCGCCGACCCTGGAATGGAGCCGCAGCACCGTGCCGCTGATAGGAGCCCTCAGCGACGTGAGCTGAAGATCGGCCTCGATCCGATCACGGTCTGCCAGGGCTTCCTGCAGCTGACCTTCGAGCTCGAGCAGAATGGTCTCGCGCATGTCGAGTTCACCGCTCGGAATGGCGCCCTGGCGGCTCAGGGAGCGGTAGCGGGCGATGTCTCGGGTCTGCACGGTGAGGCGGCTGCGCAGATTGGCGATGCGCACCTCCACCACCCGGCGCTGGGCCTGCAATGGGGCGGCGGTATCGAAAACGGCCAGCAGGTCGCCGGCGCTTACAGCATCGCCCTCCTGCACCAGCAGACGGGTGATGCGGGGACTGCCGCCAATGCCGCTGATCGGAGCGGCAAGACTGCGCACCTCACCGCTCGGATCGAGGCGCCCCAGGGCCGCTACAGCTTCCGGGGCAGCGGGCCGCTCAGCGCTGCCAGCGGTCTGGGCCGGCATCGCCGTGGAGGAGGGCCTCAGCCGCTGCAGCACGGCCCATCCGGCCAGCACCACCAGCACGGTGCCGCCCACGGCCAGAAGGAGGTTGCGCCGCGAGGTTTCCAGACCCAGCAGTTTCACAGGGCCGGAGGGTCGTCGAAAAGGAGCTCTTCGATGTAGCGGTCGGCCCAGTCCGGGCTGAAGGCCTTCTCCAGCACCCTTCGTGTCTTGTCGTTTTGTTTCTGTTGCTGGCAGTACCGGAGCTGGCCGTTCCATCGGTCGACGGTAGCGGGGTGGTCCAGGGGTTGAGACGGAGTGCCCAGCAGCGCGGCGGTGAGCACCTCCAGCACCTCGCCCACCTCCTCGACGAAGGCCTCCTCCTCCACTGCACCCACCGGGCGGATGAAGCGCACATGGGGCGAGAAGATCGAGCCCCAGCCCGGCAGTTCCCGCTCCTGCGCGTAACTGCGGGGCGGGCGAGCCGCCAGGGCGTGCTCGATGGCCTCGGGCAGACCCTCGGCGACGGGCGAGAGATCCACGATGGCGGCCGACACCCCGGCAGGCCCGGCCACGATGTCGGCACCGAACACCGGCAGGTCGTAGCGGGGGTCGGGAAAGAGCACGCAGTGCAGGATCTGCAGCCCTGCCCCCAGGCGGGCGGTTTCGAGGTGCAGCTTGCGCAGGCCACGGCACTGGCGCAACTCGTTGCGAATGAACAGCTTTTCGCCATCGAGGCTGCCGCTGATGGCCTCGAGGTCGGGGTCGATGGGCAGGGGGGCCAGCTCGGGCATTCGGCCCCAGCTGGCACGGATCCGCTCAGCCAGGGCATCCACCAGCGGATGGATTCCCCCGGACGGTGCCTGGGGGCGGGACGATCCGGCGTCGACGCTGCTCACAGCCGTGTCCCCACCCAGCAGAATGCAGATCCTGCCATGTCCCCGCGCCTTGCCTCTGGCTTCCACTCCCGTTCTGCTGCCAGGCCTGGCGTCACCGCACATCCACACCCTGCCGAACGGCGCCCGCAGCGTGCTGCTTCCCCTGGCTGACAGCCCCCTGGTGTGCCTCGACTTCTGGTGCCGGGCCGGAAGCGTGTTCGAGGAGCCCGGCGAGAGCGGCCTGGCCCACTTTCTCGAGCACATGGTGTTCAAGGGCAGTGCCCGCCTGGGGCCAGGCGAGTTCGATGCTCGGATCGAGGCCCTTGGTGGCAGCAGTAACGCGGCAACCGGCTTCGACGATGTGCACTACCACGTGCTGATCCCTCCGGAGGGCGCCCTCGAGGCTCTGGATCTGCTGCTGGAGTTGGTGCTGGAGCCGGCCCTGGAGGACGAAGCATTTCAGCTGGAGCGCCAGGTGGTGCTGGAAGAGCTGGCCCAGAGCGAGGACCAGCCAGATGATGTGGCCCTGCAGCGGCTGTTACGTCTGGGGTGCGGCAGCCATGCCTACGGGGCTCCGATCCTGGGGGAGCGCCCGGCACTGTTGACCCACACCCCCGCCGCCATGGCCACCTTCCAGAGGCGCCTCTATGGCGCCGAGCGCTGTGTGCTGGCCGTAGCGGGCGCCCTGCAGAGCCTGGAGCCGGCGCTTGAGGGCCGGGTCGACTCCAGCCCCCTGGCCTCCCTGCCCCGGCTGGATGAGCCAGCCGGACGCCTGTCTATGGGCGTGACTCCCGGCCAGCACCGTCTGGCCCTGCCCCGGCTCGAGGCCGCCCGGCTGTTGATGCTCTGGGCCCTGCCCCCCGCCCATGACCTCGCTGCCGTGATGGGGACGGACCTGCTCACCACCCTGCTGGCGGAGGGGCGCCGCAGCAGGCTCGTGGCCCTGCTGCGCGAGGAGCTGCAACTGGTCGAGAGCATCGATCTTGACCTGCACGTGATGGAGTGGGGCAGCTTCGCCCTGCTGGAAGCCATCTGCGAAACCGACGACCTCGGTGCGGTGCGCCAGGCCATCGGCGAGGCCTGGCAACAGCTGCAGCAGGAGCCGATCGGCGAGGCGGAGTGGCAGCGAGCCCTCCACCTGGTGGCGAACGGCTACCGCTTTTCGCTGGAGTCCCCCGCCGGGGTGGCCGGCACCATCGGCAACAACCTTCTCTGGGGCCGACCCCAGGCCCTGGGGCTGCCCCTCGAACAGCTGCATCACTGGACTCCGGACGCCCTGCAAAGGCAGCTGGTGCCCCTGCTCGACCCCAGCCTGGCCTGCGTGCTGGAGGCCGTGCCCACATGAGCGGCTGGACCTGCACCGCGCTGGATGGGGGCCTACCCCTCTGGCGCCAGCAACGGCCAGGCGTCGGCCTGGTGGCGGCCCGGCTCTGGATCCGGGGCGGCAGCAGCCGCGATCCCGCCGGCGGACGGGGGGCGATGCAGCTGCTGGCCGGCGTGATGACCCGCGGCTGCGGATCGCTGACGGCCCACCAGCTGGCCGACCTGGTGGAGGGCCGCGGCGCCGCCCTGCGTTGTGAGGCCCATGAGGATGCGCTGGTGGTGAGCCTCAAGTGCGCCAGTGAGGACGCCGTGGAGCTGCTGCCCCTGCTGCTGACGATGGCCCGCGCCCCTCGGCTCGCCCCCGACCAGGTGCAGCTGGAGCGGCAGCTCAACCTTCAGAGCCTGCAGCGCCAACGGGAGGACCCCTTCCAGCTGGCCCATGACAGCCTGCGCGATCTTCTCTACGGCAACGGCGCCTATGGCCACGATCCGCTCGGCGTGGAAGCCGATCTGGAGCAGCTCACGCCCGCGGCACTGCCCCCCCTGGTGGAGGAGCTGGGCCGGCAGGGAGCCCTGCTGGCGGTCTGCGGCGATCTGCCGGTAGGTGACGATCTGTGCGGCCGGCTGAACCGGCAACTGGAGCGCACGCCCTGGCAGACAGCCCTGCCGGAGCCCTTGGAACCAACGACGCCATGCAGCGGCACTGATCACAAGCTGCTGAGCCAGGACACGGAGCAGGTGGTGGTGATGCTGGGGACGGCGACGGTGCCTCTGGGACACCCGGATGCCCTGGCGCTGCGGCTGCTGCAGGCCCACTACGGGCTCGGCATGTCCAGCCGCCTGTTCGTGGTGCTGCGCGAAGAGCGTGGCCTGGCCTACGACGTGGGTGTGCACCTGCCGGCCCGCTGCGGCCCGAGCCCGTTCGTCTGGCACTGCTCCAGCTCCACGGAGCGAGCACCTGAAGCGATAGCCGCCCTCCTGGATGAGTGGGAGCGTCAGCTGCAGGTTCCCCTCAGCCAGGACGAGCTCAGCCTGGCGAAGGCGAAGTTCAGGGGCCAAGACGCCGTGGGCCGCCAAACCTGCGGCCAAATCGCCGATCGCCAGGCCCTGGTGCTCGGCCATGGCCTCGGTGAGAGCTACATCGCCCACTCCCTGCTGGCGGCAGAACAGCTCAACGCCCACGACCTGTTGGCCGCGGCCCGGCGTCATCTGGCGGAGCCGCGCCTCAGCCTGTGCGGTCCGGCGGAGGCCGGTGCGGCAGCCGCAGCGGTGTGGAGCTCCTGGCGCGCCGGCGCGGCACTGCCGCCGGCGACTTCAGGCAGCCGTTAACGTCGTTCCACGAATCTGGCCAGCGATGCCTGTCACCTATCCCCGGAAGCTCTCGAACAATCTCAGCGCCCGGGACGTGATGGCTCAGGTGGTCCAGAAACGCGAACTTCAGGTGCTGTTTCTGAACGGCTATCGCTTCAACGAACAGCGCTCCTGCCTGGAGCTCACCAGCCTGATCGAACTGCTCGATGGCGAACCTGCCGAGCTGGTGCGCGACCTCTCCCACCACGTCAACGACGAGGCCCGCCACGCGGCCTGGCTCACGGACCTGTTGTTCGAGATGGGCGTGCCGATCGGCAATCCGCCCACCTCGTCCTACATCGATGAACTCAACCGGCTGCTGGACAGCTCGGCCTCCGGCGCCCGCAAGGAGGAGGCCGTGGTGGCGGCTCTTGCCTCGATCAATGCCACCGAAAAGCGCGGCTGTCAGACCTTCTCGGCCCACATTCATGCCCTGAAGAGCGTTCCAGCCAGCGATGAGAACATCAAGATCAGAGAAACTCTGGAGAAAATCCTGCCGGAAGAGGCTGGCCACGTGCGCTGGGGCAACCGCTGGCTCAATGCCATTGCCAGCCGCAGCCCCGCCGATCGGGCCCGGGTGGATGAGGCCAAGCACCGCTACTCCTTGATTGAGCATGCCGCCTACAGCGCCGGCATGGACATCACCGCCGGCGCCGAACTGCGCCGCCTCTCCAATCTGGTGGAGATCGCCGCCACGATTCCGGCCTGGCAGCGCCCCGCCTATCTGCTGGAGCGATTGCCCCAGACCCTTTTGGCCCCCGATCTGCAGAAGTCCCGCTTCCTGGCGGCCAAGCGCGTCTGGGAGCAGGAGCCGGAGCAGTTCTTTGACCGCTTCGTGCCCATGTTCCTGAGCGGCCTGCAGAACTTGCGCCCCAGCGCCAGCAAGGCCGGCTGAGCAATGCTGCAGTCTGGCTACAGATCTCCTGCAGCCACCAGAGCCTCGGCAGCGATCAGAAACGTGCCGCGCCGGAAGCGCACCGCCAGCTGTCCCATCGAGCGCTGGGCCACCACGGTGCCCACCTCATCGAGATCCACCAGATCCGGGGGCCGCAGCATCGGCATCGGGTCCGCCGTCTTGAGATAGCGGGGGCTGTGCTGCAAGCACACTGCCGCGCCGATCGTCCAGGCAGGCGAGACAGGGACCTGGCTGGGCTGGAGCTCCTGGCTGGGCTGCAGGTCTTGGCTGGCCGAGGGATCTGGCCGGGGGGTGCTGGTCATGGTGCGGCGCTGGCGGTGCGCCCAGACGGGGCTGGTCATCATGGTGCCCTGGCAGCGTGTCCTCGGCGCGGCAGACTGTGGCCAGACCATTCCTGGATCATTTGCGGGCCCTGGCGAACTGGAGTGGAGCGGTTGCAGGCCTGTTGCTGATCCTGGTGGGCGGCCTGATCCAGGCGGCCGTGCCCCTTCCGGTAGGCCAGGGGCAGTGGGCGCTCACGGCGCTGCCGATCACCCTGCAGGTGCCGGCCCTGCTGCTCACGGCCCTGGTCTGCGGCCCCCGCAGCGGCCTGCTGGCCGCCCTGGCCTACCTCACCCTGGGGTTGTTCCAGCTGCCGGTGTTCCAGGGGGGCGGCGGCAGCGCTTATCTCTTGGACCCGGGATTCGGCTACCTGGCCGGTTTTGTGCCTGCCGCCTGGCTCACGGGCCGGTTGGCCCGGCAGCGCGGCATGGGCGGTCTGCTCAACCTCGCCCTGGCCAGCGCGGTGGGAGTTGGCGTGATTCAGGTGTGCGGCGCCCTCAACCTGCTGATCGGTGCGTTGGCCGGTCGCTGGCCCGGCGGTGTGCTGCCGCTGCTGATGAGCTTCTCGGTGGGGCCGCTGCTGAGCCAGCTGCTGCTCTGCTGTGCCGTTGCCACCGCGGCGGTGGCCCTGCGCAAGTTGCTGCTGGTGCCCTCATGAGCCGCCTGCAGCGGATCAGCTACCTGCTGGCGGCCGCGGTGGTGCTGGCCGACCAGGCCAGCAAGGCCTGGGCCCAGCAGGCCCTGCAGCCCGGCCTGCCCCGCCCGTTCCTGCCCGGGCTGCTGGAGCTGCTGCTCACCTGGAACACGGGGGCGGCCTTCAGCCTGTTCAGCGGCGCCACCCAGGCTCTCGGCGTGATCAGCCTGGCGGTGGCAGCAGGCCTGGTGGTGGCGATCGCCCGCCAGGGGACGATGCGACTGTCCCGCAGCCTGGCCCTCGGCTTTCTGCTGGGCGGTGCCGTCGGCAACGGCATCGACCGCTGGCGGCTGGGGGCCGTGGTGGACTTCCTCGCCCTGGTGCCGATCAACTTTCCGGTGTTCAACCTGGCCGACATCGCCATCAACCTGGCGGTGCTGTGCCTGGCCATCGATCTGCTCGGTGACCATGGCTCCCGGCGTGCTTGAAACCCTGCGCCGGCGCTGGCGCCGCTGGCGCCAGCCCGGCCAGTGCCAGGTGAAGTTCCATGGGCCTGGCCTGCCCAGCCGGACGGTGACGATCCAGAGCGGGGCCTACCGCATCGGCCGCGATGCCGACGGCCAGATTCCGATCGAGCACACGGCCGTGAGCCGTCAGCACGCCTTGCTGGAGCAGCGCAGCGGCGCCTGGCTGCTCTCAGACAACAGCTCCACCAATGGGTTGTGGTGGCGCAACCGACGCATCCAGCAACTGCTGCTGCGCGATGGCGACACGGTGCGCTTCGGGCCCACCCACCAACCCGGTCTGCCCGAGCTGGAGTTCCGGCACCGTCCCCAACCCCGCTCCCAGCGGCTGCTGCGGGGCCTGGCCCTCGGCCTGGCGGCGGTGGCCAGCGGCGGCCTGGCACTGCTGGCGCTCTCCGTGGCCCAGGGGCCGATCCGCGGCAGCCTGGCCACGGTGCGGGGCCCCCTGGCCCTCTACGACCGGCAGGGCAAGCCGATCAACTCCGTGCAGGGCCTGGAGCACCGCGAACTGGCCAACCTGGGCGACTACCCGCCGGTGCTCGTGGACGCCCTGCTCGCCAGTGAGGACGCCCGCTTCTGGTGGCACCCCGGCGTGGACCCGGTGGGCACGGCCCGGGCCCTGGTGACGAACCTCGCCGGCGGCCGGGTGCTGGAGGGGGGCAGCACCCTGACCCAGCAGCTGGCCCGCAGCCTCTATCCCGACCAGGTGGGCCAGGGGGAGACCCTGGGGCGCAAGTGGCGCGAGCTGCTGGTGGCGCTGCAGCTGGAGGCCCTGTTCAGCAAGCACGACCTGCTGCTCAGCTATCTCAATCGGGTGTATCTGGGGGTGGGCTGGGGCTTTGAGGATGCCTCGCGCCACTTCTTCGGCAAGCCCGCCGCCGAGCTGGAGCTGCAGGAAGCGGCCTTGCTGGTGGGCCTGTTGCCCTCGCCCAACGGCTACGACCCCTGTGTGGCGCCCCAGGCCGCCCTGGAATCGCGCAACGCGGTGCTGCGCAAGATGGTGGATTCCGGTCGCCTCAGTCCGGACGCCGGCCGCTCCGCCCGCCGCAGCCCGGTGCAGGTGGCGCCCCAGGCCTGCAAGCGGGCCGCCGAGCGGCGCGGGGCGCCCTTTTACACCGATCAGGTCCGCCGCGATCTGCAGGACCTGGTGGGTCAGGCCGTGGCAGCTGAGGGCAATTTTCTGGTCGAGACCCATCTCGATCCAGGCGTCCAGGAGCAGGTCGAGCGGCTGCTGCGGCAGCGGCTCAGCAGCAGTCGTGGCCTCAATGTGACCGAGGGTGCCGTGGTGGTGATCGATGTGCGCAACGGCGGCATCGTGGCGATCGCCGGGGGCCGCGACTACCAGCAGAGCCAGTACAACCGGGCCTCGATGGCCCAGCGCTCCCAGGGCAGCACCTTCAAGCTGTTCCCCTACCTGGCGGCTCTGGAGCGCGGCGCCGGACCCGGCGATGGGGTGAACTGCGGGCCCCTGCGCTGGCGTGGCCAGACCTTCAGCAGCGACTGCAGCGGCAAGCTCAGCCTGCTGAGCGCCTTCGCCCGCAGCAGCAACACCGCCGCCCTGCGCACCGCCCAGAAGGTGGGCCTCGAAGCCGTCGTGCAGCAGGCCCGGGATCTGGGCGTCACCAGCCCCCTCAGCCCCATCCCGGGCCTGGCCCTGGGCCAGAGCGAAGTGACCCTGCTGGAGCTCACCTCCGCCTATGGCGCCGTGGCCAATGACGGCACCTGGCACGCCCCCAGCACAATCAGGCGGCTCGTGGACGCCGAGACCTGCCGCGGTAAGGATCCCGCCAGCTGCCGTCGCGAGGCGGCCGAGACCCCGGCCAGCACCGCTCCAGGGCGGCGGGTGGTGAGCGAGAAGTCAGCGCGCTCCATGCAGCAGCTGCTGCGGGCCGTGGTGACCAGCGGCACCGGGGGGGCAGCGCGGCTCGGGGGCCGTGAAGGGGGCAAGACGGGAACAAGCAACGAGAACCGCGACCTGGTGTTCATCGGGATCGCTCCCGAGCGCCACTGGGTGGTGGGCGTGTGGCTGGGCAACGACGACAACAGCCCCACCCGGGGCTCCAGTGCCCTGGCCGCCGGACTGTGGGCCGAGATCCTGCGCGCCACCTCCTGAACGGTGAAACAGCCCACCCGCCTCTGGATCGCCGCCGGCCTGCTGCTGCTGGCGCTGCTGGTGGTGGGGGTGGTGCTGCAGGCCATCAACCAGCTGGTGTGGCAGCTGAGTGCCGTGCTGCCCTACGGCCTGGTGGGGCCAGTGGTGGCGGTGCTGCTGCTGGCGCTGGCCCTGCTGCTGGCCCAGCTGGCCTGGCCCTGGCTGCGGGGGCTGGGCCGGAGCGGGGGCCGCGGGGCCGGCCAGGCCGCCGGCGCCCGCCCGCCTGCTGAGCCGCCGGGCAACCGCCGCGAAGCCGCTGCCCGCCAGCTGGAAGCGATCGATCAGACCCTCGAGCGCGTTCGTGATGCGGTGGAGCGCCAGGCCCTGCAGGAGCGGCAACAGCGCATGGCCGCCGAGCTGGAGCGGGGCGACCTGGTGATCGTGGTGTTCGGCAGTGGCTCCTCCGGCAAAACCTCCCTGATCCGGGCCCTGTTGCGGCAGCTGGTGGGGGAGGTGGGGGCGCCGATGGGGGTCACCGAGCGCAGCAGCCGTTACCGGCTGCGGCTGCAGGGCCTGCGCCGGGCCGTGTGGCTCGTGGATACCCCCGGGATCCTGGAATCGGGGGATGCCGGTCAGCAGAGGGAGCGTCTGGCCCGGGCTCAGGCCAGCCGCGCCGATCTGTTGTTGCTGCTGGTGGATGGCGACCTGCGGGCCACGGAATTCCAGGTGCTGGAAACCCTGGCCGGCCTGGGCAAGCGCCTGTTGCTGGTGCTCAACAAGTGCGACCTGCGGGGCGAGCAGGAGGAGCAGCGCCTGCTGGCCCTGCTGCGACGCCGCTGCAGCGCCCTGCTCGCTCCGGAGGATGTGCTGCCGGCCAGCGCTGCTCCCCAGAGTGTGCCGATGCCCGGGGGACGGCCGCTTCAGCCCGCCCCGGAGGTGGAGGCCCTGTTGCGGCGCCTCGCCGCCGTGCTCCACGCCGAGGGGGAGGAACTGATTGCCGACAACCTGCTGCTGCAGTGCCGGCAGCTGGGTGAGGCCAGCCGGCAGCTGCTGGCAGAGCAGCGCCGGGCTGACGCCGACGCCGTGGTGGAGCGCTACAGCTGGATCGGTGCCGCCGTGCTGGCGGTGACGCCGCTGCCGGGCATCGATCTGCTCGGCGCGGCGGCCGTGAATGCCCAGATGGTGGTGGAGATCGCCAAGGTCTACGGGGTGAACCTGAGTCGCCAGAACGCCCAGGAGCTGGCCCTCTCGGTGGGGCGCACCCTGGCGGGCCTGGGCCTGGTGAAGGGCGGGGTGAGTCTGGTGAGTGCGGCCCTGAGCCTGTCGCTGCCGGCCCTGGTGGTGAGCCGGGCGATCCAGGCGGTGAGTGCGGCCTGGCTGACGCGGGTGGCGGGACAGAGTTTCATCACCTACTTCGAGCGGGACCAGGACTGGGGCGACGGCGGCATGCAGGACGTGGTGCAGCGCCACTACGACCTGGGCCGTCGCGACGGCGAGCTGCGCCGTTTCCTGGCCGTGGCCTTCAGGCGTGTGGTGGAACCCCTGCGACAGCGGGAGCGGCAGTTGCCTCCCAGGCCTGGGGCGTGAGGCTGCCGGCCTGCCTCGAAGCGCCGACGACGCCGAAGCCCAGGGCCTCCGGCGGGGGCGGCTGCAACGGGCCCCGGCTGTCGAGCACCAGGATCAGGCCCAGGTAGAGCACGGCCACCAGGATCGAGATCGCCCCGGTGATGATCGCCACCCATTTGGAGCGCGGACTGGGGTCAGGGGTCATCGGCTGGTCCGCGACAGGTGGCCCGAAGGGGCCGGCAGGGAGGCGGCCACCACGGCCCTGAGCCGCTGCAGTTCAGCCCCAGTGGTGTGGGGATTACCCAGCACCGCCTTGAGGTGATGGCGACCGCCGTGCAGGGGGCGCGACAGCATCAGCTGCTGCTCCAGGAGCCGGTGCCGCGTGGTGAGGCTCCAGGTCTCGGCGGCGCTGGCATCAGCGCCGCGCAGCGTGAAGGCCAGCAGATGAAACCTTCCCTGCAGCAGCTCCAGGGCGGGAAGGCTGCCCAGCAGTTCCACCAGCTGCCGGCGGCGCTGGATCGCGCCGTCCAGAACCGCCTCGATGCCGTCGAGGCCCAGTTGCCGCAGACCCAGCCACAGCTTGAGCACGTCGGCGGGGCGGGTGCCCTGCAGGCCGCACTCGCCGCCATGGCCGCCGCCCCAGCTCGGCTCCATGTAGGGCAGGCCGGTGCCGAAGGCCTGCTCCAGGGCCTCGGGCCGCCGCAGCAGCAAAAGGGAGGAGGTCTTGGTGATGCCGAGCAGCTTCTGGGGATTGATGGTGACGGAATCCGCCAGCTCGAGCCCCTCCACCCGGTGCCGATGGCGGGGACTGAGGCCGAACACGGCCCCAATCGCCCCATCCACGTGCAGCCAGTGGCCGTGGCGGCGGCAGAGCGCCGCACTGCGGGCCAGGGGATCGACGCTGCCGCGCACGGTGGTGCCGGCGGTGGCCACCACGGCGATCACCGGGATCCCCTGGGCCGCCAGGTGCTGCAGGGTGTGATCGAGGGCGGCGGGGTCCATGCCGCCGTCGGCGGCCGTGGGCACGGCCCACAGGGCCGCCGACGGCAGGCCCATCACGGTGAGCGCCTTGTTGAGGGACACATGGCCATCGGCACTGGCCACCACCACGGCATCAGCGCGGCAGCCGAGGCCAGCCTGCTGACGCGCAGTGACCAGGGCCATCAGGTTGGCCAGGGTGCCGCCGCTGGCCGCCACGCCGCCACTGCCGGGGCCGAGGCCCAGTTGCCCGGCGAGCCAGGAGGCCAGGTGGCGCTCCAGGCGGGAGAGGCTGGGGGAGAGCTCCTCGGCCAGCAGGTTGTTGTTGAGCCCGGCGCAGATCAGATCGGCCGCGATCGAGGCGGGCAGGGGCGGCGGATCGAGGTGGGCCAGGGCGCCGGGGTGGGCGGGGTTGTAGGCGCCGTCCATCACCAACTGAAGATCGGCCAGCAACTGGGCCTCCGCCAGCCCGCTCTGCTCGGGCTCCACGGACGGCAGCACGCTCTGCGCCGGCAGGGGCCCGCGGCTGGAGGCACTGGCCAGCCAGGCGCACAACTGCTGCGACGCTTGCTCCAGAAAGTCCTGCAGACGCTGATCGGGCTGGTGCGGGCTGGCGAAGGGCAGGGGCGGAATCGCCCTCGGGGCTGGTGGCGCGCTAGCCAACGGCGGACGATCGGATCGTGCCATTCTCACCTGCAGGCTCTCTGAGCCACAAGCAACCAGGCCCTCCGGGAGCAGCGATGGCCAGCGGCGACAGCCACGATGCACCTGGCTACGAACGGGTGCTGCACAGCTTCTGGATGGAGCGCCTGCTGCGCTGCACCCGCCGCCTGGGGGCCAGCGGCGAGATTCCCGTGGCGGCGGTGGTGCTTGATGCCGGCGGCCGCTGCATCGGCTGGGGGGGCAACCGCCGTCACCACCGCCAGGATCCCCTGGGCCATGCGGAGCTGGTGGCGATCGCCCAGGCCAGCCGCCTGCTGGGCGACTGGCGCCTGAACCAGTGCACCCTGCTGGTGACCCTCGAGCCCTGCCCCATGTGTGCCGGAGCCCTGGTGCAGGCCCGGCTCGGCACCCTGGTGTACGCCGCCCCGGACCCCAAGCGCGGCGGGGTGGGAGGAGCCCTGGATCTGGTGCACCATGCCAGTGCCCACCATCACATGCGCGTGGTGGCGGGCGTGGAGGCCGAGGCTGCAGGCCGCCAGCTCAGCGACTGGTTCAGACAGCGACGGCAGTCGGCCGACCCGAGGCCGACCCAGGCCGGAAGGCGGGCAATTCGGTGCGGAACAGCTCCAGCAGGCGATCCACGTTCTCTGGCTGACTGTTGAAGCCCATCAGGCCGATCCGCCACACCTTGCCGGCCAGGGCACCGAGCCCACCACCCACCTCGATGCCGTGGGTGTTGAGCAGATGCAGGCAGAAGGCCTTGCCGTCCACCCCCTCCGGGATGCGCACCGTGGTGAGGGTGGGCAGGCGCAGGTGCTCAGGGGCGTGCAGGGAGAGGCCCAGATCTTCAAGGCCGGCCCAGAGGCGCTCCGCATTGCGGCGGTGACGGGCCCAGGCCTGTTCCAGACCTTCGTCGGCCAACAGCCGCAGGGCCTCGCGCATGCCGAAGTTCATGTTCACCGGAGCGGTGTGGTGGTACACCCGGTCGCTGCCCCAGTAGCGGTTCAGCAAGGTGACATCGAGATACCAGTTGGGCACCTTGCCCTGGCGGGCCTCCATCTTGGCTTCGGCCCGGGGCCCCATGGTGAACGGACCCAGCCCGGGGGGGCAGCTGAGACCCTTCTGGCTGCAGCTGTAGGCCAGGTCCACCTTCCAGTCATCGAGGTACACGGGCACGGCGCCGAGGGAGGTGACGGTGTCCAGCAGGAGCAGGCAGTCGTTGGCGCGGCAGAGGTCGCCGATGCCATCCATCGGCTGGCAGATGCCCGTTGAGGTCTCGGCATGCACCATGGCCAGCACCGCCGGCTTGTGCAGCGTCACGGCCGCCTCGATCTCCGCGTAGGTGAAAGCCTCGCCCCAGGGACGCTCGATCGTCACCACATCGGCGCGGTAGCGGCTGGCCATGTCCACCAACCGCAGGCCGAAGTAGCCCTTCACCGCCACCAGCACCTTGTCACCCGGTTCGAGGGTGTTGGCCAGGGTGGCCTCCATGGCGGCGCTGCCGGTGCCGCTCATCGGGATGGTGAGGCGGTTGTCGGTCTGCCAGGCGTAGCGCAGCAGCTCCTGCACCTCCCCCATCAGCTCCACATAGAGCGGATCGAGGTGGCCGATCGGCGTGCGGGCCAGGGCCTGCAGCACCGTGGGGTGGGCGTTGGAGGGTCCAGGGCCCAGCAACAGACGGTCAGGCGTGGCGATGGGCCCGAGCGCACGGCGGTGGGCGTTGTTGACGGAGGGCAGCGCAGACAAGGGGCCGGAAAGGGGAAGGTGAACGATGGGACTCGTATCCCTGCTGTCAGCCTACGAAGGCACCGCAGCTGCCCTTGTGCTGGGTTCAAGGGCCAATCCCACGACGGTGGGATAGGGCAGCAGGGATGGTTCAGCGGGCGCGCACGTTGCTGGCCCCCAGCCCGCGGCAGAGGTGCTCGAAGGGCGGGCGCACCACCGCAGCCAGAGCAGAGGGGTCTGTGTTGCCTTCCGCAGCCAGCAGCTCGCACACCACATCGGCCATCAGGGCAATGCTGCGCACCGTGGGGCCCGTGGGCACGCCCAGACTCTTGTAGGTGTCGTCGAGGCCGTTGAGCACCCGCTCATTGAGGATCGACGCATCGGCTGCCACCAGGGCATAGCTGGCGTAGCGCAGGAAATAGTCCATGTCCCGCAGGCAGGCCGAGAGGCGGCGGGTGGTGTAGGCGTTGCCGCCGGGCAGGATCAGCTCGGGGTCATCGAGCCAGAGCCGCTGGGAGGCCTCGCGCACGATGGCGGCGGCCTCACGGTTGATCAGCTCCACGGCCCGCAGCCGCAGCGCCGATTCGGCGTAGTAGGCATTGATGCGATCGATCGCATCCCGGTCGAGGTAGCGGCCCAGCTGGTCGTAGCGGCCGATCAGACCGGTGATGGCATCGCGCATGGTTCGAAAAGTTCGACGCACCTGCGCCGGAAGCTAGCACTCATGACTGGCCAGAACCCAGGCGCAGGGCGCGATCTGGCCGATCTGAGAGAAACAGTTACGCAAGCCACCCCCCAGAATCGGTAACGATGGCTACAGGTTGACCGTGACCGGCCTCCCTACCTTCCGGCCACGCCGCCAAGGGCCGGCACCACCCCTGCATTGCTCCATGGCCAAAACCGCACAGGACGTCCTGCGTCAGATTCAGGACGAAGGCATTGAGTTGATCGACCTCAAGTTCGTTGACCTGCATGGCAAGTGGCAGCACCTCACTGTCTGCCGGGATCTGATCGACGAAGACGCCTTCACCAGTGGGGTGGCGTTCGACGGCTCCTCCATCCGCGGCTGGAAAGCCATCAATGAGTCGGACATGGCGATGGTGCCAGACCCGAACACCGCCTGGATTGACCCCTTCTACAGCCACAAGACCCTGAGCCTGATCTGCTCGATCCAGGAGCCCCGCAGCGGCGAGCCCTACGGGCGCTGCCCCCGCGCCCTGGCCCAGAAGGCACTCGAGTATCTGGGCTCCACAGGCATTGCTGACATGGCCTACTTCGGCCCCGAGCCGGAGTTCTTTGTGTTCGACGATGTGCGCTTCAACTCCGGCAACGGCAGCAGTTTTTACAGCGTCGATTCAATCGAGGCTCCCTGGAACAGTGGGCGCCAGGAGGAGGGCGGCAACCTGGCCTACAAGATCGCCCTCAAAGAGGGCTACTTCCCCGTGGGCCCCAACGACACGATGCAGGATATGCGCAGCGAAATGCTGCTCACCATGGCCACACTGGGAGTGCCGATCGAGAAGCAGCACCATGAAGTGGCCACAGCGCAGCACGAACTTGGCATGAAGTTCGCCGAGTTGATCAGTGCCGCGGACAACGTGATGATCTATAAATATGTCGTGCGCAATGTTGCCAAGAAATACGGCAAAACAGCCACCTTCATGCCCAAACCGGTGTTTGCCGACAACGGCAGCGGCATGCACGTGCACCAGAGTCTCTGGAAGGGCGGCAACCCCTTGTTTTTCGGCGAAGGCACCTACGCCAACCTCTCCCAGACAGCTCGCTGGTACATCGGGGGCCTGCTCAAGCACGCTCCCAGTTTTCTGGCTTTCACCAACCCCACCACCAACAGCTACAAGCGGCTGGTGCCCGGTTTTGAAGCACCTGTGAACCTGGTCTATTCCCAGGGGAACCGTTCAGCCGCGGTGCGCATCCCGCTGACGGGTCCAAATCCAAAGGCCAAGCGTCTGGAATTCCGCTCCGGCGATGCCCTGTCCAACCCCTATCTGGGTTTTGCGGCGATGCTGATGGCAGGGATCGACGGCATCAAAAACCAGATCGACCCCGGCGACGGCACCGACCTGGACCTGTTCGAGCTCAGCGCCGAAGAACTGGCCCGGATCTCAACGGTGCCGGCCTCGCTCAATGGGGCCCTCGAAGCCCTCGATGCCGACAAGCACTATCTGATGGAGGGCGGCGTCTTCACTGACGACTTCCTCAGCAACTGGATCGACCTCAAGTACGAGGAGGTGCAGCAGCTGCGGCAGAGGCCCCACCCCCATGAGTTCGTGATGTACTACGACGCGTGAGTGCGGATCTGGGCCAGAGCACTGTCGTGCAGATGCTTCTGGTGGGCCTGGCGCGCGGCCCAGGCCCGTAGCTGATGCACCGCATCGGCGTTGGGATTGAGCTGGGGATGGCGGGTGATCTGGGCCAGCTCGGCGTCGTGGCGACGACGTTCGCGGCTGTGTTGCTCGGCCCAGGCCAGGAAGGCAGGGTCGGGGCGGGCCGGGGCGGGGTTGCCGGTGGGGAGCGGGGCAGGAGTGGCAGCCATGGCCTGTGCTTACGGAGCTTTGATATAGCAATCCTCGCTCCTGACTGTAGCCATAGATACCAGTTCTAGAATTCCTTCACAGATTGTGCTCAGCTGAGCCGTGGGCTGGGCCTGGAGTCAGGGTGGAGACGGCTTCTCTGGGCATGGTTTCGGCCACGGCCGTCACCGCCGTGAGGCGGCTGGCCAGCCGGGCATTGCCGGGATGAAGGCCGCAGCCACGCTCCAGAACCCCCGCTGCCTCCAGGGGACGGCCCTGATGCTCCAGCAGTCCTGCCAGCTCCAGGAAGCCGCGGGGGTGAGGCTTGACCCTCGAAAAGATCACGGCGTAGAGCCTGGCGATCGCCTGTTCGGGGTCGTGCAGCACCCCCGCCTGAATCCGGGCCAGGTGAAGGCGGCCGCGCTCGTCATCCAGACGCCGCAGCAACCGGGTGGGCCAGCCGCGGAAACGGGCCGCCGTATTCACATACCAGTCATCGTGGCCACTGAGCTCCTTGAACACGCGACGGAAGCCCTGCTGCTGCATCAGTTGCAGAATCTTTTGACGTTCCGCTGAGAAGTTGTGCTCGATGGTGAAGCAGCGGAACCGATACCGATCCAGGGGCAGATGACTGAGCACCATCAGTTCCGCACCCTCCACATCCAGGGAGAAGTAGTCAATGACCTTTGGTGCTTTGTGACGATCGAGAAGGTCCCCCAGGGTGATCGTGGGAACCTCGATCGTGTCGGTGAACCCAGAGCGGGGCTCTGTCACCCGGCGCTCACCAGTGGCATCCAACCCGCCGTAGAGACCGTTGCAGGCAAAGCTCAGGGTGTCGCCACTGCGGGAGTAGAGCGCTTCGGCCACAACAGGGATTGAACGGCGGGCCTCAGCATCACGACGCAACTGAGGATTGGGCTCCCCTCCCAAACCCTTCCAGCCCATGATTTCGAGCAACATGGTATTGGAAAGTCGACTGCCGTTAGCGAGGCCGAATTCGAGGAAATAGCCAGGCTTAGGACCCTGGCAATAGAGGGCAAACAGATCCTGCAGGCTCTGGGAATTAGTGAGCTGTTGAAAGGGCTCACAGAACTGCAGAAAACGATCCCGGGAATCGAACAGTCCCATTACCGCTGCCGCCATGTCTGCGGCGCAGAAACTAGCACTGAGGCCCTTCGCTTCAGGCCTTCAACCACCAGGCCAGCAGCAGGCCCGGAGTGCCCCAGCGCCACAGGCGCCAGAACCATACTTCCACTCGCTGTGGCGAGGCCAGCTCCCCGGGCAGGGGGTCGAGCAGGCGCTGGGCCATGGCCAGTCGCTGGCGCTGCCGGCGCAGCCGAACACCACTGACCCGGCTCGCCGTGGCGGCGAGGGTCAACAGACCGTCGAGGTGATGCAACAGGGCCACCGGGCGTCGGGGTCCCTGAACGCCGCGGCGGCGCAAGCGGTGTGGCGGGATCCGCATTGGTGGTTCCAGCCCAGGAGCGCGGCAGAAGCGTCAGGATGGCCGAGCCGATGCGGTTTCGTCCAGTGGACACGGCTTCAACCCTGCCCTCTGGGGCTACGTCACCCACTGGGGGCTCTGTCGGGTCCGCTGGCTGGCCTGCTGGGGCCGCTGAGCAGGCCCTGGCCCTGCATCGCTCGCTGACCATCGGCGACCGCGAATGGCACGCCCTCAAGACCCAGCGCAGCCGCCGTGGCGCCGAACAGCTGGCCGCCGCCCTCGTGCGGCTCACCAGTTCCGATGAGCCCGGCTGCCGCCAGAGCACGCCGGCCCGGCGGGAGGCCCTGGCCCTGGTGGAGCATGCCCTGCTGTGGCTCAAGGCTGAGATCAGCGACCCAGGCTGCCCCAGCCACGGGCGCTGAGCGCCGGTCGGATGCGCTCGCGCCTCACCGCCAGCTGCAAGCGGTTGCCACGAGGGCTCCAGCGCACGTCGTCGAAGCAGTGGTGGATCAGGAACAGTCCACGGCCATCGCTGGCATCGAGGGCCAGGGGCAGCTGGCAGCAGCGCGCCGATTCCGGCACCCCAGGGCCCTCATCCTGCACCTGCCACACCAGCCAGCGGGGGGTCACGATGCGGCGGATGCGCAGGCACTTGCCCGGGTCACAACCATTGCCATGGCGCACGGCATTCACCAGGGCCTCCTGCAGGCCCAGTTGCAGCTCTGATTGCAGCTGCAGGCAACGCACAGGCTCCAGCAGCAACTCCACCAGCGGGGCCAGCTGCAGCGTGGAAGGCGTGATGAAATCAGACCAGCGCAGCGCCATCAACCACACGTTCTGGGCATTGGTTTGACCCTAGGTGTCAGGGGGCTGGCAGGATCGTTGCAGGGGTCATCGGTTGATGCGTTGTTGCAGGGCGGGATGACTGAGTAGCGCATCCATCAGGCGCACCCCCCGGAGCTGGTTCACTAGGGGCATGTGGCCTTCCGGTGCCTCGATCGACCACTGAAACGATCCCGGGTAGCGGGTCCAGCGGCCGTCCTGCTTCCAGCCCAGGCGGGGCCAGAGCTGCTCCCAGCGACCCTGGCAGCCCTGCAAGAGTCGCCCCTGCACGGAGAAACCGAAGCGCCCGCGCGAATAACAGCACCAGAGGCGGTCGAGCGCTTCGAGGTCCGGCGCGGGCATGACCGGCACCTCGCTGTAGTACACGTAGCCGCGGCTCACGGCGGCGGCGCCGGCCAGCTCCCGCAGGATGGCACTGGTGAGCCGGTCGGCCTCCTCAAAGGCCATGTGGGCCAGCCGCAACTGCAACGGGGCGTAATCGATGCCCGCGGCGCTGGGGGTGGCCAACCACCCCTGGGGGTGGAGCTCCAGGAAGGCCTGGGCCTCGGCGCTGGGACTCTCCAGCAGAAGCTGGATCAGGGCGCCGGCTGCCCAGTCGTCAGCGGTGGCGTCCAGGCTGGCCAGGTGATCGGCCAGCAGGGGTCTCAGCTCGGCGACCCGCTGCTGAAGGGGCTCCAGCAGGGCGCGGCGCTGCCGCGCCGTGGCCGCCTGGAAGCGCTGGAGCAGATCCTCAGGGCTGACGTTGGCGGAAACCGGTGCGCCGGAGAGCATGGATGAGCGTGTCTGTGCAGGGCCCGCTGGCTCCACTATGTCAGGCGGCTGACAGGCCGGGAGGCCGCTTCAGGGCAAGCTCAGGGGCATTTCAGGACCACTGCTTAGGATTGACCTTTGCCTCTTCCCCATGGGTGCAGCCATTCAGTTCTTCCGTGGTGTGGATGAACCGGTCGTGCCCGACATCCGGCTGACGCGCTCCCGCGACGGGCGCACCGGCCAGGCCATGTTCGTGTTCGAGGAGCCCCAGGCCCTGGCCCCGGAAACCATGGGAGACATCACCGGCATGTTCCTGGTGGATGAGGAGGGCGAGATGGTGACCCGCGAGGTCAAGGCCCGCTTCGTGAACGGCAAGGCCAGCGCCCTCGAGGCCACCTACACCTGGAAGACCACCACCGATTTCGATCGGTTCATGCGCTTTGCCCAGCGCTATGCCGACAGCCATGAGCTGGGCTTCTCGGGCCAGGGCGGTGGTGAAGCCGGCACCGAACCAGAGGAGGGTGCCGGCGGCGCCCCAAGCGAGGACTGAGACCTTGCGGTTCGGCCAATGGCTCGGCCTGCTTGCCCTGCTGGCAGCGCTGACGCTGCTCTGGACCCTGCGCCAGAGCCTGCTCACCCTCTTTGCGGCTGTGGTGCTGGCCATGGCCCTCTGCACCCTGATCGGCTGGATGCGTCAGCGGCTGGGCTGCAACCGTCCTCTGGCGGTGGTGCTCAGCCTCGGTCTGGTGTCGGTGGTGCTGGCGGTGCTGGCCACGGCCGTGATCCCTCCCTTCATCGAGCAGTTCGCCGAACTGCTCTCGAAACTGCCCGCTGCCGCCAGCACCCTGCTCAACCTGACCCGGGACCTGATCTCCAGGGCCAGCCAGATGCTCTACGGCCGCAGCGATGGCGGCCTGGACTGGTTGCGCGAGGGCCTGTTCAGCGGCGATGACACCACCAACCTGCGCGGCGGAGCCCTGCAGTTGCTGGGTCTGGCCGGCGGCCTGGGCACGGGCCTGCTGCAGCTGCTGTTCGTGGTGGCGGTGGCCCTGATGATCACCCTGCAGCCCCTGGCCTATCGGGAGATCGCCGTGCTGCTGGTGCCCTCCTTCTACCGGCGGCGGTTCCGCCAGGTGCTGGTGGGCTGCGGCGATGCCCTCAGCGGCTGGATGGTGGGCGTGCTGATCAGCTCCCTGTGCGTGGGCGTGCTGGCGGCGATCGGCCTCAGCCTGCTGGGCGTGAAGCTGGTGGCCGCCAATGCGGTGCTGGCCGGGCTGCTCAACATCATTCCCAACATCGGACCCACCCTCAGCACCGTGTTTCCGATGTCGGTGGCGCTGCTGGACAGCCCCATCAAGGCGCTGGCGGTGCTGTTGCTCTACGTGGCGGTGCAGAACCTGGAGAGCTACCTGATCACCCCTTCGGTGATGCAGCATCAGCTGAATCTGCTGCCGGGGCTCACGCTCACGGCCCAGCTGCTGTTCACCGTGGTGTTCGGCCCGCTCGGCCTGCTGCTGGCCCTGCCCCTGGCGGTGTGCCTGCAGGTGGTGGTCAAGGAGGTGCTCATCCACGACGTGCTGGACCGCTGGAAGCGGCCACCGCTGGCCAGCTGATGGCAGGCGCAGCCCCTGACCCCTCTCCCAGGGCCTCTCGCCGCCAACGCCGCGCTGGGCTGGATGCCCGCACGGTGCTCGGCGTGCTGGTGCTGGTTCTGCTGGCCATGCTCACCTGGGCGCTGCGCTGGGTGTTGCTGGTGCTGTTCGGCGCCGTGGTGCTGGCGGTGTCCCTGGATGTGCCCACCACGCTGCTGATGCGACGCCTGCGCCTGCAGCGCACCCAGGCCCTGGCCCTGGTCGTCACCATCCTGGTGGTGCTGGGGGCCTGGCTCACCCAGCAGCTGCTGCCGGAGCTGCTGGGCCAGATCAGTCAGCTGGGGCAACTGATCCCGGAGGTGGGAGCCCGGCTGGCCGAGCTGGCCGCCCGGATCACCTGGCTGCCCAGGCTCGATCAGACCCTGGAACGGCTGAACAGCTGGGAGGGTCTGCAGCCGGTGGGGGCCCAGCTGCTTGGGGTGGCAGGGGGCGCTGCCAACAGCACGGTGCAACTGTTGCTGATTGGGCTTCTGGCAATTCTGCTGGCCCTCGACCCCGGGCGCCATCGACAGCTGGTGGTGGCGATCACACCCGCCAAATGGCGCCAGCAGGTGGTGGAGCTGCTCGACGCGTGCCGCGAGGCCCTCGGGGGCTGGCTGGCGGGCATGACCATCTCGGCGGTGACGGTGTTCCTGCTCACCTGGGCGGGCTTGAGTCTGCTGCAGGTGCCCCTGGCCCTGTTGAGCTCCCTGGTGTGCGGCCTGCTCACCTTCGTGCCCACAATCGGCCCCACCGCCGCGACCCTGCTTCCCCTGGCCGTGGCCCTGCTGGTTTCGCCCACCAAGGTGCTGCAGGTGTTGGTGCTGCGCCTCGTGCTTCAGAACGGCGAGGCCTTCCTGCTCACCCCGATCCTGCTCAGCCGCACCGTGAATCTGCTGCCCACGGTGGCCCTGATGGCCCAGCTGAGCCTGGGCACGCTGCTGGGCCTGCCGGGGGTGCTGCTGGCCCTGCCGCTGGTGGTGGTGCTCCAGGTGCTCTGCAGCACCGTGGTAGTGGAGCGGGTGATGGACCGCTGGACCACCTGAACCTCAAGCGCAGCAACTTGAACCCAGCTCAGCGGTAGCGTCGCCAGAGGTCTGGTAGCAGCACCAGCACCAGCACCGCCAAGGCGTGATGCACCACAGCGTTCCAGAGGGTGGTGAAGGTGAAGTGGTCGGCCAGGAGACGCAGCTCGAAGCGCAGATCCACCAGGGCCAGCACGGCCAGCAGGATCGGCAGGGCCGGAATCGGGCGCTTCAAGGCAGGCAGCTCATGGTGGGGGTCGCCCTCAGGACTTCGCCAGCACGGGCAACAGGGTGGGCGCCACCGCCACGCTCGACCAGGCTCCCACCAGCACACCCACGCTGAGGGCAATGGCGAACCAGAACAGGGTGCTGCCGCCGAACAGGATCAGGGCCAGCAACGGCAGCAGGGTGGTGAAGGTGGTGTAGAGGGAGCGGGTGAGGGTGGCTGACACGGCGGCATCGGCCTGGTCGGCCAGGGGCAACTCCTTCAGCTGACCCCGTTTTTCGCGGATGCGATCGAAGATCACCACGGTGTCATTCACCGAATAGCCGGCAATGGTGAGCAGGGCCACGGCAAACAGGCTGTTCACCTCCACCCCGGCCAGCAGCCCCAGCCAGGCGAACACCCCGCAGGTGATCAGCACGTCATGACCCAGGCAGAGCAGGGCCAGCAGCGCAAACAGGCGGTCGTAGCGGAAGGTGATGTAGGCAGAGATGCCCACGAAGCTCACGGCCAGGGAGATCAGGCTGGCCCGCAGCAGTCGAGCGCCGAGGGTGGGGCCGATCGTCTCCACGGCGAGGCCGGCCGGATCGGTGGCGCCCAGCAGGGGCTGCAGACCCTCCACCACGGCCTGACCCTGGGCGGCACTGAGGCTGGGCAGGCGCAGCAGCACCTGCTCTCCACCATCAAGAAGCTGCACGGCGGAGCCCCGCAGGCTGGGCGGCCGGGCCCCGTCGTCTTCAACGGGCAGGGTCAGGGCTTCGAGGCGAGCTTCCACCGGGTCGCTGCCGAGATCGCCGCAGCTCTCACCGCAGAGGCGGGCGATCTGGATCTGGGTACCGCCCGTGAAATCAAGGCCGGGGCGCAGGGGAGCGCCGATTCTGGGGGAGCTCCAGGAGAGCCCAAGGCCGAGCAGGCTCAGCACCAGGGCCACCGCGGAGACGGCCCAGAGCTGGCGGCGGCGGCGGTTGACCCGCACGCCCAACAGGCTGCTCAGAAGAGTCATCGGCGCCAAAGGAACGACACGGGGCGGGGCGGGCAGATCACGAGGAGGTGGCGGGCAGCTGGATCCGGGGCAGGAAGTAGCTGGACCGGCGCAGGGCCGGATAGCTCATCAGCAGCCGCAGCAGCGTACGGGTGCAGGTGAAGGCACTGAACAGGCTGAGCAGCACGCCGATCCCCAGGGTCACGGCGAAGCCCTTCACGAAGCCGGTGCCGAGGGCAAACAGAGCCACGCAGCTGATCAGGGTGGTGAGCTGGCCGTCGAGGATCGAGGAAAAGGCGAGGCTGAAGCCGGTTTCGATCGAACGGATCAAGGTGTTGCCCGAGCGCAGCTCGTCCTTGATTCGCTCAAAGATCAGCACGTTGGCGTCCACCGCCATCCCGAGGGAGAGGATGAAGCCGGCGATGCCCGGCAGGGTCAGCGTCACGGGGATCAGGGCATAGAGCGCCAGGTTGAACAGGGCGTAGAGGCTGAGGGCCAGCACGGCCACCACTCCGGCCAACCGGTACACCAGCACCATGAACACCGCCACCAGGGCCAGGCCCAGCAGGGCTGCCACCAGGCTGGAGCGGATGTTGTCGGCGCCGAGCGAGGGGCCGACGGTACGCACCTCCACGACCCGAATCGGCAGGGGCAGCGAGCCGCCGCGCAGCTGCACCTCCAGATCCCGCGCCTCTTCGGCCGTGAAGTTGCCGGTGATGCTGGCGGCCCCGCCGGCGATGCCGGCGGCCTGGAACTCGGGCCCCACGCTGGCCTCACTGATCGAACGGCCATCCAGCACGATGCCGAGCAGGCGCCCCGTGCCGGCGATGTCGCGGGTCAGGTTGGCGAACTGTTCACCACCGGTCTGGGTGAAGCTGAGCGTCACCTCCCAGCCACTGCCGCTCTGCTGCTGCTGGCGTCCGGCCGTGACCAGCTCCTTGCCCGTGAAGGCGGCGGGCTCGTAGAGCGCCACGATCTGGGTGTTCACCGCATCGAGCAACAGCTCCAGCTGATCGGTCTCACTGGCCCCATCAGGCACGGCGATGTCCAGCTGGCGCAGGGCATCCGCCAGCTGAGTGGCCGGAAAATCGGCCGGAGGCTGGGCAGAATCGCCATCGGCGCCGGCCTGATCGGGGTTGTTGAGGGCACCGCGACGCTGCCGTTCGAGGTTGAGAACAGCCTCGGCCTGGCGCTTGAGGCTCAGCAGCCCCTGCATCTCCTGTTCGGTGCCGGCCCGCTGGGCGCGGAATTCCAGCAGGGCGGTGGAGCCCAGCACCTTGGCGGCCCGGCTGGGGTCCTGCTCACCGGGGAGTTGCAGCACCAGCTGGTCGTTGCCCACGGTCTGCAGGGTGGACTCGGCCACGCCGAGGCCGTTGATGCGGCGCTCCAGCACCTCCTTCACCGCTTCGAGCTGTTCCTGATCCACCGACGTGATCGCGCCGGCGGGCATCACCTGCAGGGTCAGCTGACTGCCGCCGCGCAGGTCGAGGCCCAGCTGCAGCGGGAAGGTGAAGAGCAGGGCCGAGGCGGCGATCGCCAGGGCCAGGATCAGGGCGAACCACCCCTGTTGTCGTGCCATCTCAGAGCGACCCGCTGGTGAGGTCCTGGGCGGCTTTGACGATCTGATGGGGCTGGATGATCGTGAGGTTTTCGAGCCCGCCGTTGTAGGGGGTGGGGATGTCCTGGGAGGAGAGCCGCAGCGGCCGGGCGTCGAGGTCGTCGAAGCAGTGCTCGGTGATCAGGGCCAGCAGCTCGGCGCCGATGCCGCCGGTCTTCATGCACTCCTCCACCACGATCACCTTGTGGGTCTTGCGGATCGAACGGGCGATGGTGGCCATGTCGAAGGGCTTGAGGCTGACCAGGTCGATCAGCTCCACATCGATCCCCTCTGCCTCGAGCTGTTGCACGGCCTTGAGACAGTGCTGCCGCATGCGCGAATAGGTGAGGATCGTCACATCGCTGCCCTCACGCACCACCTCAGCCTGATCGAGGGCGCAGATGTAGTCGCCTTCGGGAATGTCTTCGCTGAGGTTGTAGAGCAGCACATGCTCAAAGAAGAGCACCGGGTTGTTGTCACGGATCGCCGCCTTCATCAGGCCCTTGGCGTTGGTGGGCGTGCTCACCGCCACGATCTTGATGCCCGGCACGGCATGGAAGTAGGCCTCGAGGCGCTGGCTGTGCTCAGCCCCGAGCTGGCGGCCGACGCCGCCGGGTCCGCGCACCACGGCCGGAATCGTGTAGTTGCCGCCGCTGGTGTAACGCAGCATCCCCATGTTGTTGGAGATCTGGTTGAAGGCCAGCAGCAGGAAGCCCATGTTCATGCCCTCCACGATCGGCCGCAGGCCGGTCATGGCAGCCCCCACGGCCATGCCGGTGAAGCTGTTCTCGGCGATCGGGGTGTCCAGCACCCGCAGCTCGCCGTACTTCTCGTAGAGGTCCTTGGTCACCTTGTAGGAGCCGCCGTACTGGCCCACGTCCTCCCCCATCACGCAGACATAGGGATCGCGGGCCATCTCCTCGTCGATGGCTTCGCGGAGAGCGTTGAACAGCAGCGTTTCGGCCACGCGTTGGCAAGCACCGACTGGGCGCCAACCTATCTCAGCCTCAGGCGCATCTCAGCCAGAAGCGCTCAGCCGCCAGCGGCAAAGGTGCTGAGGATCAGCACCGAAAGCAACATGCCCGGCAGCAGCAGGGTGACCAGCAGGCCCAGATCGTGCAGTGTCATGGCGGCAGGCTAGGTGGCCTCCTCCGCTTCGGTGTCGCCGCTGTGAGCGGATGGGGATCCAGGCGCCAGGCTGCGCACGAACACCAGGCCCAGACCCAGGGCGATGAAACCGAAGCTGAAGGTGGCCAGGAAGCTCATGCCGATGATCAGCGTCTTGAGCGCCGTGGCGATGCTCTGGGCGATGGCGGAGTCGTAGTGGGGCGGGTGGGCGCCGTAGTACAGCAGCACGCGCTGGCTCAGGCCCAGGGTGAGCCAGCCCAGCATGGCGGCCGTGAGTGACCCCGACAGAAAGCTGAGGGGGCCCTTGCGGGGCTTCTCGGTCACCGCCTCGGGCGCGGAGCCGGATGGGTCGTCGCCGGCAGCCTCGGCTCTGGTAGGCCCGCCGTTGGAAGCAGAAGAGGACTTAGTCACTCCTCCAGGCTGACACCTTGCGGCCGCAGGGGGCAGGCCCAGCTGTCGAATCCAGCGGCGGCGAGATCGGAGGCAAGGCTGGCCTGGCTGCGGCGGGCCGCCTCCAGATCGGCGAACAGGGCGAACAGGCTGGGCCCGGAGCCGCTCATCGCCACGGCCAGGGCCGCGTCGGCGCGGCGAAGCAGGGCCAGCCCCTGGCGCACCGTGGCTTCGGCAGGTTCCACCACCGCCTGCAGATCGTTGCGCAGGGGCGGCAGCGCCTCCAGACCCTGCAGCGCCCGCAGCAATGGCCCCTGCCGCAGGGCCTGGCGCCGCTGCTCGAAGGCCGCTTCGCCCTCCAGGTAGCTCGCCTGCCGCTGCTGGCGGCTCTGCCGGTAGGCCCAGGGGGTGCTGACGCTGGCGGCCGGATGCTTGAGCAGCAGCACGGCCCAACCGCCACCCCGGGGCGCCGGCTGGGCTTCGAGCCGCTCCCCCCGCCCGAAGCAGAGCTGGGTGCCGCCGCCGATGCAGAAGGGCATGTCGGAGCCCAGCTCGGCCGCCATCAGCGCCAGCTCAGCCTCGCTGTAGCCCAGCCCCCAGAGATGGTTCAACCCCACCAGGGCGGCGGCGCCATTGCTGGAGCCCCCCGCCAGGCCGGCCCCCACGGGGATGCGCTTGTCGAGGTGCAGGTGAGCGCCGAGCTCGGGCAGTCCAGCCCGGGCCTTGAGCAGCTCCGCCGCCCGCACGATCAGGTTGGCGCCGTCCGTGGGCAGGCTGGGGTTGTCGCAGCTCAGCTGGATCCGGCCATCGGCGCTGGGACTGAGCCGCAGCCGGTCGAGCAGCGCGATGGTCTGCATCACCATGGCCAGCTCGTGGAAGCCGTCGCCGCGCAGGCCGAGCACCTCCAGATGCAGGTTGATCTTGGCCGGGGACCACACGATCAGTTCAGCCATGGCTGCGCCCGGGCAACGGCACCCGATTCAACTGGGCCGATTCAAGCCCGCCGCCAGGGCCAGCCAGGCCGCCGGCGCGAGCTCCTGGGGGCGCTGCTGCAGGCTCACACCGGCGCTCTCGGCCACGGCATCCAGCTGCGGCGGCGAGGCCAGGCCCGCCAGGCTGTTGCGCAGCATCTTGCGGCGGGCGGCGAAGCAGCGGCGCAGCAGCTGTTCGGTGGCCCGGGCCAGGGCGGGCTCCGGCCGCTGCTGCGGAGGGTGGGGATCAATCACGATCACCTCCGAATGCACCTTCGGCGGGGGCTGGAAGCAACGGGGGGGCACGGCGCAGACGCTGCGGCACTCGCCCAGCAGCTGCATGCGCACGCTGAGGGCGGAGTAGGCGGAGCTGCCCGGCCGGCAGCGGATCCGCTCGCCCACCTCCTGCTGCAGCAGCAGCACCAGCCGCCGGTAGGGCGGGCTCACGGGCTGATCGAGCCGGCCCACGAGCCGCTCCAGCAGTGGACCGGTGATGTTGTAGGGGATGTTGGCCACCACCTTGTGGGCCTCGGGCAGGGGCACGGCCAGGGCATCGCCTTCCAGAAGCTGGAAGCGCGGATCGGCGCCGAAGCGCTGCTGCAGGCCGGCCACCAGGTCGCGGTCGAGCTCGATGGCGGCCACCCGGGCGGCCGGGCTGGCCAGCAGGCGCTCGCTGAGGGCGCCCCGGCCAGGACCGATTTCCAGCACCACCTCCCCCGCTTCCAGCTCGGCGGCCGCAACGATCCGATCCAGCACCGCCCCGTCCATCAGCCAGTGCTGGCCGAAGCGCTTGCGGGCGCGATGGGCGGCGAAGGTCATGGTGGGGCGGGCACGGACCTCAGCCTGCCTGTCCGCCGGCGCCAGCGCCGCTAGTAAGGGTGTAGCCCTTCTGCTGGCGCCATGGCCCACACTTCTCCCCCCCTGGCTCCGGTCTGCGCCCTGGCCGCTGCCCTGGCCGCTGCGGTGGCCACCGCTCTGGCAGGGGCCGCGCCAGCCCTGGCCGGCAGTGCCACCGCCTCCTCGGTGTGGGACCGGGACAACGCGCTGCAGCGGGCCCGCGAACAGATGCCGGCCGGAGCCACCGTGACCCGGGAGCGCTGTGAGGAGATTGAGGTGGGAATCGGCAACATCCGCTATCGCTGCACGGTGTGGTTCGACCCTGCGGCCCCCTCGCCGAGCGGCGATGGCGCCCAGGAGGCCACACCCTGAACAGGGGGCCCGGCCTGCGGCGCCCGTTCAGAAGCTCACGTGAATCCAGCGCACCGTCCGGCGCGAGGGGGGCAGCGCCACCAGGGCATAGACCAGTTCCACGGGGCAGTCGGCCCAGGCGGGGTGGGCCTCCAGCCAGCAGCTCCAGGCCCGCTGCAGCCTGAGCCGCTTGCGGGGCCCCAGGGACGCCTGGCCCCAGCCGTCGGGGCCACAGCGGGAGCGGGCCTTCACCTCCACCAGCAGCAGCCGCTGCGGCTTGCTGAGCACCAGGTCGAGCTCGCCCCAGCGGCAGCGCCACTGCCGCGAGTGCAGGGTCCAGCCGCGGGAGCCCAGCAGGCGCAGGGCCCGCTGTTCGGCCCAGTCTCCCCGCCGCTGCAGGGTCGATCGCGCCGCCATTCCCCGCTCCGCTGGGGGCGCCGGCCGCCGGCGCCCGATCCTGCCCGGCAGCATTGCCACAGCCGCTGGCCAAGCCGGTGCCACAGGAGCCGATGCCGTGCATCAGCATGAGCTGTCCGATCCAGCGGCCAGCGGCCGCATCAGCCCGATGGCCGTGCCCCCCACTCCTGAGAGCCTGATCTCTGCCGTCGCACCTGGCCGGTCCGGCTGGTGGCCCCGGCGTGGCGGGGTGTGGCTCAGCCTGGTGCTGGCTTTGATCCTGTGGAGTCCGGCAACGGCCTTCGCTGCGGTGGATGTGGCCAAGCAGGTGTTGATCGGTGCCGACTATCACGGCCAGGACCTGCGCGGCGGCACCTTCAACCTCACCAACCTGCGCGACGCCGACCTCTCGGGCTCCGATCTGCAGGGGGCGAGCCTCTATGGCGCCAAATTGCAGGATGCCGACATGAGCAACACCAACCTGCGCGAGGCCACCCTCGATTCAGCGGTGTTCAACGGCACCGATCTCACCAACGCCGTGCTGGAGGATGCCTTCGCCTTCAACGCCAAGTTCACGGACGTGATCATTGACGGCGCCGACTTCACCAATGTGCCCCTGCGCGGCGATGCCCTCAAGGTGCTCTGCGCGGCGGCCCGGGGCACCAATCCGATCACCGGGCGCGACACCCGCGACAGCCTCAACTGCGGCTGAGCGCCGACCCCGATCCGCCTCACCTGTGCCATGAGTTTCGACGCCCAAAGCCTGGAGCGCCTGCGTCAGCTGGGCCGTTCGCTGCCCAAGCCCCTGCCCGTCCCCGAGCCCCCCGCGGCCCGCAGACCCAGGGCCGACCAGCCCCGCCACAAGCTGGAAACGGAGACCAATCCGGAGACGCTCTTCGCTGAGCTGATGCAGGCCAGCGCCGATGGCACGGTGCCGCCGCACCTGCTGGATCGGCTGCGGACGCTGGAGGCCGCACGCCTGAAGCGTCAGCCGGCGCCAGCGGCATCGCCTGGCTCAACGGCCATGGCGGCGCCGAATCGGGGTCCGTCGCGCCCCGGCAAAGGCAACGGCAGCAGCAACGGCAAGGGTCTGGGCCGCCCCGACCCCCGGCTGATCGGCGAACATCAGGAGCTCTACACGGCCTTCCAGCAACTGCTGCTGGAAGACGACGAAGCCCTTCCTTGATTCACAAGCGCCTCCAGGCCCCTGCCAGAGCAGATGCTCCCGCCTTGGTGAGGCTCATCGCCGTGGCGATCGCTGTGCTCGCTGGCACTCCAGCCGCTGCCCAGGCGCCCTCCGAGGGCACCGGAGCCACGCAGAAGGAGTCGTTCATGCTGATGTTCGGCAAGGGCAACGGGGCGATGCGCACCCTCTGCGCCCTCGAACGCGATGGCCTGATCACCGCGACGCAGCGGCAGCGCTACAGCGAACAGCTGATGGGCGTGCTCACCGAGCCTGCTGACGGCGCCACCGCCCATCGCAACGTGCGCATCGGCATGGCCTTCGCCGATGGCCGCAGCAGCCTCTGCCCGAGCGCGGTGTTCAGCCCCGGCCCGCTCACTCCGTAGGCTCAGGATCCTGAGCTCCCTTCTGCTGCGCCGTCACCCATGACCCTCCGCATCGGCATCAACGGCTTCGGACGCATCGGACGCCTGGCCTTCCGCCGCGCCGTGAGCCTCGGCAGCGTGGAAGTGGTGGGCATCAACGATCTGATCGACCTCGACTACCTGGTTTACATGCTCCGCCACGACTCCACCCATGGCCGCTTTGCCGGCGAGGTGAGTGTCGAGGGGGACAAGCTGATCGTGAATGGCCAGGCGATCCGGGTGAGCTCCGAGCGGGATCCCGCCAACCTGCGCTGGGGCGAGATCGGGGCCGACTACGTGCTCGAGAGCACCGGCTTCTTCCTCACCGAGGCCAGCGCCCGGGCCCACCTGGAGGCCGGCGCCCAGCGCGTGGTGATGAGCGCCCCCTCCAAGGACGCCACGCCGATGTTCGTGATGGGCGTGAACCACAGCAGCTACGCCGGCGAGGCGATCGTGTCCAACGCCAGCTGCACCACCAACTGCCTGGCACCGATGGCCAAGGTGCTGCACGACAGCTTCGGCATCGAGAGCGGGCTGATGACCACCGTGCATGCCACCACCGCCACCCAGAAGACCGTGGACGGCCCCTCGGCCAAGGACTGGCGCGGTGGCCGTGGCGCGGGCCAGAACATCATCCCCAGCTCCACCGGTGCGGCCAAGGCCGTGGGCCGGGTGATCCCGGCGCTCAATGGCAAGCTCACGGGCATGGCCTTCCGCGTGCCCACCCCCGATGTGTCGGTGGTGGACCTCACCGTGAACCTGGCCCGTCCGGCCAGCTACGACCAGATCAAGGCGGCGATGAAGGCCGCCAGCGAAGGGCCGATGGCCGGCATCCTGGGCTACACGGAAGACGCCGTGGTGTCCACGGACTTCCTCGGTGAGAGCTGCACCTCGGTGTTTGATGCCGGCGCCGGCATCGCCCTCACCGACACCTTCGTGAAGCTGGTGGCCTGGTACGACAACGAGTGGGGCTACAGCTGCAAGTGCATCGATCTGATGCAGCACATGGCCACTGTGGCCTGTTCCGTGTAAGTAGTGGCGGCGTTCCGCTGTCACCATGCGCCTGATCGAAGCTTTCACCTCAGCCTGGAGTCGCTCCTTCGACTACAGCGGTCGCTCCAATCGGGGTGACTACTGGTGGTTTGTGCTGGCCAACCTGATTGTGGGCATCGTCCTCCAGGTTGTCTCCGAGAAGCTCTACTGGGTCTATGCCATCGCCAGCCTGGTGCCGGGGATTCCGATCTGTGTGCGGCGCCTGCGGGACATCGGCAAGCCCTGGCCCTGGCTGTTGCTCAGCCTGATCCCCATCGTGGGGGCCATCTGGCTGATCGTGCTGTTCTGCCAGCCGTCCGTGGCGCTCTGAACCCGGTTGAGACGCCCGGGGCACTGAACAGGAGATCGCTTCTGCTCCGCCGTGCCCCTTCGCCAGGCCGTCGCACCGACAGCCCCTTCACCTGCTGCTCCGCCCAGCGCCCTTCCGTCTGCCCCCGGCTCTTGCCCCCGAGGGTCCGGCGGAGCGCTGATCTCCCTGGTGGATCTGCGCAGTGCCGCCCAGCGCCACTGGTGGCTGGCCGGGGATGGCTTCCCCCAGCGGATCGCCGGCCTGCTGGCGGCGCCGCTGCAGGCCACGGGCCAGCCGGCGGCCAGCGCGGCGGAACTGGCCGAGATCTTTGCTCCCCTGCCGGCAATCGCTGCCGCGGAGGCCCATCCCGCCTGCCGTCAGGCGGGTTACCGCTACCTCCTCTGCCTGCGTCCCAGCGGGGTGCACCTCTCCTGCTGGCGGCAGTATCCCGGTGAGGTGGGCTGGCAGCGGCGCTGCGGGCCGATGGCCCTGGCTGCCTTCATCCGGCGCTTCGGCGCGCCTCGCGGTGCATCCAGCTGATCCAGTCGGCGGAGATCTCCTGGGGGCACACGGCCTCGCATTCCAGATGGCTGCTGCAGCTGCCGAAACCCTCCTGATCCATCTGCTGCTGCATCGCCCGCGCCCGCTGGGCGCGCTCTGGCTGGCCCTGGGGCAGCTGGCCCAGGTGGGCCAGCTTGGCGGCCACGAACAGGCTGGCGGAGGCATTGCGGCAGCTGGCCACGCAGGCGCCACAGCCGATGCAGGTGGCGGTGTCGAAGGCGGATCGGGCCTGTTCGGCCCCCACCAGCATGGCGTTGCCATCCGCCGCCTGGCCGGTGTTCACCGAGCAGTAGCCACCAGCGGCGATCAGGCGGTCGAGGGCGGAGCGATCCACGGCCAGGTCCTGCACCAGGGGGAAGGCCGCCGCACGCCAGGGCTCGAGGGTGAGCCGCTCACCACTGCTGAACTGGCGCAGGTAGAGCTGGCAGACGCTGGTGGCGGCGCGGGGGCCATGGGCCTGGCCGTTCACCAGGAAGCCGCAGCTGCCGCAGATGCCTTCGCGGCAGTCGTGCTCCATCGACACCGGCCGCTCGCCCGCTGTGATCAGCTGCTCATTGAGCTGATCCAGCGCCTCCAGCAGCGACACGTCGGCCGACACCGCCTCCAGGGTGTAGTCGCAGAAGCCGCCAGGAGCCTGGGGCGACTCCTGGCGCCAGATGCGCAGATGCAGGCAGAGGGTGCGGCTGCTCATGGGTGGGGCTCAGCGGTAGCTGCGGGCACTGGGCTCGAGGCTGGAGAAGTACAGGGGTTCAGCATGGCGAACGTGGTCGGCGCCGCCCCGGTGCTCCCAGGCGGCGATGTGGGCGAAGCGGCTGTCATCACGCCTGGCCTCGCCGTCGGCGGTCTGGTGCTCCTCGCGGAAGTGGGCCCCGCACGACTCCTCGCGGGCCAGGGCATCACGCAGCATCAACTGGGCCAGGCCGAAGAAATCCTCCAGCCGCAGCGCCTTCTCCAACTCCGGATTGGGCCCCGCCGCCGTGCCCGGCAGCCGCACCTCGGCATGGAAGCGCTGCTCCAGCGCCGCCACCTCCGCCAGCCCGGCCCTGAGGCCGGCGGCGTCGCGGCTGATGCCGCAGCGCTCGATCATCACCGCCCCCAGCTCCCGGTGGAAGGCATCCACGGGCCGTGGGCCCGCCACCTGCAGCAGGGCGGCGATGCGGCCAGCGGCCCGGGCGCGGGCCTCGCGGCATGCCGGGTGGTCTGCCGCGATGGCAGGGGTGGCATGGCCCGCCAGCCAGGCCGTCACCGTGAGCGGCGCGATGAAGTAGCCATCGGCCAGGCCCTGCATCAGGGCGCTGGCCCCGAGCCGGTTGGCGCCGTGCTCGGAGAAGTTGGCCTCACCCAGCACGAACAGCCCCGGAATCGAACTCATCAGCCGGTAGTCCACCCACAGGCCGCCCATCGTGTAGTGGGGCGCCGGGTAGATGCGCAGCGGCGTGGTGTAGGGATCCTCGCCAGTGATCCGCTCATACATCTGCAGCAGATTGCCGTAGCGGCTCTCGATCGTGCTGGCGCCCTGGCTGCTGATCGCATCGCGCAGATCGAGGTACACCGAGCGGCCGCCGGGCCCCACGCCATGGCCGGCCTGGCACAGCTCCCGGGCCCGCCGGGAGGCCAGATCGCGGGGCACCATGTTGCCGTAGGCGGGATAGAGACGCTCCAGGAAGTAGTCGCGCTCCTGCTCGGGAATCTCGGCCGGCGGGCGCGGATCGGCCGGCTGGAGCGGCAGCCACACGCGGCCGTCATTGCGCAGGCTCTCGCTCATCAGGGTGAGCTTGCTCTGGTAGGCGTCGCCGCTGGGGATGCAGGTGGGGTGGATCTGGGTGAAGCAGGGGTTGGCGAGCAGGGCCCCCTGGCGATGTGCCCGCCAGATGGCGCTGGCGTTGGACTTGAGCGCGTTGGTGGAGAGGAAATACACGTTGCTGTAGCCGCCGCTGGCCAGCAGCACGGCCTGGGCGGTGTGCACCTCCAGCTCACCGCTGATCAGATGGCGGGCCACCACGCCGCGGGCCACCCCCTCCACGGTGATGATCTCCAGCACATCGCGGCGGCAGAGCAGCTCCACCCGGCCGGCGGCCACCTGGCGCATGAGGGCCTGGTAGGCGCCGTAGAGCAGCTGCTGGCCCGTCTGGCCGCGGGCGTAGAAGGTGCGGCTCACCAGGGCCCCGCCGAAGTTGCGGGTGGCCAGGCTGCCGCCGTACTCCCGGGCGAAGGGCACGCCCTGGGCCACGCACTGATCAATGATGCCGCTGCTGATCTCCGCCAGCCGCCAGCAGCCCGCCTCGCGGGCGCGGAAGTCGCCGCCGCGCACGGTGTCGGCGAACAGGCGGCTGATGCTGTCGCCATCGGCGGCCCGGGGACGGGCGGCATTGATGCCCCCCTGGGCCGCCACTGAATGGGCCCGGCGCGGGCTGTCATGGAAGCTGAGCAGCCGCACCTGGTAGCCCTGTTCGGCCAGGGTGGCCGCCGCCGAGGCGCCGGCCAGGCCGCTGCCCACCACCAGCAGCCGCAGCTGCCGCTTGCGCTGCGGGCTCACCAGGGGCAGCCCCTCCTTGCAGTGCTGCCAGGCCTGCGGCAGCGGACCACCGGGCAGCTGGGCATCGGGCAGTCCGCTCATGGCCCCGGCTGCAGAGGCAGCCCCAGGCCGAGGGCCAGCGCCACGGATACCGCCGCGAAGCCGATGGCCACCACCAGGGCCAGCAGGCGCCCCGCCAGGCGGATGCGGGGGCCGTTGCCGGCAT
Organism: Paraciimarium castrense LEGE 11436; assembly: GCF_056633055.1. Taxonomy (NCBI): domain Bacteria; kingdom Bacillati; phylum Cyanobacteriota; class Cyanophyceae; order Synechococcales; family Prochlorococcaceae; genus Paraciimarium; species Paraciimarium castrense. The sequence continues at coordinate 327,974 of NZ_JBSJOW010000001.1, read as the reverse complement.
CGAGCAGGCCCAGGCTGCGGTGGGCGGCCTCCGAGCCATGCAGCAGATGCAGTCCCACGGCGGCGGCGGCGGCGAGGTAGAGGGCCAGCATGGCCGGCTGGCGCAGCACCGCCTCCAGGACAGCCCGTTCGGCCCCCTGCGGCGGGCGCGGCCAGCGCAGCTGGCCCAGATGCACCGCCAGAAAGAGCAGCAGCCCCACGCCGCCGATCGCCTGGCTGCGGGCCGCCAGGGCCGCCAGCGGCTGGCCGCGACGGCTGCTGAGGCCGGCGCTGTTGCCGGCGCGACGGTTGGCGATCACCTTGGCCAGCCCCAGGCCCAGATGCAGCAGCACCGCAGCCAGCAGGGCCAGCTCCACCAGGAGCAGCCAGGCGGCGCGATGCAGACCGGCCGCATAGGCCTCAAAGCGCTCGGGGGCCAGCACCGCCGGCAGCACGCCGGCCAGATGCACCAGCAGGAACAGCACCAGCAGCAGCCCCGCCCCCGCCGTGCCCAGCCTCAGCGTGGTTGCGCCCATCCCTGTGGCCACCGTTGATCGGCTGCGGTGTTGGGCCCATGGTATGGAGAACCGCGCCCCGGCTCCGCCGCCATGACCACCAATCTCCAGGCCATCGGCTTCCTGTTCAGCTTCGTGCTGGGTTGGGGCATCGGCGGCTCCCTGCTCGATGCCGCTCTGGTCCGCGCCGGGGTCTACGGCCTGGAGGGCGGGCAGCTCGGCCCCTCCATCACCTTCGTGCTGTGGAGCCTGCTCTGGCTGGCTGGCGGCGCCCTGCTCTACGAGCGCTTCACCGCAGGGCCGCCCGGGGCCGATGCCGGTCCTGATGCTGGGCCCGGGCCCGGGCCTGACTTGGGGAAGGGCCCCCAGGCGTAGCAGGAACCGCCCCGAGCCAGCACCCGATTCAGATCAGTACACCTGTACTACTCTGGGGCTCGACGATCCTCGCGGCGTGGCCGACATCCCCAGGCACCGCCCCAACAGCCAGGCCAGCTCACACGCCAGCGCCCAGGCCAGCGCCCAGGACACCGCCCAGCCAGGCCTCAACCTGCAGCGTCTGCTGGTGCCCCACCCCGGCGCCACCCTGCTGCTGCGGGTGGCCGGCGACTCGATGCGCGATGCCGGCATCCGGCACGGCGACCTGCTGGTGGTGGACCGGCAGCTCGAACCGCGGGCGGGCCTGGTGGTGGTGGCCCTGCTCGATGGCGGCTTCACCGTGAAACGCCTGGCCGGCCGCGGAACCCGGCAGTGGCTGGAGGCGGCCCATCCCGCCTACCCGGCCCTGCCGCTGCACCCGCATCCCGACGCCCGCATCTGGGGGGTGGCCACCCATGTGATCCGCCGCTGCTGAGGGGGCCATGCCGACCAGCACGGCCATCGCCCTGATCGATGGCAACAACTTCTATGCCTCCTGCGAGGCGGTGCTGGAGCCCGCCCTGCTGGGCCGGCCCCTGGTGGTGCTCTCCAACAACGACGGCTGCATCGTGTCGCGCAGTGCCGAGGCCCGGCGGCTCGGCATCGCCATGGGCCAGCCCTACTTCCAGGTGCAGCGCCAGCTGGAGCGCCTCGGCGTGGTGGTGCGCAGCTCCAACTACGCCCTCTACGCCGACATGAGCCAGCGGCTGATGGCCACCCTGGAGCGCTGGGTGGAGGAGCTGGAGATCTACTCGATCGACGAGGCCTTCGGCCTGCTGCCCCGGCCGCCGGGCAGCGATCTCACCGCCTGGGGGCTGGAGCTGCGGCGGGCGGTGCAGCGGGAGCTGGGGCTGCCGGTGGCGGTGGGCCTCGCCCCCACCAAGGTGCTGGCCAAGCTGGCCAACCGCCTCGCCAAGGGGCAGCCGACCCATGGCCATGTGTTCGACCTGGGGGCCTGCAGCGACCCCTCCGCCTGGCTGCAGCAGGTGGCGATCGAAGACGTGTGGGGCATCGGCCGGCGCCTGGCCCGCTGGTGCCGGCTGCGGGGCGTCGCCCATGCCCTCGCCCTGCGCGACATGCCGAGCGGTGAGCTGCGCCAGAAGTGCGGCGTGGTGGGCCTGCGGCTGCAGCAGGAACTGCGGGGCCACCGCTGCCTGCCGCTCACCCTGGTGCCAGCGCCGAAGCAGGAAACCTGCGTGAGCCGCAGCTTCAGCCAGCCGGTGCGCACGGCCGCGGAGCTGCGCCAGGCGGTGGCCACCTACACGGTGCGGGCGGCCGAGAAGCTGCGCCGCCAACGGCAGCGGGCCGGGGCCCTGAGCGTGTTCGTGCGCAGCAACCCGTTCAACGGCACCAGCTTCTACAGCAACAGCGCCACCCTCACCCTGGCGCTGCCCAGCCAGGACACCGCCGTGCTGCTGGCGGCGGCCCTGCCCCTGGCCGAGGCCCTGTTCCGCCCCCAGCACCCGCTGCAGAAGGCCGGCGTGCTGCTGCTGCAGCTGCAGGGCGAGGAGCTGCTGCAACACCACCTGCTGCAACCGCTGCCGCCGGAGCAGCAGCAGCGCCGCGCTGCCCTGATGGCCGCCGTGGACCGGCTCAACCGCCGCTACGGGCGCGGCACCGTGCAGTGGGCCGCCTGCGGACTGCAACCGCCCTGGGCGATGCGGCGCGACAGGCTCTCCCGGGCCGCCACCACGCGGCTGGAGGCGATCCCACGGGTGCTGGCGCAGTGACAGGCGGGATCGGCGCTGCGGCCGGGCTCGTCGTGGGGCGGAACTCAGGGCAGCTGCGCCAGGCAGGCCTCGATCATCGCCGCCGTGACCGGAATCGTCTCCAGCTCATCGGCGTTGTCGAGGAAGGCGTCAAAGGAGGCGTAGCGACGGATGCAGGGATCGGCGCCGGGGGCGCTGCAGGCGGCGGCCCAGTCGCCGTCGTCGGGCTTCACCAGGGCATAGGCCATCAGGGCCTCCTCCAGATCGCCACCATCACCGATGCCCTCGCCGTGCCAGAGCACTTCGAAAAAGTCCATGGACGCGGGGGGAACACGGAGCACACCCAGGTTACTGAGCACGCCGGCCTCCCTGAAATCGGAGCCGGACACAGCGCTGGAGCCAGAACTGGAAACGAAACCTGAAGCGGGGCGAGAAAGAGCTGAGCAGCCATGGGTATGCTCAGATTCAGAACGGTTCCGGCGGGGTTCAGCCGCCGGAGGCAACAGGGAAAGTGCCGTTGAAATCGGCCGCTGTCCCGCAACTGTGTTTCAGGGTCCCAGGACCCTGATCAGTCAGAACACCTGCCGTTCTTCACAACTCAACTGTCTTACCTGCGAGGTACAGAGTGAAGACCATGCCAGCAAAGCTGGCCAGCCTGTCGTTGATGGCTGCGCTCAGTTTCTGCCTTGTTCTATTAACGCCTGCCCCGGCGCAGGCGATGCACATCGCCGAGGGCTTCCTGCCGCTGCAGTGGGCCGTGGCCTGGTGGCTGATCTCGCTGCCCTTCCTGGCGGTGGGGCTGCGGTCGCTGACGCGCATCAGCCGCAGCCACCCGGAGCTGAAGCTGCTGCTGGCCCTGGCCGGCGCCTTCACCTTCGTGCTCTCGGCCCTGAAGATTCCCTCCGTCACCGGCAGCTGCTCCCACCCCACCGGCACCGGCCTGGGCGCGATTCTGTTCGGCCCCACGGTGATGACCGTGATCGGCAGCATCGTGCTGCTGTTCCAGGCGCTGCTGCTGGCCCACGGCGGGCTCACCACCCTGGGCGCCAACATCTTCTCGATGGCGATCGTGGGGCCATTCGTGGCCTGGGGCGCCTTTCAGCTCTTCAGCAGCAGCGGCCACAGGCGCCTGGCGGTGTTCGCCGCCGCCGCCCTCGCCGACCTGGCCACCTACGTGGTCACCGCTGGCCAGCTGGCGATCGCCTTCCCCGCCGCCAGCGGTGGGGTGATGGCCTCATTCCTGAAATTCGGCAGCATCTTCGCGATCACCCAGATTCCCCTGGCGATCACCGAAGGCCTGCTCACCGTGCTGGTGTGGAACTGGTTGCAGTCCTATGGCCAGCCCGAGCTCAAGACCCTCCGCCTGCTCCACCAGGAGAGCTGACCCCATGACCCGTTCTGGAAAACAACGCCCTCAGGGCAACTGGCTGCTGGTGCTCGCCGTGGTGGCACTGAGCGCCCTGCCCGTGCTGGTCGTGCGCGGCGAATTCTCCGGCGCCGACGGCCAGGGCATGGACGCCATCAGCGAGATCCAGCCCAGCTACAGGCCCTGGTTCAACGCCGTGGTGGCGTTGCCCAGCAGCGAGGTGGAAAGCCTGCTGTTCGCCAGCCAGGCGGCCCTGGGCGCCGGCGTGATCGGCTACGTGATCGGGCTCTACAAGGGACGCGCTCTGAACAGGGGCGATGAGTCACCGGATTGACGCCCTGGCCTACGGCAACCGGCTGCGCTGGTTGCCCCCTGGCCAGAAGCTGGCCTTTGCGGCGGTGCTGCTGCTGCTGGGGCTGGTGGCACCTCCACTGGTCCAGGGCCTGATCAGCCTCTGGCTGACGGTGTGGATCGTGGTGTACGCCGCGATCCCGGCGCGGCTGTACCTGCCGCTGCTGCTGTTGCCGCTGGGGTTCGCCATCGCCAGCCTGCCGGCCCTGCTGCTGCAGGCGGTGCCGCTCGACGCCTTCACCGCCACCGCTCGCGGGGACGTGTGGCGGGAGCTGGCCTGGCCCCTGGGCGGCTGGATGGTGTCCGTGAGCCAGCAGGGGGTGGGGCAGGCCGCGCTGCTGATCAGCCGCTCGCTGGCCGCCAGCAGCTGCCTGATGTTCGCGCTGCTCACCACGCCCTTCAGTGAGCTGATCGCCGTGCTGCGGCGCCTGCGACTGCCGCCCCTGCTGCTGGAGCTGCTGGTGCTCACCTACGGATTCATCTTCAGCCTGATGGCCATGGCCAGCGAGCTGTGGGTGGCCCAGCAGGCCAGGGCCGGGCTGCGCGGCTGGAGGCAACGGCTGCAGGGCCTGGGCGTTCTGGTGGCCCAACTGTTGCATCGCTCCCTTGCCACCTACCGGGGTCTGGCCATGGGCCTCGCCGCCCGGGGCTTCAACGGCGACCTGCGGGTGGTGGGGGGAGAGCGTCACCGGAGCTCGCCGCGCTACCAGGGAGAAGCCATTGCCGGTTGTGCCCTGCTCGGCGCCCTCTCCCTGGGGCTGGGGCGTTGAGCCCATGGCGCCACCCGGGCGGCGGCAGCAAGCCAGCCGGATCCCTGCTGCGGTTCGAGGCCGTGGGATTCCGCTACCCCTGCGCGATGGAGCAAGCCATTGATGGCCTCAGCCTGGAGGTGCCCCAAGGCTCGCGCTGCGGCCTGATCGGCGACAACGGCTGCGGTAAAACCACCCTGTTCCTGCTGGCCAATGGCCTGCTCAGGCCCCAGACGGGCCGGCTCCACTGGAGGGATCAGCCGATCCGCTACGACCGCCGGTCCCTGCGCCGCCTGCGCCAGCAGGTGGGGCTGGTGTTTCAGAATCCAGAACACCAGCTGGTGGCCACCACGGTGGAGGAGGACCTCTCCTTCGGCCTGGTGAATCTGGGCCTGGAGGAGGCTGAGATCCGCCGCCGGATGCAACAAGCGGTGCAGAACTTCGGGCTGGAGGCCTTGCTGGAGCGTCCTACCCACATGCTCAGCATGGGCCAGAAAAAAACCCTCTCCCTGGCCGATGTGATGGTGCTCGAACCCGAGCTGCTGCTGCTCGATGAGCCCACCGCCTATCTGAGCCCGGGCCATGGCCGCGCCCTGCTGCGCCAGTTGCAGCGCATCCATGCCAGCGGCACCACGATCCTGGTGGCCAGCCACGACATGGAGTTTCTCAACGGCTGGGCCGACTGGCTGTTCGTGATCGAGCGGGGCCGGCTGGCGCTGGAGGGCTCCCCGGCCCAGGTGTTCGCGCAGCACCAGCGCCTCGAAGCCCTGAATCTCGGCATACCCCCAAGTCTTGACCAGTCGTTAATCAGGCGATAAGGAACTCGCCATTTCGCGCGTTTATCAAGGGGAGGACTTCCACTCCCCATCCATGACCTTCGCCAAGAAGGCCTTCATCGCCATCGGCGCCACGGCCGTCAGCCTCACGGCAGCAACCGCCATCACCAACCCCTCCCTGGCCCAGGCCACCATCAGCGGTGCCGGCGCCAGCTTCCCGGCGCCCTTCTATCAGCGCGCCTTCGCGGGTGTGGCCAGCAAGGTACGTGTCAACTATCAGTCGGTGGGCTCCGGCGCCGGGGTGCGGCAGTTCGTGGCCGGCAGTGTGGATTTCGGCGCCACCGATGAGCCGATCAAATCTTCCGAATCCTCCAAGGTGAGCCGGGGTGTGGTGCAGTTCCCCGCCGTGGGCGGCACCATCGCCGTGGCCTACAACAAGGGTGACTGTGCCAAGCTGAACCTCAGCCAGAAGCAGTTGGTGGATGTGTTCCTGGGCAAGATCACCACCTGGGAGCAACTCAAGTGCGGCCGCGGCAAGATCACCGTGGTGCATCGCTCCGACGGCTCCGGCACCACCTTCGCCTTCACCAATTCCCTCAGCGCCTTCTCGCCGGAGTGGAAGAGCAAGGTGGGAGAGGGCAAGGCGGTGAAGTGGCCCGTGGGTCTGGGCGGCAAGGGCAATGAGGGCGTAGCCGGCGTGCTCACCAACACCCCGGGCAGCATCGGCTATGTGAACCAGGCCTTTGTGAGGGGCAACCTGAAATCAGCGGCGCTGCAGAACCGGGCCGGCAAGTTCGTGATGCCCACCCGTGCCAGCGGCGCAGCGGCGCTGAACAACATCAAGCTGGATGGCAACCTCGCCGGCGAGAATCCCAACCCCGCCGGCGCCAACAGCTACCCCATCTCCACTCTCACCTGGATCCTGGCCTACCAGCGCGGTAACGGCGCCAAAACCAACTCGATCCGCACGGCGATGAACCACCTGCTCAGCCCGGCGGCTCAGAACCAGGCTGCCAGCCTCGGCTATGTACCCCTGGAGGGCAACATCCTCAACCAGGCCAGGAGGGCGGTGGGTCGCATCAGTCCCTGACACAGGCGGGATCAGCGCAACGCTTTCCGGCACCCACAATGTTGCACCCACCATGGTTCAGAGGTGGTCGGGCTGTTGATCAGCCAGCTGGGTACCGGAAGGCGGCGTGGCGATACCAACCGGAGGTCAGAGCGCCCGCAGGGGGCCAGCCAGCTTCCCTCTCGGGGAAGGGTGATGCTCATTCAGTGGAAACCTTGCCGCGGAAGGCGATGTAGTTGTAGATGTTGTAGAAGAGCATGATGGGTATCAGTACACCGATAAAGGTGAGCATGAACACCTGCGATGTTACCGATGCTGAGGCTTGAAAGATCGTGACCGATGGAGGAATCACCGCCGGAAACACCATCACCCCCAGCCCCGCGAAGCTCAGGATGAAGAGCAGCACGGTATAAACAAATGGCCACACCTCCTGCTGCAAATCCAGGCTGCGGAACAGCTGCACGATCAGGGCCACGCCCAGCAGTGGCAGCACCACGAAGAACGGCAGGAAGGCCGGATCAAACAGACGCTGACGCAGGGTTTCCGAGGCGAACGGAGCCGTCAATGTGATCGCCAGAGCCCCCAGCAGCGTGGTTGCAGCCGCCAGGCGAGCGGTGCGCACGTGCAACCGTTGCAGCTCGCCACTGGTTTTGATGATCAGGTAGGTGGAGCCGATCAGCACATAGCCCTGGATGAGCGTGAGCGCCACCAGCAGGCTGCTGGGGTTCACCCAGATCCACACGGAGCCCGTGAAGTGGCCGGCGGCATCGGTGGGGATGCCGGACAGCACCGTGCCCAGGCAGACGCCCTGGGAGGCGGCGGCCAGCACACTGCCGATCCCGAACATCAGGTTCCAGGGGCGTTTGTTGACGGCGTTCTCACGGAATTCGAAGGCCACCGCCCGCAGGATCAACCCCAGGATCATGAGATAGATGGGTGCGTAGAGCGCCTTGAGGATGGTGCCGTAGGCCAGTGGAAAGGCACCGAACAGGGCGCCGCCCATCAGCACCAGCCAGGTTTCGTTGGCGTCCCACACATTCCCGAGGCTGGTCATCAGGATCGTGCGCTGCTCTTCTCCAGGGGAGGTGAGCGAGAGGATGCCAACCCCCAGATCAAAGCCATCGAGAATCACATAGAGCAGCAGGAACAGCGCCAGGATCACGAACCAGACCGTGGGCATGAACACATCGAGAAAGTCCATGCTCAGGCGCTCGGGGTGGGGAGGCTGGCCGCGTCGGCCCCGGGGCCATGGGGCGGCTCCAGCGTGAGATCCGGCCCCTTGGCGATGATCCGGGAGCCGAAATAGAGCGCAAGCACCAGCAGCACGCTGTAGAGCACCGCGAAGGTGCTCAGGCTGGTGATCACCTCGCCCACCGGCAGCACGGAAGCGGCATCGGCGGTGCGCAGCTGCCCGTAGACGGTCCAGGGCTGACGGCCAACGCAGCGCACCACCCAGCCCGCTTCGATGGCCAGGTAGCCGGCGGGAGCCGAGAGGATCCAGGCCCAGCTGAACCAGCGCCAGCGCTCAAAGCTGCCGGCGTTGAGCCCACCGCGCCACCACAGCAGCAGACTGAGGGCCATCAGGGCTGCCGCCGCCAGGCCGATCGCCACCATCAGCCGGAAGGCATAGAAGAGCAGGCCCACCATGCGGGGGCGCTGGTCGGCGGGCCAGCTGTTGAGCCCGCGCACGGGCTGGCTGAGCCGTGGTCGCGTCTCCAGGATCCAACTGAAGGCTCCCGGCACTTCCAGGCTCCAGCGGTTGCTGCCGCTGGCCTCATCGGGAGCGGCCAGCACGCTCCAGGCGGGGGAGCTGCCGGCGGCCTGGTCGTCCCAGAGGGCTTCGATCGCCGCCAGCTTGGTGGGTTGATGCTCGGCCACCTGCACGGCGCTCTCATGGCCGGCCAGGATCTGCATCGGCGCCACCACCAGCAGAATCACCAGCGCCAGCTTGAAGGAGAACAGGAAGAACTCCGGCGCCTTCCTGCGCAGCAGCGACCAGGCACTGATCGCCGCCACCACCAGCATCGAGGTTTCAACTGTGGCCAGGGCCATGTGGATCACACTCTTGACCATGAAGGGGTTGTTGATGGCGGCGAAATAGTTCTGCACCTGGAAGTGTCCATCCGTAAACGTGCCACCGGCGGGGGTCTGCAGCCAGGAGTTGGCGCTGAGGATCCAGAACACCGAGAGGTTGGCACCGAAGGCCACCATCACAGTGGAGAGGAAGTGGATCACCGGCGGCACCTTGTGCCAGCCGAATAACATGATCCCGAGGAACCCGGCCTCAAGCATGAAGGCCATCGCCCCCTCAAAGCCGAGCACCGCACCGAAGAAATCGCCGGCGAACTCCGAAAGCGGTGCCCAGTTGGTGCCGAACTGGAACTCCATCGGTAGCCCGGAGGCCACGCCGATGCCGAAATTGAGCACGTAGAGCTTGGCCCAGAAACGGGCCTGGCGGTAATAGAGGGGATTGCCGGTGCGCAGCCAGATGGCTTCGAGCACCACCAGAAAGATGGCCATGCCGGTGGACAACACGGGCCAGAGCATGTGAAAGATCGCCGTCAGGGCGAACTGCAGTCGCGACAGGGTCACGACATCAAAGGTGGCGAGCATCGGCGAGGGGAAACGACGGAAACTTGCTCAGGCGAAGAAACCCCGCCAGCATGTGCTTATGATCCTAAGCTCATAATCTTGCTATGGCCTTGCCTGTGTCGCGTTGTTGCTGGCCTACCGGAGGCTGCTGCAGGCGGGGGCTAGCGCCAGTCGAGACCTGGAACAAAGGGAATGATCGCCGGGGTGGATGCCATGAAGGCGGCATAGGTGGCGTGAATGGAGCACAGCCGCTGTTCTTCGCGACGGGCCTTCAGGCTGAGCACGGTCGCCAAGGCCAGCAGCAGGCCCAGATGCAGCAGGCTGCCGAGAGCCAGCGTCACCCCCAGGGAACAGAGCAGCAGCGACTGATACAGGGGATGGCGGCAGCGGGCGTAGGCGCCTTCGGTGACCAGTGGCGCTCCGGCGATCGGTTCGGGCAGCGGACTGAGACTGTCCCCCAGGTTCAGAGCTCCCTGGCCGCCGATGAACAGGCCGGTCAGGATCGTGAACCCACCGATCAGTCGCATCGCCAGCGGCCAGTGAATCCCCAGTGCCGCCGGGGCAGGCGTTGGTGGCAGCCAGTGGGCGGAGATCAGGATCATCTGGGCCAGCACCCACCACTCGCCATGGCGGTTGTTCCGCAGACCTTCCCAGGAGCAGCCCCATTTCTGCAGTCGTTCGTTGAGGTGGCTCGGCATCGTGTGGTCGATTGAAACAAGGGGGGGGAGCTCATGGCTTCAGCCCAGTGATGTCAGCGGTGCGGAGGCAGGCCATGCAGGACCTGCACCACGTCGGGTGGCAGCATCACCTTCACGGCGCCCTCCCGGTCATCGGTCGGCACCTGCAGCTGCAGCGGCAGCACCTCACTCGGCCTCGGTTCCATGGCGTCGGCGTCGAACTGGGCCGAGGTCTCAGGGAGATCCTCCGCTCCGAGGGCCACCAATTCCCCACTGCGGTTCGGCAGCAGCCAGTCGCCGCCGAGTGCATCGCTCAGCAGCAGCGGCCGCTGGTGATTCACCGCCTGCCCGGGTGAGCGGGCGTTCAGGCGCAGGCGCCAGCCGGCTGGATAGGCGGGATCGGGCTGCTCAAACAGGGTCAGGCCCCAGAGATGGCCCGAGGAGTCGGTGAGGCTCCAGCGCAGCGGATCGTCCGCTGCCGTGGCCTGGAATGGCAGCAGCATCAACACCAGAGCAAGCAGAACAGCTGCAGCCACTGACCTCAGCAAGGGCCCAGGCGAGCAGCAGTGACCCGGGCGGCCAGCCCCTCGATCCACGGCAACAGGAATGCCCATAACGCCTTTCGCAACATAACGTCGTTCAACGCTACTGTGTTAACGGGAGGATCGGGTGCCAGGTCGAGCCCCCGCTGGTGCGGGTCCATCAGCGCCTCCTGCGGCTCCAGCCCATCCCGTTCTCATGTCTGACGATGACGACAACCTCCCTGCCTCCCTCACGGCTGGCGATGCACGAGTGCAATGTGCACAGGAGTTTCACCCTGCAACTCCAGGGGCCGGCGTGGCCGAGCCAGGCAAGATCAGTGAAACCGTTTCAAGACGATCATGGTCAAGACCGTCCCATCTGGCACCAGCGCATCTGGATATCACTTGAACCGGCGGTTGTTGGCCTGATCCTGATGGCCTGCGTTCTGCTTGGCGTGGGAGCTCAGCCGATCGCCATGGCTGCTTCCACACCACCTGAGCCCACATTGGAGAGCGCCGTTGATCGTTATCTCGTTTCCATGCCGGGAGACTATTACGCTGTTCGCACAGTTCCAGCCTTGAAGCGCCTGATCGGAAGTGACGAGGCCTTGCTGGTTGATGTGCGCCAGCCCTCTGAATACCAGGCAGGACATATCCCAGGAGCCATCAACATTCCTCTCAAGGATCTCGAGCACCGCCTCGACCTCATCCCCACGGATCAAGCCGTGGTGTTGTATTGCTCGACGGGCTACCGATCAGCGATGGGAGTGATGGCACTCCAGTTGCAGGGATTTGATCAGGTCAGGGGATTCCCGCCCAGCTTTGCCGGCTGGCAGTCAGCCGGTGAGCCCATTTCCCGATTGGATCCCTCTGGCGAGATTCAGGCTGGCGTGGCTCAGGCCTGACTGCTGCGCCGTCGCCCAGATCCCATGGCTAAGGATGCACCCCATGCGGCTCAGCTTTGATAGCTTTGAGCGTCATGATCACCAGCAGCGGCCGCCTCCTGATCAGCGCCCTCAATCTGCCCACCCCCCGTCAGCTCGCTGTCATTCAGGGCCAGCAGTCTCATCCCTTCACCGTCATCCCGTTCCAGCCGCCATGGGCGAACGCAGGTTTCGATTCAGCCTGCAATGGAGTAGCTCAGAGTTGCCGGGTTTCGGCCTGTCTCTGATCTCAAGGGCATTCCGCTGCAGCGAGTGGAGGCGGAAGCCATCGCCTACATGCAGGAGCGCATCACGCTTAGCGCGCTTGGTTGAGCAAATCAGTGTTCACCACACAAGCGGAAGAAGCAAACCATCAGACTTGATAGAAGTTTCATCGGTGAACATCCTGAGAGTTCGGGGCTTGTTCAGAACGACGCAAAAGCCACGGCACAGGCCGCATTGAGCAGTTCGGCTTCAGCCGGGGTATAGGGGCGCTCCCCATTGAGTTCCCCTCGCTGGCAGTCGGCCGTGGCTGAGAAGATGCGTCCGTCGTAATCAAACAGGAACTCCACGCCCTTGCTGCCGATGGGTTGCACCGAACCGAAGCGCAACCGGTAGGCACTGTTCGAAACAGGGATCGAATCACTGTTGGTGCTCACGGCATTGTTCACGGCGTTGGCGATGATCGCCGCCGAAGCCACCTGGCTGATCCCCCAGATCACCGAGGAGCCGTTCCACCACCACCAGCTGGGGCGGCTGTCCGTCCAGCCGCTGCCATACCAGCCATGAGACCAGGGCCGCCGGCTGGACCAGGACGGTCCCACCCAGGTGGAGCGCGAGACGTTGACGGTGTTGCCGGCAATCACCGGCCGCGAATAGATCGGCCGGCGCCAGCGGGAGGATCCCGTGGACACAGAGCGGCCGGTGCGGGCCGGCAGCGAAACGGCGTTGTTGCGGGACGAGCGGAAGTTGCCGGAGCCGGGGTTGCGGTCGACCCAGCCGCCGGCTGGTCTCTGGCTGCCGGAGCCCAGACCCCTCGGTGGTCGCAGCACCAGGTCGTTGCCTCGGCCACTGCTGCGCCCGCTGGCCCGGCCAGAGCTGGGCCCACCGCCGCGCTCATTGCTGCGGCCTTGAGAAGGCCGACGGGGGGGTTCGGCTGAACGATTCGGCAAACGCCGCTCGCCACTTCCGCGCCGGTCGCGACCATCCCCATCGGGGCGTCGGAGGCGTTGGGACTGGGCGCGCAGCTCAGCCTGAGGCTCAGGGCGGGGGCTGAGGCCGGCGGAGAGGGCTCCAGGCTGGAGAGCGGCGATCAGGGCCAGGCTGGCGGAGGTGGTGCTGATCAAGGTGTTCATGGAGATCTCAGAACCCCTGATCGCAGGCTTCCCTCGTGTAGCAAATGGCCGCGATGCGTCCGTCGGCATCAAACGTGGCCTTGATCACATCGCGTTGGAGGTCGGAAAACTGGGCACGAAGGCTGGCGAAGTAATTGGGATTCAGGGTGCAGATCGAGGCGGCGTCCTTGGCCTGGAAACAGAGTTCGTTGTTGCCGAAATCCATGCTCAGCGCGCTCAGACCCGTCCAGGCCTTGGCGGTGTGATCCCAGATCTGTGCCCCCTCAGGGGAGTCGATCAGACGGATTGAGGTGACTGTGCTGTCAATGATGTGGCGGTAGACCGTGACGCCCTGGCCACCGATGGCCTCAATGCGGCAGGGCTGCTCCTCATCCCCGACGAGGCAGCGGGTGGTGAGGCTGTAGAGCGTGCCGCCGTTCGCCGCAGCCGGGAGGGCCAGGGCCAGGGCGCTGGTGGCGAGACCCGCCAGAACGGATCCAGCGCGGCGAAATCCCGAGACCAGACCGGGCGGCAGGCAGAGGGATGGATCTGTTGACGAACTGGGTTCCATGGTGCCTTCATCCATGAACGGGAATGATAAGGGCTGGGGGATCCAAGGGAGCAGAGCCTCGCTCCCTTTCTCATTACATTCCTAAAGGAGTTGACTCTAGCTCAAGACAATGGACTGAAGCAGCCTGGCCATGTTCAACAACGCCCATGATCACACCCAACCATGAACGGCTGCCGGGCTCAATGCAGCGGCATGATGGCCTGATTGATGCGCTCGGCCGTGTCGGCCCCAGCGGCGTCCTCAACTCAAGCGGTTGAAGCCAGCGGGAGTGGCACGACCACGGCGGACATGAAGAACATCATCGGGCCTGTGACCGTGAGCTGAAGCAATGGTTCGCCGCCCTGATCGGAGGAACTGCAGCGCAAACGTATCTGCAACACCAGGAGCAGGCTGTTAAGAAATTAATCGATGCGTCCCAGAGCCTGGTGTCAATCCTGTTCAAGAGCGCAATCTGTGCTCAACAGCTGTCAGGCCATGCCCACTTGCATTCAGCCAACAGCCATGGAGCATCACCGTTTCAGGGAGCACCAACAGGGCCTCGGGGCGGAGCTGAACTGATGCTGCACCGAGGCCTCGCCGCAACCTTGCTGGAGCTTCAGGCTGATCACGAATCCACAGCGGTTTACGCCGCTCCCCCCGGCAGAGTCATCCTCTGGGACGATCTGTTTAGCCGCTTCTCAGGAATTCCTGATCTGGTGGACGAGGGTGTGGACGAGCCGCTTGCCGGTTTTGGCGCCATCAGTGATGACCAGGCCCAGCGGGTCGCATCCGCTGTGGGACGAGCGACTCACGCCAGGCTTCACGATGCCTGCATGCGCTCAGGTGGAAACCCCGTGGACCTGGGTCTGCTGCTGATGCAACTGGCCGCTGGTGAGGCCACCTATGAGGAGCAACTCAGGGCGCTGCGGGACAGTGCCCGAGCCGGAGACATCAGCAGCACCAAGGGGGTGTTTCTGGCCCTTCTGGCCCAGGTGGAGAGCCTGGACCCCGTGCTGGAAGGAGCCGGAGTGCTCCCTGTGGAGGAACGCAGGGTCGGCAATCTTGGACTGAGGAGTTCAGATCTCAGCAGGCGCATGGCCATGCTGCTGACAGCCACTGTGATGGTGCTGCGGCGCATGAGCACTGGCCCTGGGGAGGCGGGCATGAGAAGGATCGCCGAGAATCGGTCGATCCTGCGCCGCTATGACACCGCCCAATGGCGGGGGCTCCTGCCCCTGAGCAGCTTGCCTGAGCAGGCCGATCAGGTGGTGGCTGGAGAGATCGCGGAGATGGGCTGGGTGGATCGGCCGATTATTCCATATTCCTTTCTACGACTCAGCGACGGATCGGAGCTGAGAGTCCACCGCAGAGACATCACCCAGAACGGCACCGTGCCGGGCTCGATGGTGTGGATCCGTGGGAAGGTGGAGATTGATGAACATGGCGAGAAGATTCTCGTGGCCCATTTTGAAGGACCAGGCAATCACTCCGATCTGATCTGGGAAGATTGGCTGGCTGCCGAGAGTCGCCATGCCTATGATCTCTATCCTCGGGTGGTTGATGCCAACTGGGAGTTCCCCCCGCTGGGGGTCCAGTCTTCAGCGGGTGAGCTGATCTCCCGAATCCAGGAGGCCTGAATTCATGCAGACGCCACAGGAATTACTCGATGAGCTGGCCGGCATAGCAGATCCTCCGGATGTGTCCGGCCTGCTTGGTGGCTCCGGTGTTATTGACACCTTCAGCACTTTGCGCTGCTCTGCAGTGGATTGTGGAGTCCTGGCAAGTTCTCTGGCTCAGCTACAGCAATGGCTCAGCCAGGCAAGGGCTAAGTTATCGGAATTGCAGGCTTATTTAACGCAGTCTGACCTGCAGCGGATCAGAGGCGAGGCAGAGCTAGGCCAACGCGATGCTGAGCGTGAAGTCGGAGACGATGAAAGCGAAAACTCGGGCTACCAGGATGTTATTAACGAGGTCAATGAAAGGCTCCTAGAGGCTGACTCCAGCTACACCCAACTAGCTGATCAACGAATGATAGAAAATGGGATAAAACAGGCCCTCCAGGCCGTTCAGAATCACTGCTGTGTAGAAGCGAGCTGGTGGCAGCAATACAGCCCATTCTGACGGTCTGAAGCTCTACCAACGGGCTGTAGACCTTGCTCCTGGTTTATGCGCTTTCTCACGAATCTACGCCCAGAAACCGCCGAGATCTATGCTGATCGAGGTTACTCCTCTTCAGCCTGGCTGCTGTCCAGCCACCGTGCCACCCCACAGACGCTTGATTTAGCCAAGGCCGTCCGCCTGCGAGGTGGCGACTTGATGGCTGACAATGGAACCAAGCCACTCATTGACATGGTGATCGATGAGTTTGCAGATGCAGCAAGACCCATTCGCTCAAGCTTCCGCGACATTCGCAGGGAGAGTGGTGAACCCTCGATGAGTCGCATGCCTGAGGAGGTGCGGGGGCCAGCCAAGGCACTGGCCCAGGGTGTAGTGGAATACATCGACGGGCTCCAGCACGAACACCGCTGGGCTGATGTGATCGATGCGCAGCTGGCCATGGATCCAACCCATGTGATTGCGCCTGAGGATTTCTGCATCGGTTGTCTGATTGGCCTTGGCCTTGATCGCTCATTGACGGGTTGGTCGCTTGACCGTTTTCGCGCTCGTAACCGAATCAGCCTGAACGGCTGGGAGCAGATGGCTACCGATCCCCGCGCCCACGGCCGGCATATCTTTGTGACCCTGGCAGCTGCGGACTATCACACCGCCAGAGTGGTCAGCCGGATGGCTGCCGAACGGGGCGCCGTGAATGTGGCTGTGGGTTTTGCAGGATTGAACAACCTGCAGACAGGCACGCAGTGGACTTCATTGAAAGCGCGCCGAAGATTGTCTCAACCCACGGGCAGGCGTTATGTGGAAATGATGGAAATATTGCTTGGAATTCGTGATGGTTTTCACGAAGCCCAGGTTGTCTTGCAGCGCTTTCATGGGCTTGGCCTGGGCTCAAGGGCGCAGTACTGCCTCCTGCCGTCGATCTTCACGGGCCCCACGGAGATCTCTGTGGATGCCACCAGTCCGCTGCATGATGCCGTGAGGGGCCGGGTTCTCTATGACGCCGCCGCCCAGGGCCGAAGCCGAAGGGTCGATGCTGTGGCGCAGCAGGTGGTGGAAGGCCTCGACGTTCCCATCGATGGTTTCTTTCCCCGTCGAGCGCGGGACCAGCATGGCCATGACACTGGCGCAGCAAGGGACTGGTGGGAGCAAGCCAACCGTCCGGCTATCGGGATGTCCCATCTGCGCCCTGACCAGCCCCTGGCGCGCCACCTGGGATGGCTGGCCAGCGGCACAGGTTCGTCCACCACTGCCGTGACCAGTGACTGGATCGGTCACAACCATGCTGTCTGCGATGAGCTCACGGGGCAGGTTCCTGCTCTGGGCCGCCGTTCCTGGGCACAGGATCAGATCCAACGGCTGATGACCACCCAGGGATTCACCCTGCGGCGCGCAGCGGAGACCTGGCTCGAGATGTTCGGCTTTGATGAAGCCAGCGAGCTCCAGGATCGAAGCTTCACACCTCGGCCAGCGTCCAAGGCTCAGGCCCAGCGCTGACGCAGCAGACGCAGGCCGTTGGCGATCACCAGCAGGCTGGTGCCCATGTCGGCAACAACGGCCTGCCACATGGTGGCGCTGCCCGTGAGGGTGAGCAGCAGAAAGGCCGCCTTGATGCCGAGGGCAAGGCCGATGTTCTGCCAGAGCACCCGCCAGGTCTGCCGCGACAGAAGGATGGTGTCGGCCAGACGGTTCGGGTCGTCGTCCATCACCACCACATCGGCGGTGTCCATGGCGGTGTCACTGCCGGCGGCGCCCATGGCAAAGCCCACCGTCGCCCCGGCCAGGGCGGGCGCGTCATTGATGCCATCGCCCACCATGCCGGTGGGTCCCTCCTGCTGCAGAGCGAGCACCAGCTCCAGCTTCTGCTCCGGCAGCAGGCCGCTGTGAACCCGCTCGATGCCAGCCTGCCGGCCGACCAGCTCAGCCGTGAGGGCGTTGTCGCCACTGAGCATCACCAGCTTGAGGCCGAGGTGCTTCAGGCGCTCCACGGCCCTGGCGGCGCTGGGGCGAAGCGGATCGGCCGAGCCGCAGAGAGCCAGCACGCCCTGGGCGTCGGCCAACAGGCTGACGCTGCGGGCCCGCTGCTGCTGCTGCCTGATCCTGTCGCTGAGCTCCGGGGTGTCCAGACCCAGCTCCTGAATCCAGCGGTGGCTGGCGAGCCACAGGGGCTGACCCTCCACCAGGCCGCTCAGCCCACGGCCGCCGCTGGCGCTCAGCTCCTCCACCGGCAGCCGCTCCGCATCCAGCCCCGCCGCGATGGCGCGGGAAATGGGGTGGTTCGAACGGCAGGCGAGGGAGGCGGCCCACCGGCGCAGCTGGCCGGCGGGGATGCGGCTGTCGATCACCTCGAAGGCCTCCAGCCTGGGCCGGCCGGTGGTGAGGGTGCCGGTCTTGTCGAAGGCCAGCAGGCGCAGGTTGCGGGCCTGCTCCAGGTGGAGGCCGCCCTTGATCACGATGCCGCGCCGGGCGGCGGCGGTGAGTCCACTCACCAGGGTGACCGGCGTGGCGATCACCAGGGCACAGGGACAGGCGATCACCAGCAGCACCAGGGCCCGGTACACCGCCTCGAGCGGTGTGAGCCCCAGCAGCACCGGGCTCAGCAGGGCCACCAAGAGCGCCAGCAGAAACACCACAGGCGTGTAGCGCGCCGCGAAGCGATCCACAAAGCGCTGGATGGGCGCCCGTGAGGCCTGGGCCTCCTCCACCGCGTGAATGATCCGGGCCAGGGTGCTGGTGGCCGCCGTGCAGGTGGAGCGGATCTCCAGGGCGCCGTCGGTGTTCAGAGTGCCGGCAAACACCGCATCACCGCTGGCCTTGTCCACCGGCAGGCTCTCGCCGGTCACCGGGGCCTGGTTCACGGCGCTGCGGCCGCTGAGCACCACCCCGTCGAGGGGAATCCGCTCGCCGGGCTCCACCCGCAGCCGTTGCCCCACCACCACGTGGCCCACTTCGGTGCGGGCCCACTCCCCAGGCCGCAACTCCACCGTGGCCAGCTCGGGGGCCAGCTGCATCAGGTTGCCGATGGCCTGGCGGGCACGGTCTGCCGCCTGGGCCTCCAGCGCCTCGGCCAGGGCGTAGAGGGCCATCACCATGCCGGCTTCAGGCCAGTGGCCGATCAGGAAGGCCCCGCTCACCGCCACAGCCATCAGGGCATTGATGTTGAGCCTTCCCTGGCGCAGGGCAGCCAGTCCCTTGAGGTACACCGCCAGTCCTGCCAGGCCAATGGCACTCGCCGACAGCCCCAGCACCAGGGCCTGCTGCGCCGCGGAGCCCGGCACCAGCACATTCACGGCCTCGGCGGCGGCAGCGAGCAGCAGGGCCAGAAGCATCCTGGCCCAGGGCACCGGAGCGGCCCGGGGCGTGGATGCCGCAGTGCCCTCCAGCCGCTGGGGCGGGTAGCCGAGGCGCTGCAGGAGCAGCTCCGCCTGGGCCAGGGCGGCCGCATCGGCGCGGATCAGCAGGCTGTGGCTGGCCAGCTGGAAGCGCAGCTCAGCAATGCCAGCCACATCGCTGAGGGCCTGGCGAATCTCCAGTTCCTCCGTGGCGCAATCGAGGGCAGGGATCCACCACACCTCGCCGTCAGGTCCCAGGCCGGAGGGGGTAGGCGGGCTGACCATCGGATCGGGCGGGGCTGGGGTCCGTAGCCAGCCTGGTGGAACTTCAGCCTGGCTGGATGGCTGCCGCGCATCGCGGAGCTGGACCAGCCAAGGGAGGCATGTCAGCCCCACCGGAGATGATGGGTGCCGTTGCCAGAAGTGAAGGCCATGAAGCTGCCGGAAGGATGGACGGTATGGCTGGCCGTGCTGGGGCTCAACGCCATGGCGGGCGCCATGTGGTTTATGAACCGTGGCGTGGAGCGCCCCGAAGCCGGCGGCAGCCTCTGGGCCATGCTGCGCTCGCTCGGCCACGGTGGCGTGGGATAGGCGCTGAACGTCCACCCCTGCGAGACGAGCAAGACGAGACGAGCAAGAAGGGGGCGTCCCTTGCGGTGTCTTGATCAGCATCGGCGTGATCATCTTGCTGGATCTGGCCTTCCTGAGGACAGGCCGGAGGTCACCTTCGGGGCGATTCTGCGGCAGGCCGGTATCAGCGTGGAGGCGTTTCTAAGCCAGTAGTCCCGAGATCTCGAGATGGAGTCGCATCAAGGGTGACGCCTCGCCGGGATCGAAGTGTCAGACGACCGCGTCGCGGATCTCGCGGCGGCAGCTGCGCTGGCCCGGTGGGAGCCATCCTCCGCTTCCTCGACAACGAAAAGGGTTTCCTGCATAGCGCCCTCCAGTGGCACCAGTCTTGCGGCGGTGAGCGGGATGCCGCCCCTGACTGGGCAAAGGGACTGGGGCGGCACACCAACCCCCGGAGCCGGGTTGGCTTCAGCCGCAGCACTCCCACGCCAGAAGGGATTCCATCAAAGGCGATGGCCTGACGGGCCGCCCAACACAAAACCTGGCCCAGGCGCCCGGCAGCCGCCAGCATCGCTCCATTGACACCAGCCCCTCCGCCACCTACCAGCGCCTGCGCGCGTTCATCGCCGAGGGGATGCGTATGAGCCCCATCGACCAACTCCTCATGCTCCTGGAACTGCTGGGCCACGGTGTTGCCTGGCAAGAGGCGGCCCCGCCCCGGCGCAGGACGTGGCCCGGCGAAGAGGTGTTTGCCCACCACCGCAGCCCGATCAGCGGCTCGGTGAAAGTCCGGGTTGAGTTGGCGTGTGATCAGGAGCTGAACAGCTGGGGATGGCTCTGCGCAACGCGAACGGCGCACCAGCCGCCATCAGAGCTCAGCCTCAATCACTTGGTCCAACTGGTTAGCCAGGGCTGGAATGCTCTCGGAAACAATCTGCCAGATGGTGTCGTCTTCCAGGCCGAAATAGGCATGCGCCAGAACATCGCGGAGGCCAGCAATGCGTCGCCAGGGCACCTCGGGGTGCCGCTCGCGGACCGCCGGCGGGATCTGCTTTCCCGCTTCACCAAGAACCTCCAGGTTGCGCAGTACGGCGTCAACCACCATCTCGTCAACAAGAAAGTGCTGGCGGGTGAGCCCCTGGCTGTATCGGAGCACTTTGGATCAGCACAGCTGCATGTCCTGGAGGAACAGCGACCAATTACGGGCACTCCCCCCTTCAGGCAAGAGCAACGGCCTCCTGCTCGATCCGCTGCCGCAGTTCAGGGCGAAGTCCGCAGCGCGTCACCAGGTCCACCCGAGCGCTGAGCAGGTCTTCCAGGGCCAGCTTGAGGTCCATGTACTGCTCAAAACTGGGGCTGGAGGGGAAATCCACCAGCAGGTCCACGTCGCTCTGCAGCCCTGCCGCCCCGTGGATCACAGAGCCGAAAACGCGAAGATCCCGGCCACCGTGGGCGGCTGTGAGGGCGAGCAGCTCGGGGGCCATCTGCCTGAGCCGCAGAAGCGTGGGGGGCTGTCTGGAATCCATGGCTCCCATTCTGCTGCCCGCCACTGGCTCCCGCCAAGGCCACGGGCCACTCTGGCTGCATGCCCCCGCCCCCCTCCACCACCTACCAGCGCCTGCGGTAGTTCATCCCCAAGCGCATGTGCATGAGCCCCATCGACCAACCGCTGATCCTCATGGAACTCCTGGGCCGCGCAGCAGTGTCTGGAGAAGACCCTCTAGCCGAAGGCTTCTGCGAAGCAGTGAGCCTGGTTGCACCACCTCGGTAGCACTCCGCCTTCGACGCACGACATCTCACGACTGCTGTTGCTGTTGCCTTCACCAGCTTCGCTGTGCAGTACCGCTACGACGACGAACCCGAAGAACTCAGCCTGGATCGCGCGGCCTGGTGCGAGAGAGCCGAGGCGTTGCCGGAGAAGGCAACGAGCCACCAGCCGCTAGGCTGCTAGCAGCGAGCAAGCAGCCTGCAGAGATGACGCGCACCCTCTACATCCGCCACGTTCCCGATGACGTGGCCGAGCGACTCGAAAAATTGGCCAACCGCGCTGGGCTGCCTCTGAGCACCTTCGCCCTGCGCGAACTCAGCGAAACTGCTCGCCGGGCCGACAACGCAGACCTCCTCAATGCCTTGCCATCGGCTCCGATCGACCACGGCACGATTCTGGAGGCACTGCGGCAGGTCCGGGCAAAACGCTGATGGTGGTGGTGGATGCCTCGGTGCTGGTGGATGCGCTCTTGATCCAGGGCGCATCCAGGGCCAGGCTGGCCGAGGCGGATCTCCAGGCGCCTGATCTGATCGATGCCGAGCTGCTATCGGTGCTCCGCCGGCTGGTGCTGGCCGATCAGCTTCCTGAGCAGCACGCTCTGCAGGCCCTGACCACGGCCCAACGTCTTGGTCTGCGCCGTCATGTCAGCCGCCACCTCTGGCCACGGGCCTGGGAGCTGCGCGCCAACCTCACGGCCTACGACGCCCTCTACGTGGCCCTGGCCGAAGAGCTGGGAGCCACACTCCTCACCGGCGACAGCCGTGCTGCCCGGGCACCTGGCCTGCGCTGTCATGTGGAGGTGATGGCCTCCTGAGCGTTCCGCTGCAATGCGGGCATGCGCGATGCTTTCTGCCGAGGCCAATAGGCCGCACCGAGTTCCGCGGCGTGCAGGCCAGCTACGGCCACCGCGAAGCGGGCTGTGTGTTCTGTATCGCCGATGCCTATCCCGTGAGCGAGGGGAACAGCCTGGTGATCCCGCGGCGACACGTGGTGGGCGCAGTGGGCTCAGCTCTCCAGGTAACGCTCCGCCGTGTTGGTGGTCCAGGTTGCGATGCCGATGCCGAAGAAGTCCTGATCCTCAGTCCAGATGGCGCATTCCAATTGCAACGCCAGCGCCAGGGCAGGCCAGTCATCCTTGTCGCGGATCCTCGCCAAGGCCTCCTCCTTGGCCGACCCCAGCACGCTGTTTTCCACAACCTGGACAATCAACAGCAGGCTGAGCAAAGCCTCAGCGCAGACCTCTTGAGCGAGACCTCTCTTCCTGGCGAGATCAGTCACGTAGGCGGTCGCCTCGGCCACGTTGGCTTCAGCGAATGAGGATGTTCGCGTCCAGGACCAGGCGCTTGCGCTCCACTCTCAAGCCGACGGTTGCTCAGGGCGGCCCATCCGCCAGGCCTTGAAGTCGGCAGTGAGCTCGTCTTCGCCCAAACCGAGACGCTCCAGTTCAGCCTGCATCAGCCGGCCAGCCTCCAACACCTTCTCCCGATCACTCAGGTTGCCTTGCCGGGGCAGGGGCACGTAGAGGCCAATGGTGCGGCCATGGCGGGTGACCTCAATCGGCGTGGACGATTCCAGATGGGAGGCCAGCCTGGACCTGAGTTCACGGATGCCAATACGGGTCGCCACGCTGTCCTCCTGCCAAATGTGTACACATCTTAGTGCTGCATTGGGAAGTCGGCCGGCGATAGCGGTGGCGGGTATGGACTGGGGCGAGCCACCCACACCCGGCGCCGAGTTGGCTGCAGCCGCTTCACACCCTCGCCAGAAGGGATCCCAGCTGGGGCGATGGCCTGACGGGCCGCCCAAAACCAAACCTGGCCCGGTTACCCGGCAGCCGCCAGCATCACTCCATGGCCAACAGCCCCTCTGCTGCCTTGCTTCGCCTGCGCGCGTTCATCGCCGAGCGCAGGCGCATGAGCCCCATCGACCAACCGCTCATGCTGATGGAACTGCTCGGCCGCCGCAGCCAGGCCCCGGCGCAGGGCTTGGCCCGGCGGATTCTGGGAAGCGCATGGTGGGCCGGGTTCACCTTCAACGGCATCACCGCCTATGGCGATGGCCACGACAGCCTGATCGGCGGCGACGAGTTGAGCGATGGCGGTACCTGGCCGAAGGCCAGCGTGGCGGAGCCACTACGCGACGAACTGCTTGAGCTCTGCTGGGAACGTCTCGACGCATTCCGAGGCCATCGGCATGCTGCAGGCCCTGTTCTTCGGCCTCATGGAGAAGGCCGAGTCGCCCCAAGGCGAGCGCGAATCCAGATCGGATCGCGACGACAATCGAGGATGGCGTAGATGTCGATACTCGTCGCCTCTATCACGTAGTAAAGCGCAAAGGGAAACCGCCTGATCAACATGCGATGAAACCCATCGACCTGAAGATGAATGCCGCCATAGACAGTCAGTGATTGAACATCAGCTTCGACGGCATCAAAAAAGCGATTGCCCAGCCCCGGTGACTGAAGTTCGTAGAACAACCAACCGTTACGTAGATCATCGGTGGCCGCATCAAGGAGCCTGATATCCACGAAGCTCGGCCTTGAGGTCAGTCATGGCGTCGTTCCAAGACTGAAACCGGGCGGAACCCTGCTCCAGCTGGTTGCGGCGCCGCCGTAATTCATCGCGATGCCAATCAGGCGATAGGACCTGATCGGGCGTGGCGGAGAGATCCGCCCATAGGACTTCCATCGCCTCAAGTTTGTCTTCCAGACTCATCTGGCCCAGGGGAAGATTCGCCGCCACCAGCCGAGGCCTCCAAAGGGGCATGGCATGGATTTTAGAGCCAATGCAGTCAGCAAAACGAAGCAGGCCAGAAGTCCAGAGGGCTGTTGTCCTCCTGACAGGTGCCACCCCCGTCACACCCCAGCCAGGATGCCCCCATGCCCCCGCCCCCTCCGCCACCTACCAGCGCCTGCGGCACACCATCGCCGAACGCATGCGCATGAGCCACGTCTATCAGCCCCTGATGCTCATGGAACTCCTGGGCCGCCGCAGCCCCGCCCCCGCGCAGGACGTGGCCCGCCGGATCCTGGTAAGCCCATGGTAGGCAAGGTGCTCACCGGCAACGGCATCACCCTCTGCGAGAAGGGCACTTACGCCCTGGTGGGCGGCGAGGAGCTGAGCGACGCCGAGCGCGACCAGCTGCTGCAGCTCTGCCGCCAGCGCCTTGATGCCTTCCGCCAGCAGCGGGGTGAGGAGGTGTTCGCCCACAGGAGCCGCCACCGCACGGCGATCAGCGGCTCGATCAAAGTCCAGGTGCTCACTCGCGCCAGAGGCCGCTGCGAGTGCTGCGGAGCCCATGAGCACCAGCGGGCCTTGGAGGTGGACCACATCGTGCACAGGAACCAGGGCGGCTCTGACGACCTCAGCAACCTGCAGGCCCTCTGCTTCCACTGCAATGCCGGCAAGCGGCATCCCGCGCGAGGCGGGCTGTGTGTTCTGCGCGCTGGAGGGCAGCGGCCGGGTGCTGCTGAAGAACGAGCTGAGGTTCAGAACCTGACAACCAATGCCTTCCGACTCAACTCAATGAGGACGTGGCTTTCGAACAGATGGATCAGCTCCGGCAGAGCACGAAGCAGCAACGCAGTGAGATCTGGGTTGCAGATGTTGCCTGTGGCGACAATCAGGAGCCTGGCTGGAGTGCCGCGCAACAGATGACTGCGAACAAAATCAGCATCCTTGCTGAAGACAACACGTTGATCACGATCCGCGATGGCGGAAATCACCCGATCGGAGCTGCGATTGCCTGCTGGTAGATCAAGGGTATGCAGAACATCGCATCCCAATGCCTCTAGAGGCCGAACAAGAGATCGAGGCAGCTGGGCATCCAGCAGGATTCTCATGCAGAGAGAAGTTCAATGCGCTGAACTCGTGAAAGCTGAGTTGCGTACTCCAGCACTGCTGTGATATCGACTGACTCAAGATCAGGGTAATCGGCAAGAATTTCCGACGCACTCATTCCTGCAGACAGCAATTCAAGTATCATCTCCACGGGATAACGCAACCCGCGGATCGTTGGCTTCCCGTGACAGATCTCAGGGTCGATAGTGATGCGACCAAGCTGGTCTGTCATGGCGGCTCCCTGGGTTTTCCAGCCTAAGCGGCACAGAGGCTCATGACGATCGGCTGGATTTGGCGCTGACATGGGTCCTTGGTGGGTCTCCCCATACAAGTTCCACCCGCGTCACACCCCGCACCAGCCCTCTCCTCCCAGGCCAGGATGCCCCCATGGCCTCGAGCCCCTCCGCCACCTACCAGCGCCTGCGCGACTACATCGCCAAGCAGATGCGCATAAGCCCCATCGACCAACCGCTGCTGCTCCTGGAACTGCTTGGCCGCCGCAGCCCGGCCCCAGCGCAGGACTTGGCCCGGCGGATCCTGGTAAACGCATGGTGGGCAAGGTGCTCACCGGCAATGGCATCACCGCCTACGTCAACGGCGCCTACAGCCTGATCGGAGGCGATGAGCTCAGTGACGCCGAGCGGGGCGCGCTGCAGCAGCTCTGCCGCCAGCGCCGCGATGCCTTCCGCGAGCAGCGCGGCGAGGAAGTGTTTGTCCACAGCAGCCGCCACCGCAGCCCGGGGCCGCTGCGAGTGCTGCGGCGCCCACGAGCACCAGCAGGCCCTGGAGGTGGATCACATCAACCCCAGGAACCAGGGCGGCTCCGACGCCATCAGCAACCTGCAGGCGCTCTGCTTCCGCTTCAATGCCGACAAGCGCGACGGCTGTTTGCCTACGCAAGAGGGCGCACTGACTTCCGCGCTGTGCCGGACAGCTACGGCCACCACGAAGCGTGCTGAGTGTTCTGCGCGCTGGAGGGCAGCGGCCGCGTGTTGTTGGAGAACGAGCTGGCGCTCTGCATCGCCGATGCCTACCCGGTGAGCGAGGGGCACAGCCTGGTGATCCCGCGTCGGCACGTGGCCGACGGGCTGGAGCTGCACCAGCCGGAGTGGAACGCCGTGGTGGAGCTGCTGAAGCTGCGGCGGGAGCAGCTGCGTGCCCAGGACGCCACGATCAGCGGCTGGGCTGGTTTGCTCAACGCAAGAGGGGGGCTGAACTCAGGCGAAGCGGCGGGGCAGACGGTGTGTCATGCGCACTGGCATCTGATCCCACGGCGAACAGGTGATGACAATTCCCCCCGTGGGGGCGTTCGGGGAGTTATCAAGGGCAAACAGCACTACTGAGCCGTGGCCACCAAGACGCCAACGCGCAAGAAGCTCGATCGAGCAGCGGTCTTGGCAAGGATCGATGAAATCCTCTCAGCTGGCACTCCTGACACCGAAAGCCTGTTGGCGTTCGCAGAGTTCATCAACGGAAAGCCGTTTCCTGAACCGGTTCTCACGCTGACAGAGCTCAAAACGGCAGTGTGCAAGGTGTTTGGCAGCAAGAACGCCACGGAGCTGCGTAAGTCAAGTGAGTTCAATCTTGCGATGGCGGGCCGTACTTTTGATCTCAAAACCAAGGCCGATTGGCTCAAACTCTATCGGGAGTGGGTTGGAGTTCCCCAGAGCGAGCGTGGCAAGACTGGCAAAACTTCCATTAACGGTATCGACGTTTTGGAGAATTTCAGGCCGTGGCATGTGTTCTCACTTGATCCATCAACAGCCACTGCCGAAGACATCAAAGAGACCTTCCGCAGGCTTGCCAAGGAGCACCATCCTGATGTTGGCGGTGATCCGCGCGTGATGGAGCGGCTCCAAAAAATGCGTGACTCCCTTCTTGCATTCCTCTGAACGAGCCGATGACGACGACATCCAAGCGATCACGTGATGCCTTCTCCTTTCAGGAGACCGCCAGAATTCTTGGAATCAGCGCCAAGAAGCTCAAGGGCATCTGCGAGTTCTTTGATGCTCATGATGATGATGAATGGGAGCTGATCGAGGGGGAATTCTTTGAGTACGAACCAGGCCAAGCTCGCAGCCGCCGCTTTTACGAAGAAGGCGTGATGGCTCTGGCGAAATACCTGGAGGAGAAGGAAGGTGGGAGCATCTTGGCCAAGATTCATGAGTTCTTTACCCACCATCGTGCAAGGGTGACACGTACACTTGTCAAGCGTCGTATTATTCAAGTCACCCAAGATCGAAGCGCCATCCAGATCCGGGGGGATCTAGTCTTTCTTGAACAGCGCTCTGTTGTAAGGGTGCTAGGCACCAACGGCAAAGGAATGGCTGGCACCATCACAAGGATCCAGGAAGAAAGTTCTGGACTAGATGGTGCCGAGGGATTAGAGATCGGCGTACACTTTGATAGCTTTGAGGGCAAAGACCAACGCCATTGGAGCCAGCGCGGCATCGTGCGCCTGGCGAAGACGATGAGGGATAAAGGCAGAATCACAAAAGCGCGAAAGGCATGGGTTACAGCCGTTGCCGATGTAGCTGAAGAGTGCTTTGAAGTTCAGCGAAAACTGCTTGAGAGCCATGAAGCAAGGGTAAAGGCCGCGAAGGATAAAGTTCGTCAGAGGGCACTTCGCAAAGATGGCTCTGGCTGTGCCGTCTCCGGCCACAAACCGTCTGCCTCCGATCAGCATCCAGTTGAACTGGAGGCGCATCATCTGTTCGATGCCAGCTCAAGGCCTGACCTGGCAGCCTATGAAGAAAATCTAATCGCCATCAGCAGCAGTATTCATCGAAACTTCCACAAGTGGATGGGCTCAAAGCCTTGCGAGCCCAAAGAATTTGTTGACTATCTCCTAAGCAATGAAATGAGCTATTTTGATGGGCCACCAAGTGCCAAGAAAAGGAAGGAGCAGAAGCTGCAAAAGCTGATGAACCGGCTTGAACTGCTACAGGCCAGATTTGAGGGGAATCACTTGCTGTATTAACGCTCGCCATCACCTGGCCGCAAGTAGCCTGTGAATAAGATAGAACCCGACGGAGGCGGCTCTGGTGCATGGCGGTGTTAGGCATCATCTTGTGTCTCAGGTAAATCAAAGATCGAGCGGAGAAATGCAGAATGCTCTGCAGTTTCAGCTCTTAGATCCAGATCGTATACTGAACCAAGCGCATCCAAGGCATGTGCCATTGCCTCAACGGAAGCGCCAAGGAGCATGGTGGAGAAGCCAAACTCTGGTCCATTGAGAATACCCGCGACAACATCACGAGCATCGAGCTGGACATGTCGTTCAAGGTCTGATAACTGGGAATGCGAGGTCTGAGAAAGAAAGGAATACACTGTGTCGTACCAACTGTGCATTCCGGCTCGACGGCTTATCTCCTCCACGGTAAGCCGGCGTATCTTCTGTTCGTTCACTATCTCCGACAGCTCTGACTGGATCTTTTGCATCTCAGGTCTATTGGACCAGTCCTTCATGGACTTGAGAGTTGATTGCTGAGCCCTATTTATGGTCTTCAGGCGCTCAAGTTCTGCCGTATTTGCAAGCTGCTGAAGAGTTCCCGGATGATGGACGATAGCGCAGAGATTGAAAACGGTTTCCGCCAAACTGCGAACAACTACTCTGCCCGAGTTCTCCATCCCACGTGAAACGAGAATATAGGCGGCTTGGTAGAATTCAAGGGCGCGAAGAAACAGCAGCGCTGTGAATAGAGGTTCGCCACTGGTTGGGACTTTGAGCGAGTAGAGAACCCTATAGTGAACGTCCAGCAGCTGCAGGTACCCGCTGGCGAGGACTGAAGACACTCTTTCAAAGTTCTCACGACACCCTTCTGCGTCAGGAGACAGGAATCCATGATTCATGAGAGCCATCTAAGAATGCATTCCCAGCATGCCTAACGCTTGCCATCGCCTGGCCGCAGAGAGAGGCAAATGTGTTGAACAACCCTCAGGTGGCGGCTCAGGTGCATGGCCGTGTTAGGGCCCTTATACATCCGAATAAGAATGTGATTCCTCATTTGAGCAAGACAGTATGCATCCGATAATGCCAGCCAGATCCGAATAGTCTGACGTAATCGAGCGCATCAGAAGCGTTTCGGATTGAAGTAAAACTCTTCTTCTTGGCGAGTTTGGAAGCTTTCGAAAAGCCATCAAAGGAACCATGTGATCTATCTGCTCATCTACAAGTAGGATTGCATCGGGATCACCATTGGCCGGATGCGCTTTTCCTAATGCTCCTCAAGTGTCGGTCTCGTAATGGAGGCGCCCTTGGCTCTCTTTAGCATATTGATTGACCTCACGGCGCCTGGCTCTCCGCAGACTGTCGATTCACCTAGCTACATCTCGATCAACGAATACAACAAAAAACTTTGGTCTAATACGAACCAGCGCAATAAAGCTCAGCTCTCCGTGATCAGTCCGATCATCGTTTCATGCCGGTGCAGCACCTCAATCCAGCTGAGCACCTACAGCCAAGGAAGCTCGATATCTGCTGAGATTGGTCGCGTCCTTTTCTGGGTCTGAGTCGACGCATGGTTGCACTTAGCTACGAAGATCCAGGCCGTCAATCTCGTGGACCCGCACTTTGGGGTGGCTCTGACGCAGAGCTTTAGGTGCGTACCCGCACGCTCAAGGCATTAGAGTGGCTAGAACAAACCTAAGCTTTACTCGCACGTAAGCGATGAAGATGACCAGTTTTCCAACTCACTATGCCATCGCTGCAGCTGCAGCCGCAGCACCCTCACCGTATGGAACGAAGAACAGATCCAGCTGGCTGTATGGTCCAGCTTATCGACGCACTAGTCAATAGCCGCGTCGTTGGATGCGCCTCTAGTAACTCTACAGTCTACGGCGCAAGAATCAACGTAGAGCGGTAAACGGCACTCTTCTATTCGAATGAACACAGCTTCGCCTGATAACTCGATTTCACGAGGCGTAAACAACGTGACCCAAAGCACTCCAATCAACAGTGACAAATGGGAGGCGCCCGAAAATCTGCGCCTTGATCTCCAGAATCCGCGGATTCCTGACGAGTCATTTGAAACCGAAGAAGATGTTCTGGAGTATCTGCTCGACCACGCGGATATTCAAGAGCTTATTCAATCGATTTTGACCTCTGGGTGGCTGGACTACGAACCACTGATTGTCCTTGAGCAAGACAACGTCGTCCTTGAGGGCAATCGTCGACTTGCCGCACTTCGAATCTTGGCCAACGAGGCAACTCGTGAGCGCTTTGGCATTGAGCTTCCGGAAGATCCTGGGCCAAAGTCACTGCCTCAGATGGTGCGCGTGCGCCACGTGAATTCGCGAAGCGACGCTCGTGACTTCATTGGTTTCAAGCACATCAATGGCCCATTTAAGTGGGATGCATTGGCCAAAGCAAAGTATGCTGCGGAGTGGCTAAGTGACGGTGCAACTATCGATCATGTTAGCCGGCGCCTAGGAGATAATCATAACACAATCCGACGACTTGTAAACGGATGGAATGTCCTTCAACAGGCACTTGCAGAGGGCTTCAACCGCGAGGACACCACTAAAAAGTCATTCCCATTTTCGCACCTTTATACAGCTGTCGCAAGGCCAAATGTAAGATCTTACCTTGGCTTGTCGGATGACAATCTGTCTGAGGTGTTGCCAGTGCAGCCAGTGCCAACAGAGCGAAGTGATGAGCTTCGACGGCTTATGTCTTGGTTATATGGGCAGAGGAACGAGCCCTCAGTGGTAGCGAGTCAGAATCCGGATCTGAACCGTTTGGTGGAGGTTCTTGGCAACGACAATGCCAGAACAATGCTGGAGGCGACTCGCGACCTGCATACCGCGTACGATCAAGTAGAGGACAAGAGCTTGCAATTCAGCCGCTCTCTGATGCTGACTATCAAGCAGGCGGAAGATACTCTGCGATTGGTTGGTAATTTCGATGGACGCCCTGACTTGATGACGGCGGGTGACAACCTGAGGAGGACTGTGCAATCCCTGCATGGGGCCATGAAAACCACAAGGGAGCGACTTGAACAGGGAGAGGATGACAATGCCAATTAGAGGTCCTCTGCCACAGGACACGCGAAGCCGGCTGGCAGATTGGCTCGAGGTTATGGCTCTTACAGCTAGTCGTGGAGTAGCAACGCGAGCGGAAGTTGTTCGTCTGTATGATCGTTTGGCCGACGACGGGCATGATGTCCGATATGACCCATCGAACGGGGACGGTTTAGAAAGTGAAATATTGGAGGACGACCGGCACGAGGCAGCAGATGTTGTACTCGACGAACTGGAGCATCGCAGCGCTGTACTCGGAAGTTATTACCCGTTTGAGATCAGGAGCCGAGGCGCCAACTGGAGCATTCGATGGGTTTCGGCACGTGACAGGCAATCCATTGAATCTTCTACAGGTCAGGAATGCTATATTTTCTGCCTTCTGACAAGCGCCATCCGTGATCGGCGTATTCATGGCCAAAGCATTCCGGATTTGGAACGTGCGATGGCTCGCCACTTTCAAGAGATTGCCTCCGAAGCTGCAGCTGATGTGATTGGCGGTGTTTCGGTTTCATTTGGCTGGCCAAGGAAGGAAGGTACTGCTTTCCGCCCTGCTTTGCAGGACTTGAACCGGCAACTTCGGCTTGGTAGGGTTCACGACAGCGTTCCCATCTGGTCGAGTGGCAGAGAAAAGGACTCCGGAATTGATGTTGTTGCTTGGCGTGAGTTTGACGACAAACGGCCGGGTAAGCTGGTGTTATTCGGGCAAGTCGCCTCTGGCAACGACTGGACAAACAAGTCGGTGAAAACAGATACTCCTAGGTTCTTGAGCTGGTTCTCACAACAGCCTACCCACCACTATATCCCTGCAATATTCATTCCTTTCCCACAGCATCATGAATGTGCTGGAAGCAATGAAGCCGCCTTCGAAGCCGTAGCATCAGCCCAAGCCTGGCTGCGCGAACAGGAGTTTGGCCTCGTGATCGACCGACTGCGAATTGTCGGTGCAGCTGCAAGACGCTTGACGAGCTCGGCATCGCGATCAGGTGGTAATACGCTTACGGCTCTAAGAGAGTGGATTGACAGTGCACTCAACGAAGCAAAATCCGCCGCATGAGTAATAGACATCCTTTTCATTCGCTTTGTCCTTACTTTGCCATGTTCCCAGAGGAATTTGTAGAACATCAAGTTCTTACATATACAGCCCCTGGTGACGTAGTTTTTGATCCCTTTTGTGGGCGTGGTACAACAGTCTTCGAGAGCTTACTTCATGGCCGTCCTTCGTACGGGGTGGACATCAACCCTGTAGCCGCTTGCATAGCAGGTGCCAAAGCGGAAGCTCCATCACTACAATCGATCTTCAGTAGAATAAATGAATTGGAGGAGAGCTTCACCAGCAGCTCGAGAATATCAGTAGCGCCTAGCCCATTCTTTGAAGCGTGTTATGAACGCAATACTTTGGCAGAGATTCTATTTCTTCGTGAACATCTCCAGTGGCGTCACGATCAAGTGGATCGGTTTATCGCTGCCCTAACCTTGGGTGTGCTCCACGGAGAGTCGCACCGGTCTGATTATTGCTTGAGCAACCGAATGCCTCGCACAATAAGCACTAAACCAGATTACTCCATGCGCTGGTGGGCTGAGCGTGGGCTCCAACCGCCACGACGGAGGTCGTTTGATGTTCTCCGTAACACCGCGACGTTTCGATTCAGAGCCCCCTCAGCCGAGATAAGGGGGATGGTCCGCCAAGCTGATGCGAGAGACTCAGCAGCTTCGTTCCCGGAAATCTGCGGGAAGGTGCGCCTAGTTGTGACGTCACCTCCGTACCTGGACACTACCGATTATGCCGAAGACCAATGGCTAAGATTATGGTTTCTAGGGGGTGCACCATTTCCTGAGCTGCGCAAGAACCCTGATGACAGACACACCCGAATTGATCGATACTGGCAGTTCCTGTGTGAAGCATGGGCAGGTGTGATTCCTTTGCTAAGTGATCATGCTGTTATCGTAGTTCGGATTGGAGGGGCAAAGCTTACCAAAGATGATCTTTTTAGTGGGGTAACTCAGAGCTTGCGCGATGCCGCCGAAGGTGAGCCCGGTCGAACTGTTCAGCCGGTTCATGAGGGGGTGACCTCCTCAATTAGGCCACGTGAAGTTAGTGCCTTCCGACCAGCGACTCCGCGGGCTAACGTTGAACACGACTTTGCCTACGAGTTGTCGTACTGTCCAGCGGCGTAGCGGGCCTAACGCTGATTGGGCGGATCCGCATAAACTCCCTCTTGCTATCCCTCCTTCCGCATAAGCCGAATAAAGGAGCTTAGCTTCACTGAGCAGATCCCTCGCTGGAGCAAGCATCCGGCCTTGGTCGTCAATGCTGGCTGACACGTTATCCGGATCCGCATAACATCGCCACAGCCCAGTCCGATTCCTGGCTGGCGATCCACGGCAAGTACCGCAGCACAGGCGCCTGGACACCCATGCCCGACCAGGCCCCACCCCCCGGCCTTTACCAGCAGCTCATCACAGAGGGCCTGGTACAACAGCTGTGCGAGCTGCAGGAATCCCTGGTCACCACCGACGACCTTGATCCCCAGGAAGCCCCGCGCCTGCTGGCCCGGCACCTGGCGAATCTGGCCCGCATTGCCCTGGAACACCTAAGCGGTGGCGCCACCCCTGAGCACCAGCTGGCCCTGGTGAACCAACTGGTGGGCCTGCTCCAGAGCCAGGCACCCCGCGCCATCTCAGCAGGCGATCTCCTGCACCCCTCCGCCCGGCTGCTCTCGGAGATCCGATCCACGGCCCTCCTGCCCGGCCAGGCCGAAACCATCCGCCCACTCATCCCCGTGGCCGACAGCACCCTGCTGGTGAACGCCAGGGGCGAACCGTCGGTGGGGCAGGCGCTGATCCATGAAATCCCCTCCGCCCACCGGATCGACCTGCTCTGCGCCTTCATCAAGTGGAGCGGCCTGCGCCTGCTCCAGCCAGCCCTCAGCGAGTTCCTGCAGGCCCAGCCCCGTCGCCGCCTGCGGGTGCTCACCACCGTCTACCTGGGCGCCACCGACCGCCGCGCCCTCGATTGGCTGGTGGCCCACGGCGCCGAGGTGCGCGTGAGCTACGACACCCGCCGCACCCGCCTGCACGCCAAAGCCTGGCTGTTCCATCGGCCTGGCCTCTCGGGCTCACCCCCGGCCTCCACCGCCTACATCGGCTCCTCCAACCTCTCCACCGCCGCCCTGCACGACGGCCTGGAGTGGAACGTTCGCCTCTCCGCCCACGTCAACGAGGGCATCCTGTCCAAGTTCCACGCCGCCTTTGAGAGCTACTGGGAGGAGGGCGAGTTCGAGCCCTACCGGGCCAGCGAACTGGAGCAGCGCCGCTTTGATCGGGCCGTGCGCGAGGAGTCGGCGGGGGATTCGGCGGGGGATTCGGCGGACGCCACCCCGCTCAGTTTCTTCGACATCCGCCCCTACGCCTACCAGCAGGAGATCCTCGACAAGCTCTCGGCCGAGCGCAGCCTCCATGGCCGCTGGCGCAACCTGGTGGTGGCCGCCACCGGCACGGGCAAAACCGTGATCGCCGCCCTGGATTACGCCCGCCAGGGCGGTCCGGGTCACCCGAGCCTGCTGTTCGTGGCCCACCGGCGCGAGATCCTGCAGCAGAGCCTCGCCACCTTCCGCCAGGTGCTGCGCGATGGCTCCTTCGGCGAGCTGCTGGTGGATGGCCAGCGCCCCAACCAGTGGCGCCATGTGTTCGCCTCGGTGCAGTCGCTCGCTGGGCTGGATCCGGCGGACCTGGCGCCGGACACGTTCGACGTGGTGATCGTCGATGAGTTCCACCACGCCGAAGCCCCCAGCTACACACGTTGGCTGGCTCATCTGCAGCCGGTTCTGCTGCTGGGTCTCACCGCCACCCCCGAGCGCACCGACGGCGACGACATCCTCCATTGGTTTGACGGCCGCATCGCCGCCGAGCTGCGCCTCTGGAGCGCCTTGGAGCAGGGCCTGTTGTGCCCGTTCCACTACTTCGGCCTCCACGACGGCACCGACCTCTCGCGGATCGAATGGCGCCGCAACGGCTACGCCAGCGAAGCCCTGTCCAACCTCTACACCGCCGACGACGCCCGCCTGCGCCTGATCCTGCGCGAACTGGCAGACAAGGTCACCAACCTGGAGTCGATGCGGGCCCTGGGCTTCTGCGTGAGCGTGGAGCACGCCCATTGGATGGCCCGCAAGTTCGTGGCATCCGGCCTGCGCGCCGCCGCCCTTGATGCCTCCAGCCCCCGGGAGCAGCGCGCCGAGCAGATCCGCCGCCTGCGATCCGGCGAGCTGCAGATCCTGTTCGCCGTGGATCTGTTCAACGAAGGCCTCGACATCCCCGAGATCGACACGGTGCTGTTCCTGCGGCCCACCGAGAGCGCGATTGTGTTCCTGCAGCAGCTCGGCCGCGGGCTGCGCCTGCACCCGTCAAAAAGTTGCCTCACCGTTCTCGACTTCATCGGCCAGGCCCACCGCCGCTTCCGCTTCGACCTCCGCTACCGCGCCCTGTTCGGCGGCACGCGCGACCAGCTGCGCCAGCAGATCGAAACCGGCTTTCCCTTCCTGCCGGCCGGCTGCAGCCTGCAGCTCGATCGCGTGTCCAGTGAGCGGGTGTTGGCCAACCTGCGCGAGTCGCTGCCCAGCCGGCGGCCCCAGCTGGTAGCCGAATGCCGCAGCCTCGGGCGCTGTTCGCTGGCGGGGGTGTTGGAGGGGCTGGGGATGGAGCTGGGGGAGTTTTACAGGGTGGCGAAGTCGTGGGCGTTGCTGCAGCGGGAGCTGGGGTGGTTGGCGCTGGGCGAGCCGAGCGCCGATGAGCAGCGGCTGGGGCGGGGCATCTCCGGAGGACTGCTGCATCTGGATGCCCCCGAGCGCTTGTGCTGGCTGGCGGATCAGCTGCAGCAGCCCATGGCGCCTGATCCGGCGGGCTTCGATTCCGCCACCGAGCGCAGCTGGCGCATGCTGATGGTCCAGCTGTGGGGGAGCGGCCGGCACCACGTGCCCCTGGCCGAGGCCCTCGTCCGGCTCTGGGTTGCCGCCCACCTTCGCGCCGAACTGGTAGAGCTTGTTGAGCTCCTGAAAGAGCGCACCGACCACCTGGTGGGCGCCCTCGACTGGGGCCGCGCCGAACCACCTCCCATTCCCCTGAAACTCCACGGCCGCTACTCCCGCTCCGAGGTGTTCGCCGCCTTTGGGTTGTTGAACGAGGCCCGCCCCTTCCCCGGCCGCGAGGGGGTGTTCTTTGACGAAGCCACCCAGTGCGACGTCTTCTTCATCACCCTCAAGAAATCCGAGCGCCTGTTCTCCCCCACCACCCGTTACAACGACTACGCCGTCTCCCCATGGGAGTTCCACTGGGAGAGCCAGAGCCTCACCAGGGAAGCCTCCGCCACCGGGCAGCGCTATATCCACCACCGCGAGCGGGGCAGCAAGGTGCTGCTGTTGGTGCGCGAGGAAAACAAAAGGGGTGGCGTCACCATGCCGTTTCACTGCCTCGGTTTTGCCGACTACCTGAGCCACGAGGGCGAGCGGCCGATGGCGATTCGCTGGCGGCTGCAGCAGCCGATTCCGGCGGCGTGGCTGCCGGTGATGGGGTTGGCGGTTTGAATCAGTCAGGCAGCAGCCGCTAGCGTGTTCCCATGGCTGAATCCCGCATCACCCATAACCCGGCCCAGTGCGGCGGCAAACCCTGCATCCGAGTGATGCGGATCCGCGTGAGCGATGTGCTTGATCTCTATGCCGCTGGCCTCACACCTGATCAGATCCTCAGCGAGCTTCCTGATCTTGAGCCGGAAGATCTGCAGGCGGCGCTGATCTATGCCGCTCATGAGCTGAATCATCCTGTATTGGTGGCGTGATTCTCTGGCTTGATGCGCAGTGATCGCCCGCTCTGGCGACTTGGATCACTGAGCAATTCACCCCGATCCAGGTGCTGCCTGTACGAGAACTGGGCCTCCGCAATGCCGATGACAGTGAGATCTTTGCGCAGGCCCGATCATCAGGAGCCCTGGTGATGACGAAAGATCGCGACTTTCTGCATCTCCTCTTTGAGCAGGGTCCCCCTCCCCAAGTGATCTGGCTCCGCGTGGGGAACAGTTCCAACCAGGCACTTCAAGCTGTGCTTTCGCGAACTCTTGGGCAGGCGTTGGCCAGCCTTCGTGATGGTGAGCCCTGGGTGGAAGTGCGCTCGTCGGTCTGATGCCTGATCCAGCTGTCTGGCCGACTGGCTCGACGCCCTGGCCATGGACCCGGCCGACTTCTACGGCATCCGCGGCACTTCGTTCACCGCCCTGCTCCATGGCGACGATCCCGACCGTCTGCGCGCTCTCGCCGCCTCCGCCACTGGGCAGAGGTACATCCACCATGAGACGCGCGGCTCACGGGTGCTGCTGTTTGTGCGCGAGCAGCCCCGGCAGGGCACGGTCACCGAGCCGTTCGTGTGCCTGGGGTTTGCGCACTACGAGAGACATGAGGGCGAGCGGCCGATGGCGGGGCCCTTCCAGGGGGTGGCGGCTGGAGCGGGAGATTCCGGCGATGTGGCTGCCGGTGATGGGGTTGGCGGTTTAGCGTTAATCCATGGACATCCAGTCCCGGATCACCATCAACCCGGCGGTGCGCTTCGGCAAGCCCTGCGTGCGCGGCACGCGCCTCACCGTGGGGGACGTGCTCGGTTCGCTGGCCAGCGGCATGAGTGAAGCGGAATTGCTGGAGGATTTCCCTCAGCTCAGCCACGACGACGTGCTCGCCTGCCTTGCCTATGCGGCAGATCGCGAGCGTTGCCTGGTCACGCTGTCTTCATCGGTGGCGTGAGCGTCTGCCTGCTCCTGGACGAGAACCTCTCAGAACGGCTTCTACCAATGATCCTGGATCGGTTTCCCGATTCCAGCCATGTGCGGCTGCTCGGCCTGGGTGGCGCTGATGATCTGGTGATCTGGGCGCGGGCCCGCACTGATGGTGCTCTGTTGGTGACGAAGGACGATGATTTTCTCCGGCTCAGCGTGACGCGTGGTTTTCCTCCCAAGGTGATCTGCCTGGCTATCGGCAACGCCGGCAATGCTGCAACAGCGGCCCTGTTGCTTGCTCACGTCGAGGCCATCGAGGGATTCTCCACCCATCCTGAGGCTGGGTTCCTCCTCCTGCGGCCAGCAGGCCAGGCCCTATAGAACCTTCAGCGCCACCAAGGCGAGCGGTCGATGGCGGGGCCCTTCCCGGGGTGGCGGCTGGAACGGGAGATCCCGGCGGCGTGGCTGCCAGGCTGTTGCTTGGCATAACGGCGGGGTGGGCGGTTTGAGCGCCAATCCCACCGGTCGGCCTGCTCACGCTTCCGACTTGTCAGAGCCAAGCAGGATCATGAGGGCCTGCCTCACCCTGCTGGCGATCTGCACAAGATCGTCCTGCTCCTCGGCTGAGGTCTCAAAACCCGGGTAGCGCGCGAGCACCGCACCTGAGGAGAGATCAGCCAGTTCCTCAACGTCCCAGCTCCATTGGCGATCCACCGCTTCAAGCTGACGAGACAGGGCAGCCAGATCATGGATCTTGTCGACCGCCTGTCCAAGCTGGATCAATCGAGCCTTGAGCAGTTTCTCCACACACTGCTGGGCGTGAAACACCACCGCATCACGTAAGCCTGGGCTGTTCCTGGTCAGGAGGATCTCAAGGACTTCCCAATCGCCTTCCGCCTTGGCCATCCACTCCGGCACGGCCGACCAGAGTTCAGCCATGCAACATCTCGCCATGGTCGAGCGCTTCGCGCACGACAGGATCACCCCCCCGGTAGCGAATCTCTATCTCCTCCGGCCGACGGACCAGCAGATCCAGGGGGAAGTGCACCGGACAGAGACGGCGCATTTCACGGATCTTGGCCAGGTGACGACCCTCGAATGGCATCACCACCAGGATGTCGGCATCGGAATCCCAGCGCCCCTCACCACGAGCCAGGGAACCGAACAGGATCACCTTCTCGGGGGCGTAGCGCTCCACCAGTCGCTGCGTGAACGCCAGCACCGCCTCGCGGGTCACCAGTGGGGTCGGCGTGGTGGTCATGGGCTTCATCATCGCGAAGCCGCGAAGACCAGGCCACGAAGGTCACTGACCACCACGTTCGCCATTCCCCGAGGCCCTGGCCGATCGCGCCCCCTGGATCCACCGCGAAGGCGTGCTCTGGCACGAACCCAGCCGGTGCGACCTGCTGTTCGTCACCCTGCGCAAGAGCGAAGCCCTCTTCTCCCCCACCACCCGCTACCGCGACCTGGCCCTCGGGCCGTCCCTCTTCCACTGGGAAAGCCAGAGCACCACCACAGCCGCCTCCGACACTGGGCAGCGGTATGTCCATCACGCGGCGCGGGGATCGCGGGTGCTGCTGTTTGTGCGCGAGCAGCGCCGGCAGGGCACGGTCACAGCGCCGTTCGTGTGCCTGGGGTTTGCGCGCCATGAGAGCCATGAGGGTGAGCGGCCCATGGCGATCCGCTGGCGGCGGCTGCAGCCGATCCCGGCGGCGTTTGTTCCGGAGCTGGCGGTGGCGGTGTGAACGCCAGACAAGCCGGTCGTTTTGTTCGCTCTTCATGCTTTTCTGAGCCAAGCAGGATCCTGAGGGCCCGCCTCAGATTGCTGGCGAATTCCACCAATTCTGCTGCTTCCTCGGCCGAGGTTTCAAATCCCGGGTAGCGCGCGAGCACCGCTCCTGATCACAGATCAGCTGTGCTTTGAGCAGTTTCTCCACTCCTTGCTCAGCAGGATCACCAGGGCTTCCCAATCGCCTTCCGCCTTGGCCAGTTCAGCCTTCCTGAGCTTGGAGGTGCCCTTGATCCGGTGCTCCTTGTTCAGCAAGGCCCTTGGGTTGCTGTGGTCTGCAGGCTGGGGATCCCGCGGGAGCGGTTGGCCGACACCAGGGCCGCGCGACAGTCCTGATAGGTGTCCTGCAGCGCCTCAGGCTCTGGACTCACAGGAAATTCGCTGGCTGAGCGGAGTGGCATCGACGATCGAACGGGTGGCTTCAGGTCTACCGATTCTGGGCACTGCCGCCTTGCTGTCTACCCAGAAGGCAGGAACGGCCAGCTGTCGCTGACCCTGAGATTCCATTTCACATTGATCGACGAATTTATCTCATTGATGTTGTAAGCGCCCCGGAAGTCGTCAGGCAGCATCAATGAGATGCTCAAGAGTGGCATCCTCTCGATCGCCCGCCAGCACCCGGTCGCCCTGGTCCGGGCCGCCGAAGTCAAGGGGCGCCAGGCAGGTCACCGCATGGCCATGGTCAACCTGCAGCACCACAGCTGCCAGGAATGCACGGTCGGCCCAAGCCCCCTCCAAGCCTTCGTTGCTGCCGAGGCCCGTGGTTCGGACCCTGACGCCATTGTTTGGGCCCGCCGCCCGGGCCGGCGACGGTCTGCGGGGCTATGCCCCCGGCAGTGGGGTGGACGCCGCAACCAGAGAACCCCCTGTTCGGCACCTGGACGGTGGCAGAGCAGGAGGGAACCCTGGAGGTGCTGGCGGGAGCGGCCCGCTACCGGGCCCCACTCACCCCCTGGGACGGCGAGACCTTCAACACCAGCCCCGACGGCCGGGTGACCAGCTTGAGCTACGACGGCTACCGGTTCCAGCGGCGGGAGCCCTGAGCGTTGGCCAGCGGCCATGATGCCGCCACCCGCCCCTGCCCAGGAGACCTTCCCCATGCCCCTGCCCTCCGGCCTGCCCCGCCCGCTGGTGCTGGGGCTGTCCTTCCCGCTCGTGGTGCTGAACCTGTGGGTGTTCGCCTCGCTCTACAGGGCCTTTGAGGGCATCGCCTCCACCTTCATCCTCGCCGGGGTGATCGCGTTGATCCTCAACCTGCCGGTGCGCCTGCTGCAGCGGCGCCTGGGGCTGGGGCGCAGCTGGGCGATCGGTTTGGTGGTGGGGCTGTTCCTGGCCCTGGCCGGCCTGATCGCCGCCACCCTGCTGCCGCTTCTGGTGGTGCGGTTTCTGGCCTTCACGCAGGTGCTGCCGGAGTGGATCTCCGCCACCGCCCAACAGCTCGACGCCTTCAGTGGCAGGGCCTCCTATCTGGGCGTGCCGATCGAGGTCAGCGAAATCATCCAGGGCCTGGCGGCGGGGCTCACCGCGCAGCTGGAGGGATTGCTGCTCAACATCCCCGCCTTCATCACCGGATCGCTGGGGAACTTCTTCAGCCTCTTCTTCCTGTTTGTGCTCACGATCTTCTTCCTGATCTATGGCGGTGATTTCGTGCGCAACTGCCTCACCTCCTGGCTGCCTGGCGACAACGGCCTCAAGGCACTGGCCGTGCTGCGCCGCAACTTCAACAGCTACATCTTCAACCAGCTCATCCTCTCAGCTGTGCTGATGGCTGTACTCACACCCACCCTGTGGCTGCTGAGGGCGCCGTTCCCCATCCTTTCAGGGGTGAGCATCGGTCTGATGGGCTTCATCCCGTTCGGGGCCATCCTCGGCATCCTGTTGTTCAGTGTGCTGTTCATGCTCAAGAGCTTCTGGCTGGGGCTGCGCATCTTCGCTGTGCTGATCGTGGTGGATCAGGTGATCGAAAACGTGCTGCCGCCGCGGCTGCTGGGCAAGCTCACCGGCCTCAACCCGATCGTGATCCTGTTTTCGGTGATGGTGGGCGCCACCCTCGCCAGTTTCTACGGGGTGATCACCGCCGTGCCGATCGCCGCCACCGTCAAGTCGCTGCTGCTCGACTCAGCCAAGCCGGCCTCCAGCTCGGCATAGCCCGCCCGCCGCCGGGCATCGAGGGCCTCGAGGTAGCGGCGCTCGTTGTAATACAGCTCCTGAAAGCGCAGGGCGTCGCTGTTGAGCTCGGCGAACAGCTGCTCGATGCGGCCCTCCATGTCGCTGATCGGCACCAGGCCGGCATCCTCTTCGCTGCGCTCCAGCTGCAGCAGGCGGGCGATGCAGCGCTCCAGGGTTTCCAGCCGCTGGCTGCTCCAGGCGTCGAGCAGATGCCGGCAGCGCTTCAGGCTGCGCTGGCGCTCCAATGAGGCCAGGGCGCCGCGCAGCTGCAGTTGCGGCTGGCCCAGCTGCAGCTGCTGCAGCTCGCTGGGCTCGATCAGGGGCGTGAGCCGTGTCAGCAGGCTGCTCTCCTCCACCAGCAGCTGGTCACTGAGCAGGCGGGTCAGCTCCAGGTCGGCCAGATCGAGGCCAGGATCGAGGCCGCGACTCACCGCCTCCAGCCGGCCGGCGCCCAGATTGTCCTCCTCCAGGGAGCAGATGGCGGCCCAGAGCTGGCGGTGGTGGGCCAGGCCGAAGTCCTCCAGCTCATGGCGGCGCAGCTCGGCACGGATGCGGGGCCGTTCCGGCGGGCAGTGCAGGTAGAGCCGCAGCACCTCCGCCTCGGCCCGCTCCCGCAGACCCGCCTCGCCGGGCTGCTCCCACTTCTGGGAGCGGCCGTGCCAGCGCTGGCCCTTCACCTGCTGGCGCAGGTCGTCCTCCAGCTGGATCGCCAGCCTCGCCTGGCCGCCGCTGAGCCGCTCGGCCACCTGCTGCAGGTAGTGGCTGCGCACGGCACTCTGGGGCAGCTTGCCGAGCAGGGCCACCAGGGCGCTCACGGCCTGCTGGAACTGATCCGAGCGGGCCAGGTCCTTGCCCTCCAGCACCTGGGCGATCTGCCAGTCGAGCCACTGGGGCGCCTGATCCAGCAGGGCGCGGTAATCACCGGCGCCGTTCTGCTTCAGGAATTCATCGGGATCCTTGCCGGCGGGCAGGTGCAGCACCCGCAGCTCCAGCTGCCCCTGCAGCGCCAGCTGCTCCACCTCGCCGATCGCCCGCTGGGCCGCCCTCACGCCGGCGCCGTCGCTGTCGAAGTTGAGGATCAGGCGGCGGCTCTCGCAGCAGCGGCACAGCTGGGTGATCTGCTGGCGGCTGAGGGCCGTGCCCAGGGAGGCCACCGCATTGGTGATGCCGGCGGCATGCAGGGCGATCACATCGAAGTAGCCCTCCACCACCACCGCCCGGTCATCGCGGCGGATCTCGTTGGCGGCCCGATCAAGACCGAACAGGTGCTGCCCCTTCTCGAACACCTCCGTTTCCGGGGAGTTGAGGTATTTGGGCTCGCCGCCCTCAAGGCTGCGGCCGCCGAAGCCGATCACCCGCCCCTGGCGGTCGCGGATCGGCACCATCACCCGGCCGCGGAAGCGGTCGTAGTGCCCCCGGCGGCTGTCGCCGGCTTCCCCCTTGCGGGCCGCCACCAGACCGGCGGCCTCCAGCCATTCCGGGGCCACCCCCTCCACCTGCACCAGGTGGTTCAGCAGCCCATCCCAGCGGTCGGGGGCAAAACCCAGCTCGAAGCTCTCGATCGTGCCCTCACTGAGGCCCCGCTGCTCGCGCAGATAGGCCAGGGCGGCCGCCCCGCCCGGGGCACGCAGCTGGCTGCGGAACCAGCCCGAGGCCAGGCTCAGCACCCGGTGCAGCTGCTCGCGCCGGGAGAGCTGCTTGCGCAGCCGCTCCTGCTGGGGGCCATCCAGCGTTTCCACCGGCAGCTGGTACTTGCGCGCCAGCTCCAGCACCACATCACTGAAGCTGTGGCGCTGCAGCTCCATCAGGAACTTGATGGCGTTGCCGCCGGCGCCGCAGGAGAAGCAGTAGTAGAA
This sequence comes from Paraciimarium castrense LEGE 11436, assembly GCF_056633055.1. Lineage (NCBI taxonomy): Bacteria > Bacillati > Cyanobacteriota > Cyanophyceae > Synechococcales > Prochlorococcaceae > Paraciimarium > Paraciimarium castrense. Next base: position 284,243 of record NZ_JBSJOW010000001.1, on the reverse strand, counting down.
CTGCTTGGCTGGCGACACCGTCATCGACGGCGATGTGTCGTCGTGGAAGGGGCAGATCCCCACGAACTCGCGCCCCTTCTTCTTGAGCACCACGTGCTCTCCCACCACATCGACGATGTCCGCACGCTCCTTGACGGCCTCGATCGTGCGCGGATGCAGGCGGGGATGGAGCGCGGGCTGGCTCAAGGAGTGGCGCTACCGATGGGGGTTGGATCGCCCCCATTCTGCCGGACACCACCACAACTGGGCGCCCCTGTGGATGCTGGCCAGCGCCCTGGCCTTCAGCCTGATGGGGGTGTGCGTCAAGGCCCTCGGCGGGCGCCTGCCGGTGTCGGAGGTGGTGCTGGCCCGGGCCGTGGTGAGCGTGCTGATCAGCTGGTGGCTGCTGGGCCGGGCCGGGATCGATCCCTGGGGAAACCGCCGCGGGCTGCTGATGGGGCGGGGTCTGCTGGGAACAGCGGGGCTCTACTGCATCTATCAGGCGATCGCCGGCCTGCCCCTGGCGGTGGCCACGCTGCTGCAGTACCTCCATCCCACCTTCACGGCGGTGCTGGCCTGGCCGCTGCTGGGCGAACGGCCCGGCTGGCGGGTGGGAGGGGCTGTGCTGCTCGGCCTGCTCGGGGTGGGGGTGCTCACCATCCCGGCCGGTGATGGGCTGGCGGCCCTCTCCGACCAGCTGCCCACGCTGCCCCTGCTGCTGGCCCTGGCCGGAGCCCTGCTCTCGGCCCTGGCCTACGTGAGCGTGCGGGCCCTGCGCCGCAGTGAGCATCCCCTGGTGGTGGTGTTCTACTTCCCGCTGATGGCCCTGCCGATCAGCCTGCCCCTGGTGCTGCTGGATCCGGTGCAGCCCACGGCCGTGGAGTTCGCCTGGCTGCTGGGGGTGGGCCTGTTCACCCAGCTGGGGCAGCTGGGCCTCACCTATGGGCTGATGGGCATGGCCGCGGGCCGGGCCACGGCGATGAGCTACGTGCAGGTGCCCCTGGCGGCGCTGTGGGGCGTGTTCTGGTTCCAGGAGACCCTCGCTCCCTCCCTGCTGCTGGCCGCCGCCCTGGTGCTGGGTGCGACCCTGCTCAGCATCAGGGCGGGCTGAGGATGACCACCAGAACAGAGCTGGGCATCGGGGCGGACGTGCTGGCGGGCACCTGTGCCATCGCCATCGGCATCGGCCTGGCCCGTTTCGACTTCTCGATCCTGGCCAAGCAGATGGCCACCGCCGGTTGGATCGACACAGCCTCGATCGGCGACCTCTCCGGCGGCAATCTGATCGGCTATCTGATCGGCTGTTTTCACCAGTCGCGGCTGCGCCGGCACCAGCATGTGCTTGGCGTGATTGCCCTGGCCCTGGTGCTGACCGTGGTCTCGATGCTGGCCGAGGGGTTCTGGAGCAGCACCGGCTCCCAGGCCGTCTGGCGGTTTGTGGGGGGCTGGGCGGCGGCCCAGCTGATGACCCGGGGTGCCGAGCCTGGCGTTGCGGCGGGTGCCGGCCAGGCAACTGCGCCTGAGCACGGCCATCGTGATGGGTGGAGCGGGCCTGGGTGGCCTGCTGGGGGCCCTGGCGGTGGGGCTGTTCGCCCCCTCCTCGCCCCGGCTTGCCTGGATCCTGCTGGCCGGCCTCAGCCTGCTGCTCTCCCTGCCGATCGTGGCCCTGCTGCTGCGCAACCGGCGGCATCCGCCGGTGTCCCCAGCCAGTCCCAAGGGCCAGCCGGGGCTGTCCCCGGGCCAGACCCACCGCGCCGTCTGGCCCGCCGGCCTGATCCTGTTGGCGGCGGCCTACGCCGTGGCGGCGATGGGGTCGGTGCCCAGCGTGTTCTACGAGCCGCTGCTGCTCAGCCAGCGCTTCGGCGCCGGACCGGTGGCGGACAGCCACGGCCTGGCGATCTTCGGGGCCGGTGCCATGGGCGGCTCCCTGCTGGTGGTGTGTTTGCCGCGCGCCTGGGCCACCCGGCACTGTCTGGTGGGGGGGGCCCTGGCCGGGGTGGCGGCGGCGGCCCTGTTCGCCTGGGGAGACAGCCAGGCGCTGGTGGTGCTGGGCTCCTTTCTGCTGGGTTGCTGGACCTGGATGATCGTGAGCCTCACCCACCTGCGCATCCACGACTTCGTCCCCAGCCAGGCGCACCGCCGCAGCTGGGCCACCTGCACCCTGCTCTATGGCCTGGGCCTGATGCTGGTCTCCTTCGCCAGCTCCAGCCTGGCCAGCAGCAACCTGCAGCTGGTGCTGGTGATCTGTTTGGGCCTGATCCTCCTGCACGCCGTGCTCGAGCTGCTGCAGTGCCGCGCTGCAGCCCTGCCGGATCAGGGGCTCCCGCTCAGGACGGCAGGGGATCGGTGAGCCAGAGCTGGGTGTCGCCGCCGATGGCGCCGCTGGGGCGGGCCAGCCGCCAGCTCTCGCCCCGCTCGCCGCGCTGCAGGTAGAGCTCGAAGGGGCTGTCCACCCGCACCCGGTCCCCCGGCAGACGCCAGTCGAAGCTGCCGCTGAGCCGCAGGCCGCGGGCCTCGCCGATCGCCACCGCCTGCTGCTCACTCACCCGCACCCGGCTCACTTCCGGAATGCCGTCGGGCTCAAGACCCAGCGACTGGGCGATCGACCCCTGGGTGAGCTGGATCTGCAGGGCCAGGGCGCTCAGCAGCACCCCCCGGGGCGGCTGGCCGACGCCGCCGCAGCCGCTGATCGGCAACAGCAGCAGCAGGCAGAGCAGCGGTGAGAGCAGCGGTGGCAGCAGCCGCTGGGCAAGGGTCCGCAGGGCGGGCAGCATGGGGGCGGTTTCACTTCCCCCATGATCGGCTGGCTGCAAGGGGACATCACCGATCCGTGGCAGCACGACAAGCGCTGCGGACTGCTGCTGGTCTGCGGCGGCGTGGGCTACGAGGTGCAGGTGAGCCAGCGGCAGTGGCAGCGGCTGCCGCCCCAGGGCGGCAGCCTGGGCCTGCACATCCACCAGAGCATCCGCGAGGACGGCTGGACCCTGTTCGGCTTTGCCGAGCGCCAGGAACGGGATCTGTTCCGGGAGCTGGTGGCCGTGAGCGGGGTGGGGCCCCAGATGGCCCTGGGCCTGCTGGGGGTGCTGGAGCCCACCGCCCTGGTGCTGGCGATCGTGCAGGCCGACCTGCGCCAGCTCTGCCAGGCGCCTGGGGTGGGCAAGCGCACCGCCGAGCGGCTGGCGGTGGAGCTGCGGGTGCGGCTGCAGGAGCGCTTCCTGGGCGGGCCAACACCGGGTAGCGAGGCCGAGCTCGAACCCCTGCCCGCCCTCAGCGACGGCAGCCGCGACGACCTGCACGCCACCCTCGCCGCCCTGGGCTACGAGGGGCTGGAGATTCACCGGGCCGTGCGGGCCGTGGCCGCCCAGGGGCTGGCCGCCGACGCCAGCGCCGAGGAGTGGATCCGCTGCTGCCTGCGCTGGCTGGCCCGATCCGCCGCCTGACAGCACTGGGCTCTGCCCGGAACAGGGCCGGCCAGGGCGGTAAAGTATCGGTTTGCACCGCAGAGGCCGGGGCAGGCCCTGCCGGGGCCACCAGGCTGCAGGCTCGCGCTCCGCCACTTCCCAACTCCATGCCGCTCACCACCGCCCAGAAGCAGGACCTGATCAACGGTCACCAGACCCATGGCACCGACACCGGTTCCGTGGAGGTTCAGGTGGCGATGCTGAGTGAGCGCATCAGCCAGCTCACCGGCCATCTGCAGCAGAACAAGCACGACTTCTCCTCCCGGCAGGGACTGCTCAAGATGATCGGCCGCCGCAAGCGGCTGCTGGGCTACCTCAAGGGCATCAGCCAGCAGCGCTACGCCGATCTGATCGCCAAGCTCGGCATCCGCGGCTGAGGCCGTTCAGCAGCACGCCACCGCAGAGCGAGTCCATGGCCGGTAAGGGTTTGGGAGATGACGCGGCCGCCCGCGCGAGCCGCAAGGGGTCATCCTCCGGCCGCTCCAAGCCGTCGGCTGTTCCGAGCAAGAAAGCCGCCGCGGTGCCGAGCAAGAAGGCCCCGGCCCGGGCCCGGGCCATTCCCGATGCCGTGGCCAATCGCATGGCACGCCGGGTGGCCATCGCCACCGGCATCCCCACCGTGATGGGGATGGGGGTGTTCGTGGGCAGCTACCTGCTGGTGAGCCGCCAGATCGCTGACATCTCCCCCGGCCTCACCCTGGCCGCCTCCGGCGGCTGCTTCCTGCTGGGGCTGGTGGGCCTGAGCTACGGCGTGCTCTCCGCCAGCTGGGAAGACCAGCCCGGCAGCCTGCTGGGCCAGGAGCAGCTGGGCCTGAACATCGGCCGTCTGCGCCAGTCGCTGCGCAGCCTGCGCAGCGGCAGCTAGGCCGCCAGCAGGGGCGCGCTGATCCGCGCCTGAAACGCCGCAGCCGTGAGCGTGTCGAGGGCGGCGGCGGCATCGGAAACGCAGAACTGGGGGCCGAGCCGCACGAAGCGCACCGCCTCCCCCTGCTGCACCAGGGCCACCACCGGCACCCGCTGGCCGGCTTCGTCCTGGGGCGGACGGTGCCGGTGCAGGCATTCGCGCAGGCGATGCTGGATGGCGATGTCGCCGGCCTGGTCGGCGGGCAGCTCCACCATCAGCAGCTGCAGGTCATCGATCGAGCGGCAGTCATCCACGATCAGCTGCACCCGGTCATCGCGGCGATCCACCGTGGCCCACACCAGCAGGCGGGCATCCACCATCAGGTGGTCGGCCAGGCGGGCGTAGCTGCGGGGGAACACCACGGCCTCGCAGCTGCCGGTGAGGTCTTCGAGCTGCAGCACGGCCATGCGATCGCCCTTGCGGGTGTTCACCTGGCGCAGCTCCGGCACCATCACCACGGCACTCACCTTGGCCTTGTCGGCCTGCTCCTCCAGGTGGGCCAGGGCCAGCGGTGAGAGCAGTTTCACCGGCCGGGCCAGCTGCTTGAGCGGATGGTCCGAGAGGTAGAAGCCCACCAGCTCCTTCTCCAGCCGCAGCTTCTCGGTGGGGGGGTAGTCCTTCACCGGGGCGGCCTTCGGGGCCGTGCTCAGATCGGCCCGGCCGGCGGCAGCGTCAGGGCCCGCGTCGCCGGCGCTGCCCATCAGGTCGAACAGGTTGCCCTGGCCGCTGGCCCGGTCCTTGGCCCGGGAGCTGGACCAGTCGAGCACCAGATCCAGATCGGCCATCAGCTGGGCCCGGTTGGCGGCTGGCTCCAGGGCATCGAGGGCGCCGGAGTGGATCAGGGCCTCGAGGGCGCGGCGGTTGAGCTGGTGGCCGGGGATGCGGTCGCAGAGATCGGCGAGGCCCAGGAACGGGCCATCGCTGCTGCGGCTTTCCAGCAGCTGGCGGATGGCCCCATCGCCCAGATTGCGCACGGCGGAGAGGCCGAACAGGATGCGATCCCCCACCGGCGTGAAGTCGATGCCGGAGGCATTCACATCGGGCGGCATCACCTCGATGCCCATGGCATTGCAGTTGGCGATGTAGCGCTGCACCTTGTCGGAGGCGCCGGCATTCACCGTGAGCAGGGCCGCCATGTAGGCCACGGGGTAGTGGGCCTTGAGATAGGCGGTCTGGAAGGTCACGGCGCCATAGGCCGTGGAGTGGCTCTTGTTGAAGCAGTACTCGGCGAACAGCACCATCTGCTCGAACAGGGTTTCGGCCACCCGGGGCTCCACGCCGCGATCGGTGGCCCCCTTCACAAACAGGCTCTGGTGTTTCTCCATCTCACTCTTCTTCTTCTTGCCCATCGCCCGGCGCAGCAGATCCGCCTCACCGAGCGAATAGCCGGCCAGGTCCTGGGCGATCTTCATGATCTGCTCCTGATACACCATGATCCCGTAGGTTTCGCTCAGGATCGGCTTCAGGGCCGCGTGCACCACCTCAATCGCTTCGCGGCCGTGCTTGCGATTGATGAATTTGGGAATCAGCCCGGCATCCAGGGGACCCGGCCGGTAGAGCGCCAGGATCGAGGAAATGTCCTCCAGGGATGAGGGCTTCAGATCGCGCACGATCTGGCGCATGCCACTCGATTCCAGCTGGAAGATGCCCTCCAGATCGCCGCGGGCCAGCAGGCTGTAGGTGGCGGGATCATCGAGGGGAAGGCGGTCGGGGTCCACCCGGGCGCCGGTGCTCTCCTCCACCAGGGCCAGGGTCTTGTCGATCATGGTGAGGTTCTTGAGGCCGAGGAAGTCCATCTTCAGCAGCCCCATCGACTCCACGTCTTCCATGAAGTACTGGGTGATCACCTGGCCGTCGTTGTTGCGCTGCAGCGGCACCAGCTGATCGAGGGGATCGGCGGCGATCACCACGCCGGCGGCGTGCACCCCGAAGGTCTTGTTGGTGCCCTCGATGCGCATCGCCATGTCCACCCAGCGGCGCACCTGCGGATCCCTCTCGTACTTCTCGCGGAATTCCGGCGCCGGCGATTCAGGGCCGATCATCTCCTTGAGCTTGGCCGGTTTGCCGCGCACCACCGGGATCAGCTTGGCCAGCCGGTCGGCATCGCCGTAGGGAATGTCCAGCACCCGGGCCACGTCCTTGAGCACGGCCTTGGAGGTCATGCGGTTGAAGGTGATGATCTGGGCCACCTTGTCTTCGCCGTAGCGCTGGGTCACGTACTCGATCACCTCGCCGCGGCGCTCGATGCAGAAGTCGGTGTCGATGTCAGGCATCGACTTGCGCTCAGGGTTGAGGAACCGCTCGAACAGCAACCCATGCACCACCGGATCGATGTTGGTGATGCCCAGGGCATAGGCCACCAGGGAACCCGCCGCCGAGCCCCGTCCCGGCCCCACCGGAATGCCACTGTCGCGGGCGAAGCGGATGTAGTCCCACACCACCAGGAAATAGGTGGGGAAGCCCATCTGCTCCATCACCTGCAGCTCGAAGTGCAGCCGTTCGCCATAGGCCGGATCGAAGGGCGCCCCGGCGGCCAGCTCCAGCCGATCGCGCAGGCCCTGCTCCGCCACGCTGGTGAGATAGCTCACGGCGGTGTGGCCCTCCGGGATCGGGAAACGGGGCATCTGGTAGCGGCCCAGGATGTCGTAGTCGTCCACCTTCTCGGCCACCCGGGCCGTGTTGGCCACCGCCCGCTGGATCAGCTCCGGCTCCAGGTGATCGGCGAACAGGCCGAGCATCTCGGCCTCGCTCTTGATGTATTCCGTGCCGGTGTAGCGCAGCCGCTTCTCATCACTGATCAGCTTGCCGGTGAGCACGCACAGCAGGGCGTCATGGGCCTCCACATCCCCCACGCTGAGGTAGTGGGCGTCGTTGGTGGCGATCAGCTCAATGCCCAGCTCGGCGCCGATGCGGGCGATGCCGCTGTTGACGATGCGGTCTTCAAGGCCGCCGTGGTCCTGGATCTCGAGGTAGAAGTCGTCGCCGAACACCTCCTGGTACCAGGCCGCCACCTCGCGGGCCACCTCGGGCCGGCCCCGCAGGATCGCCTGGGGGATCTCGCCGCCCAGGCAGGCCGTGGCCACGATCAGCCCCTCGCTGTGCTGGCGCAGCAGCTGTTTGTCGATGCAGGCCCTCGCGAAGATGCCCCGGCCGCGCATGCCGCGCAGGTGGCTGAGGGAGGTGAGCTTCACCAGATTGCGGTAGCCCACCGCGTTCTTGGCCAGCACCACCAGGTGATACCGCCGCTCCTTCTTGGGCGGGTTGGGATCGTCCAGAGAGCCGTTGATCACGTACATCTCATTGCCGATGATCGGCTTGATGCCGGCCTTGGCGCAGAGCTTCAGCAGTTCAATGGCGCCATACATGACGCCGTGGTCGGTGAGGGCCAGGGCCGGCATGCCCAGGGCCACGGCCCGCTCCACCATGGCCGGCAGCTGGCTGGCCCCATCCAGAAGGCTGTAGTCGCTGTGGTTGTGGAGGGGGACGAAGGCCACGGACAACCGCATCTGTGGTGGTCAGAGTAGGGCCGCACCACCAGATCTGGGGTGGTGCAGTTCAGACGGCCAGGGCCGCCTCAGGACGGCGCTCCATCACCCTGGCGGCCAGCTCGTAGTGGTGCGCCACCTGCAGCAGCAGACCCTCCTCCAGCACATTGGTGATCAGCTGCACGCCGATCGGCAGGCCGCGCCCATCAAAGCCGCAGGGCAGGCTGATCGCCGGCAGGCCGGCCATGTTGGCCGGGATCGTGAGCAGGTCGGCCAGGTACATGGCCAGGGGGTCGTCGGTGTGGGCGCCGAAGCCGAAGGCGGTGGTGGGGGAGGTGGGGGTGAGCAGCACATCCACCGCCTCGAAGGCCCGGTCGAAGTCGCGCCGGATCAGGGTGCGCACCTGCTGGGCCTTCTTGTAGTAGGCATCCACATAGCCGGCCGAGAGGGCATAGGTGCCGATCAGGATGCGGCGCTGCACTTCATCGCCGAAGCCCTCGGCACGGCTGCGGGCGGTCATCTCGGCCAGGTTGGCGGCCCCTTCGGCCCGATAGCCGTACTTGACGCCGTCGTAGCGGGCCAGGTTGGCCGAGGCCTCCGATGGGGCAATCACGTAGTAGGTGGCGATGCCGTCGTTGAAGCGGGGGCAGCTCACCTCCACCAGCTCGCAGCCCTGCCGCTCCAGGGTGGCGGCGGCCTCCAGCACCGACGCCTTCACCTCGGGGGCCAGGCCCTCGGCCTCCAGGCACTCGCGCACGATGCCCACCCGCAGCCCCGCCACCGGCTGCTGCAGCGCGGCGCGGTAGTCGGGCACCGGCAGGCGCAGACAGGTGGAGTCGCGGGGATCGGGGCCGGCGATCACCTGCAGCAGTTCCGCCGCATCGGCAACGCTGCGGCTGAAGGGGCCCACCTGATCGAGGGAGCTGGCGAAGGCCACCAGCCCGTAGCGGCTGACGCGGCCGTAGGTGGGCTTCAACCCCACCACGCCGCAGAAGGAGGCGGGCTGACGGATCGAACCGCCCGTGTCGGAGCCGAGGGCACCGAGGCACTCGCCGGCGGCCACGGCGGCGGCGCTGCCACCCGAACTGCCACCAGGAACCGTCTCGGGGTTCCAGGGGTTGTGGCTGGGCCCGAAGGCAGAGGTCTCGGTGGAGCTGCCCATGGCGAACTCATCGAGATTGGTCTTGCCGACCAGCACCGCGCCGGCCTGCCAGAGCCGTTCGGTCACGGTGGACTCGTAGGGCGGCACGAAGCCCTCCAGCATGCGGCTGGAGCAGGTGGTGGCGATGCCGGCGGTGCAGAGGTTGTCCTTGATCGCCAGCGGAATCCCGGCCAGGGGCGGCAGCGGCTCGCCCGCGGCCCGGGCGGCATCGACGCGGTCGGCATCGGCCCGGGCCCGTTCAGCCGTCACGGTGAGGAAGGCCTTCACGGTGCCGTCCACGGCGTCGATCCGGGCCAGATGGCGGTCCGTGAGCTCCCGGGCCGACACCTCGCCCCGCTCCAGCTGCCCACGCCATTCGGCGATACCCATCCAACCGCTCAGGTGCTTGCGGCGACGCTATCAGCCAACCTCGGTGAGCGGCTCACCACGGCGGAGGCGCAGCAGCTCCACGTCCAGGGAACCGGGCGCTTCGGCCTGAAGGTCGGCCACAAAGGCCGGCAGCCGGGCCTCGAGGCTGCTGCGCCGCAGAAAGGGGCCGAACCAGTACGTAACCTCGGGAGACTGGGTACGAACCCTTCCCCACCAGGCCAGACCCAGACCGTTGGCGCAGCTGCGCAAAGGCCAGAGCAGCAGGTTCATGCACAGAAGCCTCTCAAGCGCCCATTGTGCCCGTCCGCTGGGACGGCTCCTCCCAGACCGGGGTCAGAGGGTGATGTCGGAGCCGAAGGCCGGATCGGAGCGGGTGGAACCGTCAGCCTGGACCAGCTCATCCGTGGGCTGGGGCAGCTCCGCAACGGGCTGATCAGGCTGCTCGGGGCTGGGGGGCTCGGCCAGCGGTGCGGCTGCGGTGTCGGAGGTGGGCTCAGTCACGGGCTGGACCCCGGGGCTGGGCACAGGCAGGACTTCGGGCTGCTCCACGGAATCGGCCTTGATCAGCCCTTCTGACTCGACCACCGAGGGCGCCTCTGACAGCACTTCTGAGGGCGCCTCTGGCAAGGCTGCGGAGATCTCCTGCGGCTCGGCCGCCTCAGGCAGCAACGACTCCAGTGGCGGATCCACACCAGCAGCAGGGTCGAGGGCGGAGGGCTGAACCTCGGGCAGCGGCTGGGGCACCGGCAGCTGGGGCCGACGCAGTCGCGGTGCGGGTTGGCCCCCCTTGAGGCCCTGCATCCAGCCGCGGCGGGCCACCTCATAGAGGAGCATCGCCGTGGCCACCGAGGCGTTGAGGCTGGGGGTGGCGCCCCGCAGCGGGATGCTCACCAGCTGGTCGCAGTGCTTGCGGGTGAGCATCGCCAGGCCGTCGGATTCGGAGCCGGTGACAATCACCAGCGGACCCTCCAGGTCGGCCTGCTCCAGGCTCACCGTGCCCTCGGAAGCGAGGCCCACCACCCGGTAGCCCTCCTGCTTGAGCGTTTCCAGGGCCCGGTTGAGGTTCACCACCCGTGCCACCGGCAGGTGCTCCAGGGCACCGGCGGCCACCTTGGCCACTGAACCGGTGAGGCCGGCGCTGCGGCGCTGGGGCAGCACCATGCCATGGGCTCCCAGCGCCTCGGCGCTGCGGGCGATGGCGCCGAGGTTATGGGGGTCGGTGATGCCATCGAGGGCCATCAGCAGCGGCGGCTCGCCCACCGTGCGGCACCCCTCGATCAGGGAGGTCAGGTCGAGGGTTTCGGCGGCAGCGACCTGCAGCACGATGCCCTGGTGCACGGCACCGCCAGTGAGCTGGCCGAGCCGGGCCCAGGTGACCTCCTCCACCAGCACACCCGAGGCCTTGGCCTCGCGCAGCAACTGCAGGAAACGCGGGCTGAAGCGCAGCTCCGGCGTGCACCAGATGCGGTGCACCGGCCGGCCGCCCTCCAGGGCCGCCTGGGCTGGATGGCGGCCCCAGATCAGGTCGTCAGGGGTCTTGTCCTCCCCATGGCGCTCGGCCTCCGGCAGGGGCCGGGCCTGATCCGCGTCCACCGCCACCACCCGGGCGGGGCGCTCGGAGGTTCCGGGGCGGCGTGGGGCGCCGTAGCTGCGGGGGGCGTCACCGGAGCGGCCCGAATCAGAACGGCGGGCCGGGCCGCGGCCGCTGGCCTCGCGGCGGGCGGGCGGGCGGCTCCAGTCGCGGCTGCCGCCAGCGGCGCCGCCGTCACGGGGCGACCCCTCCCGGTTCCAGCTGGAACGTCCCGAGCTGGCCGGGCGATCCGGGCTGCGTCGGGAAAAGGAGCTGCGCTCCCCCTGGCTGCGGGGGCCTGCAGGCCTGCGGGCGCCCGCAGGACGGGCGCGATCCCAGCCCGTGTCGCCCCCGCGGCTGCGGGGGCCACCCGCATCCTCCCGACCAGGACGGCTGCCCTCGCGGGGGGCCTCCCTCGGACCCTCCTTGGAACCCTCGCGGTCGCGGCCGTAGAAACGTGCTCCGTCCCGGCCCGGGCGCGCGGCCCCTCGGCCCCCACTGCCCGCCCGCTTGTCCGGACGGCGATCGAATCGAGGGCTCATGGTCGGCGCGGATCAGGGGTTGTGGTGCTGCAAGTGATCTAGCAGCACGACCAACCGGGGCGGATCGTGCAGGAACAGCCAGCCCAGCAAGGCCTCAAAACCCGTGGCCCTGGCATAGGTCGCCGCGTCGCTGCCGCGCGGCCCACGGCCGGCACGGTTGCGGGCCCGCCGCACCAGATCCGCTTCGGCCGGCGTCAGCCAGTCCTCCAGCTGGGCCAGCAGCCGCGCCTGGGCGTCAGCGCGCACCTCGTCCACCACCTGGCGATGCAGATCCCTGGCCCGGGCCGGCAGGCGGCAGCGCTCCAGCCGCTGGTGCAGTTCCCACACGGCATCACCGAGCCAGGCCAGCTGCAGCGGGCCCAGGTCTGAGGCAGGGGGGCGGGCCTGCAGCTCCGCCAACCAGGACGTAGGAGCGGGGCCGTCCCGCTCAGGCGGTGAGGCGCTCAAGGGCGGTGCTGAGATCGGGCTGCAGATGCAGGAACTCCTCGAGGCGCACCAGCTTCACCGTCTGAACCACCCGGGCATTGCCCACCACCAGGAACTGCTGCTTGTCGGTGTTGCACTGTTTGGCCAGCTGCACCAGGGCGCCGAGTCCTGAGGAATCGATGAAGTCGATGCTGCTGAGATCCACCACCAGGGGCTGGCCCGGGCTGCGATGCTCGGCGATGAAGGTGCCGAATTGCTTGTCGGAATAGGCATCGAGCTGCCCGGTGAAACGGAACAACTGACAGCGGGCCTGCTGCTCAAAGCCGCCGCGCAGGGACACCGTGAGACGCTGCAGATCGGTGATAGCTCTGCCCCCAAGGCGTAACTGCGGGGAGTGTAGAGAGCTCCACCGCGCTTGCAGCAGAGCAGAACAAAAGTGCGCGTGGCGCCGCCCTTCAGGCCCGGCGTTCGGCCATCAGGGCGGCAAAGCGGCCGAAATGGTGGTCGGCGTCGTGGGGCCCCGGACTGGCCTCAGGGTGGTACTGGATGCCGAACACCGGCTGGTCCCGCAGGGCCAGGGCCGCCACGGTGCGGTCGTTGAGGTTGAGATGGGTGATGGTCACCCGCTCGGGCGGCAGGGAGTCAGCAGCGATGGCGAAGCCATGGTTCTGGCTGGTGATCTCCACCTGGCCGGGGCTGCCGCAGGGGTGGTTGAGGCCCCGGTGGCCGTAGCCCAGCTTGAAGCTGCGCCCCCCCAGGGCCAGGGCCAGGATCTGGTGCCCCATGCAGATACCGAACAGGGGCAGATCGGGCTGCAGCAACAACCCCTTCACCAGCGCCACGCCACTGCTGACGGCCGAGGGGTCGCCGGGACCATTGGAGAGGAACACCCCCTCGGGGCGAAGGGCCATCACCTCCTCCAGGCTGGAGCTGGAGGGCAGCACGGTGACGGCGCAGCCGTGGGCCACCAGGCGATCGAGGATGGCGCGCTTGATGCCGAAATCGATCGCCACCACGCGGTAGGGCTGATCCGGCGAGGGCTGCAGGCGCTGGTCGAAGCCCGCCTGGCAGGTGGAGCTCCAGGTGTAGGGCTCGGCGGTGCTGACCTGGGAGGCCAGATCCAGCCCCTGCATCGACGGCGCCGCCGTGACCTGGGCCAGCAGGGCGGCGGCCGAGGTGCCATCGCTGCTGATCGCCCCGTTGATGGCGCCGCCCTCGCGCAGGTGGCGGACCAGGGCACGGGTGTCGACGCCGCGGATGCCCACCACGCCGTGCCGCTCCAGCCAGGAGCCAAGGCTGGCCTCGGATCGCCAGTTGCTGGCCACGGGCGCCAGCTGGCGGGCGATGACGCCGCGCAGATGGGGCTGGGGAGCTTCCTGGTCAGCGGCGTTGACGCCGGTGTTGCCCAGTTCGGGGTAGGTGAAGGTCACGAGCTGGCCGGAGTAGCTCGGATCGGTCATCACCTCCTGGTACCCGGTCATGCCGGTGTTGAACACCACCTCACCGATGGCCGTGCCCACGGCCCCGAAGGCCTCACCCCGCAACAGGGTGCCGTCAGCAAGCACCAGCAGGGCGGCTCGCGGCGAGCCGGTCATGGTGTCGGGCAGAGCGGTGTCGAAAAGGGCGGTGTCGGGCACAGAGGTGTCGGGCACAGGCTGGAGGACGGGGAATCTGGGACGGGGGTTCCGGGACGGGGGTGCTGAGACGGGGGTGCTGAGACGGGGGTTCTGAGACGGGGGTTCTGAGACGGTGGCTGTGGGACCAAGGCGCGCCGGGAGATTGAGGTTGATTGCCCCGGAGGATGCCCGTGATCACGTCGATCATGCCCCGGGTCGCCGCCGGCGCCGGTGTGCATGGGCACGGGCCTCGGCTCAGCCCGGCGACAGGGCCTGCTGCAGCGCCTCGAGGGTGCGCCAGGCAGCGCCGTCGACCATGGCCCGGCGGGCCGGTTCACAGCCCGCTGCCGGGGTCTCGCTCAGGCCGGCCGCCCACAGCACCAGGGCCGCATTGAGGGCCACCACATCGCGCTGGGGCTGAGTGCCCCGGCCCTGCAGCACAGCTTCGAGAATGGCCTGGTTGGTGGCCAGGTCGCCGCCCGCCAGGGCCGTGATCGGGGCCCTGGCCATGCCGAGCGCTTCCGGGTCGAGCTGGTCGCTGCGCACCTGGCCGTTCTCCACCAGGCGCAGCTCATTCACCCCGGCCAGGGAGGCCTCATCGAGCCCGCCGGCCCCATGCACCACCACGGCTCGACGCAGGCCGAGGCGGGCCAGGGCGCCGGCCATCGGGTCGAGCAGGTCGGCGCGGGCCACACCCAGCACCTGGGCCTCCGGCCGCAGGGGATTCACCAGGGGGCCGAGCAGGTTGAACACGGTGCGCACCCCCAGGCTGCGGCGCAGCGGCGCCAGACCCACCAGGGCGGGGTGCCAGCCGGGGGCGAACAGAAAGGTGACCCCAGCCCGGGGCAGGGCGGCCAGCACCTGCTCCTGGGGCGCCTGCAGATGGATGCCCAGGGCCTCGAGCACGTCCGCCGAGCCGACCCGGCCACTGGCGCTGCGGTTGCCGTGCTTGGCCACGGCCACTCCGCAGGCGGCGGCCACAAAGGCCACGGCGGTGGAGATGTTGAAGCTGTCGGCGCCGTCGCCACCGGTGCCGCAGGTGTCGACCAGCGCCAGGGCGGGCCGGGGCAGCTGCAGGGCGCAGGCCTCGAGCAACACCTCGGCCATCGCCGCCAGTTCTGCCGCCTCCACCCCCTTGGCCCGCAGGGCGGCCAGCAGGGCGCCGGTGAGCACGGCCGGGATCTCCTCGTCCAGCCAGCCCCTCATCAGGGCCGTGGCCTGCTGTGCCGACAGGGCCTCGCCGGCCAGCAGCTGCTCCAGCAGGGCGCTCCAGGCAGCCGGGCTGCCGGACGCAGCGGAACCGGAGGACGGACTGGCAGGAGAGGGAGTGGCGGCCATGGCTGGGCAGAAATCGGCAAGAAAAAGCCCGGGTGCAGAGCACTCCGGGCCGGGTGATGGGGACCCACCCACTATCACCCGAAGAGCGGCCCTGCGGCACAGACCCACGGATCAACATGCTCAGCCCAGGACCGGGCAACAGCCGAGCGGGGCCTTGGGGCCCCGGCGAGAACAACTGGGGCCTCAGCTCTCCTGGGCGGCAGTGTCAAAACCCGATCCCACGGCCTCGCCGGTGCTGGGCGATGGCCGGAAGTCGGCGGCCCAGATGGCGCGGGTGCGCTCGTGCAGGGCAGTGCGGCTGAGCTTCCAGAAGCGCAGCACCTTGGCCAGATCGTCCTGGATGTCCTGGGCGCCTGGAAATCCTTCGTAACGCATCAGCAAGCGGGCCGCATCCACCAGATCCTCATCACGCGGTTCGGCGGCCGCCAGCAGCCGATCCACCACCACCCGGTCGAGGGCATGGAGGGGATGGCTCTGGGGCTGGGACATGGGAGGAGGGGGGAGGCAGGCGCGGGGGGCAGCCCCGCGATCCCTAGGTTGGACCCACTTTGGCGAAGGCCGCGTGGGCGGGTTCCGGCTCGATCTGATCAGGCGCTATCTGCGGCCCCACCGGCGCACCGTGCTGATCGGGGCTGCCGCCCTGGTGGTGGTGAACCTGCTGAGCGTGAGCATTCCGCTGCTGGTGCGCGGCGTGATCGACGACCTCCAGGACGGCTTCGCCCTGCGGGATGTGTACCTGCAGGCGGGCCTGATCATGGCGCTGGCCACGGCCATGGGTGCCGTACGGCTCTATTCGAGGGTGCTGGTGTTCGGGGTGGGGCGCCAGGTGGAGGCCGACCTCAAGCAGCAGATCTTCGACCACCTGCTGCTGCAGGAGCCGGGCTGGGTGCAGAACATCGGCAGCGGCGAGGTGATCAGCCGCGCCACCAGTGACGTGGAGAACGTGCGCCGCCTGCTCGGCTTCGCCGTGCTCAGCCTCACCAACACCGCCCTGGCCTACGCCCTCACCCTGCCGGCGATGCTGAGCATCGACCCCTGGCTGAGCCTGGCGGCCGTGGGGCTCTACCCGCTGATGCTGATCACGGTGCGGCTGTTCGGCGGCCGCATGATGCGCCAGCAGCGCCGCCAGCAGGAGGCCCTCGCTGGCCTGAGCGACCTGATCCAGGAAGACCTCTCCGGCATCAGCGCCATCAAGATCTACGGCCAGGAGGCCACCGAGCAGCAGGCCTTCGCCTGGCGCAACCGCCTCTACCGCGATGCCGCCCTGGGGCTGGCCCGCACCCGCAGCACCCTGTTCCCTCTGCTGGAGGGCATCTCCTCGATCAGCCTGCTGCTGCTGCTGGCCCTGGGCAGTGGCCAGCTGGAGAGCGGCCGGCTCAGCATCGGCAACCTGGTGGCCCTGATCCTGTTCGTGGAACGGCTGGTGTTCCCCACGGCCCTGCTCGGCTTCACCCTCAACACCTTCCAGACCGGGCAGGTGAGCCTGGAGCGGGTGGAGGACCTGCTGCGCCGCAAGCCCCTGGTGGAGTCGCCCCCCGATCCGGTGCCCTTCCGCGGTCGCGGACGCGGCGCCGTCGAGGCACGCGGCCTCACCGTGCGCTATCCGGGGGCCGTGCGGCCCGCCCTGGTGGACGTGAGCTTCCGGATCCGGCCCGGCGAGCTGGTGGCAGTGGTGGGGCCGGTGGGTTGCGGCAAGACCTCCCTGGCCCGCGCCCTGGGCCGGATGGTGGAGGTGGACCCCGGCGAGCTCTGGATCGATGGTTACGACATCACCAGCCTGAGCCTCAGCGACCTGCGCCGGCAGGTGGCCCTGGTGCCCCAGGAGGGCTACCTGTTCACCGCCAGCCTGGCCGACAACCTGCGCTACGGCGAGCCCCAGGCGCCGCTGCAGGCGGTGGAGCAGGCCGCCCGGGACGCCCGCCTCGAGGGCGACATCAAGGCCTTCCCCGACGGCTACCGCACCCTGGTGGGCGAGCGGGGCATCACCCTCAGCGGCGGCCAGCGCCAGCGCACAGCCCTGGGCCGCGCCCTGCTGGTGGATGCGCCGCTGCTGGTGCTCGATGACGCCCTGGCCAGCGTGGACAACACCACCGCCGCCGAGATCCTGCGCACCATCCGCCGGGGGCAGCAGGGGGGCGGCGGCACCAGTGGGGTCACCAGTGGGGTCACCGACCGCACGATCCTGATGATCAGCCACCAGCTCTCGGCCGCGGCGGCCTGCGATCGGATCCTGGTGCTGGAGCAGGGCCGCCTGGTGCAGGAGGGCCATCACGACGCCCTGCTGGCCCAGCCCGGCACCTACCGGCGGCTGTGGGCCCGCGAACAGGCCTCCGAGCAGCTGCGCGCCGCCGGCTGAGGCCCGCTGCTCAGGGGTCAGGGGGTCTTGTCCAAACAGTTGTTGAGCACCACGGCCAGGTCCCCCGGAGCTGGCTTGAGTGGGGTGGGAACTTCTGCCCCTCACCCCCACCCCGCCATGTCGTCCGCCAGCAGCCTGCAACCCCGGCTCGACACCCAGGCCTACGCCCTGCGTTGCACCCTCACCTTCGGGGACATCTACGGCCAGATCCTGATCTGGATGGCGGTGATCTTCGCCAGCCTGGCGGCGGGGCTGGCGCTGATGGGGGCCAGCAAACCGATCGTGGCCCTGGTGGGAGTGGGCCTGATCCTGGTGCTGTCGCTGCCGTTCCTGCTGTTCGCCTTCACCACCACCCTGCTGAACCACATCGCCCTGGAACCCAGGCCGGCCGCCCCCTCGCCCTGACTAGGCTGACCCCACTCGCCTGAAGCCGTTGTTCGGCCTCTTCCAGAAGCCCGACTCCTCCACCAGCAGCCAGCAGCCGGGGGGCCAGCAGGAGCGGCTGCACGCCGTTCTGGGCACCCCCATTGACGCCCCCGTGGCCTACGGCCAGCAGGAGGTGTTCTTCGGCTGCGGCTGCTTCTGGGGAGCGGAGAAGGGGTTCTGGCGCCTGCCCGGGGTGGTCACCACCGCCGTGGGCTATGCCGGTGGCTCCCTCACAGACCCCAGCTACCAGCAGGTGTGCTCGGGCCGCAGCGGCCACAGCGAAGTGGTGCGGGTGGTGTGGGAGTCCAGCGCCATCGGCTTTGCCGACCTGCTCAAGCTCTTCTGGGAATGCCACGACCCCACCCAGGGCGATCGCCAGGGCAACGACCGCGGCTCCCAGTACCGCTCGGCCCTCTTCGTGACCAGCGCCGAGCAGCTGCAGCTGGCCGAGGCCAGCCGTGAGAGCTACCAGGCTCTGCTCAGCGCCGCCGGCCTGGGCGCGATCACCACCGAACTCCTTCAGGACGTGCCCTTCTGGCCCGCCGAGACCTACCACCAGCAGTACCTGGCCAAACCGGGCAGCAGGCCCTACTGCTCGGCCCAGCCCACGGGCGTGCCCCTGGGGGAGTTCGCGGATGCCGACTACAGACTTGACCCCAGGGTCTGGCAGGCCTACGACTGGTCGATCAGCCACTGCGTGCTGCGGGGCGACAACGCGCCCATCCGCCTCGACTGATCCCGCTCTGATGCCAAGCCTGTTCCTGTCGATGCTGCTGTTGAGCCAGATGTCGCCCTGGTGGGAGAACTACGACAGCACGGAGACTTTCATCTGCCCGAACAAGGGCCGGGTGCTGGTGGAGCGCAACGACTCCCAGGCCTCGCTGATCAGCGGTGGCGCCCGGGCCACCTACTTCAGGGAGTCGTCACAGCTGCCAGGCCTGCGCTACCGCAACAGGAGCCGCACCCTGATTCTGCGGGGCGACATTCTCACCCTCGAGCAGCTGCCCAGCCGCATTGACTGCACCCGCACCGAGCGGGTCTGACCACCCCCCCGCCCCTGAGCCCATGACCCCCCTGCCGGACCGTGTCGTGATCGTGGCCATGGTCAGCACCATCGGGGTGTGCTTTGCCCTGGTGCTCTGGACCGTGAAGCTCAATCCCCGCCTCGAGCTGCCGATGCAGTGGCGCGACGCCCCAGCCGCCGAACGCCCGGCCTGGCCGGCTGGTGACCGCGGCCGGCTGCTGTGAGCCCTGCCCGCGATCCACAGGAGAGCGAGCAGGAGAGGCCCGAGCGCCAGCTGCACCCCCTGCCGCGGGGCTTGGTTGAGCTCTACGGCCTCCTGGCGGTGCTGTTCGTGCTGGTGCCCGAGTGGATGGCCGGCAGCGTGCTGAGCGGCTTCCGCGACCAGCGCAGCGGGCAGCTGCTGGCTCCGGCCTCCGCAGCCTGGCGGCGGCTGCCGGAACTGCGGCTGGCCGGCATGTCCCTGGCGGAGCTGCGGCTGCTGGCTCGGCAACTCCGCCTTCCCGGCTACGCGGGGCTGTCACGCCAGCAGCTCGCGGCCCGGCTGCTGAGGCGGCTGAGAAGGCGCAAAGCGCTGTGATAGCTTTCGTTCTGCCGGGGCGTAGCGCAGCTTGGTAGCGCACCACTTTGGGGTAGTGGGGGTCGTGGGTTCAAATCCCGCCGCTCCGATTCAATCGGCCCTTTGAAGGGCCAACCTGAGACTGTTCAGGTGTCATGTCGTCCTCAGCCGGCTTCCCCAGCCGGCTTTTTGCTGCGGTGGACACCAGGCGAGTGCGCACCTTGAAGCGGACCAGCCAACGGTTCACCTGGTCCCGCAGCAGGCCGGGCACCTCCAGATGCAATTGGGCCAGTTCCTCTGCCGCCAGCCGATGCAGGGCCCGTGCATCCACGCGCCAGAGACATTCCGCTTCCCGGATCAGCCGGGCCCAGGAGCGGCTCACCTGCCAGCAGTTGAGCCGCAGACGCGGCGAACCCTTCCCGCTGGACCGGCAGGGTCTGCAGGGCGTGGCCATCGGTGGAACAACCCTCATGTCTCCAGGATGCAAAGCCAGGCGGGGCCTTGGCCTCAACCCACCGCTGCGCTTCAGGCAATGGAAACAAAACGGTGCAGGCGCCCCATCCGGCCGGGCAGCAGGTTGGCCATCAAGCGGCGGCGCTGCCCTCGGCCACCGGCTCCACGGCAAAGGGCAAGGCCATGGCCTCCCGGGCACTCAGGCGCCTGGTCCAGGCGCCGGGCACCGGGTTGTTCCAGCGGAATCCGGCCTGCTTGGCCTGATGGCGCTCCGCGTAGGACAGCTGGGCCCTGAACAGCTCCCGCGGTTCCAGTGCCGCCTCAAGCAGGAGCTCCAGATCGTCACAGCGGGCGAACACCTCGGCCAGGTAGATGCAGTCTGTGAGGGCCCGGTGGGCGGCCCACACCGGCACGCCATAGGCGAGGGCCAGATCCCGCACCGAGGGGCTGGGCCGCAGCTGACGCGCCGCCGGCCAGCGGATGTCGTCCATGGAGCAGATCCAGGGCAGTGCCAGCTCCGGCAGCTCCTGACGACCAAACCACTGCCGATCGAAGCGGGCGTTGTGGGCGAGCGCCGCATCGGCGTGGGCCGCCATCGCCTCGAAGCAGGCCAGGCCCTCTCGCCAGGGCTGGGGCAGCCGGGTGATGGCCGGGACGATGCCATTGATGCCCTCGGCCGGGTTGCTGTGGGCCGGCAGCAGGAAGGACACCTGGCTGAGCACCGCCCGACCGCTCACGTGAAACAGGATGGCCCCCACCTCCAGACAGACGTGCTCGCGGGGATCCAGCCCGCTGGTTTCGGTGTCGAGGATCAGCAGGAACTCAGGCACAGCCCGCTGTTTCCCTGAAGGCCCTCCATCCTGCTGCAGATCCAATGGCGGGCGCGGATGCGATTCAGGGTCGGCTTCAGCAGCAGGTTCAGGTGCAGATTCAGGTGCAGATTCGGAGGCAGCGCTCGGCACCAGTTGCAGCTCGGCCTCAGGAGCAGCCAGCAGACTCCCCAGCAGATCCTGCTGCTGCCACAGGCTGTCCTGTTCCGGAGGGATACCACTCACAGGGCTGGCGGTCGCGCCCCTCCATCCTCCCAGCCCCGGCAAGCGACCAGCCCCTGCCCCTGCTTAGGGTCTGGGCACCACGACTGCTGACCATGGGTGTTGCCGTCGGCGATCGGGCCCCCCTGATCGCCCTCCCAGACCAGAGCGGCTGCGAGCGGCGCAGCGACCAGCTGGGCGGCCGGGCCCTGGTGCTGTTCTTCTACCCCAAGGACGACACCCCTGGCTGCACCATGGAGGCCTGCGCCTTCCGCGACAGCTTCGCCGACCTGCAGGCCCTCGGCGCCGAGGTCTGGGGGGTCAGTGGCGATGACGCCGCCAGCCACAGCCGCTTCGCCCAGCGCCATCACCTCCCCTACCCGCTGCTGGTGGATCGGGGCAATGCCCTTCGCAAGGCCTTCGGGGTGCCCAGCGTGCTGGGCCTGCTGCCCGGACGGGTCACCTATGTGATCGATGCGGCGGGGGTGATCCGCCACCAGTTCAACAACCTCCTCGACGGCCCAGCCCATCGCCGTGAGGCCCTCCAGGCCCTGCAGGCGCTGCAGGCGACCTGAGAGCCCACCACCGACGCGGAGCGAGCGCCATGGCGCCCTGGCAACAACGGGACAAGCTCTGGTGCGTGGAGCCGCCGGGCAGCCCCCGGGGGCTGATCGAATTCATCGGCGGCAGCTACCTGGCAGCCAGCCCCCAGCTCAGTTACCGCCGTCTGCTGGAGGCCCTGGCCGCCCAGGGCTGGCGGGTGCATGCCTGGAGCTATGTGCCGGGCTTCGACCACCAGGCCCAGGCCAATGAGGCCTGGCGGCAGTTCCGGCTCAGCCGGGCCGGCGACGGCGCCCTGCTCGAATCGGCGGCGGCGGCCCAGCGGCCCGTGCTGCGCCTGGGCCACAGCCTCGGCTGCAAGCTGCACCTGCTGGCACCGGATGGCGGCCGCCGCAACGCCGCCCTGGTGGCCCTGAGCTTCAACAACTTCTCAGCGGAGCGCTCCGTGCCGCTGCTGGCCGAACTGGGCCAGCAGCTGCGCTTTCGCAGTGAGTTCAGCCCCTCACCGGAGGAGACGCTGCGCCAGATCAGCGCCACCTACCTGCAGCCCCACAACCTGCTGGTGCGCTTCAGCCGCGATGGCATCGACCAGAGCAGCCGCCTGCTGGGGGTGTTGCAGGCCCGTCCCGGCGACGACTCGACTCTGCTGGAACTGCCGGGCGACCACCTGACGCCGGCCAGCGGCGGCCTGCGCAAGCAGGTCCTCGGGGCCTGGGCCGATGATCCAGCCCGCCAGCGGGGCATGGAGCGGCTGGCGGGGCAGATCAGCAGCTGGAGCGAGGCATGCGCCCCTGGCGTGGGCCGCAGCTGAAGACCCCGTCAGTCCAGGGGTTCCGGGGGCGGGGCAGCAGGCTGCGGATCGGGCCGCAGCCGGGAATGCGGTCATAGAGCCGTCACTCCAGGCGCTGGTGCAGCTGAACGCGCACGCGGCCGGCGGCTTCAGGCCCCGGGCCCTGGGCCAAAGCGACCCATGGCCTCACACCCGCAGCTGATCGAGCACGGAGCGGTCCTCCAGGGTGGAGGTGTCGCCACTCACCTCCTGGCCCGCCGCCAGGGAGCGCAGGATGCGCCGCATGATCTTGCCGCTGCGGGTCTTGGGCAGGGCATCGCTGAAGCGGATGTCATCGGGGCGGGCGATCGGGCCGATTTCCTGGCCCACGTGGGCGCGCAGCTCAGCCACCAGGGCCTGGTCGCCGGCGCGCCCGCTTTCGAGGGTCACGAAGGCCACCACGCCCTCGCCCTTGAGGTCGTCGGGCCGGCCCACCACGGCGGCTTCCGCCACGGCCGGATGGCTCACCAGGGCCGATTCGATCTCCATCGTGCCCAGGCGGTGACCGCTCACATTGATCACGTCATCGACGCGGCCCATCACCCAGAAGTAGCCGTCGGCATCGCGGCGGGCACCGTCGCCAGCGAAGTAAAGCCAGGAGCCGTCGGCCGGGCGGATCTCCTCCCAGTAGCTCCTGCGGAAGCGCTCCGGGTCGCCGTGGACCGTGCGCATCATCCCAGGCCAGGGGCGCCGCACCGCCAGGTAGCCGCCGGCATCGGCGGGCTGAGACACCCCCTCATGGTCCACCACATCGGCCACGATGCCCGGCAGGGGCAGGGTGCAGGAGCCGGGCTTGGTGGGGGTGGCCCCCGGCAGCGGGCTCACCATCACCCCACCGGTCTCGGTCTGCCACCAGGTGTCCACCACCGGGCAGCGGTTGCCGCCGATCACCTCCCGATACCACATCCAGGCCTCGGGGTTGATCGGCTCGCCCACCGTGCCGAGGATCCTGAGGCTGCTCATGTCGTGCTGATCAGGCACCTCGCGTCCGCTCTTCATGAAGGCCCGGATCGCCGTGGGGGCCGTGTAAAAGAGGGTCACCCGGTGCTTCTGGATCACCTCCCAGAAGGCACCCGGCTTGGAAGGGCGCGGTGCCCCTTCGTACATCACCGTGGTGGCGCCGTTGGAGAGGGGCCCGTAGACGATGTAGCTGTGGCCGGTGATCCAGCCCACATCGGCGGTGCACCAGTGGATGTCGTCCTCGCGCAGGTCGAAGATCCACTGGAAGGTGAGGTGGGCCCAGAGGTTGTAGCCGGCGGTGGTGTGCACCACGCCCTTGGGCTTGCCGGTGGAGCCGGAGGTGTAGAGCACGAACAACCGGTCTTCACTGGCCATCGGCTCGGCCGGGCAGCTGTCGGCCTGGGAATCCACCAGCTCCTGCCACCACCCATCCCGCCCCGGCTCCATGGCGCAGTTCTCGCCCGTGCGCCGCACCACCAGCACGTGCTCAACGCTGGGGGCCGCACCGCCTGCCAGGGCCGCATCCACCGCCGGCTTGAGGGCCACGGGCTTGTCCTTGCGGAAGCCGCCGTCGGCGGTGATCACCAGCTTCACGTCGCCGTCGATCAGCCGGTCGCGCAGGGCCTCGGCCGAGAACCCCCCGAACACCACCGAATGGGGTGCCCCGATGCGAGCGCAGGCCAGCATGGCGATGGCCGCCTCCGGCACCATCGGCATGTAAAGGGCCACCAGGTCACCCTTGCCGATGCCGAGGGCCTTGAGGGCATTGGCCGCCTGGCACACCGCCCCATGCAGCTCGCGGTAGCTGAAGCGGCGGGTATCGCCGGGTTCCCCCTCCCAGATCAGGGCCGTCTTGTCGGCCCGGGGCCCCGCCAGGTGGCGGTCGAGGCAGTTGTAGCTGAGGTTGGTGCGGCCGCCCTCGAACCAGCGGGCAAAGGGCGGATCGCTCCAGTCGAGCACCGTGTGGAACGGCTCGAACCAGTGCAGGTGCTGCCGGGCCTGCCGGCCCCAGAAGCCATCGGGGTCGGCCTCCACCTCGGCCACCAGGTCGCGGTAGGCCTGCATGGAGCCGATCCCGGCGGTGGCGGCCAGCTCCGCCGGCGGCGCAAAGACGCGATCTTCGTGGAGCACGGATTCGATCGTGGCCTCAGACATCGCCATGGCAGCAGTCAGGGATGCATTCTGAGCTGCGACGTCCCGATAGAGAGGAACACCCACTGGCCGCTGCAGGAACCAGCCCTGGTGCCGGTGACCGCCTGACACAGGTCCGGGGCACCGTCTACTCCACCCCCGGCAACCATGCTGTGACCGGGCGTGCCTGGGGGTTCTGGTACCTCCGCACCAGCAAGAAGGTGTGGTTCCGGGTGGATCGGGGGGCGGTGGAGGGTCTCCAGCCCGTGTTCACCTACAACGGCAGGCCAATCCTTCACTGGAGCGAGCTGGCCAGGAGCCCAGCCCATTCCTCCCGGACTGGCCCGGCCCCGGTGGTCTGGGGGCACTATCTCGGCAGCAACTGGGCCGAGGGTCCGGCGGACACCCAGCTCTATCTGCAGATCTGGACCCGCTGGACCTGGCTCCATCCCGAGGCCTGCGGCCGGCCGGAGCGGTTCGCCGTGGCGTTCCGCGAGTCAGCGCCAGCCCCATGCGGTCACCGCCCCTGAGAGAATGGCGCCATGAAGCGCCCCGCGGCCTGTCTGTTCGATCTCGACGGGCTCCTGCTCGACACCGAACCGCTCCATGCCAGGGCCTGGCAGGAGGCCGCCAGCCGCTTCGGCCGCCCCCTGAGCGCCGCCGAGCTCACCAGCCTGCGGGGGCGGCGGCGCCTGGACTGCGCCGAGCAGGTGTGCGCCTGGATCAGCGCCAGCCCCTGCGCCAGCCCAGGGGCCAAACCCGGCATGGCCGAACTGCTGGCCGTGCGCCAGCCGATCGCAGAGGCCCTGCTGATACAAGCGCCTCCGATCCAGGGAGCCCCCGAGTTGTTGCAGCGCTGCCGCGACCGGGCGATCCCCATGGCGCTGGTGACCAGCAGCGCCGAAGCTTCCGTGGCGCTCAAATGCGCCGCCCATGGCTGGCTCGGCACGATGGAGGCCTGCGTCTACGGCGACGATCCCGAGCTCAGGGCCGGCAAGCCGGCTCCCGATCCGTTCCTGATGGCAGCGCGGCGGCTGGGGGTGCCCAGCCGCGACTGCTGGGCCTTCGAGGACTCCCTGGCCGGCAGTCAGGCGGCCCTGGCGGCTGGCTGCCAGGTGTATGTGCTGCTGCCCGACGGGGCCCGCAGGGATCACTACCCAGCCGGCGTGCAGTGCCTGAGCTCACTCGATGAGGTGCTGCTCGGGTAGCTGGGCAGGGGGGTCAGTAGAGCCGGCTGAGCACAAAATCCGGCAGGGCCCGCAGGGCACTGCGAGGTTCAGACGGGGCCAGCCAGCCAATCGACTCGGCCGCCTCCCGCGCAAACTGCTCGGCCAGGGCGCGGGAGCGGGGGATGGCCTCGCAGCCTCGCACCAGGTCCAGGGCCTGCTCCAGATCGCCGTGCTCAGAGAACTCGCGCTCGATCAACCCCGCCAGGGCCGGCCGTTCCTGCAGGGCGTAGAGCACCGGTGCCGTGAGGTAGCCGGAGGCGAGGTCGCTGGCGGCGGGTTTGCCCAGCTGCTGATCGCTGCCGGTGAAGTCGAGGATGTCGTCCACCACCTGGAAGGCCAGGCCGAGCTGGCGGCCGAAGCGGTAGAGATCGTCCAGGTGGCTGGCGGGCAGAGCCGAAAGCACCCCGGCAGCCCGGGCACTGTTGGCGATCAGTGAGGCCGTCTTGCAGTAGCTCTTCTCGAGGTAGCTCTCGAAGCTCTGGGTGGTGTCGTAGCGGAACAGGCCCTGCTTCACCTCGCCATCGGCCAGATCCATGATCACCCGGCTGAGCAGCTTCACCACGTCGAGGTCGTCGAGGTTGGCGAGGTGCCAGCTGGCCTGGGCGAAGAGGAAGTCTCCCGCCAGCACCGCCACCCGGTAGTTGAAGCGGCTGTGCACGGTGTCCACGCCGCGGCGGGTGGCCGCCTCGTCCACCACGTCATCGTGGACGAGGGAGGCGGTGTGGATCATTTCGGTGATCTCAGCCAGCCGCCGGTGCCGGGGCGTGAGCTCTCCGTCCGGGGCCACGGCCCGGGACAACAGCAGCACGATGCCCGGCCGCAGGCGCTTGCCGCCCGCGGCGAACAGGTGCTCGGCCGCCGCTTGAAGAATGGGATGCCCCGCCCCGATCAGGCTGCGCAGATCCGAGAGCAGGGTGTCGAGATCGGCCTCCACCGGCTGGAGCAGCTCTGCAACCGTTGCCACATCACCTCCGCCGTGTCGCGATCCTAGAAGGCGCGTGCTGCCGTCCGCAGGTCCACCCGCTCCACGGCGGGGCGATGGCCGAGCCAGTCTTCGGCGCCGGCGGCGAAGGTGTCCGGGCAGCCGGTGACGCAGAGCCGGGAGCGCTGCTCCAGGGGCAGCACCAACTCGGCGCGGCGCTCCACCTCCGGCGATTCACCGAGGCTGCCGAGCAGGGGGCCGAGCCGCTCCACCACCGCCAGGGCAGGGTCCACCAGTTCCACCCCAGCCGGGAGCAGCTCGGTGAGCAGCGGCCGCAGCAGCGGGTAGTGGCTGCAGCCCAGCACCACCGTGTCCACCTCGGCGGCCAGCAGCGGTGCCAGGTAGGTCCGGGCCACCCGACGCAGGGCATCGGAATCGCGGTGGCCGGCCTCGATCAGGCCCACGAACTCCGGGCAGCCCACCTCGGTGACCGTCGCCATCGGCCGACTGGCATGGATGGCCCGGCGGTAGGCGCCGCTGGCGGCGGTGGCGGGGGTGGCCAGCACCCCCACCCGATCACTGCTGATCACGGCGGCCACGCTGTCAATCAGGCCCAGCACCGGCACGGCGGCCTCGGAAACGGCCACGTCGAGGGCCAGGGCGTTGCAGGTGTTGCAGGCCATCACCAGAACACCCACGTCCTCGGCCCGCAGCCACTGAACCACCTCGGCGGCGATCTGACGGATCTCCTCCGGGCTGCGGCTGCCGTAGGGCACCCGGGCCGTGTCCCCGAGGTAGAGGCAACGGGAGTGGGGATGCCGTTCCGTGACCCGGCGCAGGACCGTGAGCCCACCGACGCCACTGTCGAACAGGCCCACGAGCAGCTCCATCAGCGCCCCCCCAGGAACTGCAGGATGCCGGTGGCCAACGCCATGGCGAGGCGGCGGCGATGGGAGGGATCGGCCAGGCGCGGCGCGTCGAAAGCTCCGGTGACGAAGCCCATCTCCACCAGGGAGGCCGGCATCACGGTGCGGCGGATCACGAAGAAGCGGCCGGCCTTGACGCCCCGATCCGGTGAGCCCGGTGACACAGACATCATCTGGGCCTGCAGCGCCCGCGCCAGGCGCAGCGACTGCCCCCCGGAGAAATAGAAGGTCTCAA
This sequence comes from Paraciimarium castrense LEGE 11436, assembly GCF_056633055.1. NCBI lineage: Bacteria > Bacillati > Cyanobacteriota > Cyanophyceae > Synechococcales > Prochlorococcaceae > Paraciimarium > Paraciimarium castrense. The sequence continues at coordinate 256,752 of NZ_JBSJOW010000001.1, read as the reverse complement.
CGCCGTTCACATCCGGGCGGGCCATGCTCAGGGCGTTGGCGTGGATGCTCACGAACGCATCGGCACCCACCCGGTTGGCCAGGGCCACCCGCGGCGGCAGGTCCACATCCACGTCCGAGGTGCGGGTCATCACCACATTGACGCCGCGGGCCTGCAGCAGCCGGGCCACCTGCAGCGACACGTCGAGCACGACGTCGGTCTCGCGCAGGCCGCGGATGCCCACGGCGCCTGGATCAGGGCCGCCGTGTCCGGGGTCGATCACCACCCGGAAGCGGCCCCGGGGCACCACGGGCAGGCCATCGGCGGAGAGGGGCGTGCTGGCGGTGGGGAAGCTGGGGCCAGGCCCGGCGGCGATGGGGGTGCGGCTGTCCACATCACCCTCGCCCAGGCCCAGCAGCACCGGCCGGCTCAGGCCCTTGAACTCCAGCCTCCAGCGGTCCGAGGCGGTGCCCACCAGGCGCAGGTCCGCAGGGTCGAGCTCGGTTCCAGGCCTGAACTCCACCACGATCCGGGTGGTGGTGGGCGTGGGCTTGCCGATCCGCACCTCGCGCACATCGCCACTGCCGCGGATCGAGCGGGTGCGCGACGGCGCCCCGGGCAGATCCACCCACACCCGCGGGCCCCGCAGCCGTGTGCCGTCTTCAAAGAAGGCCTGCAGCCTCACATTGGGGCTGGTGCGCAGCTCCAGGGCCCCCTGGCGCGTGATCCGCCAGGCGGCCAGGCTCGAGGCCAGGGCCGGCAGATCGGCCAGCACCAGCGCGACGGCCAGCAGCCCCCGCAGCAGGCCGAGGCGGCGGGGGGACCCTGCGCTGCCGGGGCCTCTCTGTGGCATGGGGGCAGCCACTCAGAACAGGGCCGGACGCCGGTGCTGCAGGCTCGGCATCTGAGCCCGCACCCGCTCGCCATGGCGTGGGTCAACCGGCGCGACCGCCAGGCCGGGAGCATCGCCGGCATCGGCCAGCACCGTGCCCCAGGGGTCGATCACCAGGGCATGGCCATGGCTCTGGCGGCGGCCGTAGTGGTGGCCCGTCTGGGCCGGGGCCACCACGTAGGCGGTGTTTTCGATCGCCCTGGCCTGCAGCAGCACCTGCCAGTGGTCCTTGCCGGTGAAGGCCGTGAAGGCGGCCGGCACCATCAGCACATCGGCCCCGGCCCCGGCCAGATGGCGGTAGAGCTCAGGGAAGCGCACGTCGTAACAGATGGAGATGCCGATGCGGCCCAGGCCGGGCACCACCGCCACCGGCGGCAGCTCGGTGCCGGGACGCACCGTGGCCGACTCCCGGTAGGTGTTGCCGTCGGGGAGATCCACATCGAAGAGGTGGATCTTGTCGTAGCGGGCCAGCAGCTGGCCTTCGGTGCCCACCAGTTCAGCCCGGTTCAGGGTCTGGCCGTCCCCGGCGGGCACGGGGAAGCCCCCACCCAGCAGGGTCACCTGGTAGCGGCGCGCCATGGTCACCAGAAAGCTGCTGCAGCGCTCCCCCAGGCTGGGCGCCAGCTCCAGGCGCAGCTCGTCGTCTCCCATGAAGGCGAAGTTCTCGGGCAGACCCACCAGCTCGGCCCCACGGCGGGCGGCCAGCTCGATCTGTTCCTCGGCGGCGGCAAAATTGTCGTCCGGGACCGGAGTGCTGGTGAGCTGCACCGCTGCCGCCAGATAACTGCTCACCTGATGCCAAAAAAGATCCGCCGCACTGTAAGGGCCTCCCCCTCAGCCGGCTCTGAGCACGCCGGGCTCGCTCTGGGTCGGCACGATCGTGAGGGTGTCCAAAGCGCTGCAGCAGGCGAAATCGGCGTCGTGGTCGCCCAGGGCGATCAGTCGCTTGCCGTGGCTGGCCGCCCGCAGGCAGGTTTCAGGGTCGCTGTGCCACTGCTGCCAGAGGGCCAGGGCGGCCAGCATCTCGTCATTGCCCAGGTCCACCCCCCGGTGGGGGGCCACCGCCAGCTCGATGGCGGCCGAGGCCACGGCCCCCGCCGCCAGGCTGTCCTCCAGGGAGTAGTCGCCCTCCCAACCGCTGCCGACGATCCACACCCGCTCCACGCCGGCCTCCAGCAGCCGGCGGGCCACGGCGGTGCGGTTCGGCAGGCAGGCGGTGACCAGCAGGGGCACTGCGCGCACCGCCTGCAGCGAACGGGTGCCGTTGGTGGTGCTCATGAAGATGCGCTTGCCGGCCACCCGCTCGGCGGTCACCGCAAGGGGGGAATTGCCCAGGTCGTAGCCCGCGACGCGCTGGCCGCCCCGCTCCCCGGCCCGCAGGGTTTGCGCGGGGGGCCAGGCGGCGGCGGCCCGGTCCAGGGCCTCCAGATCGGCGAAGGCCTCGATCGCCTCGGCGCCGTTCTGCAGCGACCAGGCGATGGTGGTGGTGGCGCGCAGCACATCGATCACCACGGCGGCCTGGGGCCCGCCCTCGGCCGCGGCGGCCACGGGGGGCACGCACTCGGATGTGGGGTAGTAGGAGATCTGCACGAAGGCGGCACCGCTGTCGGCCTCAGAGTAGGGAGCGTGCCCCGCAGGCCAGGGGCCGCAGCGGCGGGAGTGATTGCGGCACAGTGCATCGGCCGGCGCGCCCTGGCGTGCAGCGACTCGATTTCACCCATCCCCTCTCCGCGATGACCGCCACCGAGGCTGCCCCCGTCACCCGTCGCCGCCACCGCCGCGACCTGCGCGGTTTCCTGGAGCTGCTGGAGAGCCGCCAGCAGCTGCGGCGCATCCAGGCCCCCGTGGACCCGGACCTGGAGCTGGCGGCGATCTCCGATCGGGTGCTGAGCTGCGGCGGGCCTGCCCTGCTGTTCGAGAACGTGCTGGGCTCCTCGATGCCGGTGGCCATCAACCTGCTCGGCACCCAGGAGCGGGTGCTGTGGAGCATGGGCATGGAGCGCCCCGAAGAGCTGGAGGCCCTGGGCGAGCGCCTGGCCCTGCTGCAGCAACCCAGGCCGCCCAAGGGCCTGCGCGAGGCCACCCGCTTCGGCGGGGTGCTCTGGGACGTGGTCAAGGCCCGCCCCGACCTCGACCTGCTGCCCCCCTGCCAGCAGCAGGTGTTCAAGGGCGAGGACGTGAACCTCGATGCCATCCCGATGCTGCGCCCCTGGCCGGGCGATGCCGGCCGGATCATCACCCTGGGGCTGGTGATCACCAAGGACCCCGAAACCGGCACCCCCAACGTGGGCGTCTACCGGCTGCAGCAGCAGTCGATCAACTCCATGACCGTGCACTGGCTGAGCGTGCGCGGCGGTGCCCGCCACCTGCGCAAGGCGGCGGCCCTGGGCAGGAAGCTGGAGATCGCCATCGCCATCGGCGTGCACCCCCTGCTGGTGATGGCGGCGGCCACGCCGATCCCGGTGCAGCTGAGCGAATGGCTGTTCGCGGGCATCTACGCCGGCGAGGGAGTGCGGCTGGCCAAATGCAAGACGGTGAACCTCGAGGTGCCCAGCCACAGCGAAGTGGTGCTGGAGGGCACGATCACCCCGGGTGAGGAGCTGGCCGATGGACCCTTCGGGGATCACATGGGCTTCTACGGCGGCGAGGAGCCCTCGCCGCTGGTGCGCTTCCAGTGCGTCACCCAGCGCCGCCAGCCGATCTACTTCACCACCTTCAGCGGCCGTCCCCCCAAGGAGGACGCCATGCTGGCCATCGCCCTGAACCGCATCTACACGCCGATCCTGCGGCAGCAGATCCCGGAGATCGTCGATTTCTTCCTGCCGATGGAGGGGCTCAGCTACAAGCTGGCCGTGATCGCCATCGACAAGGCTTACCCCGGTCAGGCGAAGCGGGCGGCGATGGCCTTCTGGACGGCCCTGCCCCAGTTCACCTACACGAAGTTCGTGGTGGTGGTGGACAAGGCGATCAACATCCGCGATCCCCGCCAGGTGATCTGGGCCATCAGCGCCCTGGTGGATCCCCAGCGGGATCTGTTCGTGCTGGGCGACACGCCCTTCGACAGCCTCGACTTCGCCAGCGAGCGGCTGGGCCTGGGCGGTCGCCTGGCCATCGATGCCACCACCAAGGTGGGCCCGGAGAAGCGCCACCCCTGGGGCGAGCCCCTGCAGCGCCCTGCCGAGCTGGAGGCCCGCCTCGACGGCCGCTGGCAGGAGCTGGGGCTGGGGGATGTGGGCAGCCAGCAGGCGGACCCCGCCCTGTTCGGCTACACCCTCGAACACGTGCTGGAGCGACTCAGCCAGGCCGGCCTGGGCGGCTGATGCTGAGCAAGGGCAGCACCGATGCCCTGCGGGCCCTGCTGGAACTGGCTGAGGCTCCGGAGCGCTGGCGCTCCACCAGGGAGCTGGCCGAGGCCCAGCAGCTGGCCGAGCCGATGCTGGAGCAGCTGCTGCTGAGGCTGCGCCGGGCCGGCCTGCTGCAGGCGCGGCGCGGCCGCCTGGGGGGCTACCGCCTGGCCCGACCGCCCCATCAGATCGGCGTGCAGGAGGTGATCGCCGCCGTGCAGGGACCCTCCAGCCCCTCTGCCGAGAGCGGTGGCTCCGCCGCTGACCAGGTGACCCGGGCCCTGGAGGCCCGGCTGCAGCGGGCCGTGACCCGGGCGCTGCTGGAGCTGAGCCTGGAGGAGCTGCTGTTCGACCTGCGCAGTGCCGAGGCCTGCCGCGACGGCGAGGCCGGTCTGCTGCTGGGCTGAGCGGGCGCGCTCCATAGGATCACGGCAACGCGAAGCCGCCGCCTTGGTCCAGCTCTCCAGCAGCACGCCGCTCCCCCTGCCGGCCGGAGGCCGCCTGCGCGGCAGCGTGCGGGTGCCGGGGGACAAGTCGATCTCGCACCGGGCCCTGCTGTTCGGCGCCATCGCCGGCGGTGAGACCCGCATCGAGGGCCTGCTGCCGGCCGAAGACCCGCTCAGCACGGCGGCGTGCCTGCGGGCCATGGGCGTGGAGGTGTCGCCGATCGCCGCGGGCCAGCTGGTGCGGGTGCAGGGGGTGGGGCTCGATGGGCTGCAGGAGCCCGCTGAGGTGCTCGAGTGCGGCAACTCCGGCACCACCATGCGGCTGATGCTGGGCCTGCTGGCCGGCCGGCAGGGGCGCCACTTCGTGCTCAACGGCGATGGCTCCCTGCGGGGCAGGCCGATGCGGCGCGTGGGCGACCCCCTGACCGCGATGGGGGCCTCGATCCATGGCCGCAGCGGCGGCAACTTCGCGCCCCTGGCCGTGCTGGGCCGCTCGCTCCAGGGCAGCACCCTGCACACCCCGGTGGCCTCGGCCCAGGTGAAGAGCGCCATCCTGCTGGCGGCGCTCACGGCCAGGGGCGACACCACGGTGATCGAACCGGCCCAGAGCCGCGACCACAGCGAGCGCATGCTGCGGGCCTTCGGGGCCGATCTGGAGGTGGGCGGGGAGGCGCGCACCTGCGTCACCGTGCGGCCGGGAGCCAGCCTGACGGGGCAGCACGTGGTGGTGCCAGGCGACATCAGCTCGGCGGCCTTCTGGCTGGTGGCCGCTGCCGTGATCCCCGGTGCCGAGCTCACGGTGGAGAACGTGGGCCTCAACCCCAGCCGCACCGGCATCCTGGACGTGCTGGAGCAGATGGGGGCCCGGCTGGAGGTGCTGCAGCGGCGCACTGTGGCCGGGGAACCGGTGGGGGATCTGCGGGTGAGCCATGGTCCACTGCAGGCCTTTGACATCGGCGGCGACCTGGTGCCGCGGCTGGTGGATGAAATTCCGGTCCTGGCGGTGGCCGCCTGCTGCGCCGAGGGCATCAGCCGTATCCGCGATGCCGCCGAGCTGCGGGTGAAGGAGACCGACCGGCTGGCCGTGATGACCCGTCAGCTGGGGGCGATGGGGGCCCGCATCGAGGCCTTTGACGACGGCCTGGCGATCATTGGCGGTGTGCCGCTGCACGGGGCCGAGCTCGACAGCGAGACCGACCACCGGGTGGCCATGAGCCTGGCGGTGGCCAGCCGACTCGCCAGCGGCGACAGCCTGCTGCACCGGCCCGAGGCGGCGGCCGTGTCCTACCCCGGCTTCTGGGATGACCTGCAACGCCTCAGCGCTTAGGCCAGCGGCCGGGGCCGACGGCAGCTTCAGCCTGCACAGCGGTGCGTTCGGTGAGGGCTTCCACAGCCCGGCTGGTGCCCGCTGGGAGGCGGACCACACCTACCTGGGGCCGGCCGAGCTGCAGCGCTACGCGGCCGGCGCCGAGCTGCGGGTGCTCGATGTTGGGGTGGGGCTGGGCTACAACAGCGCCGTTCTGCTGGAAGCCGCGGCGGAGCGGGACCTGACGCTGCGCTGGTGGGGACTGGAGCAGGACCCGCGGCCGCTGCAGCTCGCTCTGGCCGATCCTGGCTTCTGTGCCCAGTGGCGGCCCTCCACCCTGCAGCAGCTGGGCCAGGTGTTGCGGGGTGAGGCCGGCTGGCCCGGGCGGATCCTCTGGGGCGATGCCCGCCAGCAGCTGGTGGGCCTGGAGCCTTGGCTGCGGGGCCGCTGTGATCTGGTGCTGCTCGACCCCTTCTCTCCCCGGCACTGCCCCCAGCTCTGGAGCCAGGACTTCCTGGGGCGGCTGGCCCGCCTGCTGGCCCCAGGCGGCAGGCTGCTCACGTACTGCTCAGCAGCAGCCGCGAGGGGCAGTCTGCGGGACGCCGGCCTTGAGCTCGCTGCACTCCAGGCCCCCGCAGGGGCTCCAGGCCTGCGGCCCCGCTGGAGTGGGGGCACGGTGGCAGGCCCCCGCCCCCTGGCCCCGAGCACCCTGCTTCGCCCCCTCAGCGCCATGGAGGAAGAGCACCTGCTCACCAGGGCAGGTGAGCCCTACCGCGACCCCTCCGCTCGGGCCGGCGCCACAGAGATCCAGGCCAGCCGGCTCCAGGCCCAGGCCCGGACAGGCCGCAGCAGCACGGGGGCCTGGCGGCGCCGCTGGGGCCTGGACCATCCCCGCCGCAACGGCGTGGTTGGGCCCACGTAGATTCCCGCCAGCCGTTGCTTACGCCCATGCTCGCCGTTGCCGTGCTGGCCGCTGGGAAGGGCACACGGATGAAGAGCGAGCTGCCCAAGGTGCTGCAGCCGCTGGCCGGGGCCACGCTGGTGGAGCGGGTGCTGGGCAGCTGCCGGCACCTGGGCCCCGAGAGACAGCTGCTGATCGTGGGTCACCAGGCGGAACGGGTGGAGGCCTCCCTGGCGGCGCTGGAAGGCCTCGAGTTCGTGCTGCAGCAGCCCCAGAACGGCACCGGCCATGCGGTGCAGCAACTGCTGGAGCCCCTGCAGGGGTTCAGCGGCGACCTGCTGGTGCTGAACGGGGATGTGCCCCTGCTGCGGCCGGAGACCCTGGAGGCGCTGCTGGAGCAGCACCGCAGCAGGGGCGCCGGCGTGACCCTGCTCACGGCCCGGCTGGACGACCCCAGTGGCTACGGCCGGGTGATGGCCGATGCCTCCGGGCGGGTGAGCGCCATCGTCGAGCATCGCGACTGCAGCCCCGAGCAGCGCCTCAATCCCCTGATCAACGCCGGCATCTACTGCTTCAACTGGGCCCAGCTGGCGGCGGTGCTGCCCAGGCTCAGCAGCGACAACGACCAGGGCGAGCTCTACCTCACCGACACCGTGGCGATGCTGGAGTCGGCCACGCACCTGGAGGTGGCCGACGCGGCCGAGATCAACGGCATCAACGACCGGATCCAGCTGGCCCAGTGCGAGGCGGTGCTGCAGGAGCGGCTGCGGCGCCACTGGATGGCGGAGGGGGTGAGCTTCGTGGATCCTTCCAGCTGCACCCTCAGCGAGGGCAGCCGCTTCGGGCGGGATGTGGTGGTGGAGCCCCAGTGCCATTTCCGCGGCCACACCGAAGTTGGCTCGGGCTGCCGGATCGGCCCAGGCTGCCTGCTGGAGAACGCCCGCCTCGGGGCTGGGGTGGAGGTGCTCTACAGCGTGGTGCGCGACGCGGTGGTGGGGGCCGGCTGCTCGATCGGCCCCTACGCCCAGGTGCGGCCGGGCTCGAACCTCGGGGAGCACTGCCACCTGGGCAACTTCGTGGAGGTCAAGAACAGCAGCCTGGCCTGCCACGTGAAGGTGAACCACCTCAGCTACATCGGCGACGCCGACCTGGGTGCCGGGGTGAATGTGGGGGCCGGCACGATCACCGCCAACTACGACGGCGTGCGCAAGCACCGCACCGTGATCGGGGCGGGCAGCAAGACCGGCGCCAACTCGGTGCTGGTGGCGCCGATCCAGCTGGGCGAGAACGTGACCGTGGGCGCCGGCTCCACCCTCACCCGCAACGTGCCCTCCGGCGCCCTGGCGCTGGGTCGCGCCCGCCAGCTGGTGAAGGAGAACTGGGCTGGCCCCCAGGGCTGAAGGCGAAGGCTCAGGCGGCGAAGGCTCAGCTGCTCTCCGGCTCCAGCAGCAGGGGGAACGCCCGCTCCAGGGCCACCCCGCGGCTGGCCTTGAACAGCACGGTGTCGCCAGGAGCCAGCCAGCCGCTCAGCTCGGCGGCGGCCGCCTCCGGGCTGCTCACCCTGGCCAGCCGGCCCAGGCCATGGGCAGCCGCCTCCATTGCAGCCCCCTCCTGGCCGCCATCCACAATCAGCAGTCCCTCCAACCCCAGGGCCAACGCCCGCTGGGCCACCTGGCGGTGCAGGCTGAGGCTCTGCTCGCCGAGCTCCAGCATGGTGCCCAGCACCGCGAAGCGGCGGCCCGTGCCGTGGCGGGCGAGCAGCTCCAGGGAGGCGATCACGGCCTCGGGCGAGGCGTTGTAGGTCTCATCAAGAAGCACCACGCCGCCGCGTTCCAGCCGCCTGCTGCGGCCACCCGGCAGTTCCACCTTCAGCTGCTCGAGGCGATCGAGGCCCACCCCCAGCTCGCGGGCCACGGCCAGGGCCAGCATCAGGTTGCGGGCCTGGTGGCGGCCCTCGAGGGGCAGGGTCAACCGATGGCCATCGAGCCGCAGCAGCCCCTGCGCCTCATCCAGCTCGCCCACCCAGTGGGCCTCGGCCTCGAAGCCCTCTCCGGCCAGGGCGACCCGCACCACCCGCCCCGACCAGCTGCTGGCCAGGGCCGCATCCAGCAGAGGGTCACCGGCCGGAATCACCATCAGGCCGCCGGGGCCCAGGCCGGAGCTGATCTCACACTTGGCCTGGCCGATGGCCTCGCGGCTGCCCAGCCGGCCGATGTGGGCCGTGCCGATGTTGGTGATCACCGCCACATCGGGCTCGGCGCAGCGGCTGAGCCGGTCGATCTCCCCCAGTCCGCGCATGCCCATCTCCACCACCACCGCCCGGTGCTCGGAGGTGGCCTGCAGCAGGGTGAGCGGAACGCCGATGTCGTTGTTGTTGTTGCCGCTGGAGGCCAGAACCGGCCCCAGGGGGGCGAGCGCCGCCCGGATCAGCTCGCGGGTGCCGGTCTTGCCGGCGGAGCCGGTCACGGCCACCACCGGAGCCTGCAGCCTCCGGCGCCAGTGCTGGGCCAGCTGCTGGTAGGCCGCCAGGCTGTCGGGCACCACCCAGAGTTGGCAGCGGCGCTCAGCGGCGGCCTGCTCCAGGGCAGCGAGTGCTTCAGAGCTGAGGCGGTCGCCCTGCACCACGACAGCCCGGCTGCCGGCCTCGATGGCCTGCTGAACGAAGGCATGGCCATCGTGGCGCTCGCCCACCAGAGCCAGGAACAGACCGCCTGGTTCGAGCCGGCGGCTGTCGGTGCTCACGACGCTGGCCGCAGCTCGGGGCTCTGCCCAGATCGCATCCAGCTCAGCGAGACGCAGGGGCATGGCGCAGGTCAGGGCGGGGAAAGCAGGATCATGCCTGAACCCACCCGGGCCGATCGGGCCAGCAGCCGGCCCTCCGGATCCCGCAACTCCAGGGCGTCGTAGTCCAGCTCCCGGCTGTGCTGCTGCCAACGATCAGCCAGCCGCTGCTGCTGCGCCTGTGGCAGGGCCGCCCAGCCACGGTCCAGCTGAAGCTGGAGCTGGGGCAGACGGGCCGCCGGCGCCGGCTCCACCTGGAGCACCAGATCCCCCTCGGGGGTCGACTCCTGGAAGGCCTCCAGCAGGGGGTCCTCGGCGGAGGGCGCCGCACTCTCGGTGGGGGACGGCAGGCTGTCGGAGGCGGAAGGCACGGAGGGCTGAGCGAGGCCTTCCGGCGCTGGCACCAAAGGCGATGGCAGCGCCGAGGGGGGAAAGGGAGGGGTCTGCGGCTTGGACTGCGACGCACCCGGCCCAGGCTCGCTGCCCGCGGCCGCCAGGCCGGGCGGCAAGGAGCCAGCCGGGGACTCAGCGGCAGAGCCATCCCCAGCTTCGGCGGAGCCATCCCCAGCTGTCGCACCGCCATTCACCGAGGTGGGGGACTGGACCGGCGCGGCTGCGGGACTTCGCGACCAGGGCAGCGCCGGCAGCAGCAGGGCCGCCAGGCCGAGCAGGGCGCCCAGGGCCGCCGCCAGCATCAGGGGCCAGAACCAGGCGGCCCAGGAGCCGGGCCAGAAGGACGGACACGGCAGATCGCCCTGACGATTCAGCCGCGCCAGTTGCCGCAGCCGCAGGCGCGTGCTGGCCGCCACCGCCCGCAGATCGCGGCGCAGCAGCCGCCAGGGGTCTACGTACGGAGCCGGCAGGGCCGACGCGGCATCAGCGCGCCCAGGGCCGTCGCTGTCAGGACTGGACCCGGCCACAGCCACTGCCCCCTAAGGACGCGGATCTCACTCAGCGGCGGCGCAGCAGGGCCGCCAGTCCCTTGCGGCTGGGGTCGGCATCCTGACCCTGGGAAAAGCGCTCCACCTCGGCGGCCTCCGGGGTGGGCTCCTTGATGCCACAGACATCCCGATACATGGCGTCGTAGGCGAGGGCGGAGCGGGCCCAGCTGAGGTCCATGCCCATGCCGCGCCGCTGCAGCTCCTGCCAGCTCTGCTGGTGGCGGTAGGCCTCCCAGGAGCGCACGATCGCGGTATAGAAGTCGATCGGCTCGAAGCGATCGAAGCCATAGCCCGTGCCCGTACCGGCCAGGGGGTCATTGGGGGGCACGGTGTCCACCAGACCCCCCACCATGCGCACCACGGGCACCGAGCCGTAGCGCATCGCCAGCATCTGGCTGATGCCGCAGGGCTCGAAGCGGCTGGGCATCAGGAAGGCATCACTGCCGGCGTAGATCAACCGCGACAGAGCGTCGTCGTAGGTGAGAAACACCGAGAAACGGCCGGGATGGCGGGCCGCCATCTGCCACAGGCCCGATTCGATGTTTCGATCGCCCGTGCCGAGCACCACGATCTGGCTGTCGGTGTAGGCGAGCACCCGATCAGCCACCTGCAGCAGCAGATCCACCCCCTTCTGATCCACCAGCCGGGTCACAACTCCCATCAGGTAGGAGCGCGGACTCGGCGTCAGGCCGAAGTGCTTCTGCAGGGCCTGTTTGTTCTCGGCCCGGGGGGTCAGGTCGGCGGCACTGAAGCGGGCCGGCAGGGTGGGATCGGTGGCGGGGTTCCAGTCCTCGGTGTCGATGCCATTGAGGATGCCGCGCAGCTTGCCGCTGATGAAATTGAGCAGGCCATCCAAGGCCTCGCCGTACTGCGGCGTGCGGATCTCCTTGGCGTAGGTGGGTGAGACGGCATTGACGCGGTCGGCATAGAGCAGCGCCGCCGCCATCGTGTGGTCCCCCTGCATGTACCAGGGGCACCAGGTCATGCCGTCCAGCTTCCAGCGCCAGGGGCCCTGATAGCGCAGGTTATGGATGGTGAACACCGTGCTGACTTCCGGGTCCTGATGCATCCACACCGGCAGCATGCCCGTGTGCCAGTCGTGGCAGTGCAGCACCTGGGGCTTCCAGTGGTGCCAGCAGAATTCCGCCGTGGCACTGGCGAAGAAGGTGAAGCGCCAATCCTCATCCTCGCCGCCGTAGATGCGCTCGGCGTCGAACACGGGATGGCCCACCAGATAGAGCAGCAGGCCGTTGCTGGGATGGCGGGCCTCGAACACCGCGAAATCGTTGCCCATGGTGTGACCCCGCCACACCGGTTCAGCCGGGATCTGCAGACGCGACCAGAGCCGGCCATAGCCGGGCAGGATGATGCGCACGTCGTGGCCGAGGGCCGCCAGGGCGGGCGGCAGCGAACCCACCACATCCCCCATGCCCCCCACCTTGACCAGCGGGGCGCATTCAGCGGCTGCAAACAGAACCCGCATGCTGATCGGCCCAGGGAGGGCGCAACTTTAGGGGGGGTGCCGTCAGGGCAACACGGTGACGGGGGTGCCCAGGCTGACCAGCTCGTAGAGCTCCCTGGCATGCTCATCGAGCAGCCGCACACAGCCGTGGGAGACGGCCTGGCCGACACTGTCGCGGTTGGGGGTGCCGTGGAAGCCGGAGCTCACGCAGCCCTCCACCACCAGGTACTCGCGGCCATTGAAGCCGCTGCGGCCCAGGCAGTCGCGGTGAAAGCCGATCCAACGGCTGCCCAGGGGATTGGCGGGCCCGGGCGGCACCCGCTGGCCTGTGGCGGGATGCTCCCAGATCGGATCCTTCACCAGTTCGATCACCTGAAAGCGGCCCACCGGCGTCTCCCAGCCGGGCCGACCCACCGCCACGGGGAAGCGGCGCACTTCCCGGCCGCCGTCCAGCACCCGCACATGGCGCTGGCGCCGATCGAGCACCAGCTCCCGTTGCGGGCCCGGCTCCCCGGACACCACCGCGGCGCCCAGCTGAGCAGCCCAGCCCCCTGGCGGCTGCAGGGCGGCCAGCCCAGCCCCGACCAGGGCAGACAGGGCCAGATGGCGCAATAGCCTGGTCAGGCGGCTTGGGCTCACGGTAGCCAGGCGGAGCCGGAGAAGTCCGGCGGGCGCTTCTCCAGGAAGGCATCACGCCCCTCCTGGGCCTCGGCGGTTCGGTAGAAGAGGTGGGTGGCCTGGCCCGCCAGCTCCTGGAGCCCGGCCATGCCGTCGGTTTCGGCATTGAAGGCGGCCTTGAGGCAGCGGATGGCGGTGGGGCTGTGCTGCAGCACCTCCCGGGCCCAGGCCAGGCCCTCGGCCTCCAGCTGCTCCAACGGCACCACCGCATTCACCAGCCCCATGGCCAGGGCCTGGTCGGCGCCGTACTGGCGGCACAGGAACCAGATCTCGCGGGCCTTGCGCTGGCCCACCACCCGGGCGAGGTAGGAGGCCCCGAAACCGCCGTCAAAGCTGCCCACCCGCGGGCCGGTCTGGCCGAAGCGGGCGTTCTCGGCGGCGATCGAGAGGTCGCAGAGCAGGTGCAGCACCTGGCCGCCGCCGATGGCATAGCCCGCCACCAGGGCGATCACCACCTTCGGCAGGCTGCGGATCAGCCGCTGCAGGTCGAGCACGTTGAGCCGGGGCAGGCCCTGCTCATCCACGTAGCCGCCATCACCGCGCACGCTCTGGTCGCCGCCGGCGCAGAAGGCCCAGCCCCCATCGGCCGCCGGGCCGACGCCGGTGAACAGCACCACGCCGATGCGGGGGTTGTCGCGCACCCTGGCAAAGGCATCGCAGAGCTCCTGCACGGTGAGGGGCCGGAAGGCGTTGCGCTTGTGGGGCCGGTCGATGCTGATGCGGGCGATGCCCTCGTCGCAGAGCTCAAAGCGGATGTCCTGGTAGCGACCAGCCTCTTGCCAGATCACGGGAACGGCGGTCATGGGGGCGGGGCCGGGACGCTGGCCATTCTGCGCAGGGCCTGCCGCGCGGCGGCGTCGCGGCGGCGGTCGCTGCAGAGCCGCAGCAGGGCCAGCGGTTGCTCCAGGGCCCAGCTCAGGGCGAGGGGCAGTTCGGCGGCGGCGGCCACCTCCCGGCCGGGCACGCCGTGGGCTGCGGCCAGGGCGAGGGGGTCCACGGCCTGGGGCATGGCGAACAGCCGCTCGAAATCCAGGGGCGCCGGTTGCTGCGGACGGATCGCCAGCTGCTCGAAGATGCCGCCGCCGCCGTTGTCGATCAGCACCACGGTGAGCCGCCCGCCCAGCTGGCGCCGCCACAGCCAGCCGTTGCTGTCGTGCAGCAGGGCCAGATCGCCGCAGAGCAGCACCGCCGCGCCAACGGCCTCCGCCACGCCGCAGGCCAGCGACAGGGTGCCGTCGATGCCGGAGGCGCCGCGGAAGGCATACACCTCCCGGAAGGGAGCGGCGGCGGCGGCAAAGCTGTCCCAATCGCGCACGGGGGAGCTGTTGGCGATCACCAGCGGCAGGGAGGGCGGCAACAGCCGGCTCAGCTGGCGCGCCAGGGCCGGCTCGCCCCAGGCCGGCGGGGCCAGGGCCGTGTCGAGCCCGGCCTGCAGCTGTCGCTCCAGGGCCTTCCAGCGGCGGGCAAGGGCCAAGCTGGCGGACCCCGGGGCTCCGCAGCAAGCCTCAGGGGGCAGCTGGGCGATCCAGGCGGCCAGCCCTGCCGGCCACTGGCCCGAGGCCGTGCCGAGCGGATCGAGGTGGCGCGGCTCGCCTTCCGTGATCAGCAACTGCCGGCCACCGCAGCGACGCAGCAGCTGCTGCAGCCGCCGGCTGGCCGGCAGGGGGCCGAGCCGCAGCACCTGGGGAGCCAACAGCGCGGCAGGCGCGAGGTCCGGCAGCAGATCCGCCACGGTCACCAGCTCCAGGCCCGGCCAACCCCGCAGACCGCTGAGGCCATCGGCCAGCAGGGGCCAGCCGCTGCGCCGCTGCCAGGCCGCCACGGCCTCGCGGTAGGCCGGGCCGTGCTGGGGCAGTCCCCGCCAGGGCCCGGCCACCACCAGACCGGGCTGATCGGGATCCAGGCCACCGCTGCCGATCGGCGGAACGCCCAGGGGCCTGGCCAGGGTCTCACTCCAAGGCCCACCGAAAGCGGACTGGGGCCCGCCGGCCCTGTCCCGCCCCTGCTCCGCAGCCTCAAGCCGGACCGCCAAAGCCCTGGCGCTCTCCAGGGCTGGCCCATCCCCGTGCAGGGGTTCCTCGATCGGCAGGTTCAGATGCACCGGCCCGGGAGGCCTCCCCGGGCAGACCGTCGTGGCGGCCATCGCCTGGGCCGCCAGCTGCTCGAGATCCGCGGCGGCCATCGCCGCCAGCCCCTCAGCGTGCCCCTGCAGCAGCAGGCGCACGCTGGCCTGCAGAAACTGCTCCTGGTTGACGGCCTGGTTGGCACCGCAGCCCTTGAGCCGCTGCGGACGGTCGGCGCTGATCAGCAGCAGCGGGATCGCGCCGAGATCGGCCTCCACGCAAGCGGGCAGCAGGTTGGCCACCGCCGTGCCGGAGGTGGTGATCACGGCGGCGGCATGCCCCGAGGCCCGGCCATGGCCCAGGGCAAAAAAGGCCGCCGATCGCTCATCCAGCGCGGTGCGCAGCCGCAGGCGCGGACCCTCCAGCAGACCCGCAGCCACCGCGAGGGGACCGGAGCGGCTGCCGGGGCAGACCACCACCAGCTCCAGCCCGGCCGCCATCAGGGCCTGCAGCAGGCGTACGGAGGCCTCCAGATTGCGGCGAGCCAGGTCCACGCCCTCAGGAGCAGGATGGGGCCACCATCCTTGCCACCGGCTTGTCCCCCTCCCCATCTGAGCCCGAAGCCAGCCTGGCGCCGGCATCAGCGCTGCAGAGCCTGCGACGCCAGCTGCTGCCCCTGCTGCTGTGGGTCGCCGTGGCCTTGCTGCTGCGCTGGGCCGTGGTGGAGCCGCGCTGGATTCCTTCCGGTTCGATGCTGCCCACCCTGGAGTTGGGCGACAGGGTGCTGGTGGAGAAGGTGCGCACCCGCCTGCAGCGGCCCCTGCCCGTGGGCACGGTGGTGGTGTTCCACCCCCCCGCGGCGCTGGTGGCGGCGGGCTATGCCCCCGAGGCCGCCCTGATCAAGCGGGTCGTGGCCAGGGCTGGGGATCAGGTGGAGGTGCGGCAGGGCAGGCTCTGGCGCAACGGCCAGGCCGTGCAGAGCGACTGGGCCGCCGAACCGATGGACTACAGCTTCGGGCCCGTCGTGGTGCCACCCCAGCAGCTGCTGGTGCTGGGGGACAACCGCAACGCCAGCCTCGATTCCCACCTCTGGGGCCCCCTGCCGGAGAGCCAGCTGGTCGGGGCGGCCGTGTGGCGCTACTGGCCCCTGCAGCGCTTCGGTGCGATTCGGTTTTCCCGAACAGCAGACGATCTCGGCTTGTCACAAGGACTGGGTTAAGGTTCCGTGGTGATGCGGAGCACACCGGAAGATGTTCAACCCGGAGTTCCTGACCACGGACAATGAAGCCATCAGTGGCAATTCGCTGATCCAGTACCTCCAGGAACAGTCTCCGGATGTGTTGCAGCGGGTGGCCCGCTCGGCCAGCGGCGACATCCAGGACATCATTCGCCACAACGTGCAGGGCCTGCTCGGCATGCTGCCGGGCGAGCACTTCGAGGTGAAGATTCAGACCAACCGCGACAACCTGGCCGGCTTGCTCGCCTCGGCCATGATGACCGGCTATTTTCTGCGCCAGATGGAGCAGCGCATGGAGCTGGACACCAGCATGCTCTCCAGCGATGGCGGCGATGCCGACTCCTGCGACGCCGACCCCGGCGAACTGAGGCTGTGAAGCCCCCCTCCAAGCACTGACTCCCGCTTCTGGAGCAAGGATCTGCAGGGCTCACGGGGTGCTCAGCAGCCCGGTTGCTCGGGAACCACGCCCCAGCGCAGCAGGGCCGCATCCACGCTGGCCAGAAACGTCCAGCTGGATTCAGCCGGCGCCCAGGGACGGGACTCCAGGGCCGTGGCCAGCGCCTCGAGGCCGGCGCCGTCGCAGGGCACCGGCGCCTCGTAGTGGGCCGGGATCAACTGGCGCACCCCCTCCAGGGCGGCCAGCCGGCGGATCCAGGCCAGCAGGGCCGGCCGGCAGCGGGGAAACACCAGCCGCTCCAGCACCGGAGCCACCTGCAGCTGCAGGCCACCGGAGGGCACCAGGGAGGCAAACTCCTCCTGCCAGCCCGGCAGCCACTGGAAGGGATAGAGGCCGAAGTAGGCCTGGGACCGCCGCAGCCCCGGTGCCATGGAATAGCGCAGCTGCTCCAGCAGGCCAGGCACCTGGAGCCGCTCGGGCCTGAGGTAGGAGGCAAACAGCACCAGCCGCTGCCAGCCCCGCTGGCGGCGCTCGGCGCTGTCGTGCAGGGGTTCATCGCCGCGGTCGCGGGCATGGAACAGCAGGGGGGTGGGATCGGCCTCGAACAGGGCCGGGGGCTGGGGGCCGATCGCCACCAGGGCATCGGTCACCAGCAGGCTGCCGCTGCTGCGGTGCAGGCAGGCCACCTCCATGAACGTGCCCAGCCCCAGGTCCAGCGGGCCCAGGGCCACCCAGTCGAGCTCCTGGGGGAAGGGCACCCCCTGCTCCAGCAGCACCCGCGTGCGCTCCCGGGGGAAGCCCAGCCAGCCCAGGGGCAACGGCAGCGGGAAGCTCCACTGGCGCGGGCTGATCCACACCTGGGCGGCGGGGAAGGCCCGGGCCAGGGCCGGCAGGGGCAGTTTGTGCTCCAGCCCTGAACTGGTGGGCAACACGATGCTCAGCACAGGCCCGTAGCGCTGCTCCAGCTGCTCCAGGGCCCGGCGCAGTTCCCGGGTGGGCGGCAGGGCGCCGTAGAGCAGCAAGCCGCCGGCCAGCCGCAGCACCGTCATGCGAATCGGCACGGCCACGTAGAGCAGCCCCTGCAGCTGCTCGAAGCTCCACACCTGATCGGGGATCAGCTCCCGCACCAGGGTGCGGCGGCGGCCGTAGGGGTAGAGCGGCAACAGGGGC
The DNA here is from genome assembly GCF_056633055.1 of Paraciimarium castrense LEGE 11436. Lineage (NCBI taxonomy): Bacteria > Bacillati > Cyanobacteriota > Cyanophyceae > Synechococcales > Prochlorococcaceae > Paraciimarium > Paraciimarium castrense. Next base: position 239,155 of record NZ_JBSJOW010000001.1, on the reverse strand, counting down.
CACCAGGGCCAGCGCTGATCGCCGCGGGCGGGGTGAGGCTGGGGGACGGCAGGGGGAGGTGGCACTGGCGCGGGCGATGGGGGTTGCCGTGACCGGCTGGCTCAGGACTGGTGCTGCCTGAAGATGCCGTGCCGCGGGGCAAACAAGAAGGCCAGCAGGAACAGGAACGTCTGCACCAGCACGATGCAACCGGCCGTGGAGCTGTCGCTCCAGTAGCTCAAGTAGACCCCTGCCACGCTGGAGAACACGCTGCTGGCCACCGCCAGCTGGGTCATGCGGTCAAAGCGGTCGGTGAGCAGGTAGGCCGTGGCCCCGGGGGTGACCAGCATCGCCACCACCAGGATGATGCCCACGGTCTGCAGGCCCGCCACCGCCGCCAGGGACAACACCGAGAGCAGCAGGTAGTGCAGCAGCCCGGTGTTGATGCCGATCGAGCGGGCGTGGGTGGGATCGAAGCAGAACAGCATCAGATCGCGGCGCAGCACCAGCAACACCGCCAGCACGATGGCGCAGATCACCAGGGTGTCGGTGATGTCGCCGGCAGAGATGCCAAGCACATTGCCGAACAGAATATGGGTGAGATCGATGTTGCTGCGGATCTTCGAGATCAGCACCAGGCCCAGGGCAAAGAAGCCCGTGAACACCAGGCCGATCACCGTGTCTTCCTTCACCCGCGACTTCTGCTTCACGAAGCCGATCACGGCCACCGAGCCCACCCCGAACACGAAGGCCCCCACCGAGAACGGCAGACCCAGGGCGTAGGCCACCACCACGCCGGGCATCACCGCGTGGGACACGGCATCCCCCATCAGTGCCCAGCCCTTGAGCGTCATGTAACACGACAGCAGGCCACACACACCCCCCACCAGGGCACTCACCAGCAGGGCCCGCACCATGAAGCCATGGCTGATCGGCTCGAGCAGCCAGGTGAGCGGCAGGCCCGTTGCCAGGGAGGCCGTCATCGCTCGTTCTCGCGGGAGGGGGTGGGGCCCATCAGCAGATTGGGCGGCAGGCCCCCGAAGGTGAGCGAGAGGTTCTCCGGGGTGAACACTTCGGAGGTCTCGCCGTAGGCCAGCACCGTCTTGTTGATCAGCACCACCCGGTCGCAGAAGTTGCGCACGTGGCTGAGGTCGTGGGTGGAGATCAGGATCGAGCGCTGCTCCTTGCGGAACTGCATGAACAGATCGGCCATCAGCTTCTCCGTACGCACGTCCACGCCATTGAAGGGTTCATCCAGCAGCAGCACCGAGGCGTCCTGGGCAATGGCCCGGGCCAGGAAGGCCCGCTTGCGCTGGCCACCCGAGAGGGAGCCGATCGGCCGATCGCGCAGCTCCAGCAGCTCAACGCGCTCCAGGGCATGGCGCACGGCGGCCCGGTCCGAAGCACGGGCCAGCCGCAGCAGGTTCATCGAGCCGTAACGGCCCATCATCACCACATCCCACACAGACACGGGGAAGGCACAGTCGACGCCATCGCTCTGGGGCACGTAGGCCACCGCCTGCTGGCGCTGGGCCTGGTGCACCGGCAGACCATTGATGCGGATGTAGCCCCTGGAGGGCCTCAGAAACCCCATCAAGGCCTTGAACAGGGTGGTCTTGCCGGCACCGTTCATGCCCACCAGGCCGCAGATGCAGCCTGCTTCCAGCCGCAGGCTGGCGTCGTGCAGGGCCATGGTGCCGTTGTAGTCAACGCAGACCTGGTCGGCCTCGATCCGCAGCCGCTCGGCGCCCAGCGGTGGTCGGGCTGCCCTCATGGGGTCACTCCGTTGTTCTGAGGGGTGCCCAGACCCCGCTGGATCAGACCCACATTGTGGCGCTGCATGGCGAGCAGGGTGGGAGCCGGCCCATCGGGCGTGGAGAGGGAGTCCACATAGAAGGTGCCGCCAAAGGTGGCACCGGCGGCCCTGGCCACCTCCCGCTGGGAGGCGTCGCTCACGGTGCTCTCGCAGAACACAGCGGGCACCTGACGGTCGCGGACGGTGTCGATCAGGCGGGCCATCCGCTTGGGGGTGACCTGACTCTCGGCGTTCACCGGCCAGAGATAGGCCTCAGTGAGGCCGTAGTCGTGAGCCAGATAGGTGAACGCGCCCTCGCAGGTGGCCAGCACCCGCCGCGATTCCGGAATCGTGGCCAGGGAGGCCCGCAACTCCTGATCCAGCTGGGCCAGCTGTTGCTTGTAGGCCTCACCATTGGCCCGGAAGCTGGCGGCGCCCTCGGGGTCCAGGCGGCTGAAGGCGCTCACGATGTTGTCGATGTAGCGCTTGGCCTTCTGGGGCGACATCCAGGCGTGGGGGTTGGGCTTGCCGGCGTAGGCATCCTCGGCGATGGGCAGCGGTGTGATCCCCTCGGTGAGCGTGACCACGGGCACGTTGCCGGCCGCCGCCGTGAACCTGCGGGACCAGAGCTCCAGGTTGAGGCCGTTCTCCAGGATCAGGTCGGCCCGGCTGGCGCGCTCCACGTCACTGGGGGTGGGTTCGTAGCCATGGATCTCCGAGCCCAGCTTGGTGATCGAGTCCACCTGCAGGCGATCACCAGCCACCTGCCGAGCCATGTCCGCCAGCACCGTGAAGGTGGTGAGCACCACCGGGCGGTCGTCCGCGGGGTCCTGGCGCGCTTCGGGACTGGGGGCGTCGCAGGCGGCCAGCAGCAGGGAAGCCAGGGCAGCCACGAGGGGGCGCCCGAAGCGGCTCCTGCCGAGCAAGGGGCCGCGGACGCCTGCCGATCGAGGACCCATCCAGCTGCTTCAGGTTCCGTAGGGGACGTTACGAAACGCCCTCAGGCGAGCCGAGATGCCCCGTCGCGCCGCAATGCTCTGCAACATCGCGCCACCAAGCCCCTTGTCCTGGGTGGGCCGGAGGGTGATTGGGGGGTAGCTGGGGGGTGACTAGGGGGTGACAAGGGGGTGACCATGCAAAAACCCCCGCCGCAGCGGGGGTGAGGAGAGCAGCCGTTCGCCGCAGGCGGGCTGCTGGCTGAGCAGCGTCAGCCGATGGCCGGAGCGGTGAGGGCCACGGGGATGGACTCCACCGCAGCCAGATCCAGGGGGAAGTTGTGGGCGTTGCGCTCGTGCATCACCTCCATGCCCAGGTTGGCGCGGGTGATCACATCGGCCCAGGTGGGCACCACCTTGCCCTGGGCATCCAGGATCGACTGGTTGAAGTTGAAGCCGTTCAGGTTGAAGGCCATCGTGCTCACCCCGAGGCTGGTGAACCAGATGCCCACCACCGGCCACACCGCCAGAAAGAAGTGCAGGCTGCGGCTGTTGTTGAAGCTGGCGTACTGGAAGATCAGGCGACCGAAGTAACCGTGGGCAGCCACGATGTTGTAGGTCTCTTCCTCTTGGCCGAACTTGTAGCCGTAGTTCTGGCTCTCGCTCTCGGTGGTTTCACGCACCAGCGAGGAGGTCACCAGTGAGCCGTGCATGGCGGAGAACAGCGAGCCACCGAACACACCGGCCACACCCAGCATGTGGAAGGGGTGCATCAGGATGTTGTGCTCAGCCTGGAACACCAGCATGAAGTTGAAGGTGCCGCTGATGCCGAGGGGCATAGCGTCCGAGAAGGAGCCCTGACCGAAGGGATAGATCAGGAACACGGCAAAAGCAGCAGAAAGCGGAGCGCTGTAGGCCACGCAGATCCAGGGCCGCATGCCGAGGCGGTAGCTGAGCTCCCACTGACGGCCCATGTAGGCCGAGATGCCGATCAGGAAGTGGAACACAACCAGCTGGTAGGGACCGCCGTTGTAGAGCCACTCATCGAGGCTGGCGGCTTCCCAGATGGGATAGAAGTGCAGGCCGATGGCATTGCTGGAGGGCACAACAGCACCGGAGATGATGTTGTTGCCATACAGGAAGGAGCCGGCTACGGGCTCACGGATCCCGTCAATGTCAACGGGGGGAGCGGCGATGAACGCCACAATGAAGCAGATGGTGGCCGCCAGAAGGCAGGGAATCATCAGCACGCCAAACCAACCGACATAGATGCGGTTGTTGGTGGAGGTGATCCACTGGCAGAAGCTTTCCCAGCTTGTTGCGCGGCCGCTGCGTACAGCAGTGGTCATGGCAGGAAGACCCGGAAGGGTCGGGTATGGAGGAACAGAACGGGCTTCTTGATAAGAAGCTCTTCAAAACCCTACGCAGAACGCCCTGAGAGAACCCCGAATCTCAACAAACGTGGGAATGCTTCGTATAACTTAATTGCGCCCGCAACAAAGGCTTCACATGGTTCAGGCCGAGGCCGAGCCGGCCTGCTGCGCTCGCCACCACTGCTGACCCTGTTGCAGGAAGCCGCTCCAGTCGAGTTTTTCCGCCTCGGCCGCCCGGGCGACCAGCAGGGGCGCTTCCCGTTTGATGCGCTGCAGGTCCGGATCCTTCACCCCTGCTGAGAGGGCGAGCATGTCGGCCATCGCCCGGCCCACCACCCGGGTGAGGTAAGCGGCGCTGAGGGCCTGAACGGCGCTGCCCACCAGCCAGGTGGCCCCATGCAGCTTGATCAGCGAGGCCAGCATCTGGGTGCTCCACTCCACCACCCCCAGGGCCAGGGAGGCGCGGCCGAGCTCAAGCGCGGCCGCGCGCAGCTGCTCCGCAGTCCAGGGGCACTGCCACAGCCGGGCCATCTCCTGCAGCATCAGGCCGTTGGCCACCGCCAGCACCACCAGATCCAGAGACGGCAGCGGTGCCGCCACCACGCCTGCGGCCACCAGCCACTGGGTACGGTGCTGCAAGGTGATGAAACGCTGGCGCCGCAGCGCTTCCAGCTCGCCCTGCCAGCGGTCGTGCAGGCTGCGCAGCCCCCGCAGCTGGCGGTCGTGGCGCAGAGCCGCGGCCCGTCGTCCCAACTGGACGGCCAGGGGCGCCAGCAGCTGCTCCAGGGACATGCCCTGGGGCGACCAGAACAGCAGGCTGTGGGCTGGCCCCAGCGGCAGCTGGGCCTTCAGCTCCTCGGCCAGGGCGGCGGGCTCGCAGCCGTGATCGTGCTCCACCAGCAACCAGGTGGGCAGGCCTGGAGGGAGGGCCTCAATCCAGCGCAGGTCTGCGGCTCCCAGGGGCATCCGCAGCCAATAAATAAGGGCGTCGGCCGATACAAAGGGCTCAGGCCAGGTCCAGCTGTCACTCCAGCTGGGCAGGGGGCGCGACCACTGCAGCGTCAGGGGCACGGAGCCGCGCAGGGCCTGGGCCAGCAGGGGCTGCCACTCCTGGGGAGACTCCAGCGTGGCAGCCACCCCGAGGGTGAGACCAGAACGCTCCAGCAGGGCCCGCTGGCTGTCCAGGGCCCGGGCACGTCGTTGGGCGCGGGGATCGGCACCAGTCTCCCGATCCGCTGCCGGCTCCGGTGACGGCGCGGGGCTCGCCACAGCTAACGCCAGAGGCGCAGGCCGCTTGGGAGCCTCTGCCCTGGGGGGAAGGCGCTTGGAGGCAGGGGCCTCCAGCAGCAGAAACTGCTCCTGCATGGCGTCCAGGCGCTTCAGCCAGCCCGCCACATCGCCGGGATCGGCCACGGCCAGGGGTGCGGGCCGACGCAGGAGCCACCATCCGGCAGCCAGCACCGCCACTCCGGTGCCGGCCGAAACCACAGGAACGCTGGAGAGGTGGGCCACCCCATCCAGCACCACACCCCCCGTCACGACGGCGGCGCCCAGCGGCCACCAGCGACGGCCCAACCTGAACAGCAGGTCGGGGGGCAGCCAGCTCGTCTGGGCTGCCCGGTTCGTCGCCGCTGCGTGAGGAAGCTCGGACTGCAGAGGCAACGTCAACGGGTGACCAGCGGAGCTGCCTCTGTTTAGCTCACCTGAAGCCGGCACGCCTGCCCCGTCACCAATAGCGTGGCGACAATTGCAGGGCTATCCAGTGGCAGGGGCAGCTCAAACAGCGGACCCAAGGCCATGACAGGCGATCGGGCAGAGGCGTTCACGCCGAGCCAGCGTCGCCAGCTACTGGGCTGGCAGGCCGACCTGGCCGGGGCCGGCGCCTGGAGCGGCGACCTGCCCGTGGTGGTGCATGAGCGCTGCTGGCTGCGCCTGAGGGCCCTGCCCGTGGGCCAGCTGGCGCGGCAGTGGCCACCAGACTGCAGCGCCGAAGCCCCGGAGCTGACCCGATACCGCGAACGGGTGAGCGCCGGGGAGGCTCCCTGGCTGGCGGAGCTGCACTGCTGGGAGGAGTTCGGCCAGCTTGCCTGCCAGCAGGCCCAGCGCACCTACTGGCACCAGCAGACCAGGAACCCGGGCTGGACCCTTGCCACCTACCAGGCGCTGCTGGCGCGCTACCGCCAGCAGATGCACGGCAGCGCCCCGCGATCGCTGCCGCTGCTGCAGCTGGCGAGGCCCTTCAGCCCCGAGCCGCACCGGGTTCTGTGGCTGAAACCCCTGCGCCCGTCGATGCGGCACACTTGCGCCTGACTGCTTCGATGGCCGCCATGGCTGATGAGACGAGCGCTGGCCAGCCCCAGGTGGGGAGACCCGGCGGCAACCGTGAGCCCGGAGGGTTCCGGATCCGCCTGAGCGACAACGAGATGCGGGCTGCCCGGGCCGTGCAGGAGGCCTTCCGGCTGCGCTCCAGCGTGGCCGTGCTCGGCTTCTGCCTGCGGACCGTGGCCCAGCTCCTCGAGGAAGGCAAACTCGACGCCCTGGTGACCGAGCTGCGCAACCAGCCCGGCGCTGCGGAAGGCCAGCGGGACGGCGCCCGCGAGGGTGGCCGCGGTGGCCGTCGCCCAGGCTCCGAGGGACGCGGGCCCAGGCCCGAGCGGCAGGACCGCGTGGATCCCTTCGCGAGGCCCAGTAAGCCCAAACCCAGCCCAGTGGCCGCCGAGCCCGCTCCAGAACCCGTCAGTGCCGGAGCCGACGACGTGGCCAGCACCGAAGCAGCCAGCGCCGACACGGCAGACACCGACAGCAGCAGTCCGGCCGAACCCTCAACCGCGGCAGACGCCTCCAGCTCTGCCGCAGAGGCTGAAGAGCCCAGCGTCCAGGGGAGCTGAGGGCGATGGCACGGCCCCGGGTGCTCTCCGGCGTTCAGCCCACCGGGGGCCTGCACCTCGGCAACTGGCTCGGCGCCATCCGCAACTGGGTCGACCTGCAGGAGAGCCACGACACCTTCTTCTGTGTCGTGGACCTGCACGCGATCACGGTGCCCCACGATCCCGCCGCCCTGGCGGAGGCCACCCTGAGCACCGCCGCCCTCTACCTGGCCTGCGGCATTGACCCGGCCCGCTCGACCGTGTTCGTGCAGAGCCATGTGCGCGCCCACAGCGCCCTCTGCTGGCTGCTCAACTGCGTGACGCCGCTCAACTGGCTGGAGCGGATGATCCAGTTCAAGGAAAAGGCCGTCAAGCAGGGCGACCAGGTGTCGGCGGGACTGCTCGACTACCCGGTGCTGATGGCGGCCGACATCCTTCTCTATGACGCCGATCTGGTGCCCGTGGGCGAAGACCAGAAGCAGCACCTGGAGCTGGCCCGCGACATAGCCCAGCAGCGCATCAACGCGCGCTTTGGCCCCCTGGGGCCCGACGGAGAGCGCCAGCCGGTGTTGAAGGTGCCCGAACCCCTGATCCTGCGGGAGGGGGCCCGGGTGATGAGCCTCACTGACGGGCGCACCAAGATGAGCAAGAGCGATCCCAACGAGGGCTCCAGGATCGCTCTGCTGGATCCCCCCGAACTGATCACCCGCAAGATCAAGCGCGCCAAGACCGATCCCACCCTGGGTCTGGAATTCGGCAACCCGGAGCGCCCCGAAGCCGACAACCTGCTGGGGCTCTACGCCCTGCTCAGCGACCAGAGCCGCGCCGCCGCCGCCCTGGAGTGCGCCGAGATGGGCTGGGGGCGCTTCAAGCCCCTGCTCACCGAGGCCCTGATCGGGGCGCTCAGCCCGGTGCAGGAGCGGTACCGTCAGTGGCGGGCCGACCCCACGGCCCTGGAGCAGGTGCTCGCCGATGGCCGCGCCCGGGCCGACGCCGTGGCCGATTGCACCCTGCAGCGGGTGGAGCGCTGCCTGGGGTTCCTGCCGCCCAGGGGCTGAGGCCTGCCTGCCTGAGTCTTAACAGTCTCTGCAGAAATGATCAGGCCTGCTGATGCCCGGGGCCTGGGAGGTCGCGCCACACCAGGCCGAGGCCGTTGGCGAAACGACTGGGTAAAAGCACTTACACAGCAGGGTTCCGCGAACTGTCGCCATGGTCACACCATCATGGGATGCACACGGTGGCGCCGATGTCTACCCCCCAAGCAGGGGGGTCGCTCGGAACACGTCCTGATCAGCAACGTATGGCGACTCGCCCCTGCACTGCCTGACCAGCCCCTTGTTCGAGAAGCTCTCCCGCAGGCCCCTGGCCATCGCCCTGTGCCTGGCCGCCACGGTGCCCACCACCCTGGCCTCCTCAGCCGAGCTGCCCGGAGGTCCGGCACGACTGGCAGCCCCGAGCCCCCAGCTGCCTGCCGCCACCAGGGTGGCCGTGCGCACCCCAGACGGCCCCTTCACGGTCACGCCGGAGCGGCGGGCCCTGCTCAACACCATCCGCTATGCCGAGGGCACCTGGAAGGGTGGTCGCGACGAGGGCTACCGGGTGCTGTACGGCGGAGATCTGTTCCAGAGCTTGCAGCGCCACCCCGAAATCAGCGTGCGGCGGATGTACACCAGTGCCGCCGCAGGGGCCTACCAGTTCCTCCCAGGCACCTGGCATGAGGTGTCGCGCCGACTGGGGCTGAACAGCTTCGAGCCCCATAACCAGGACCAGGCTGCCCTCTACCTGATCCGGCGCCGCCGCGCCCTGAGCCTCTTCGACCGCCAGGGCCTCGACAGCGAGGTGATGGCGCGGCTGGCACCCGAATGGGCCTCGATCCCCTACCGCCATGGCGGCAGCTACTACGGCCAGCCGGTGAAGAGCCGCCAGGAGCTCACCCGCTTCTACCAGGCGGCCCTGGGCGAGGCCCGGCGCAGCAGCGGCAGCGGCGAAAGCGCCAACCCGGCCTAGGGCTCGCGGTAGATCACCCGGCCGCGCTCGTCGTTGCCCACATCCAGCAGGTGCCCTTGCAGCAGCCGCTCGATTTCGCTGCGCAGCTGCTCACTGCCCACCCCCGGTTGGCCCTCAAGAGCCAGCAGGGCGTCGTTGATGGTGAAGCCGGCTGGGCCGTTGTTGCGCGCGAGCTGGAGCAACTGGCGCTCGAGCGAGGCGCCCCGGCCCCGCAGCAGGTGCACGGCATTGGCCGATTCCACCACCTCCGGCAGCAGCCACAGATCCACCAGCTGGCCGATGAAGCAGAGCCCGAAGGTGAACAGGTAGAGGGTGCCGCTGATCGGTCGGCGGCTGTAGAAGCGCTGGATGCCGCACACGCCCACCAGCCCCAGCGCCCAGAGCAGGTAGGCCACCCCGAGGTGGCGCGGCTGGGTGAGAGCCATCAGGCGGACGCCTCGGGGGGCGGCAGCAGGGCGGGCATGGCGGGGGGCTCGGGCCAGTCCATGGGAGGCAGGGCCACGCCACTGCGCCGCAGGCTGGCCGACAGGGACCAGACCCGCAGCACCAGCTGGTGCCAGGGGGCCATGGCGTCGAGCCCGAGGGCCATCGGCACCGGAGCCGCCCGGCGCAGGCTGGCGGCGGCGGCCAGCTCGCGGCGGGCCTCGTCCAGCCGCTGGCGCAGCTGCAGCCGCTCGGGCTCCGCCATCACCCTGTCGGGGCAGAGGTCGAGCAGCAGCTCGCCGCGGCTGAACCAGACCCCGAAATCGGCAAGCAGGGAGCCCAGCAGGTGCTCCAGCAGATCGGCCGCAGGCTCCTGGGGGGTGGGGGAGGCTGTCATGAAGGCCAGCCTAGAAGGGCTGCGTAGGATCGGCCTTCGCCGTTGACAGCTCCCGCCCGTGCCCGCTTCCGCGCCCGCGTCCCGTCCCCATCCGGAGGCAACGGTCAGGCAGCAGCAGGGAACGGCCGAGCCGCTGGCCCTGCCCAGGACCAGCGAGAGCGAGCAACTGCTGCGCATCCGCCACTCGATGAGCCATGTGCTGGCCATGGCGGTGCAGCGGCTGTTCCCCAAGGCCCAGGTCACGATCGGCCCCTGGACCGAGAGCGGCTTCTACTACGACTTCGACCACCCGGAACCCTTCACCGAGGCCGATCTCAAGGCGATCAAGAAGGAGATGGGCAAGATCATCGGCCGCCGCTTGCCGCTGCAGCGGCTTGAGGTGAGCCGCGCCGAGGCCGAGGCGCGCATCCGGGCCCAGAACGAGCCCTACAAGCTGGAGATCCTGGCCTCGATCCAGGAGCCGATCAGCCTTTACACCCTCGGCGAGGAGTGGTGGGACCTCTGCGCCGGGCCCCACGTGGCCAACACCAGCGAGCTCAACCCCAAGGCCTTCGAGCTCGAGAGCGTGGCCGGGGCCTACTGGCGCGGCGACGAGACCAAGGCCCAGCTGCAGCGCATCTACGGCACCGCCTGGGAAACCCCCGAGCAGCTGGCCGAGCACAAGCGTCGCAAGGCCGAGGCCCTGCGCCGGGACCACCGCCGCCTCGGCACCGACCTGCACCTGTTCTCGATCGAGGACGAAGCCGGCGCCGGCCTGGTGTTCTGGCATCCCCGCGGTGCCCGCATGCGCCTCGAGATCGAGAACTTCTGGCGCGAGGCCCACTTCGCGGCCGGCTACGAGCTCCTCTACACCCCCCACGTGGCCGATCTGGGCCTGTGGAAGACCTCCGGCCACCTCGACTTCTACAGCGAGAGCATGTTCGGGCCCATGCAGGTGGATGAGCGGCAGTACCAGCTCAAGCCGATGAACTGCCCCTTCCACGTGCTCACCTACGCCAGCACCCTGCGCAGCTACCGGGAGCTGCCGATCCGCTGGGCCGAGCTCGGCACGGTGTACCGCTACGAGCGGCCCGGGGTGATGCACGGGCTGATGCGGGTGCGGGGCTTCACCCAGGACGACGCCCACGTGTTCTGCCTGCCGGAGCAGATCAGCGACGAGATCCTCGCCATTCTCAATCTCACCGAGCAGATCCTCTCCAGCTTCGACTTCCGCAGCTACGAGATCAACCTCTCCACCCGGCCCGCCAAGTCGATCGGTGACGACGCCGTGTGGGAGCTCGCCACCCAGGGTCTGGTGGAAGCCCTGGAGCGCAAGGGCTGGAGCTACAAGGTGGATGAGGGCGGCGGCGCCTTCTACGGCCCCAAGATCGACCTCAAGATCGAAGATGCGATCGGGCGGATGTGGCAGTGCTCCACCATCCAGCTCGATTTCAACCTGCCCGAGCGCTTCGATCTGCACTACGTGGCCGCCGACGGCAGCCGCCAGCGGCCGATCATGATTCACCGCGCCATCTTCGGATCGCTGGAGCGGTTTTTCGGGATCATGACCGAGAACTACGCCGGTGATTTTCCCTTCTGGCTGGCGCCGGAACAGATCCGGCTGCTGCCCGTCACCGACGAGGTGCGTCCCTATGCGGCCTCGCTCAGCGAGCAGTTCCGCCGGGCCGGCATCCGCTGCAGCGTGGATGGCTCCGGCGACAGGCTCAACAAGCTGATCCGCACGGGCGAGCAGATGAAGATTCCCGTGCTGGGGGTGATCGGCGCCAAGGAGGTGGAAGCGGGCGCCATCAGCCTGCGCAGCCGCCGCGACGGCGATCTGGGCACGGTGGCGACCGGCGATGTGCTGGCAGCAGCCCGGCAGGCCAACCAGCAGCGGGGGGCCGGCCTCAGCCTGGAAATCGAAGCCCTGGAGGCCGGAACCCGGGCAGCCGGCGGCGAAGGGACACCCCGCTGACCATGGCCGACACAACGCAATGCCTCACGGTGCTGGCGGGCGACATCGGCGGCACCAAGACCCTGCTGGCCCTGTATGCCCTCTGCGGCCCTCGATTGGAGCTGCTGCGCAGTGAGCGCTACCCCTCCGCCGAGTGGCCCGATCTGGCCCCGATGGTGCGGGCCTTTCTGGGCAGCGACTCCCCTCCTGCCGCGGCCTGTTTCGCCGTGGCCGGGCCGGTGCAGGGCGGAGAGGCCCATCTCACCAACCTGCCGTGGCAGCTCAGCGAGGCGGAACTCAGCCGGGACACCGGCATCGAGCGGGTGAACCTGGTGAACGACTTCGCCGTGCTGATCTACGGCCTGCCCCACCTGGAGCCCCACCAGCAGGCCCCGGTGGTGGCGGGTGAAGCGGTGGCTGGGGAGCCGCTGCTGGTGTTGGGGGCGGGCACCGGCCTGGGGGTGGCGATCGGGCTGCCGGAGCGGAACGGAGCGGGGCTCACCGCCCTGGCCAGCGAGGCGGCCCATGGCGAGTTCGCTCCCCGCACGGCCCAGGAGTGGGACCTCAAGCAGTGGCTGCTGGCCAGCCTGGGCCTGGAGCGCCTCTCGATCGAGCGGGTGGTAAGCGGCACCGGGCTGGGCCATGTGACCCGCTGGCTGCTGGACTGCCAGGACCCGGGCCGCGCCCATCCCCTGCAGGCCCTCGCCGCCGCGCAACCCGACGAGCTGCCCGCCGCCACCGCCGCCGCCGCCAACGAGGGCGACCCCCTCGCCAGCGCGGCCCTGGAGCTGTGGCTGGGGGCCTACGGCAGTGTCTGCGGCGATCTGGCCCTCACCAGCCTCAGCCGCGGCGGCATCTGGCTGGCGGGGGGCACCGCCGCCAAACTGCTGGAGCCCCTGAGGGGCGGCGCCTTTCGCGAGGCCTTCCTGGCCAAGGGTCGGCTGGGACGGATCCTGGCCACGATGCCGATCACGGCGGTGCTGGATCCCTCCATCGGCCAGTTCAGTGCCGCCTGCCGCGCCCGGATGCTGCTGGGCTGAGTCTCGACGTCATCAACCAGCCCGGATGGCAGGCACGAACCAAACCCCTGACCATGAACTGAGACACTGAGCCGAACCGAGGAAGCTTCGATGGCGCGCCCCCGCATCGGCCAGGGCGTCGTGGTCCATGTGCCAGCCACCACCGCCAATGTGGGCCCCGGGTTCGACTGCCTCGGGGCGGCCCTGGACCTCGACAACGTGTTCGAGATGCGCTGCATCGCCGGCGGCAGCCAGCGCTTCGATCTGATCATCGAGGGCCCGGAGGGGGCCCATCTGCGCGGCGGGCCCGACAACCTCGTCTACCGCTCCGCCCAGCGGGTGTGGAAGGAAGCCTGTGAGGAGCCGGTGGGGCTGGAGGCAAGGGTGCGCCTGGCCGTGCCCCCCGCCCGCGGCCTGGGCAGCAGTGCCACGGCGATCGTGGCCGGCCTGATGGGCGCCAACGCCCTGGTGGGCGAGCCGCTCAGCAAGGAGAAGCTGCTGGAGCTGGCCATTGATATCGAGGGCCATCCCGACAACGTGGTGCCCTCCCTGGTGGGCGGGCTGTGCATGACGGCGAAGGCCGCCTCACACCGCTGGCGGGTGGTGCGCTGCGAGTGGTCGGCGGAGGTGGTGGCCGTGGTGGCGATTCCGGCGGTGCGGCTCACCACCAGTGAGGCACGGCGGGCCATGCCCAAGGCGATCCCCGTGGCCGATGCGGTGACCAACCTCGGCGCCCTGACGCTGCTGCTGCAGGGGCTGCGCACCGGCAACGGCGATCTGATCACCGACGGCATGCACGACCGCCTGCACGAGCCCTACCGCTGGGGGCTGATCCCTGGGGGTCGCAAGGTGCGTGAGGCGGCCCTGGAGGCCGGGGCCTGGGGCTGCGTGATCAGCGGTGCCGGTCCGAGCCTGCTGGCGCTCTGCCGTCAGGAGGTGGCGGAAACGGTGAACCGGGCGATGGTGCGCACCTGGTATCACGCCGGCGTGGAGTCCCGGGCGGAGGTGCTGAGCGTGCAGCACCAGGGCAGCCACTGGCTGCCGCTGCCGGATCGGCCCGAGAGCGCTGAGTAGTTCTACCCAGCCGCCTTGGTGCAACTGATAAGTTGCTCCAGATCTTGAAGGGACTCGGATGGACGGCTCTTTGGCGCTTGTGGCCGCGTCCTTTCCGCAGACTCCCTCTCCCCCTCCTCTGCTCGGCCCCCTGGCGGCGGCTCTGCCCGACTCCCTCGACGCGGGGGCTCTGGCGGGCTTCCCCTGGCTCAGCCTGATTGTGCTGCTGCCGGCGGCTGTGGCCCTGGCGATGCCGCTGCTGCCCGGCGACGGCAGCGACCCCCGCTGGCCCCGCAGCCTGGCTCTCGGCACCCTGCTGGTGGATCTGGTGCTGATGCTGCTCTGCTTCAGCCAGCACTTCGAGGGCTCCAGCGCCGAGCTGCAGCTGGTGGAGCGCGTCAGCTGGGTGCCGGCCCTCGGGCTGGAATGGTCACTGGGCGCAGATGGGCTCTCGGCCCCCCTGGTGGTGCTCTCCGGCCTCGTCACCCTGCTCTCGGTGGCCGCCAGCTGGAACATCAACCGCAAGACGCGCCTCTATTTCGCCCTGATGCTGGTGCAGGCTTCAGCCCAGGGGCTGGTGTTCCTCTCCCAGGACTTCCTGCTGTTCTTCCTGGCCTGGGAACTGGAGCTGGTGCCGGTGTACCTGCTGATCGCCATCTGGGGCGGCCAGCAGCGCCAATACGCCGCCACCAAGTTCATCCTCTACACCGCCACCGCTTCACTGCTGATCCTGGTGAGCGGCCTGGCCCTGGCCTTCTACGGCGGCCCCTTCAGCTTCAACCTCAGCGAGATGGCCAGCCGCAGCCCCGGAGGGGTCTTCGGCCTGCTCTGTTACGTGGGCTTCCTGATCGGCTTCGGCGTGAAGCTGCCGATGTTCCCCCTGCACACCTGGCTGCCCGATGCCCATGGCGAGGCCAATGCGCCGGTGTCGATGCTGCTGGCCGGCGTGCTGCTGAAGATGGGCGGCTATGCCCTGCTGCGCTTCAACGTGCAGATGCTGCCGGAGGCGCACCTCACCCTGGCGCCGGCCCTGATCGTGCTCGGCATCGTCAACATCGTCTACGGCGCCCTCAACGCCTTCGCCCAGGACAACGTCAAGCGACGGATCGCCTGCAGCTCCGTGAGCCACATGGGCTTCGTGCTGGTGGGGATCGGCGCCATCGACGCCCTCGGCATGAGTGGCGCCATGCTGCAGATGATCAGCCATGGCCTGATCGCCGCCGCCATGTTCTTCGTGACCGGCGTGTTCTACGAGCGCACCAAGACCCTCTCGATCCCCAACATGGGCGGCCTGGCCAAGGCCCTTCCGATCACCTTCGCCTTCTTCCTGGCCAGCTCCCTCGCCTCCCTGGCCCTGCCCGGCATGAGCGGCTTCGTGAGCGAGATCACGGTGTTTCTGGGGGTCACCGCCAACGACGGCTTCACGATCGGCTTCCGGGTGATCACCATCGTGCTGGCCGCCGTGGGGCTGGTGCTCACGCCGGTGTATCTGCTCAGCCTCTGCCGGCGCGTGTTCTTCGGGCCCAGGATCCCGGCCCTGGCCGTGGTGGGCGACATGAATCCGCGCGAACTGCTGATCGGCCTCACCCTGCTGGTGCCCACCCTGGTGATCGGCTTCTGGCCGCGGGTGGCGATCGATCTCTACGAGGCCAGCACCAACGGCCTCTCCAGCCAGCTCGCCAGCGCCACGGCCATCACCCTGGGCCGGATCCCCGCCCTCGGCTGAACCACGGCCTGCGGTGGCAATCGGCTGAAATGGGTCAGCTGAACCGCGCTGATGGGCCACGCCACCGCCACCCTGCCGCTGCTTGAGGGCCGGGGCCTGCCTGCCTTCGCCCAGATCACCGCCGATCAGGTGGCCACGGCGATCCCGCTGCTGCTGGAGCAGTTGCACAGCGAGCTCAGTGCTCTTGAGGCCAACCTGGAGCAGCAGCTCAGCGAGCCGACCACTCCGCTGGCCTGGGAGGCCGTGATGGAGCCGCTACAACGGCTTGGCGAGAGGCTGCGCTGGAGCTGGGGCGCCGTGAGCCACCTCAACGGCGTCTGCAACAGCCCCGAGCTGCGAGAGGCCTACCAGCAGCAGCAGGGGGCCGTGGTGGCCTTCGGCAGCCGGGCCGGCCAGAGCCAGGTGCTCTACCGGGCCCTGGAGCGGCTGGCCGGCGGCGCGCTCGATGCCGTGCAGCGGCGCATCCTCGAGGCGGAGCGCCGCGACATGCAGCTGCGTGGGGTGGGGCTGGAGGGTGCCGAGCAGGAGGCCTTCAATGCCGCCACCGCCGAGCTGGCCAGTCTCGCCAACGACTTCGGCAACCACGTGCTCGACGCCACCAACAACTGGAGCCTCAGCCTCAGCAGCGAGGCCGACCTGGCTGGTCTGCCCCCGAGCCTGAGGGAGCTGCTGGCCCAGGCCGCCCGCGAGGCCGGCGAAGAGGGCTGGCGCATGGGGCTCGACATGCCCAGGGCCATGCCCTTCCTGAAGTTCAGCCAGCGGCGCGACCTGCGCGAAACGGTCTACCGGGCCCAGGTGAGCCGCGCCTCCAGCGGCGACCTCGACAACCGGCCCCTGATCGAGCGGATCCTGACCGTCAAGCGGCAGCAGGCCCAGCGCCTGGGCTACGGCTCCTGGGCGGAGGTGAGCCTGGCCACCAAGATGGCCGGCTCGGTGGCCGAGGTGGAGCAACTGCTGGAGGAGCTGCGCGCGGCAGCCCTGCCGGCTGCCCAGCGGGAGATCGAGGAGCTGCGCGCCTGCGCCCGTCGCCATGGCGCCCCGGAGGCCGAGGATCTGCAGCCCTGGGACGTGAGCCACTGGGCCGAAGTGCTGCGGCGGGAGACCTTTGAGCTGGATGCCGAGGCCCTGCGCCCCTGGTTCCCCCTGGAGCAGGTGCTGCAGGGGCTGTTCGGCCTCTGCCAGCGCCTGTTCGACATCCGCATCGTGAGCACGGAGGGGGAGGCGCCCCTGTGGCACCCGGATGTGCGCTACTTCCGTGTTCTCAGCGGCGGCAGCGGCGACGAGCTGGCCGGCTTCTACCTCGATCCCTACAGCCGACCGGGCAGCAAGCGCGGCGGCGCCTGGATGGATGAGTGCCTGGGCCGCTCCCGCAGCCCCGAGGGCACGCCGGTGTTGCCGGTGGCCTATCTGATCTGCAACCAGAGCCCGCCGGTGGGCAGCACTCCCAGCCTGATGACCTTCGACGAAGTGGAAACGCTCTTCCACGAGTTCGGCCATGGCCTGCAGCACATGCTCACCACGGTGGAGCGTCCCCAGGCGGCCGGCATCAACAACGTGGAGTGGGATGCGGTGGAGCTGCCCAGCCAGTTCATGGAGAACTGGTGCTACGACCGCGCCACCCTGATGGGCATGGCCCGCCACTGGCAGAGCGGTGAACCTCTGCCCGAGGCGGAATACCACAAACTGCTGTCGGCACGCACCTTCATGGGCGGCAGCGCCACCCTGCGTCAGGTGCACTTCGCCCTCACCGACCTGCGGCTGCACAGCCAGTGGACCCCCGGCTGCGGCCAGACCCCTGACCAGCTGCGCCGCGACATCGCCCGCACCACCACGGTGCTGGAGCCGATCGCCGAAGACGCCTTTCTCTGCGCCTTCAGCCACATCTTCGCCGGCGGTTACGCGGCCGGCTACTACTCCTACAAGTGGGCCGAGGTGCTCAGCGCCGATGCCTTCAGCGCCTTCGAGGAGGTGGGTCTGGAGCAGGAGGACGCGATCGTGGCCACCGGCCGCCGCTTCCGCGACACCGTGCTCAGCCTGGGCGGCAGCCGCTCCCCCAGCGAAGTGTTCGAGGCCTTCCGCGGCCGCCAGCCCAGCAGTGAAGCCCTGATCCGACATTCGGGGCTGGCGGCGGCCAACGCCTGAGCCGGCGAGACGCCCCACCGGGGCTTGCCCGGAAGACCCCACTGGGCAGGATGGGGCCATGCTCCCCCCCCAGCCCCAGCTGCAGCGCCTGGCCCAGCGCTTCGCGATTCCAGGCACGGTCACCAGCGTGGCGCCCCTGGGCAACGGCAATGTCAACGACACCTACCTGGTGGAGACCTCAGCCGCGCAGCGCTTCGTGCTGCAGCGGCTCAACACCGCCGTGTTTCGCCAGCCCGAGCTGGTGATGGCCAACATCGTGGCCCTGAACCGGCACATGGCCAGGCGGGCAGGCGCCGGGGGAGCCGGCGCTGAGCGGCAGGATCGGTCCTGGCAGCTGCCCGAGGCGATCCCGTTGCGCCAGGCGGAGCCACCAGAGCCCCAGGCCGGTGGCGGCAGCTATCACCTCACGGAGCCGAGCGGCAGCTGGCGGCTGCTGAGCTACGTGGAGGGGGCCACCACCCACGACACCGTGCTCGATCTCGCCCATGCGGCCGAGGTGGGGCGGGCCCTGGGCCGCTTCCACGCCCTGATCCACGACCTCCCCTGCGAGCAGCTGGCCGACACCCTGGAAGGGTTCCACATCACCCCGGCTTACCTGAGCCGCTACGAGGCCGTGTGCCGGCAGGCCCTAGCCGAGCGGTCAGCCGCGGGTCTGGATCAGGCCGAGCAGGAGTGCGTGGCCTTCGTGGAGCAGCGCCAGGGCCAGGCGGCGGTGCTGGAGGAGGCCAAGGCCCGGGGACTGCTGCAGCTGCGGCCGATCCACGGTGACCCCAAGGTGAACAA
This sequence comes from Paraciimarium castrense LEGE 11436, assembly GCF_056633055.1. Classification (NCBI taxonomy): domain Bacteria; kingdom Bacillati; phylum Cyanobacteriota; class Cyanophyceae; order Synechococcales; family Prochlorococcaceae; genus Paraciimarium; species Paraciimarium castrense. The sequence goes on along the minus strand of NZ_JBSJOW010000001.1, from coordinate 220,723 downwards.
CGTGATGCTGGACGCCGGCAGCGGCCGCGCCGTGGCCCTGGTGGACCTGGACACGGTGAAGCCCGGCCTGGTGCACTACGACATCGGCGACTGCCTGCGCTCCGGCTGCAACCCCGCCGGCGAGGAGACCAGCGATCTCCAGGCGGTGGTGTTCGACCTGGAGCGCTGCGGAGCGATGCTCGGCGGCTACCTGGAGCCGGCCAGGGCCTTCCTCACACCAGCGGATTTCGATCACCTCTACGCGGCGATGCGGCTGATCAGCTTCGAGCTGGGTCTGCGCTTCTTCACCGACCACCTGGCTGGGGACCGCTATTTCAAGGTGACCCATCGGGGCCACAACCTGCAGCGGGCCAGGGTGCAGTTCCGGCTCACCGAGAGCATCGAGGCCCAGGAGGCCCAGATCCGTGCCCTGGTGGAGGCCCTGCGCTGATGGCCCGCCATCCGTTTGAGCTCGTCCCCTTCCCGGACCCAACGCCTACAGACTCCACGGCCTCGGGCCCCACGACCGCGCTCAACAACCCCAAGCTGACGATCCAGGGCCAGCTGAGCCTCGATCCCCGGGAGCAGGGCGGGCCCGCACTGGAGCTGCTGATCGAGCTCACCGCCGCAGCCGGTCACCCCGGCCTCGAAGCGCTGCTGATTCCAGAAGCGCAGGCCATCCCTGGCGCCCCCCGGCGCGACGGACTGTGGGAGCACACCTGCCTGGAGTGCTTCGTGGCACCGGCAGGCCAGCCCAGCTATCTGGAGTTCAACCTCTGCCCGGACGGGGCCTGGAACGTCTACGCCCTGGAGGGCTACCGCCAGGGGCTCAAACCCGCCGCCGGCTTCGACGCGCTGCCGTTCGACTGCCAGCGCAGCGCCTCAGCCCTGAGCCTCAGCCTGCGCTGCCAGCTGCCCGAGGCCTGGGCCACGGCCACGGCCTTCGACTGGCAGGTGAGCGCCGTGCTGGAGCAGCGTGGTGGCCGGCTCAGCTACTGGGCCCTGCGCCATCCCGCCGGCGCCGCCGACTTCCACGCCAGGCCGCAGTGGACCCAGGCGAGCCCCCTCTGAGATGACCCACGCCGCAGCTGGCCAAGGCCTGGGCGGCCGCTTCGGGATCGTGGTGGTGCACCGCTCCGCCAGTCCTTATCTGGCGGTGTGCCTGCAGCAGGCGCGGCGCTGCAACCCCGGCGTGCCGATCGTGCTGGCGGGCGATGCCAGCAACGAGGCCCTGGCGGTGGATCGCTTCGTGGCCATCGACGCCCTGCCCCGCTCCGACGCGCATCGCCGCTTTCTGCAGGACTACCGCCACCACAGCCCCTCCCAGAGCCTCGAGTGGGAGCGCTTCTGCATTGAGCGCTGGTTCGTGCTGCTGGCCGTAATGGAACGGGAAGGGCTCGACCAGGTGCTGGCCCTCGATTCGGATGTGCTGCTGTTCTGCGATGCCCGGCAGGAGGCCCTGCGCTGCAGCCGTTATGCCGTGGCCCTCAGCCACTGGGATGAGCAGCGGGCCCTGCCCCACTGCACCTACATCCAGGCCCGCGCTGCCCTGGAGGAGTTCTGCCGTGAGGTGAGCCGCACCTACGCCAGCGGCAGCCGCCTGGCCGAGCTGATGGAGCGCAACAGCAAACAGCATGGCCGCCACTGGATCTCCGACATGTCGCTGTGGCGGGCCTGGTGCCGCAGCACCGGCCACGCCGTGCTGATCCGCGAGCGCCTGCCGGCGGATGACGCCCTCTACGACAGCTGCATCGAGCACGTGCGCGGCTTTGAGGCGGTGAGGCCGCTGCCGCTGCTGGTGCGCCCCTGGAAACGGCTGGTGTTCGAGCAGGGCCAGGCCTATGGGTTCCGCAGGGCCAATGGCCAGCGGGTGCGGCTGTTCTGCGTGCATTACCACGGTCGCTTCAAGGTGCTGATGGCACGCCATGCCCGGGGGCAGCGCGATGGGCTGCTGGCGGGCCTGCTGCTGCTGCGCCTCAAGCTGGCCGACCTGCCCCGGAAGCTGGCCCGCCTGCTGGGCAGCCGCCTGCGGCGGCCGCCGGCGCTCAGGAGGGATCGCTCCGCACCTGCTCCCTGATCAGCGCCACCGAGGCCTCCACGGCCTGGCGCGAGAGCACCAGCATCCGCGCCTGGCTGGCGGCGATCGCCTCAAGGGGACAGGCCTCGATGCAGCCCTGCATCAGCGCCAGCAGGCTGTCGGGCGTGAGATCTTCGGCTGCAAACAGCAGCGGCCAGCTGATGCGGCCCAGCACCTCGGTGAGCTTGCCGCCGCCGGCGATCTGGTCCACGGCGATCACCGGCACGCCAGCCGCCAGGCCCAGCAGGGAGCCGTGCAGGCGGGTGGTGAGCACCAGGTCCACCGCCGCGAACTGGGCCTCGATGCGCTCCCGAGGATTGGTGGCCGAGAGCACGGTGTCGATCGGCTGCACCAGCCCTGGCTGACGCTCCAGCACCTCGGTGAACAGCGCCTCCACGGCCGCAGAGCGATCGCGGCCGAGGCCGTAATCCTTCTGGCGGCCGCGCAGGCAGAGGCCGATGCGGGCCTCGGCCAGGGAGGCGGGCCGGCGGCGCTCCAGGGGAGGCTCACAGTGGCTGATGGCCAGATCGAAGCGGCCAGGTTTGCTGCCCTCTGCGGCGCCTGGGCTGCCTGGGCCCGCCACGCCGTCGCGGGCCACCACGCCATCGAGTTGGCGGTTAAGGGCCTGCTGGCTCTGCAGCAGCGACACGCCGGCGGCCAGCTTGCGCGTGTGGCCACTGGCCGCCAGCAGGCGCCGCATGCGCTTGGTCTGCACCAGGGGGCCGCAGACGAACACCAGGGTGCTGAGCTGGGGAGCCAGGGCCGAGGGATCCGGGGTGGGTCGATGGGCCGGGCCCGCATGGCTGGGGTGGGACAGCACGCTGTGCTCAATCCCGGCCCGGGTGAGGGCCACCGAGAGGTTGTCCACCGCCAGCAGATCGCCGAGGGTGGCGCCGCGGGGCCAGCTGCCCCACCAGATCAGAGCGATCGGGGCACAGCCCTGGGGTTGCAGCCAAGGCACCCCTTGCATCCAGGCCTGCCGCCGCAGCCAGTGTCCGAGGCGATCAGCCATGGGTGAAACCCCCAGCTGCAATCACAGCCTCAGCAGCAGCGGGCCAGTGGCGCAGGCGGCGCACGGCCACCTGGCCGCCAAAGCCGGGCACCGGCGGCGAGCACTTGCGCAGCTCCAGCTGGATCGGCACAGCGCCATAGAGCTGCTCGGCCCGAACAAGGATGCGCTCACTGAACTGCTCCAGGGTGAGGCAAACCGTGGAGCGGGCCAGTTGCTGCAGGGCGGTGATCAGGAGGCTGTAGTCGAGGCTGGCGGCCAGGTCGTCCTCGCGGGCGGCCCGGCTCAGGTCAGCCGCCAGGGTGAGGTCGAGTTCAAACCACTGGCCCAGCTGCCGCTCCTGCTCCAGCACCCCCACGTGGGCCCACAGCCGCAGACCCCGCACCAGGATCTGATCGCTATGGACGTCTGCTGCCCTCGCCTCTGCGCTCACAGCGGCAGTGGCCTGTGGCTGAATTGCCGCTCACCACTGGCGTAGTCCGCGGCGGTCTGCCCCTGGCCGCGCAGCCGGTAGCGGTAGGTGATCAGACCCTCCAGCCCCACCGGCCCGCGAGGCGGCAGGGTCTGGGTGCTGATGCCCACCTCGGCGCCGAAGCCGTAGCGGAAGCCATCGGCGAAGCGGGTGCTGCAGTTCAGAAACACGCCGGCGCTGTCCACCCCCGCCAGGAAGCGGTCGGCGGCCTGCTCGTCGGCGGTGCAGATGGCCTCGGTGTGGCGGGAGCCGTAGCGGCTGATGTGCTCCAGGGCGCCATCGAGATCCTCCACCACCTTCACCGCCAGGATCAGATCGGAGTACTCGCAGCCCCAGTCGTCCTTGCTGGCCGCCACGGCCACTCCGAGGGCCTGGCTGGCCGCATCGCCGCGCAGCTCCACTCCGGCCGCCGCGAAGGCCGGCAGCGCCAGCGGCAAGAACCGGTCCGCAATCGCCTGGTGCACCAGCAGGGTCTCGATCGCGTTGCAGGCGGCTGGGTAATGGGTTTTGGCATCCAGGGCCACCCGCAGGCTCAGCGCGCAGTCGGCGGCCGCATCCACGTAGAGGTGGCAGACCCCATCCGCGTGGCCCAGCACCGGGATGCGGGTGTTGTCCTGGATGAACCGCACCAGGGCGTTGGAGCCCCGGGGAATGATCAGGTCCACCAGCCCATCGAGTTTGAGCAGGGCCAGGCTCTCCTGGCGGCTGGTGAGCAGGGCCAGGGCCTCAGGCGCCACGGCGCTGCGGGCCAGGCCCTGCTGCAGGGCGTCGAGGATGGCGGCACAGCTGCGGCTCGCCTCGCGGCCGCCCTTGAGGATGGCGCCATTGCCCGAGCGGATCGCCAGCGAGGCGATCTGCATCACCGCATCCGGCCGCGCCTCAAAGATCACGCCCAGCACGCCGAGAGGCACGGTGATCCGCTCCAGCACGAGCCCCTGGTCCAGCTCGGTGTGCAACTGACGCTGGCCCAGGGGGTCCACCAGCGCCGCCACCTGCCGCACCCCTTCGATAGCGGCCTCGAGCTTGGCCCCATCGAGCTTGAGCCGGGCCACGAGGGCCGGCGCCAGGCCATCGGCGGCGGCCGCCTTCAGGTCGGCCGCATTGGCGGCCAGGATGGCGTCACGGCAAGCCTGCAGGGCATCCGCCATGGCCAGCACGGCCTGCTGACGCTCCTGATCGGAGCACTGGGCCAGGTCCATGGCGCTGCGCCGCACCGTGGCCGCCCGCTGCAGCAGCTCGGGGCTGGGGTCGGGAACAGTGGCCGCGGTGGGCGAGGCAGCAGTGGCTGCAGTGGGAGAGCTGGAGGCGATCGTGGTCATGGTTCCATCATCTCAATCCGCCGGGCTGCAGCCGCTCGTAGGCCAGGCGCGCCGCCCCCAGCCGGCCAGCGCCGTTGCCCAGGGCGCAGCGTTCAATGCGCAGATCGTGGCGGCTCACCGCCAGAACCCGCTCCTCCACCTGCTGCCACACCGCCGGCAGGAAATGGTGGCTGGCGCCGCTGAGGCCACCACCGAGCAACACCAGCTCCGGGGTGAGCACATAGAGCAGGGAGCAGAGCCCGATGCCGAGCAGGCGCCCATAGCGGTGCCACACCGCCAGGGCCTCGGCATCGCCGGCGTCGGCCAGGCGGCAGAGCTCCCGCGGATCAAGCGGGCTCAGACGGCCCAGACCGGCGATGCTGCAATAGCTCTCCAGGGATCCCCGGTTGCCGCTGTTGCAGGGCGGGCCATCGGGCTGCAGCCCGATCAGACCGGGCTCGGCCGCCGCGCCGGCGTGCCCGGTGAACAGCCGCCCGCCCAGCAGCACAGCCCCCCCCACCCCCGTGCCGAGGGTGAGCAGCAACACGTCGGCGGCACCGCGGGCGGCGCCATGCCAGAGCTCGCCGATGACGGCGCAGTTGGCGTCGTTGGCCAGGGTCACGGGACGCTGCAGCAGCGGCTCCAGCCAGTCGGCCAGGGGCACATCCCGCCAGCCGGGCAGGTTGATGGCAATGCTGGCGCGGCGGCAGGAGCGGTCGCTGGGCCCCGGATGGCCGATGCCCACCCGGTCGGCCAGGCGTTGCGGATCCAGCGCTTCCACCGCCTCCTGGATCGCCATCGTCACGGCGCCGGGCATGGCCGGCTGGGGGGTGGGGCAGACAGCCTCGGCCAAGAGCTCGCCGTCCTCGCTGAAGCGACCCAGCTTGATGGCACTGCCGCCCAGGTCCACCCCGATCGCCTGCCGTGGGGGTGCTGCCATCTCAGAAGCGCAGGAACACCTGCAGCTGGCCTTGCCACACCCCCTGGGTGTCGACGGATCCCTGCAGGTTGATCAGATCGCTGGCCTTGTAGTTGAGGTTGAGCTGGGGGGCCACGTCACTGCGGTTCGGGGCCGCGAGTACCGAGGCGTTGAAGCGCTCGTTGATGTCGAGGCCGATCTCGGAGCCCAGCACCAGCTGGGGGGGCACCTGCTGGGAGCGACGCTCGGAGCGGCTGCCGAGGGTGGGGTTCACGTAGGCGGGGTAGAGGGCGAAGCTGAGCCGCTGGTCGAAGGCGTCGCTGAGGTTACCGAGCAGGGGAGCCAGCAGCGTCTGCCCCACCACCGTGGCCAGGGCGGCGCCGGCTCCGCCTCCGGTGAGGCCCGCGAGCGAATTACCGCCGATCAGAGCAAGCAGGCGGTCCTGGGGCAGGGGAGGGTTGCTGCGCAGTACCAGGGTGTCGGCGAGGCGATCGGCCGGCCCGCTCACGGACAGGAACACCCGCACCAGATTGAGCTGATCCAGGGTGCCGGCGCCCCCCTGGGTCTCAATCTCCGCCAGCGAAGGGCCGAGGGAGCCGCTGCCCAGGCCACCCACCTGCAGGGTGTCGGACACCCGGGTGCGCAGGGCCACATCCACGAAGGGGATCAGCCCGGCCGAGGGCGTGAACACGGCCACGTTGGGGGCCTCCGGGTCGAGGCTGAAGGTGGTGGTGAACAGCGTCAGGCGGCCCCGCTTGAGCCGCACCACGCCACGGGCCTCGAGGCTGGCGTCAAGCCGTCCGTTGATGCGCAACACCCCCTCAGACGCAAAGCTGGCGAGGTTGGGCACCACCACCGTCAGGTCCGGGCCGAGGCTGAGCCGCAGATCATCGAAACCGATCACGCTGGCGTCGGGCAGCAGGTCGCGCAGGTTGGTGCTGGCCCGGCTCTCCACGCCGGGGCCGAGCAGGTCGAGGGCCGTGCTGAAGTCCCAGTTCTGAAGCGCTTCACCAGACACCGTGGTGTTGCTGTCGCCGGCGTTGGCGGCCGGACCCTCCGGCTGCACGTTGATGGAGCCCCTGGCCATGCTCAGCTCGCCGCCGATGTCCAGGGCCGCCAGGCTGCCCGACACCTGCAGGGATCCCGCCGCCACGGCCTTCACCCGGGGCAGGGCGAAAGGCACGTCCCTCAGCTCCAGCGTGAGCCGGGAGGGCTGGCCGTCCTCCATCGCGGCGGGCTCCAGCAGGCCGAGGCTGCCGCTGCCGTTGATCGTGCCCTGCTCACCCACCCGGGCGCTGAATTCCTGCAGAAAGAGCTGTTCAAAGTCAAAGAGCACGGTGGCCTGGAGACTGTCCACCTTCTGGCCCACCACCGTGAGCGCAGCGTCGCGGAAGCGCAGAAAACCGTTGGCGATCGGCCTGTCGAGGCTGCCGCGCATCAGCAGTTGCAGATCGCCTCCTCCTGCGTTCCACTCCAGCTCCGGACGGCCCAGCTCGGTGAGGAAGCGCAGCCCGTCGTCGCGGCTGGCCAGGCGCAGTTCCAGCCCCTCCTTGGCTGGATTGAGCGGCACCTGGCCCGCCAGCTCGATGTTGCTCTCGGCCCCCGCGGCGCGCAGGGCCAGATCCAAGGTGAGCACGTCCTCTGCCACCGCCACCGCGCCACGCTCGAGCTGCAGGGGCGTCTCGCCGAGAGCTCCGTCCTCCAGGTCGAAGTCCAGGCTCAGTTCGGGGTCGGCGCCACCCAGGGTGTAGCGCCCTTGAGCGGCAATCTGTCCGCGCAGACTCTGGGGCACAGGGGTGAGCAGGGCGACGAGGGCGAGGGGGAGGCCGGAGAGCGAGAGCTGCCCCTGCCCCATCCGAAATGGGCCCTGCAGCGTCACCCGCACGGGCTCACTGGTGAGAGCCAGGTCCTGGTCCTGACCGGGCAGCCAGAGGTGGGCACTGAGGGACAGGTCGGCGCGGGTGTCCGCCAGCCTGGGACCGGTGAGGGTGGCATCGAGATCGAAGCGCCCCGCCAGCTTCTCCAGCCGTTGGGCCACGCTGAGCCCGCTGAGCGGATCGCGACGGGCTCCCTGCAGGGCGGTGCGGGCCAGCTCCAGGGCCGCCAGCTGGCCGTCCAGGCTTCCCCCCAGAGTGTCGACCAGCAGGGTTCCGAGGTCTGCTGCCGAGCCCCCGGCCAGCTGGCCTTCGCCCTGCCACAGCGGCCAGGCTTCCAGGAGCTGGCGCACCAGCGCGTCCCTCAACTCCCGCCCCGTGATCGTGGCCCGGAAGGGGCCCTTCCAGCGGCCGCTCCAGTCGATCGCAACCCCGCCACCGCTGAGGGGCACCACATCCAGGCGCGCCTGGTAGCGGCGCTCGGTGTAGCGGCCGGAAATGTTGGCCTCCTGCGCCCAGACGCCGAGCAGCACGGGCCGATCCAGGCTGGCCCGGCCGCTGAAGGCCAGGGGTTGGAGCTCCAGTTCGCCGCCACCCGTGAGCGCCCCCTTGAGCGGCTGCCGCTGGCTGCGGGGCCCCAGAGTGAGCATCACGCCGTCGAGGGGGAAGGCGTCGGCGGTCCAGCGGTACAGCCGCGGAGACCCCTTCAGGGCCAGGGCCCCACCACTGCGCCGCAGCAGCACTGACTCGGGCACCCAGCGCCGGTCCAGGCTTGCTTCCAGCGTGGCGGGCTGGGAGGTTTCCACGGCACGCATGGCCAGGCGCCCGCCTCCCGCGGCATTGCCGAACCAGTCGCCAGACCAGGTTTCCGACACCCGCAGCGGGCCGGCTCCCGGGCTGGACACGGTGAGGGCGAAGTCTGGGGTCAGCCCTGTGAGTGGACCGCGGATGCTGCCGGAGGCATTGAGCACACCCTCGAGGTCGGTGCCTACGACGGCGCTGAGCTTCGGCAGCGGGAAATCGCTGATCGCCAGGCGCAGATCCAGGGGTCCGGGGCGCAGCGGCTGGCCGGGGCTGAACCGCAGCGGCAGGCTGCCGCTGGCCGTGAGATGGGCACTGCGCAGCCTCTCCAGGCGCAGCTGCTCGCCATTCCAGCGCAGCTGCCCGTCCCAGGAGCCGATCACGGGGTTGCTGGCCTGGCTCAGGGCAGCCTCCACCATGGGCCTGGGCCAGCTGCCGCGCACCTGGAGCTGCCCCCGCAGCGCCTCGCCCAGCAGCCCCTGCGGCAGGCCCCGGGCCTGGGGCAGCTCGCTGGGCAGCAACTGCCAGGAACCATCGAGCTGCAGGCGTTGCCCCATCTGGCCCCGCACCCTCAACCACGAGTTGCGGCGGCGCACCTCCAGGGTGTCGATGGCGAGCTGCTGGCGCTGCCAGCGGGCCTTGAGCCCCACCCGGCCGTCAACATCACCCCAGCGCCAGCTGGTGGAAGGCAACGAGAACAGCTGGCCGTTGCAGCGCAGCCGGGGCTCCTTGAGGCTCAGGGGCGGGTTGGAGCCCGGGGCCTGCCACTGCACCCGTTGCAGCTGCAGCTCCCCCTGGCAGTGGGGTCCGCCATCCCGCCAGGAGAACGTGAGGCGCCCGCTGCCATCACCTTGGAGCGAGCCCGGCAGCCCCAGGAACTGGGCAGGCAGCTGCAGGGGAAACCCCTGGCTCAGCAGATCGGCCTTGGCGCTCTGGTTGCCCCAGTTGCCCTCCCCCACCAGCCGCAGGCTGCCGTCTCGGCTGGCCCCATGACCGGAGGGCCGCACCAGGGCCCGCAGCTTGATCGTCTCAAGGTGCAGCTTCAGGTCGGCACTGCCCTCCACCTCCAGGCTCACGCCAGCGGGGGCGACGCTCACCAGGGCGGGCTGCTCCAGCCGCAGCCGCAGATCCAGCCGCGGCGGTTCGGCCTCGGGATCCCCAGGGGGCAACACCCAGTAGCGACCCTGGGCATTGCGGCGCAGATTCACCTCGAGACCGAGGAGCCCGAGCTGGAGCACGGGGCGGCGAAGCCGCAGGCTCGCCAGGGGGTCCAGGCTCAGCGACAGTTGACGCGCCTCCATGGTGGAGGGGTCGTCAGGGCCGGGCAGCAGCCGGCTGCGGCCCACCATCAGTCCCGACCAGCCCAGGCCCCGGTAGGGCCCGAGCTGGAGGGGGTGACCCAGGGCCCTGCCGAGGGTCGACTCCAGCCTGGGTTGAACGCGCCGGTAGAGCCCTGCCAGCAGCACGTCGGTGGAGCCGATGACCACCCCGGTGGCCGCCACTGTGGCCAGGGCAGCCAGCGCCAGGGGCGTGGGCCGCCCTGACCCCAGGGGCCGCCTGGCAGACGGGTCATCGACCCCCTGATTGGCCCTGTCTGCGCCCTCTGAATGGCCATCCCCAGGGCTCTGTTCTGGCACCACCGTCATTCCCCCGGGGATGCCATTGCGCTGTGCCGGCGCAATATAACGGCGTTGCCCAGCCCCCCCCAGCCCCATGCCCAGCGACCCGATCCTGTTCAGCGCGGGGGAGTGGCTCGGCGCCGCGAGTGGGGTTCTGGCCCTGCTGACCGTGGCCGGCTTCCTGCGGCGCTGGGGCATCCGCTTCAGGCTGGTGGGCATCACCAGCTTCACCGCCTTGCTGGCGCTCTCCTGCCTGGCCTTTGCGATCAGCTACCGCCCCCGGGTGAACGTGGAGGGGGCCATGGCCGTGCCGGTGGTTTACGACAACGGTGGTGATCTGGTGATCGCCACCGCCGCCGCAGACTTCCCCCTGGAGGCGGCGCTGCCCAGCGTGGAGCAGGTGGCCCTGAACCTGCGTACCAGCGGCCGCAGCACCCCCACGGGCCTGGTGCATGTGCGGCTGCGACGGGTCGAGGCGATCGGCCCCGGGCTGAATGCCCCCGTGGTGCTGGCGGAAGCCACCCGCAACCTCAACACCGGCGAGGTGGAGATCGATCCTGGCTGACCTCGATGCCGGCCCTCAGGGTGAACCCAGCTGGAGCCTGCCTTCCCACTTCGCCCGGGAGGAGCGCCAGCTGACGGCCGCCGGCATCGGCAACTGGAGCGGGTTGGCCCGCCTCGACGACACCACCTTGAGGCGGCTGGGCCGGGCCGGTGGAGCCAGTGAGGCCCGCCTGATCCGTCTGCGCGGCCAGGCGCGGCTGGTGATCGACGTGGGCCTGGAGCCCGCTGAAGCCGCGCTGCTGCTGCACGCTGGTGTGCCCGACTGTCGCGCCCTGGCCGAGGCCGATCCCCAGCAGCTGCTGGTGCAGATGGGCCGCCTGCAACGCAGCCTCACCGGCATGGCCGCACCGATGCTGAGCCTGACCAGATTGCGGCAATGGATCCAGCGGGCCCGCGATCGCCGCACCAGAAACTGACCCCAGGCAGGGGAGCTCTCCCCCTCCCCACCCTTCAAATGGTGAGGAGCCGAGGAATCTCCATGTCCGTGGCCCCGCCCGTTTTGGACCAGCCTTACGCCATCAGCCGTCAGCCTGGACGTCGCCGTGCAGCCCCGGCCGCGGCCCTGCTGGTGGCTGCCCTGGCCCTGGGGCCGCTGTTGCTGAGCCAACCCGCCCGCAGCCAGTCGCAGTTGCTCGAGAGCGTCAAGCGCAATCCCGCCAAGGCCAAACAGCTCTGCGCCCAGCTGCGCCAGATGAATGCCGATGGCGTGTCCTACACCAGCCGCAAGGCCACCCGGGTGATCGCCACGCAGGAAAACCTCAGCCCCGGCGATGCCGAGGTGCTCACCACCTACGTGGTGGGCCTCCATTGCCCCGACGTGCGCTGAGTGATCCCCCAGGCTGAGGCCTCAGGTTTGCCCTTCTCCCGGGAAAGCTGGCTCACCTGCCGTGATGGCGTGCGGCTGGTGAGCCGGATCTGGGAGCCTGCGGGGGAGGGGCCCTGGCCCGTGCTGCTGATGCGCCAGCCCTATGGCCGCGCCATCGCCTCCACGGTCACCTACGCCCATCCAAGCTGGTATGCCCGCCACGGCTTCCTGGTGGTGGTGCAGGACGTGCGGGGCCGGGGCGATTCCGAGGGCGCGTTCAACGGGTTCGCCCAGGAAGCCCGCGATGGCAGCGACAGCCTGGTCTGGGCCAGGCAGCTGCCCGGCAGCAATGGCCGTCTCGGCTCCTATGGCTTCTCCTACCAGGGGTTGGCACAGCTGCTGCTGGAAGCCGATGGCCCCCTGCCGGACTGCCTGGCCCCCGCCATGGCGGGGCTGGATGAGCGCCTGCACTGGGCTAGCAGTGGCGGCGCTCACTGGTGGGCCCTGGGCCTCAGCTGGGGCCTGCAGCTGGCGGCGGAGGGCTTGCGACGCCGGGGCGACAACCAGGGCTGGCTGGAGATCCGCCATGCACTCGACACCGCCCAGTTCCTGAGCACGGGGCCAGAGCTGCTGCGGCGCCACGACCCGGACGGCATGGTCCTGCGCTGGTTGCAGAGCGATCCCAGTGAACCGGCCGCCTGGAGCTGCCACAGCCCGCCCGAGGCCCTGTGGCGGCAGCCCATGCTGCTGATCGGCGGCTGGCATGACCCCCACCTGTCTGGGCTGCTGGATCTCTGGCAGCAGGCCCGCCGTCGGGGCGGCCATCCGCTGTTGCGCCTCGGCGCCTGGAGTCATTTGCGCTGGGAGGGAGGCCTTGACAGGCTGCAGCTCCGCTTTTTCCGCCACCACCTCCAGGACGTTGCCATGGATGCCGCAGTGGATGGAGCAACGGATGCGGCAGTGGACGCCGCCCTGGAGCTGACCCAGGCGGTGGCCATCCAGGACAGCCGCGGTGGCCCCTGGCTGTCCGGCCTGCCTGCTGGGCCGGGCGCAGCACCAGAGCCCCCTGTCCCGCTGAGCTGGGAGCTCGGCAGTGGCGGCCTGGCCAGCATCGACCCGCAGGAGGGCTGGCTTGCGGCCAGCGGCCCCGGCGGAGAGAGCAATGGGCCTGGCAGGCCGCGACACCCCGTGAGCTGGGTGCACGACCCCTGGCGACCGGTGCCCGGCCGCGGGGGACACCTGGGCCTGGATGCCGGTCTCTGTGAGCGCGGCGATCTGGATCTCCGCACCGACGTGGCCTGTTTCAGTACCGCTCCCCTGGAGACCGCGTGTCTGATCGCCGGCCAGCCGCGGCTGGAGCTCCAGATCGCCACCGACCAGAACGGCTTCGACCTCTGCGCCGCCCTATCGGTGCTCGAGCGCAGCGGGGCCGTGCGGCAGGTCTGCACCGGAGTACTGCGTCAGCGGGGGCCCCAGTGCCGCCAGAGCCGCCGCCTGACGCTGGACCTGCAGGCCCTCTGGGCCCGACTGCAGCCGGGGGAGCGGCTGCGCCTTTCCCTGGCTGGAGCGGCCTGGCCCCAGGTGTCCGTGAACCCAGGAACGGGGTCCCAGCCCTGGGGCGGTGCGGACAGCAGCCACCGCGTCATCACCTACTGGCTGGCCACGGCGAAGTCCAGGCTGACCATCGCGCCCTTCGCCTGGCCAGAAGCTGGGGCAAACTGTGGCGACTGATCCCAGCGCTGCTGATGCGGTTTTCCCTGCCGTCGGGCTCCCCGCGCACCTTGCGGCTCCTGCCCGCCAGGGCCCTCGCCCTCGCCGCGGGCCTGCTGCTGCTCGCCGGCACGCCCCCCCTCCTGCCCGGGCCGGCCCTGGCTGATGGTGCCACGGTCGCTGCTGAAGCGGGCAACGGGCTGACGGTGGAGGAGGCCCGCGCGGCGGCGAACCGCATCCTGAAGGCGGTGCAGAGCCGCGATCCCAACCTCCGCTATGCCCAGTTCTCCGACGAGCTCAAGGCAATCAGCAGCCCTCAGATGGTGGCGGAAACGATGCGTACCCAGCCTGAGCTGCTGAGCTGGACCCTGCTCAGTGTGCGGGGCGGTCTGGACTCCACCACCGTTGAGGTGAGCCTCAGCACCAGCGACGGGGTGCAGGACCTGTTCATCGTGCTCAACCCCGAGGGCGAGCTCACCGGCTACCACTTCGACCTCACCGATGCCAAGGCCAGCCGGGTGGCAGCCGACTTTGTGCGCTCCCTCAGCCGCGGGCACTTCATCAGCGCCCGCAGCTTCCTCTCCCTTCCCCTGCAGGAGGAGCTCACCACGGCCACGCTCCAATCGCGCTGGCTGCAACTGCAGCGGAGCACCGGCAACTTCGTGCGGGTGGTGCGGGTGATCGAGGCCAGCCAATCGGACGACAGCCAGCTGGTGCTGGTGAACACGGAGTTCAACCGCCTCACCGACAACCTCTTCGTGATCCTCAACAGCAACAACGAGATCACCGGAGTGGATTTTCCCCAGGATCCCAACCCTCCGCAGAAAGCCCCGGCCCCAGCCCGCTGAAGCCAGCCAGGCTGGAGGTCCTTGAGGGCGGATCGGCCGCCTAAGGTCAGGTCCCCCAAGCAGTGTCTCAATGGCGGTCCCCACTGTGGAGTGGATGGTGGACGATGGCCGCCGCCTGGCGGAGTGCCGCCATGACCATCCCTTTGCCGTGCTTGGGCATCAGCCCCTGGGAGGCGGCAGGTGGGTGGTGCGGGCCTGGCTGCCGGAAGCGGAGCAGGTGAGCCTGCTGAGCGGCGAGCTCAGCCTGCCGATGACCGCACCCCACCACCCCTGGGTGTTTGAAGCGGAACTGTCCCACGACCCCGGCCCGGCCTATCGGCTGCGGGTTCAACGGGGGGGCCTCACCCATGAGGCCCACGACCCCTGGGCCTTCCGCGACGAGTGGATGGGCGAACTCGATCGCCATCTTTTTGCCGAGGGCAACCACCACCACATCTGGCACCGCATGGGGGCCCATCGGCTGGAGCGAGACGGTGTCGCCGGCGTGATGTTCTGCCTGTGGGCGCCCAATGCCCGCAGCGTGGCGGTGCTGGGCCCCTTCAACAACTGGGATGGTCGCCACCATCCGATGCAGTCGCGGCTGGGCGGCTGCTGGGAACTGTTCATCCCGGGTCTGGACGCCGGCGCCATCTACAAGTACGAGGTGCGCTCCCAGGCGGGCCACTGCTACCAGAAGGCCGACCCCTACGGCTTCCGCCACGAGGTGCGGCCCGCCAATGCCTCGATCGTGGAGCCGCTGGGTCACTTCGCCTGGAGCGACGACGGCTGGATGGGCCAGCGGGACAGCCGCAATCCGCTGGATCAGCCGATTTCGGTGTACGAGATGCACCTCGGCAGCTGGATGCACGGCAGCGCCGAGCAGCCCTTTCTGGAAGAAAACGGCCGGGCCAGAACGCCGATCCAGGCCGCAGATCTCAAACCGGGAGCACGGCTTCTCACCTATCCCGAACTGGCCGACAGGCTGATTCCCTACGTGAAGGCCCGGGGCTTCACCCACATCGAGCTGATGCCGATCTCCGAGCATCCCTTCGATGGCTCATGGGGCTACCAGGTGACGGGCTGGTACGCCCCCACCAGCCGCTACGGCACACCGGATGAATTCCGCGCCTTCGTCAACCGCTGCCATGCCGAGGGGCTGGGCGTGATTCTCGACTGGGTGCCCGGCCACTTCCCCAAGGATGCCCATGGGCTGGCGTTCTTTGATGGGGCCCACCTCTACGAGCATGCCGATCCGCGCATCGGTGAGCACAAGGAATGGGGCACCCTGATCTTCAACTACAGCCGCAATGAGGTGCGCAACTTCCTGGTTGCCAATCTGATCTATTGGTTTGAGGAGTTCCACATCGATGGCATTCGCGTTGATGCGGTGGCCTCGATGCTCTACCGCGACTACCTGCGCCCCGATGGCGAGTGGCTGGCCAACGACCAGGGGGGCCGCGAGAACACTGAAGCGGTGCTGTTCCTGCAGCAGGCCAATCATGTGCTGTTCCAGCACTTCCCGGGAGCCCTGTCCATCGCCGAGGAGTCGACAACCTGGCCGATGGTGACCCAGCCCACCGACATCGGCGGCCTCGGCTTCAACCTGAAGTGGAACATGGGCTGGATGCACGACATGCTTGATTATTTCGAGCTGGATCCATTGCATCGCCAGTTCCACCAGAACAACGTCACATTCTCGATCTGGTATGCCTACACCGAGAACTTCATGCTGGCCCTCAGCCATGACGAGGTAGTGCACGGCAAGAGCCATCTGCTGCACAAGATGCCGGGCGACGACTGGCAGAAGTTCGCCAACGTGCGCGCCCTGCTCGCCTTCATGTGGACCCACCCCGGTAAAAAGACCATCTTCATGGGCATGGAGTTTGGCCAGCGCTCCGAGTGGAATGTGTGGGGTGACCTGCAGTGGGACCTGCTCAACCACGCCCCCCATCAGGGCATCCAGCACCTCGTGGACGACCTCAACGTCTTCTACCGCTCCGAGCGGGCGCTCTGGGGCGACGACTTCAACGAGTACGGCTTCCAGTGGATTGATTGCAGTGACAACCGCCACTCCGTGATCAGTTTCATGCGACGCGAGAGTGCCACGGGTCACTGGCTGGTGGTGGTGGCCAACTTCACACCCCAGAGCCACTCCCACTACCGCATCGGTGTGCCTGTGGAGGGCTACTACAACGAGGTGTTCAACACCGACGCCGAGCGCTACGGCGGCAGCAACCTCGGCAACCTCGGCGGCCGCTGCACCGAGGACTGGGCCCTGCACGGCTACGAGCACTCCCTGGATCTGTGCCTGCCCCCCCTGGCCGTGCTGGTGTTCCAGCGGGATGAGAAGCGCAGCCAGAGGGTCTGTGACGAAGCGGCCGCTGAAGCCCTGCCAGCCGCCTGAAGCCCAGACCTGCTCAGGTAGGTTCCCCTTCAGATCCCCATTTCAACTCTCTGCCGATGGCCCCGAACGCTCCCCTGCTGCTTCGCGCCGCCCGAGGTGAGCAGGTGGAGCGGCCGCCGGTGTGGATGATGCGCCAGGCGGGGCGTTACATGAAGGTCTACCGCGACCTGCGCGACCGCCATCCGGGCTTCCGCGAGCGCTCGGAGAATCCCGATCTCTCCTACGAGATCTCGATGCAGCCCTACCGGGCTTTCCAGCCCGACGGGGTGATCCTCTTCTCCGACATCCTCACGCCCCTGCCGGGGATCGGCATCGACTTCGACATCATCGAGAGCAAGGGGCCCGTCATCGAGCCCGCCATCCGCAGCCAGGCCCAGGTGGATGCCCTGCGGCCCCTCAATCCGGCCGAGGCTTTGCCGTTCGTGGGCGAGGTGCTGGGCCGGCTGCGGGCTGACGTGGGCAACGCCGCCGCCGTGCTCGGCTTCGTGGGGGCTCCCTGGACCCTGGCCGCCTATGCGGTGGAGGGCAAGAGCTCGAAGACCTACTCGGTGATCAAGGCGATGGCCTTCCAGGAGCCGGCGCTGCTGCACCAGCTGCTGGGCCACCTGGCCGATGCGATCGCCACCTACGTGCGCTACCAGATCGATTCGGGGGCCCAGGTGGTGCAGCTGTTCGATTCCTGGGCCGGTCAGCTGAGCCCGATCGACTACGACCTGTTCGCCGCCCCGTACCAGAAGCGGGTGATCGATCAGGTGAAGGCCACCCACCCCGACACCCCCCTGATCCTCTACATCTCCGGCAGCGCCGGTGTGCTCGAGCGCATGGCCAGCACCGGGGTGGACTTCATCTCCCTCGACTGGACCGTGGACATGGCCGACGGCTGCGCCCGGCTGCCCGAGCACCTCGGCGTGCAGGGCAATGTGGATCCGGGCCTGCTGTTCGGCACGCCGGAGGCGATCCGCGCGCGCATCCTCGACACGGTGCGCAAGGCCCGCGGCCGCCGCCACATCCTCAACCTCGGCCACGGCATCCTGCCGGGCACCCCGGAAGACAACGCTCGCGTGTTCTTTGAAACCGGCAAGGCCGTGAGCGAGCTGCTCGGAGCGGCCGTTTGAGCCCAGGGGTGCAGCGGCCCCAACGCATCCTGATCACCGGCGCCAGCGGCTGCGTTGGCCAGTACATCGCCGATCTGCTCTACCGCCAGACCGACGCCGAGCTGCTGCTGCTGCTGCGTGATCCGGCCAAACTCACGGCGGTGCCCCAGGACGATCCCCGCGTGACCCTGGTGGTGAGCGACCTGCGCGAGCTGGGCAAACCGGGCCAGGAGGCCGCCGCCGCCGCCATCGGCTCGGCGAGCCGGATCATCCACACAGCCACGGCCTGGGGAGATCCCGAGCGGGCCCAGCGGGTCAACGTGGAAGCCGTCAAGGTTCTCCTCAGCCTCACCGATCCGGAGCGGCTGGAGCAGCTGATCTATTTCTCCACTGCCTCGGTGCTGGATCGCCGCCTGCACCTGCTGCCCGAGGCGAGCCGCTACGGCACCGAGTACATCCAGACCAAGGCCCTCTGCCTGCAGCAGCTGGAGCACCACCCCCTGGCAGCGCGCATCGTGGCGGTGTTTCCCACCCTGGTGTTCGGCGGCCGGCTCGATGGCGGCGGCCCCTTCCCCACCAGCTACCTCACCGCGGGCCTGGGGGAGGCGGCCCGCTGGCTGTGGCTGGCCCGCTGGCTGCGGGCTGACGCCTCCTTCCACTTCATCCATGCGGCCGACATCGCCCGGGTGTGCGTGCACCTGGCCACCCAGCCCCACCAGGCCAACCCGGAACCGGCCCAGGGGCCGCTGCGCCGGCTGGTGCTTGGCCAACCCGCCGTGACCGTGAATGAGACCGTGCGGCAGCTGGGCCGCTGGCGGGGCACCTGGATCCCGCCCTTCGGCCTCGACCTGCGCGGCTGGCTGGTGGAGGGCCTGATCAAACTGCTGCGGATCGAGATGACGGCCTGGGACCGCTTTTCGATACGGCAGCGCCATTTCGTGCACCAGCCGATCAGCCCGCCGGAGCGCTTCGGCGAGAAGAGCCACGCGCCCACCCTGGAGGCGGTCTTCGCCGATGCGGGGCTGCCGCAGCGGGGCCCGCTGCCGCCGCCGTCCGGCCGGGAGTAGGGGGATGCGCTGCCATGTCGCAAATGTTTCGAAGCTCGGCGTCGCCAAGCACAGCCGCCCCTGCGGCGCTTAAGTTTTCGGGTAGTCCATGCCTGATGCGCCCCTCCATGCGCCGTCTCTTTTCCCTGATTGCTCTCTGCCTCGCCCTGGTGTTGGGCGCTGCCCCCAGCTATGCCGCTGATGTCGCCCACGGCGGCCAGCTCTTCTCCGCCAACTGCGCCGCCTGCCACATGGGCGGCGGCAATGTGGTGAACGCGGAGCGCACCCTCAAGCAGGACGCCCTTGAGGCCTACCTGGCTGATTACAGCAGCGACCACGAAGCCGCCATCGCCTACCAGGTGACCAACGGCAAGAACGCCATGCCTGCCTTCGGCGGCAAGCTCAGCGAAGGCGACATCGCCGACGTGGCCGCCTACGTGGAAGACATGGCCGGCAAGGGCTGGGCCTGACCGCTCGCCTCCAAAGCCCTTCGTTCAACAGCCTGTGCCTAGACGCAACCGCAGCACAGGCTGATTGGCAATTAGCTGAAGAGCCTTGGCCAAAAGGACATTACCTTGATCGCCATCCTGAAAACCCCCGGCAACTACCGGGGGTTTTCTTTTCGATTAGACAATGCTCCTTGGCTCTAATCTTGTTTTTTTTAGCATCGCAACCCGGTCCTGGACTGTTAAGTCTGTATTCCAACAGCCAAGCGCCCTAACCCCTACAACGCCACAGCACCAGGAAGCCGATGCCTAGGCGATTGGCGCCGCCAGGGTCGATAACGTTGCTGTTTGGATCTCAAAGGCTCCATCTTGCGTGCGTCACTCACTCTGAAAGGCCTCACCCTTCACCAGCCACAAAACTTCTCTGCTTCCCTGATCAAGGACAGCAGCGGCCTTGATCTGCTGCCCGTTAACATCCAGTTATTCCAACAAGCGGCAGATTTCGGCCCAACAGCACTCCACGTGATCCAACCCTTTTGGTAGCGTTCCGGCTCGCGACCCAAATGGCAGCTGGTCCTTGTTCCTTACCAACGATGGCGGAAAATCAACACTTGAAGGAGGTTGGGGGCTAGCAATTTTTCATGATGTTAATCCCGTGATCACCAAACCCACGGGATTGGGCAGCAATAATCTAGTCAGTATGTGTCGCCGCGTCAATTCCTGTGCCGGCGGAGCAGGCACGGAGATCCATACGACAAATCGCAGAGAAACTCAATCATCGGTCCTGAGAAGACCCGATCACATCACAAACTTCGATACCGACAATGACGCCTTTGACCATCCACTGCGTCAATGTCGAAATCACAGGTCACTTCGACTCAACCCTCCCTCACGAAGCAATGGCTTCTGGCAGGGGAGGGCAGCTATGGAAGGTCAGCTGTCAGCCGAGTCCTGCTTGCGGCGCTCAAGCACAGCCAGATACAGATCCTCTGGCACCTCGCGGATGTCGTATTCACTTGGCAGCACCCCGTGCACATGGCGATGCACCGCCATCCAGCAATTGCGCTCAGGGTCGCGCCCCGTGGCGTCAAATTCCCTGGACGCCTCAACCAGCTCAGCGATCAACGCCTCGGTGTAGGGGGGGACGTCCATGCCGAACTCCATCACGGGTGACTGCGCCGCCGCGATCGGGGCGACCAAGCCAGGTCAGAGTAGGGGGGAGTGCTGGAGCCATGATGGCGAACCCCTGCCTGGCCAGGATGAGCGCCCTGGCCATCAGCCTGGGCGTGACGCTGCCTCTGGCCCTGCCCGCGCAGGCCCAGAGAGTGATCACAGGGGGCTGTCCCATGCTCGTGCCCTCCAGCCAACGGGAGCTGCAGCCGAAGCGACTGCCCGCGAACCAGGTGAGAGGTAAGAACGAGCTCGGCTGCCTCTCGCCCCATGACGCGGTCTATGGAGCCGACGGCTGCCCGCTGCGGCTGTGTGGCCCCAACGCGGGTGTGATTCAGCTGCCTGAGCCGTAGGCCACCTGGCAGACGGCATTGAGCAGCTGGGCCTGTTGCACCGAGGCCGGCACCCGGCCGTTGATCAGGCCCTGCTGGCAATTGGCTGACCCGCTGAGCTGACCGCTCCCCTCCAGGTTGTAGTTGAAGCTCACCCCGCCGGTGCCCACACTCTCCACGGAGCCATAGTCAAGCTGGATGCCGGTCTCGGGCACCACGATCACCGTGGACTGCTGATCCGCTGCAGCATTCACCAACGAACCGATCGCGGCCCCCGTGGCCAGGCCCGCCACGCCCCAGGCAGCAGCGCTGGCGCCCCACCAGCCCCAGCCGCCCCAGCCGCCATACCAGCCGTGGTTCCAGGGGCGGCTGTTCCAGTAGCCACCACCTCGCCAGCCATCGTTCCAACCGTGAATGTCACGGCTGTAGAAGTTGTTGTTGATGGTCACCCGGTTGAAGCGATCACCCTCCACGGCAGGCCGGGCGCCGGCGCCATAGAGCGGATGTTCACCCCTGTAGCCGCCGCGCCAGGCCTCCCCACCGCCGCCGGAGAATCGGTAGCCCCCTCTGGCCAGGGCGGGCCCACCCGCCAGCGCGCTCACCACCAGGCAGGACAACGCACAGGCAAGCCCTTTCACGGATGCAATTTCAGGAATAACGTCCATTTTCCATGATGGAGGGGGTTTGTGAAGGCCAGGGACAGGGATGACTGCAGCGGCGTCCCCCTGCAGCGTTTCAAGACGGCCCCGGCCAGATCGTGGCCCTCGGCCATGGCTCTGCCCCTGGCCCTGGTTGGGGGAGGCCTGCTGCGCTTCCACGACCCTGGGAGCCCATGGCTATCGCACGATGAAGTGCTCACGATGGTGCGTTCAGCCGGCTATCAAGCCGGGGAGCTGGACGCGTTGACAGCTCAGGCGGGCCCCCTGACGTTCGGCTCCCTGCAGACCTTCCTGAAGCTCAGCCCACTCCACCCCTGGGCGGACACTCTCAGCGCCCTGGTGGAGCATCCCGAGCACCCTCCCCTCTACTTCCTGATGGCGCGCCTGGTGCGCGAGCGGCTGAATGATTCCATCGCGGCCCTGCGCCAGCTCTCAGGACTCTTGAGCCTGCTCGCCCTGCCGGCCCTCCACTCGCTCGCCAGGCAGGTATCCGGCAAGGCCGGGGTCGCTGCCGTGGCGGTGCTGCTGGCTGCGGTGTCTCCGCTGCAGCTGCTCTACGCCCAGGATGCCCGGCCCTACAGCCTGCTGTTCCTCCTCACCGCCCTGGCCTGCTCCACCTACCTGCGCCTGCGGCGCCGGGGTGGCGCGGCGAACACCTGGCTCTACGGACTCACCATGGTGGGCGGCCTCTACACCAGCCTGATCTTTCTGGTGGTGCTGCTGAGCCATGGCCTTCACAGCTGGCTGGCGCAAGGCCCAGCGGGTCACCGCCGCCGCTGGGCACTCGCCGCAGGGGCCGCTACCGCGGCCTTCCTGCCCTGGCTGGCGGTGATCGCCCGTGGCCTTGACCCCATGCTGCAGCACACGGCCTGGCTCAGGGAAGCCGCCGCCCCCTTGCCGGCCCCCCTGATCCGCACCCTCCACTGGAGCTCTCCCTTCCTGGACCTGGGGGACGGCGCCCCTGCCTGGCTGCCGCTGGTGCTGCTGCCCCTCTTGGCGGCCCTGGCCTGGGCCGGCAGTGCCGAACTGCGCCGTAGCGGCAGGTCGGGAGGAGGGTCGCTGCTGCTGCTGCTGCTGCTCTGCAACAGCCTGGCCGTCGCCCTGCCGGATCTGCTGCTGGGAGGGCGCCACAGCCTGGTGACCCGCTATCTGCTGCCGGCCAGCGTGAGCGTTGTTCTGCTCGTGGCCGCAGGGCTGGAGGCCCGCATCCACAGCCAGGGGTTTCGGCTGATCGGCCTCAGCCTGCTGGGCCTGCTGGTGGTGGGAGGAGCCGCCTCCTGCCACACGATTCTGGCTGCGGAAACCTGGTGGAGCCGCTACAGCTTCGACCAGCCGGCCATCCGGGACCAGCTGCAGGCCCAGCCGGGCCGCGTGCTGCGGGTGGTGCGCTCCAGCAGCAGCGGTGGAGAAGCCGTGGCCCTCAGCCAGAAGGTGACGCCCACCAAGCTGCTGTTCTTTGCCGATGAGCCGCTGCCGCCACACCACCCGGCCGTGTTGTCCTCCCATCACCTGGGTCAGGTGGTGCAGCAGCCGGCGGGGTCAGCTGTGGTTACAGGCAAGGTGACGGCTTTCCCACCAGTGACGGCCGGGCTTCCCACCGGCGGGCGGAGCGCCGTACCGGGGGGTTCGGCTGCCAGGGGTTTCAACCACGACCACCGTGCATAGCGTGATCACAACGCAAGATCACAGGGAGAGTCGTCCATGCATCCCACCGCAGAACTGTTCACCGAAAAGGCCTGGGGCGCCGTGGTGGCCGCCCAGCAGCTGGCCGTGCAGAAGCGCCAGCAGCAGATGGAGAGCGAGCACCTCTTCTCGGCTCTGCTGGCCCAGCAGGGGCTGGCCGGCCGCATCCTCGAAAAAGCCGGCGTGGATGTGGGCAGCCTCAGCCAGAAGGTGGAGGCCCACATCAGCGCCCAGCCCAGCCTCAGCGCCCCGCCCGACAACGTGTACCTGGGCAAGGGGCTCAACGCCGTGCTCGACCAGGCCGAGCAGCTCAAGCAGACCTATGGCGACAGCTACATCGCCATCGAGCACCTGCTGCTGGCCCTGGCGATCGACGACCGCTGCGGCAAGCAACTGCTCGCCCAGGCCGGCACCAGCGCCGACAAACTCAAGGAGGCTGTGCAGGCGGTGCGGGGCAGCCAGAACGTGACCGACCAGAACCCCGAGGGCACCTACGAATCCCTGGAGAAGTACGGCCGCGACCTCACCGCCGCCGCCCGCGAGGGCAAGCTCGATCCGGTGATCGGGCGCGACGAGGAGATCCGCCGCACGATCCAGATCCTCAGCCGCCGCACCAAGAACAACCCGGTGCTGATCGGCGAACCCGGCGTGGGCAAAACCGCGATCGTGGAGGGGCTGGCCCAGCGCATCGTCAACGGCGATGTGCCCCAGGCCCTGCAGAACCGTCAGCTGGTGTCGCTGGACATGGGCGCCCTGATCGCCGGTGCCAAGTACCGCGGCGAGTTCGAGGAGCGGCTCAAGGCCGTGCTCAAGGAGGTCACCTCCTCCGAGGGGCAGATCGTGCTGTTCATCGATGAGATCCACACCGTGGTGGGGGCCGGCGCCACCGGCGGCTCGATGGACGCCAGCAACCTGCTCAAGCCGATGCTGGCCCGCGGCGAGCTGCGCTGCATCGGCGCCACCACCCTCGATGAGCACCGCCAGCACATCGAGAAGGATCCGGCCCTGGAGCGCCGCTTCCAGCAGGTGTTCGTGGATCAGCCCACCGTGGAAGACACGATTTCGATCCTGCGCGGCCTCAAGGAGCGCTACGAGGTGCACCACGGCGTGCGCATCGCCGACAACGCCCTGGTGGCCGCCGCCGTGCTGAGCAGCCGCTACATCGCCGACCGCTTCCTGCCCGACAAGGCCATCGACCTGGTGGATGAATCGGCGGCGCGGCTGAAGATGGAGATCACCTCCAAGCCCGAGGAGATCGACGAACTCGATCGCCGCATCCTGCAGCTGGAGATGGAAAAGCTCTCCCTGGGCCGCGAATCCGACGCCGCCAGCAAGGAGCGGCTGGAGCGGCTGGAGCGGGAACTCGCCGAACTGCGGGAGCAGCAGAGCGGTCTCAATGCCCAGTGGCAGGCCGAGAAAGGGGCCATCGAGGCCCTCGGTGCCCTCAAGGAGGAGATCGAACAGGTGCAGCTGCAGGTGGAGCAGGCCAAGCGCCAGTACGACCTCAACAAAGCGGCCGAGCTCGAGTACGGCACCCTGGCCGACCTGCACCGCAAGCTGGCCAGCAAGGAGGCCGAGCTCAGCGGCGGCAGCGGCCCGGATGGTGCTGAGGGCAGCACCGAAAAAACCCTGTTGCGCGAGGAGGTCACCGAAGAGGACATCGCCGAGGTGATCGCCAAGTGGACAGGGATCCCGGTGAGCAAGCTGGTGCAGAGCGAGATGGAGAAGCTGCTGCACCTGGAGGACGAACTCCACACCCGGGTGATCGGCCAGGCCCAGGCCGTGACCGCCGTGGCCGATGCCATCCAGCGCTCCCGCGCCGGCCTCAGCGACCCGAACCGGCCGATTGCCTCCTTCCTCTTCCTCGGCCCCACCGGCGTGGGCAAAACGGAGCTCTCCAAGGCCCTGGCCGCCCAGCTCTTTGATGCCGACGACGCCATGGTGCGCATCGACATGAGCGAGTACATGGAGAAACACGCCGTGAGCCGCCTGATCGGCGCCCCTCCCGGCTATGTGGGCTACGAGGAGGGCGGCCAGCTCACCGAGGCCGTGCGGCGGCGCCCCTACGCCGTGATCCTGTTCGACGAGGTGGAGAAGGCCCACCCCGACGTGTTCAACGTGATGCTGCAGATCCTCGATGACGGCCGCGTCACCGATGGCCAGGGCCGCACGGTGGACTTCACCAACACGGTGCTGATCCTCACCAGCAACATCGGCAGCGCCTCGATCCTGGATCTGGCCGGTGACCCGGCCCGCCACGGCGAGATGGAGAAGCGGGTGAATGAGGCGTTGCGGGCCCACTTCCGCCCCGAGTTCCTCAACCGCCTCGATGAAACGATCATCTTCCACAGCCTGCGCCAGGAGGAGCTGCGCGAGATCGTGGAACTGCAGGTGCAGCGGCTGGAGCGCCGCCTGGAGGAGCGCAAGCTGGGGCTGCAGCTCAACGCCGACGCGCTCGACTGGCTGGCCGGGGTGGGCTACGACCCCGTCTACGGCGCCAGGCCGCTGAAGCGGGCGATCCAGCGCGAACTGGAAACCCCGATCGCCAAGGGCATCCTGGCGGGCCGTTTCACGCCGGGCCACAGCATCGTGGTGGATGTGACCACCGATGGCACTGAGGCTGCTGAGGGGCGCCTGCGCTTCCAGCAGAGCGAGCCGGCCCAGCTGCCGTTGCTGGTCTGAGCTCAGGCGGCCAGGGCCGCCGCCAGGGCTGGGTTGCTGTGCCAGCTGAAGAGGCCATCACGGGCCGCTTCGATGCCCAGCTCCGTCCGCAGCTCCTCGAGGTTCTGCTCCAGGCGCTCCGGCCAGTTCACGGGAAACAGGGGCTGGGCCTCCAGGCCCAGCTCCAGCCCACGGCTGATCATGCGGAACACGTAGGCCGTGGTACGGGCCTGTTCCCGCGGGTTGTCCAGCTCGTCGATCGGCGTGTCGGTGCGGAACCAGGAGGTGAGCAGGGCAATCAGATCGGTGAAGGCCAGGCCGGGATGGGAGAACTGGGCCACGCTGGCGCTGATCACGCCCAGTTCCCCGTAGTTATCCAGGCTGAAGCCCGTGACGATGTGGTGAATGTCGTGGGTGGCGTACACGCGGTAGTTGATGTAATCGGCGTCGCTCTCCAGGTTGTTGAAGAAGGCCGGCTCGGGGAAGAAGTTGATGTCGTAGCCGAGGGTGGCCATCACCGTGCCATAGGTGTGGCCCAGGCTGCCCTTCGGCATCGCTCTGAGGGCTTCGAGGTTGTAGGGGGAGATAGGGCGGCGCTGCTCCACCCAGGCCCAGCTGGCCGGATCGCGCTGCAAGCGGCTGAGGCAGAGCTGCATCGGCCGCGAGGCGCGCAGACGGTGCGAGAGCATGAACACGTTGTCTGCCGACTGGCCGGCGCCCACCGCCAGGTCGGCCAGATCGAGAAAGTGCTGGATCGACTCGGCGCTGGCGACCCGATCGAGATAGCGGAAGCTCATGCCTGGGCCGTTGGGCCCGCAACGTTACGTGGCTTCGGCACGCCCAGGGCCAGCAGGCCCGTGTTGCGAATGCGCCGGTTCGCGGCCGGGGTCTGTTCGGAGCCGCCGGTCCACTGCACAGGCTCCAGCCCCTGGCTGGAGCACACCCGATCCATCAGCTGACGCAGGGTGACCGGCTGGCCATCCACCACGTTGAGCGTGCCGCTGAAGCCGCTCTCCAGCACCCGGTCGATGGCGGCCACGGCATCGTCGCGATGGATCCAGTTGCTCCAGGTGCTGCCATCCCCGGGCCGGCGGCTGCCCGCCAGCCTGGCCAGGCGCGGGGCCAGCTCCCGGCCTGGACCGTGCAGGGCGCCGAGGCGCAGCAGGGCCACCGCCAGAGCCCCGGCCCTGCCCCCATCCGGGGCTGGCTGGGCGGTCTGCCCCAGCAACGCCTCGGTCTGCAGCAGCACCGCGGCATGGTCATCGCGGGGCTGGGGCGGCGTGGATTCGTCGATCCAGTCGCCCCCCGCATCGCCATAGACGCCGCAGCTGCTCGTGTAGATGATCTGGCGCAGCAGGGGCAGCTGCGGCAGCAGCTCCAGCAGGGAGCGGCAGGTGGGGAGGTAGGTGGAGGCGTAGGCGTCCGCATCCACCTGGCGATCGCCCCCGGGCGCCAGGGTGAGCACAACCACCTCCGCCTCCGCCAGGGCCTCGGCCATCGCGGCGGTGTCACCGCCCCGGAGCAGCCGTGCCTGCAGACCCAGGGCCTGAAGCTCGGCCAGGCGTTCCGGGCGGGTGGTGGTGACCAGCAACTCGTGCTGGCCGCGGGCCTGCCAGACGCCGGCCAGGGCTGTGCCCAACCAGCCGCAGCCAATGATGCTGATGCGCACACCGCTCTGCCGCTGTGGTGACCCTACGAGCGACCCTCGATCCATCAGCCGGAACCTGTGCTCAGGCCTTCACGGCTGCCCGAGCGATGCGTTTTGCCGCTTCCAGCCCCCCGAACAGGTTGCGGGCGGCGGGGCCGAGCTGCAACGCGCTCAGACCTCCCATCAGGTGCACGTTGGTGCCGGGCCAGCGCAAGTCGCTGGTCAGCACAGGGAAGTCGTTGATCAGCTCGATGGGCTTCTGATCCAGCAGCTGGCGCAGCAGCGGATGCTGGCTGACGCCCTGACGGTGGCCCGTCGCCAGCCAGAGGCGATCGGCCCGATGCCGGCAGCCATCAAGGCAGTCAACCTGCCAGCTGCCCGCCTGCCAGCAGGCCGACTGCACCTGGCCGTGCTCGTGAAGCTGCAGGCGGCCCCGGCGGCGCATCTGATCGAGTTGGGCAGCCAACAGGGGCGTGATCGAGCCGCCGTCACGCGCCGCCACCACTTGCCTATGGCGTCGACGCCAACAGGCTTCGGCGTGAAATGCCTTGAGATACTTCGGGCCCAGCCAGCCCGGGTCCGCATCAAACGGCCTGCTCCGGAGCGTCCGCCGGCAGAGCATCGTGACCTGGGCACCTCGCCTGAGCGCGCCGAGGGCAAGGTGGGCGCTGGTGAGCCCAGCACCCACGATCAGGATGTGCTGGCCCAGCAACCCATGGCACGTGGCCAGATCAAGCGTCTGGCTGTGTTGCAGGGCCTCGGCCGGATAGGGCGACGCGATGCGCGTCACCCAG
Organism: Paraciimarium castrense LEGE 11436; assembly: GCF_056633055.1. Taxonomy (NCBI): domain Bacteria; kingdom Bacillati; phylum Cyanobacteriota; class Cyanophyceae; order Synechococcales; family Prochlorococcaceae; genus Paraciimarium; species Paraciimarium castrense. The sequence goes on along the minus strand of NZ_JBSJOW010000001.1, from coordinate 192,832 downwards.
CTGGGCAGCACGGGCTCACCCATTCCCGTGGCCAGCACCAGTCGGCGCGGTTGGATCAGCGCCCCATCGCTGAGGGTCACCTGCAGCGAGGCAGGACGAGCCGGACCCAGCTGGATCTGGGCTACTGACGCCGCCTGCACCCGCTCAGCCAGCTGAAACTCCCGAACGACGCCGTGGCAGAAGTCGGCAAACAGGCCTGTGTGGGGGAGGCCGTAGGGCCCTTCCAGCTCCCGCATGCGCTGCTGATCCTGGGCATAGCGGCGCAGGGCATGGGGATTGGGGTGGGGGTGATGGGGGGAGGGAGACCGCAGCCAGGGAATCTCGTAGGCCTGCATCTGCCGCTGCCAGCGCACCATCCAGGCACCGGTGGGATCCACCACGCGCAGATGGCGGCGCCACTGGGGCCGCTTCTGCAGCAGCTGGCAGCTGAGCGCCAGGGCGTGGGGGCCGGCTCCAGCGATCAGCAGCTCAGCCATCGCCAGCCCCCGGCGAGGGATTGAGGCGGGCAACACGAGCGGTTTCAGAACGAGCCATGCGGGCCGGCCGGAGCTGGTGCTCTTACTAGAATGACAACCATTCTCACACCAGAGGCTTCGGCTTCCTGCCCCTGCCATGGCCTTCTCCAGTGCGGTTCCCGCCTCCCAGCGCCTGCCGGTCACGGTGCTCACCGGCTACCTCGGTGCCGGCAAAACCACCTTGCTGAACCGCATCCTCACCCATGAACACGGCCTGAAGGTGGCCGTGATCGTCAACGAGTTCGGCGAAGTGGGCATCGACAACCAGTTGGTGGTCAACGCCGATGAAGAGATCTTCGAGATGAACAATGGCTGCATCTGCTGCACTGTTCGTGGCGATCTGATCCGCATCATCGGCAACCTGATGAAGCGCCGTGATCGCTTTGATCACCTGGTGATTGAAACCACTGGCCTGGCCGATCCAGCCCCGGTGATTCAGACGTTCTTTGTGGATGAGGACTTACGCGATGAGCTCAGGCTCGATGCGGTGGTCACCCTGGTGGATCTCAAGCACGTGCTCCAGCACTGGGAGGCGGAGGAGGTGCAGGAGCAGCTGGCCTTTGCCGATGTGCTGCTGCTCAACAAGAGCGACCTGGTGGACGAGACCGAGCGTTGCTCGATCGAGCAGCGGATCCGGGCGATCAACCCGGTGGCCAGGCTGCTCACGGCCACCGGCGCCGCTGTGCCCATGGAGCAGATTCTCGGGGTGGAAGCCTTTGAGCTGGAACGGGCTCTCAGCCTTGATCCTGGCTTCCTGGTGGAAGAGCACGAGCACGAACACGACGCCGCCGTGGGTTCGCTGGCGCTGCTGGAGGAGCGGCCCATGGATCTGGACAGGCTGGGGAGCTGGCTGGCGGATCTGGTGGCCGAGCGGGGTCCTGATCTGTTTCGGATGAAGGGAATCATCCAGCTCAAGGGAGAGGGCAGGCGCTATGTGTTCCAGTCGGTGCACATGCTTCTGGACGGCGATTTCGACCGTGCCTGGCACGACGGCGAGCAGCGCTCAACGCAGTTTGTGATCATCGGCCGCAACCTTGATCCGGAAGCCTTGCGCTCTGGCTTCCACGCCTGCGTGGCCTGAGCGGCGATGGCAACACCTGCGGCTCTGGTGTGTGAGCGACTCTGCGGCGAGCTGCAGCAGGCGATCACCTGCCTGAGCTGGTCGAGCGATGGCGCGTTCCTTGCCATCGCGAGCGCCGGTGGTGAACTGGTGCTGCTCGATTTTGGCGCCGGTTGTGAAGAGCAGCTGCGTGGGGATCGCGACAGCAGTCTCGATGCGATCGGCTTCAGTGCCGATGACCAGTTCTTGATGGCAGTGGGCCAGGCGGGAGAGCTGCTGCTCTGGGAGCTGGGCGGCAGCGGCATCCGGCCCATGGCTCTGGAGCCGATGCCACTGGGGGCCGGTTGGCTCGATGCGGCGGCCTGGCAACCCCACGGCCTGGTGCTGGCTGTGGCCGCTGGCCGCCAGGTGCGCCTCTGGGATGGGGCCGTGCGCCAGTGGCGCCCGAATCGCCTGGATCTGCCGGGCACAGTCCAGGCCCTGGCCTGGAGCGCCGATGGCAGACAACTGGCCGCCAGTTGCCAGGGCGAGGTGGCTCTCTGGCAACCCGATGCAGCTCCGGGAGCCCAGCCCCTGCGCGCCCCCACCGGCTCGGTGGGCCTGGTGCTGGCCTACGCGCCGTTCGGTGACCTGCTGGCCAGTGGCCAGATGGATCGCTCGCTGCTGCTCTGGCCTGAGGCGGGCCAAGGTCGGCCCTGGCAATTCAGCGGCTTCCCGGCCAAGGTCAGGGCGCTGGCCTGGAGCGATCAGCCCGGGCGACTGGCGCCTGCCCTGGCGGTGGCTTCTGCCGACACGGTGGTGCTGTGGCAGCAGCGCGATCGAGGTGAACGAGGTTGGACGCCTGAGCCCCTGCTGTGGCATCAACGCAAGGTCCAGGCCCTGGCCTTCGCACCCGGCCGCCCCCTGCTGGCCAGCGCGTCCGTCGATGGCAGCGTGGCTCTCTGGGATAGCCGGGGCCGCCTGCTGCAACCCCTTGAAGGCGAAGGCCAGGGGTTCCAGGCTCTGGCCTGGCGGCCGGATGGGCTGCACCTGGCGGCCGGCGGCGACCAGGGCCGCTGGTGGCTGTGGCCTGTTGCCGGGCCTGGCAGGGAGCGGGAACGCCGCTCGGGCGGAGCCGGTTTCGGCTAGGAGCAGCCCCGGCGCGGCGGTGACACGACCTGGCTGGCGGCACCGAAGAGGCCCCACCATCTCCTGTAGGATGAGAATGGTTCTCAATCCATCCAGATGAGCGTTCTGTTGTCCTGTCTGCGGCGCTCGGGCCTGCTGGGATTGGCCCTCCTGCTTGTGGCCTGTGGAGCCCCACAGCAAACCGCCGATTCCGAGAGCGGCGAGCCGGGGCTGAAGGTGGTCACCACCTTCCTGCCGATCACGCTGTTCACCCGTGCTGTGGCGGGGGATTGCGCCGAAGTCAACGCGCTGATCCCCCCCAGCAGCAGCCCCCACGATTTTCAGGCCAAGCCTGGGGATCTGGCTTCCCTGCGGGAGGCCCAGGTGCTGGTGAAGAACGGTCTGGAAATGGAGAGCTTTCTCGAGAAGCTCGTGGCTTCCGCCGAAAACCCCGACCTGGTCGTGATCGATTCAAGCCAGGGGGTCACCACGATCGCGTCCCAGGAGGAGCACGACCACAACGAGGCTGACCACGAGGAGGAGCATGGACACGGCCACGCCCACGGTGAGCTGAACCCCCACATCTGGCTGGATCCACTGCGGGCCGTGCAGCAGGTGGAGACGATTCGCGACGGCCTCGTGAAGGCCGACCCCGGTTGCGCAGAGGGCTATCGCCGCAACGCAGAGGCCTACACTGAAGAGCTGAAGGGCCTCAACACCGAGATCGCCAGCCAGCTCAAACCCTTCGAGGGGAAAACCTTCGTGGCCTTCCACGATTTCGCCCCCTACTTTGCGGAGCGCTTTGGCCTGAAGGCAGAGTATCTGGTGGACGTGCCCGAGATGAACCCCTCCCCCGCTGACCTGCAACGCGTGAGCGAGATCGTGGAGCAGACCCAGCTGCGGGCACTGCTCTCTGAACCTCAGGAGGGAGACCGCTCCTTCAACGCCCTGGCCAAAGATCTGGGGGTGCGGATCAGCGTGTTCGACCCGATGGAGACCTCCAGCGAGCAAGCTGCCCTTGACCCCGGCACCTACTTCAACGTGATGCGCGGCAACGTGACCAACCTGCGACAGGCCTTCAGCCAATGAGCGCCGCCGTGTCCCCAGTGGTGCTCGAGGTGCGGGGCCTGACCGTCCAGCGCGCTGGGGCTCTGGCTGTGGATGCTGTGGACTTTCAGCTGGCCAGGGAAACGGACACAGCCCTGGTTGGTCCCAATGGAGCAGGCAAGAGCACGTTGGTGGCCGCCCTGCTGGGCTTGCTGCCCAGGCAGGCAGGCACCGTTCGGATCCTCGGCCACGCCCTGGGGCCGGCAGGGGAGCTGCCCCGCTCGATTCGGGCCCAGGTTGCCTATCTGCCGCAGACCCTCGCCCTGCAAGGGCGGTTTCCGCTCAGCGTGTCGGAATTCGTGGGCTTCGGCTGCGATTCCCCCGGCTTGAGCCTGGCCTGGACTGGCGGCCGACGCCGCCGTGAGGCGGTGAGGCGGGCCCTGGAGCGCACCGGATGCAGCGAGCTGGGTGAGCGCCTGCTGAGTGAGCTTTCGGGCGGCGAACTGAAAAGGGTGTTGCTGGCGTTTTGTGTCGTGCGGCCCCGGCAACTGCTGGTGCTCGACGAAGCCCAGGCGGGTCTTGATGGGCTTGCCTGCGAGCAGTTCTATCAGCTGCTGCTGGAGCTGCGCCGCCAGGAAGGCTGGACCGTTCTGCAGGTGTCGCACGATCTCGACATGGTGCGACGCACCTGTGACCAGGTGCTCTGTCTGAACCGTCGACTGCGCTGCAGCGGGGCTCCTGACCATGCCCTGAGTCCGGCTCGGCTGGCTGAGCTCTATGGCCCGAATGTGGTGCCTTATCAGCACAGTCACGCCTGCAATCGGAAGGAGCTGGGCAGGCTTGGCTGATCCCTCGGCACTGCTTGGGGTTATCGCCCAGCCCTTCATGCAGCGGGCCATGCTGGGCGGTCTGCTCACGGGCAGCCTGGGCGGGCTGCTGGGCAGCTTTGCCGTGTTGCGTCAGCTCTCCTTCTTCAGTGATGCCCTGGGGCACTCGGCCCTGCTCGGCATCAGCATCGGCATCCTGCTGGGGGTCAACCCAACCCTGGTGCTGATTCCCTTTGCGGTGATCTTTGCACTGCTGATCAACCAGCTGGTGCAACGCAGCCAGCTGCCGGCTGATGCCCTGCTCAACATCGTTTACTCCACATCCCTGGCCTTCGCCGTGGTGGCTCTCAGCCTGGTGGACACCTACCGGGGCGGAATCCAGCAGCTGCTGTTCGGTGACATCCTCGGGATCGGCTGGTTGGATCTGGCCGTCATCGGCACACTCCTGCTCGGCGCGTTGGTCTATCTCAGCCTGAGTCTGCGGGCCCAGGTGCTGCTCACCCTCAGCAACGACCTGGCCGGGGCGTTCGGGGTTCGCGCCCACTGGCACCGCCTGGCCTTCATCGTCTTGCTGGCGGTGGTGGTGGCCGTGTCCATCAAGGCGGTGGGGGTGCTGCTGATCAGTGCCTTCGTGGTCATTCCTGCCTGTGCCGGCCGGCTGCTGAGCCGCCGTTTCCCGACCTACATGATCGTCTCAGCGATCCTGGGCGGGGGATGTGCGCTGATCGGGCTGCTTCTGTCAGGCCTCGCCAACCTGCCCTCAGGGCCGTGCGTGGTGATCGTTCAGTTCACCGGTTTTGCCCTGGCGCTGCTGTTCAGTCCGATGCGTCGCCGGCCTTCAGCAGCAGCCGAGCCCGCACCGATCTGACTACCTCGCGACTGACTCCCTTGCGCTGCCCTGGTTGTGGCCACTGGCCGATCCAGCGCAGCGCCGCCGGCGCCAGAGTGGGTGCAGATGAGCTGACCAAGCAGAGGCCATGACCACAACCATGGGGAGACCAACCGCGTTGAACTGCGCCTGTCCTGGGTGCAACTGCACGGTGAAAGCGGAGACGCCCTTCCGCAGCGGCGTCTTGCTGTTCTGCAGCGACGCCTGCGCCATGGGGCACCCCAACGGTGAGCCCTGCCACGCCGGCTGTGGCTGCGAATGCCATGCCTGCTGAAGTGGTGATCGGTGGGAAAACGCTGCGATTAGCAAGGCGCAGCGATGTGGCCGTCGCTCAGCGCGTGGCGGCCTATCTGCAACGCCGCATCGCTGAGGACGACTGGCGCCCCTACCGGAGCAGAGAAGACGCGGTGCGGGCCTGGACCCGCCTGGGCGGCATCCGACTCCAGGTGATGGAGGCGCTGAGCCTGCTGAACGAGGCCTGAACCTCTGCTTCACCTCAGGCACCAGCCACACCCGATCAAGCAGGTGATGCTGCAGGAGCAGGCTGCTGGCGGGATGGGGAGGCGAGGGATGCCATCTGGAAGACGGCGGTGAACCCCGCCCCCCACCGGTTGTCCGCGGGCCGATCACTGGCGCTGGGCATCGGTGATGCCGCGGTTGAAGAGGCCCGAAGAGTGAAGGGATCGATCTCCTGGATGAAGCCCTTGCGGCCATCGGCACACTGATCACCACTCAGCAACCCCCGGCCCTCCACAGGAGGCTGCAGCTGGCTCAACCGGTTCAGGTTCCAGCTCAGCAGCGGCTGCCAACTCGCCCAGGAGTCCTGCCAGGTGCTTGCGGTCCTGATGGTTCATGCCCGATCTCCAGCCGACAACAGCTGTCGATGCGGACGAATTCGCGCACGTTGTGGCTCACCAGCGTGGCGCCGAGAGCCAGGGCGTGGCAGGCGATCCAGAGATCGTTACCGCCGATGGGGGTGGCCTGGCGCTTGGGGGCGCTGGCCTGCAGGGCGTAATGGCGGCAGATCTCGGGGCCATCGGGGTAGAGCACCGGCACCTGTCGCGCCAGGGCAACGAGCTGCTGAAGGGTGGTCTCGCGGCGCTGGCTGCCCTCGGCACCGCAGAGCAGTTCGGCCCAGGTGATGAACGACATCGCCAGGCTGTCGTCATCGGTGAGTTGATCGATGCGCTCTGCCACCTGCGGCGGCCGGTTCTTGATCAGGTAGATGAGGATGTTGGTGTCGAGCAGGTAGATCAAAGGCTCTCCCGCTCCTGCACAGGGCTTGGATTGGCCTGCAGCGCTTCCAGGCTGGCCACGAAGCTGGGCTCAAAGCCGGCGAGGGTGTCGAACAGAGCCTGTCCACGCTGGGCCGGGCAGGGATGAATGATCAGATCACCGCTGGCGATGCGGGTGATCTGAACCCGATCGGTGGCGAGGCGGAACTCGGCGGGGATGCGCACGGCCTGGCTGTTGCCGTTCATGAACACCCGGCTGGGAAGCACGTCCATGAGCTGCTAGCGCGTGTGTACGGCAATGTAAGTACAGGCTAGTCGAAAACCCTTGGCCGTCCTGCTTTGCCATCCATCGACGTGATCCGCAGAGTTCCTGCAGCGATCAGGGCTGGGGCGCCAGCAGCTCGGCGAGATAGCTGGAAAGGCGGAACCCAGCCGGATGGGAATAGACGATGTCGGCAATCTTCCAGCTGCCGGCAGGGCCGCATACCAGCTGATAGCGCAGCTGATGCGGCGCCTCCAAGGGGCGGTTGCGCAGGCCTGCCAGCACCTTCGCGCCGAACGTCCCCACCAGTGTGCCGCTGAACAGATCGAAGTCAACGAAACGGCCGCTGGCTTGATCGAGCCGATAGGCGCGCCACAGCTTCTGGTACAGCTCAGCGGTGAAACGGCTTTGCTGGCTCTTGAGCTCGATTGGACCGCGCAGCTCCTGCCCAGCCACATGCCAGCGGTAGAAGCCATCCAGCTGCGCTTTTACGCCAGCAGGGCAAGGGCGAGCGCCACGGCCGCCAACAGCGGCATCAGGTGGGGCAGGGCATGAGGTGGCGCTGGCATTGTTCGGAATCCTGGCATCCTTGGCCAGCGCCGGGACTCACTCGGTCGGCACTTTCGGGATCGTCATGATGTCAAACCTGCCTCTGCACGCAATCTCTCGATCTCTAGAAATACCGGCCTCTCATTTATGGCCCAGAGTGCAGTGTCGTCCCAGTCGATATGGTTGCTCTTGCATACCAAGATGGCCTGATCCCAGCTCTGGGGGTCACTCAAGTGGTGACAGGCTGACAAGCTGTCGATCACACAAAGGGTAGGAGTGATCACCCGTAAAGCACCGTGCTCGGTTTGCAACAAGCCAATGGATCGATGATCCACGGTCTGTTCTCCAAAGCCAAGGGGCCCGGCAGGAAACTCAACCAGCCACTCCGTACGGGGATGTTCGTAGAGCCTCTTGTAAGCACCTTGGGTGAAGCCCAGTGGAGCGATCGCCTTGAGCCGGCTCTTGTGATCCGCTGACGACACAAAATCGAGGTCCTGACTCATGTACTGGTTCTTGCTGTCAATCGATACCGCCCCACCTCCCGACAAAGTGGCGGTGATCCCTGCCGCCTCCAACGCCTCACTGATGATCACCGCAAGCTCTTCAATGCTGGTGGCTTCTGAGATTTCAACCATGGCTGACCAACACTTTGCCCGCCTTACGCGGCCGTTGCCGCTGCCGGAAATACTGCTGTACCTGCTCATCAGGCAGCAGCTTGAGCTCATCTTCAAGAAGCCGCCTGAGATTGCGCACCGTTGGATTCCGATCATTGAAGGCGAAGAGTCGGATGTTGCCCACCAATCGACTCACCAGCACACCCTCTTCTTCCAGGCGCTTCAACTGACGCTGGGTCATGTTCAACCCAAAGCCGAACGTCTTGGCGATGCGCAGGGCATGTCCTTCCCCGTAACACTGCAGAAACAACAGCACCCATGCCGCCGTGCGGTTACCGAAGATCGCTTCAAGCACTGGGTTCATGGCTGGATCAAAAGCACACCGCGTGTGGGTTGCTCTACTCCAATACTGAGTCATGCTACCCCAGATGGGAGTCGCATGACCTTGGTGCAGGCCTCCCAGGCGGCAGTCCGAGCCAAGGCAGTCCAGCCAACGGCTCGGCAGGTTCACCACCCGTCCCCATGGGGTCCGCCGCGCAGGCCTACCCATGGTTCCTGGCAGGGCAAGGGCTGTGCCAGTCGGCCAAGCCGCTGGGCGGCGGCCACCCCTTGCATACCCCGCTGGCGAGGAGGAGATCATTCATGCCGGAGGCCAATCGTGATGCCACCGTTACGCGCCCGGCCGCGCCCTGGAGGAGCCCCTGGTGGACGATCCGCTGCTGTGAGCAGGACACGCCTTTGGCCATTTCACTGCTGATTCCCACTCATACTGGCTATATTTGATGCAAATGCATCAGGTTGATGGCCGTTGTTGATCGCTCGCCCCCGCTCGCCGCATCAACGGCTCCGTTCACGGATGCCCAGCTGCTGATCCAGGCGGTGCTGCGGGCCTCAGATGAGCTGGACCTGAGCCGCTCGGCCCTGGCGCGGGTGCTGGGTCGCGATCGCTCTCTCTTTGCCCGGGGCAAGGGCATCGAGCCGGCCTCCAAGACCGGTGAGCTGGCCCTGTTGGTGGTGCGTCTTTACCGGAGCTTGGCGGTGCTGGTGGGCAATGACCGCGAGCAGATGCGCCACTGGTTTCACACAGTCAACCGCCACACCGGCGGCGTGCCGGCTGAACAGGTGCAGCGAACCGAGGATCTGGTGGAGATCGTGCACTACCTCGATGCCATGCGCGCCCAAATCTGACGGCGATGGATCTGCTCGCCATCGTGCAGGCCGCAGCGGAGGTCTCCTTGGAGGGAACGGTGTTGCGGCTTGTGCAGCAGCAGGGCATCGATTCGCTTGGCCCCCTGGTGGATGACCTGGACCAGCTGGCGCGGCTGGAGGCCCTGGTTGAAAGCAGCAAGCCGCCGATGCCCTCCCTGCCGGCGCCTGCAACCAGCCATCCGCTGCTCACCACCGCGTTCCGCTACCCGCCGCTGCGGCATGGCTCACGCTTCGGGGGTCGAGAGAATCGGGGGATGTTCTATGGCTCCCGCACGCGCATCGGTTCGTTGGTGGAGGGGGCGTACTACGCGCTGCTGTTCTGGGAAGGATTCAGCAACCCTCCCAAGGCACCGATCCGTCGCCGGCAGACCCTGTTCACGGTGTTGCTTCAAACCAGCCGAGGCCTGCAGCTTCAGGTTGTGGCTGACGCCGCCGCTCAGGCCGCCCTACGGGACCCACTGCACTACGGACCCACCCAAAGGCTGGGGACTTGGATGAGGGAGGTGGGACTCGAGGCGTTTGAGTACCTGAGCGCCCGCACCAGTGAGTCGCTTGTCCAGGTGGGGGTGTTCACGCCGGCGGCACTGGTCTCCACGCCTTTTGATCAGGTGGGGATCACCGGCGAGGTCAACGGTGATCACGCATCCTTCCTGAGTCATGACGATGGGACGGTGCATCGCTTCCCCCGGGAGCTGTTCCTGGTGGAGGGGGAACTGCCGCAGGCCGCAGCCTGAGGGCAACCACTGTTTGGGTCTGCTCGGTCAGGTGCTCTCGGTCCTGACGGTTCATGGACGTTTCCCTGCCGACACCAGCTGTTGCCAGGTAGGGGGGAGTCGCGCGGGCTTCCTCATGGTCGCCCCACGGGCAAGGGCTGACGCGAGCGGCTCGTCGACAGGCGCCATCGCCGCCCTTGCCTGCGCGGGGCACCACTCGGGCGCCAGCTACCAGCCGGTGGCGAACTTCAATGCCGCCGATCTCCAGGGCGAGGCCCTCGCCAGCTTGATCGGAGCGCGAAAGGCAGCGGAAGGCGTTGAGGCCAAGCCAGATGTTCGGCGACGATTAGGTAGGCGGCCGCCTACGTAGTTGACACAGGGCACCCATCGCCGCGGAACGCAGCCGGGGGCGGTGTCGTCGGCCGGCCCGGTCGTCATCGATGCTTTGATGTTCTCGCGGCAGCGCTCCTACGAAGCTGATACCAGTGAGGCTTGGCTTCCCGCCCGCTACCAGGCCGGGACCTCCACCATCAAGGGTCGGGTGGCCCACGTCGCCAGGGACGGCGCTACTACCGCATCGACGTCGAAATTCCCCGATCCACCCATGATCTTGCCCTCACGTTCGGCAGGTTCCGATGGCTGACCCAGATCAGCGGCCTGGCCGCGAACGCCCAGGGTGCCTATTTCCAGACATTCAAGTTGTTCGAGGGTTGACGGCTGGCCGATTGCGGCCGTGAGGACGGAATGAGGATCCTGTTCTCCATGCATGGCGAGGCGGGCCACCACCTAGGGACGTTCCGACTGGCCAGGGATTTGGTGGGTCGTGGCCACCGGGTGACCTATCTCGGGCTCCCCCGGGTGAGGAAACTCGTGGAGAACCAGGGCTTCGCGTTCATCGGCTTCGCGGGCCATCTCTTTGACACGCCTGGCGACGCGCAGGGGGCCCCGGCTGGGGCCACCCTCTTCCGCCGCTACATCACCGCCATCGTTGACGGCAGCCTTGACGCCTGTCTGCTCTCCGCCAGGCCGGACCTCGTGCTCTGTGATTCGTTTCTGTGGTATGTGGCGCTCAGGGCGCTTCGGCTGGGCATACCCACCATCCAGATCTCTACCTCGCTCTTTCTCTTCGACAATCCCCTGATCCCCCCGGCGGTGACCTCTCTCAGGCCGGGACGGGGAGCGCTCTCGGCCCTGCGGATCTCCCTGGCCTGGAAGTGGATGCACCTCAGGTATCTGTTCAACAAGCGTCTGGCCTCCCGGCTGTTCGGGGCCTACCGCGCTCCGCTGCGGATGCACCACCTCACCGACACCTTCCTCTGGGTGGCCCGGCAGTCCGGCGTCCGCTGCCGGCGCAACGTCAGCTACCGCCTCGATGAGATCGGTCCACACCTGATCTTGCCTGAGCTGGTGCTTTGTCCGGCCGCCTTCCAACTGCCGGGCCCACGGGCACCGGAACGGCGCCATTGCGGCGATTTCATCGATGTCCAGAGGCAGGAGCCGCCGCTTCAGTTCAATCCCTCCGGCCGAACGATCATCCTCTGCTCGCTGGGCACGAGCGCGGCGGCCTACCGGCAGGCCAAGCGCTTCTTCGCGGCGGTGGCCGCAGCCAGCGCCCTGTCTCCGCAGTGGTTCTTCATTCTCCACATCAGCGATCCAGCCCTCGTTGGCGCCTTCACCTCATCCACCAATCGGCTGGTGGTGTCCTGGATGCCGCAACTGACGCTGCTGCGGCAGGCGGCCGTCATGGTACACCACGGGGGGCTCAATTCGATCATGGAATGTATAGCGATGGAGGTTCCCATGGTGATCCTTCCCTGTGCCAGGGACCAGCCCGGTAATGCCGTCAGGGCGGCCCATCATCGGCTCGCCCTGACGGCGGATGTCCGATCGATCACGGCCGAACGGCTGCGCCGGCTGATCGCGGAAGCCATGGCCGATGCGGGATTGAATCGCGGCCTGCGCCGCATGAAGGATCAGATCGAGCGGGAGCGTGGCCTGGAGCAGGCGGTGTCGTTCATCGAGGGTTTCTCGGCTGGGATGGCGCCTGGCATTCAGGCAAACGGCAACAGCGACGCGCCTTAAATGATTCTGATGGATTGTAATGTCGTGCTAGAATGAATCTGACATCCCAATGCGTCCATCATGGCATCCCATCCGCTGATGCAACAACGGCTGCGGGATGTTCGTGTTCCCACCTACATGATGGAGATCACGACGGTGGTGGGTTGCAAGGTCAACTGCACCTACTGTCCTCAGAAAAGTCTCCTCAGTCAATACAGGAGCCCGAAGCGAAAGCTTGTCTTCGATGATTTCAGGCTGGCGCTCGATAAAATGCCTGACGATGTCATCATTATCTTTGCCGGTTTCTCCGAGCCTTTCCTCAACGAGGACTGCACACGGATGATCCTTCATGCCCACCGAAAGGGTCACCCGCTGTGCGTCTTCACCACGGCCGTCGGTATGACCCTGGAGGACGTCGAGCAGATCAAGGCGATCCCCTTCAGCGCCTTTCCCCACGGTGGCTTCACCATCCATCTTCCTGATGCCAGGCGGCTGGCGAAGATCGATGTCACCCCCGAGTATCTGGAGGTGCTTCAGGCCCTGAAGGCGGCTAACATCCAGAACTTCGCCGTCATGGCGATGGATGCCGTCCACCCCGACGTCGCTCCCATCTTCCCGCCTTCCAGTGTGCCGCTGCCGAGGATGAACTCCCGCTCCGGCAACCTCGTGAATGAAGGCATCAGCGAAGATTTTGCGGGCTCATCCCATGAGGGTCCGGTGATCTGCGGGCGGGACGAGTACATCTACAACAACGTGATGCTTCCTAACGGCGACGTCGTTCTCTGCTGCCAGGACTATCACATGGATCATGTGCTTGGGAACATCTTCGAGCAGTCCTTCGCCGACGTCCTGCCCAAACCCATCCCCGGTTACGACCTCTGCCGAACCTGCGTCTACGCCATCAAGCTGCCCCAGAACTTTCCGGTCTTCTCTTTCGACACGGCACCGGCCTGACCCTGATGCCAGCGTCGTCGTGAGCTATTCCACCGTGGCCCTGCCGCCCTCCCTGGCCTACGGGGCCCTCATCGACACCATCCTGGCGGGCTACGGCGAGTGTCCGGCGCTAGCCGAGCGCGCCTACGCGGTCCAGGCCGACCCCGCCACGGGAGCCACCCGTCGCCGGACCCTGGCCGAGTTCAGCCCCATCACCTACCGAACTCTGCGCGATCGCATCCACGGCCTCGTCAGCGCCTGGCGCACCGATCCCGATGCCGCCATTCGGCGTGGCGAGCGGGTGGCGATCATCGGTTTCGCCAGCATCGACTACGCGGTCATCGACCTGGCCCTGGCCTATGCCGGTGCCGTGCCGATGCCCCTTTCGGGTCACCATTCGGCCGCCGAGTACGACGCCATCCTGGAACGGACCACCCCCGTCGCCCTGGCAGTGTCCCTCGCCCAGCTGCCCGCCATGGTGGATCGGGTCCGGCGCAACGCCTGTATCCGCCAGCTGATTGTCTTCGACGCCGACACCAGGATCACGGCCGAGCGGACCCGCCTTCAGGAGGCCAAGGCGACACTCCGGGCGGCCGGATCGACGGTTCCCCTCCTGTTGCTGCAGGATCTCGTCGCGCGCGGCCAGGGCGATGGGCTCGCCATTCCTCCCCCGGCCGCCGTGGACGAGGAGGACCTGGCCCTCCTGATCCACACTTCAGGGAGCACCGGCCTACCCAAAGGGGCCTGCATTTCCGCCGCTGCCCTGATCAACACCTGGCGCCAGGTCTCCGGTCCGTTCCCGAAGGTGGTGGTGGTGCTTGCTCCCTTCCACCACATGATGGGCAGGGATTCCATGGTCACCGCCCTCAATTCCGGTGGCCTGGCCTGCTTCACCCTGAAGCCAGATCTCTCCACCGTCTTCGAGGACATCCGCCTGGCGCGCCCAACGGGGCTGGTGCTGTTCCCGCGCCTCTGCGAGTGGATCGATCAGCACGTGCGATCGACCCCGTCAGACGACCTGCGTTTCTTCCTGGGCGACCGGCTGGAGTCCATCGTGGTGGCTTCCGCGCCGATTGCCCCCCGCATCAGGGCGCTGCTGGAGGAGACCTTCCAGGTGCCGGTGCACGAGGGCTACAGCAGCACCGAGACCGCCAGTGGCGGCCTGGCGATGAACGGCCGGCTCAACCCCAACGTCCTCGACTACCGGTTGCGGGATGTGCCCGAGTCGGGCTATTCCCTCTCCGACCGCCCTTATCCCAGGGGCGAGCTGTGCGTCAAGACCCGCTTCGGTATCCGGGAGTTCTTCCGGAACCCGGAAGCGACGGCGGCCCTGTTCGATGCCGACGGCTTCTGCTGCACGGGGGATGTGGTCGAGGAGCACGGCCCGGGCGAGATCGCCATCATCGACCGCCGCCGGAACGTCATCAAGCTTTCGCAGGGGGAGTACGTCGCCATCGGCGCCCTGGAGCAGCTGTTCACCGACGGCTGTGCTTCGGTGTCCCAGATCCATGTCCATGGCGAGAGCAGCCGTTCCTACCTGCTGGCGGTCGTGGTGCCGGATCGGGAGGCCCTGGCGCGGCGGCCCCAGCCACCGGCCAGCGCCGCCGAGCTGATCGCCCTGGTGCGTGAGGAGATGGTGCGGCTGGCCGGCGAGCAGGGCCTGCAGAGCTTCGAGATTCCCCGGGATGTCATCCTCGCCGACGAACCCTTCTCCCAGGCCAACGGGCTTCTCTCCTCCCTGGGCAAGCCGCTGCGTCCGGCCATCCGCCGGCGGCATCAGGAGGCCCTGGCCGCGCTCTACGCCGCTCACGACCGTTTCGGTGATGCGGCCCTGGCCTCCCTGCGGCAGCCCGGCGCCGGGCTTGGCCTCGAGGAGCGGCTGAGGCTGCTTCTGCGCAGCACCCTCGGCGTCAACAACCACGGGGGCCTGGAGGGCCGCTGCTTCCGCGACCTGGGCGGCGACTCCCTGGGGGCCGTTCAGCTGTCCTTCCGGATCGAAGCGGAGTTCGGCGTCGCCATCGAGGCCAGCCAGATCCTCGGGCCCGACGGCACGCTCGAGGCGTGGGCGCGGATCCTCCGGGCCGACGGCTCCGCTCCGGCACGGGAGCTGGCCGCCGAAGACCTCGTCGCCGAGGACGTCCGGGTGGAGGCGTTCATCGACAGGGCCACCCTCCGTGCGGCGGCGGAGCTGCCAGTGGCTTCTAGCCCGGTTCGCTCGGTGCTACTTACAGGGGCGAATGGGTTTCTGGGCGGCCGCGTCGCCCTGGCCTGGCTGGAGCGACTCGCCACCACTGGCGGCGGACTGGTCTGTCTCGTGAGGCCTACCCACACCCACTCGGCCCAGGAGCGCCTCGAGGCCCGCTTCGCGCACCTCGAGCCAGCCACGGTGGCGCGCTGGCGCACGCTGGCGGAGCGCCACCTGGAGGTGGTGGCCGGCGACATCAGCGAGCCGCGGCTGGGGCTGGACCCCGAGACCTACGACCGTTTGGCCCACAGCATCGAGGCCATCGGCCACTGCGCGGCCCTGGTCAATCACCGGCTGGAGTACCGCCACCTGCGCCGGCCCAATGTTATCGGCACCGCAGAGATCGTGCGTCTGGCGCTGACGCACCGGCGCAAGTCCATCGACATGGTCTCCACGATCGGCGTCGCCTCCCTACAGGAGCGCATCCGTCTCGATGGCTCCTATGCCAACGGCTATATCGCCAGCAAATGGGCCTGTGAGCAGCTGCTGCGCTCCACCCATGCCCAGACGGGGCTGCCGATCCGCATCCTCCGATCGGGCCTGGTGCTGCCTGATCGTGTCCTGGCCGGGGAACGCAATCCGGACGACATTCTCTCGCGGCTGATCCACAGCCTCCTGCTCACGGGCCTGGCCCCCCCGGGCTTCAGCGGCACCGGCGCGGCTGGGAAGGAGGAAGGATTCCGGGCCAGCGGCCTGCCTGTGGATCAGCTGGCGCAGGCGATCGTGGCCCTGGGGGATTTCGCGCCCGAGGGCTTCCAGCTGCTCACCCTCGGTGGCCCCTCAGGCGGCTGGTTTCCGCTGGAGGCCCTTTTGGAGCGAATCGAGGCGGCAGGCTTCCCCCTTGAGCGGACGGCCAGCTACGGGGAGTGGTTGGCCCGGATCGAGCCGGCCTTGCGCTTGCTGCCCGCGGCCCAGCGCTCGCGCTCGCTGCTCGATGTGCTGGAGGCGTACCGTCCCACCCGGGCCCCGCAGGTGGTGGAGTCTGGGGCCGAGGCGTTTGTGCGCTTCCTCGCCGACCGTGGCGGCGTAGATCTGACGGCCAGCTTTCCAGCGGCCTACCTGGGCAAGGTCTGCTCTGACGCCGTCGCGGCCGCCTGAGGCAGGTCCCGCCGGGACTCCATTTCCGAGAGCGGTCGTCCCGCCATCGCCTTGGGATAGGCGTTGAGCATGGTGTCGATGGCCACCTCCAGCAGGAAGGGGGCCCCAGGCTCTGCCCACATCAGCCGCAGGGCGTCGTCGAGGCCCGCCTCCTCCGAGACGAGAGCGGAGGGGATGCCATAGGCCGCCGCGACGGCGGTGAAGGCGGGGGCGTCATAGCCCCAGAGGGTGGATTGGTAGCGGGCATCGAAGGCGACATCCTGAATCTGCCGCACCATGCCGTGGCACTGGTTGTTGATGACCAACATCTTGATGGGCAGCCGGTTGCGCCGGATCGTCTGCAGTTCCTGGATGTTGATCTGGAAGCCGCCGTCGCCGGCAATCACCACCACCGGCTGCTGCCCTGTCGCCAGGCAGGCCCCGATCGCCGCCGGCAGGGCGAATCCCATCGCTCCCATGCCGCCGGAGGTGAGAAAGCGCTGCGACCCCTGCAGGCGAAGCGATTGGGCCGCCCACATCTGATGCTGACCGACATCCGCCACGAAGGCGACCGCCGCACCCGAGGCCTCACAGAGGCGATGCATGAGCCCGTTGGGGTTGATCCCCTCCACGACACCGACTTCGGCCGTATCCGGCCATCGTGCTCGCTCGGCGTCGATGAAATCCTTCCAGGGCCGGTGGTCGCGGGCGGGCGGCCGCAGCCGCAGCCCATGGCGCAGGAAGCTGTCGAGCTCCAGGGTCAGCGTCCGGCAGCCCTTGATGCGGTTGTTGAGTTCATGCTGGTCGCAGTCGACGTGATACAGCGGGCGGGATCCTCGGAACAAGGCGGTGTCACTTCCGGTCTGGCGGCTGTCCAGACGGCTCCCCAGCACCAGAAGAAAGTCGCATGCACAGAGGGCGATGTTGGCCCAGCGATTGCCGTACAGGCCGATCAGGCCAACCCGCAGAGGATCATCGAAGGGCAGTACATCCACCCCCATCAGGGAGTGGACGACCGGCAGGTCCATGGCCGTAGCGAACGGCCGGAAGCTCTCGGCCGCTCCCGATGTGCGGATGCCGCCCCCCGCGAGTATCAGCGGACGTTTCGCGGCGCTGAGGTCGGCAAGGGCCGCTGTCCAGAACGCCTCAAGGCTGTCACCCTCGTCGGGGTCCGCGGGTGCCGCGGGCTGTCCCAGGTCAATCGACGCCGCCTGGGGAGAATCCGGGATCTCCGCCGTCTGTACCTCCATGGAGATGTCGAGCAGCACCGGGCCCGGCCGGCCAGCGAGGGCGAGGGCGAAGGCCTGCTCGAGCTTGCGGGGAAGATCCGCCGGATCGTCGACGACAAAGGCCGCCTTGGTGATGGGCCTGGCCATGGCGACGATGTCAGTTTCCTGGAAGCCAAGCTGACGCAGGGGCAGGCCTCCCTTCCTCTCCTCCTTGTTGATCTGACCGGTGACAAAGATGGCCGGGGTGGAATCGAAGTAGCAGCTGCCGATCGCCGTGAGCAGATTGGTGGCCCCCGGACCACTGGTGGCCAGGGCGATGCCCGGCAGCCCGGTGAGGCGAGCGTGGGCTTCGGCGGCAAAGCCTGCCCCCTGCTCGTGGTGCATGCTGATGATGTGGATCGCGGTGCGCTGCTGGATCGAATCGAGCAGGTAGGTGATCGTGCCGCCGATCAGTTCAAACACATGGGTGATCCCACGGCTCTCGAGATAGCTCGCGAACAGATCAGAACCTTTCATACGGGTCGTTCTACGTCACAGACGTCGTCAGCGCCGATCATCGGACTCCTCCGGTGGTGTGGATGGTTTCCCCCGTCAGCCAGCGGCTGGCGGCGGAGGCCAGAAACACCACCACCGGAGCGATGTCCTCCGGTGTCGCCACACGTCCCAGGGCGGTCTTGGCCGTCCAGAGACGTTCGAGTTCCGCCGTGGCGAACCCTGCCGCCTGCGTTCCTTCGGTGATCACGAGCCCTGGATTGATGGCATTCACACGGATGTTCTGGGGCGCCAGATCTTCTGAGAGCGTGCGGGTCAGGGCATCAATGGCCCCTTTGGTGGCGCTGTAAACGAGGCTTCCTGAGGCCCCCTTGGTGGCGGCCAGGCTGCTGATGTTGATGATCGAGCCGCCCTCGCTGGGAAAGCGGCTGGCCGCGGCCTGGCAGCAGAGAATCACCCCGAGCACATTGATCCGGAACAGGTGATCGAACACCTCTGGGGTCACCTCCTGCAGATCCGTGGCGTAGTACACACCGGCGTTGTTGACAAGCACATCCAGACGGCCGCCGAAGGCCCGGTCCGCTTCCAGGAACAGCTGCTCGACGTCTTCGGCCTTGCCGACATCGGCCTGCACCGCCACGGCGCGTCCCCCCCGGTCTGCGATGGTTCGAACGACTCGCTCGGCACCGGTGGCGTTGGCGGCGTAGTTGACGACGACCGAGGCCCCCGCCTCGGCGAGCTGCACCGCGATGGCGGCGCCGATGCCTCGCGAGGCGCCGGTGACCAGGGCGATCCGGCGGGCCAGGGGGAGAGTCGTTGCATGCACCGGGCCCACGGTCATCGCAGGCTGGCAGGGCTCTTCTCCGCCAGCCAGTGTTGCTCGATGGCCTCGAGACTCCTGCCCCGGGTTTCCGGCATCACGAAATACCAGAAGGGCAGCGCCAGCGCGGCGATGCCGGCATTGAGGAAAAACACCACCGCCAGTCCCACGGCATTGGCGAGCATGGGGAACACAAAGGACGCCACCATGCCGCAGAGCAACTGAAAGCCGATCACAAAGCCGATGGCCCGATCCCTCACCGCCTGGGGATAGATCTCCGAGACCACCATGCCGCAGACGGGGGCCAGGCTCAGGGAAAAGGAGGAAACAAACAGGATGAAACAGAGCAGCACGAGATATTGAATGGCAGGGGTGCCCTGGGGCAGCACCCCGAAGATCAATCCGAAGCCGATTGAACTGGTGAGGATGCCGAGGATGCCCATCAGGAACTGGGTGCGGCGCCCCAGCCGATCGACGAGCAGGAAGGAGAGGGATGACATGGCCAGGCCGAAGCCACCGATCCCGATCGTGGTCAGCAAGCTGGCGGTGGTGGGATCGCTCACCCCGCAGGCCTGAAAGATCGTCGGGCTGTAGTAGGTGACGATGATGATGCCCGTGCACTCCTGGAAGAACACCAGGGCCAGGCCGATCAGCAGCGGCGGCCGGATGGTCGGCGAGAACAGGGGCTTCGTCCCCGCCCCAGTCGGGGCGTGTTCGGCGCTGGCCTGGATCTGCGCCACCTCCTCCCTGGGGTTGTCGACACAGAGCTTCTGCAGCATTCGCTCCGCCGTGCTGAAGCGGGACTGGGCGATCAGCCAGCGGGGCGATTCCGGCAGGAACAGGGCGCCGATCCCCAGCAGCAGCGCCGGGACGGAACCCAGGTAGAGCATGGCCCGCCAACCCTCCGCAACGGCCATCAGCAGGGTGTTCGTTCCATAGGCGATGAGGGCGCCGATGCCGACCGCCAGATTCTGAATGGCGTTCAGCCGGCCACGGATCGGGGCCGGGGCGATTTCCGTGATGTACAGCGGCACGATGCTGGCGGTCACCCCGGTGGCCAGGCCCGTGACGAGGCGACCGAGCACCAGGATCTGCACCGAACCGGACAGGCCGGAGACGGCCGTGCCGACGATGAGGACGACGGTCGTCGTCAGCAGCATGTAACGCCGGCCGAAGGCCGCCGCCAGGTTCCCGCTGACGAACGAACCCAGGATCGCCCCAACCAGCACCGAACTCACCACCAGCCCGCTGGTGAAGGGGGTGAGGTCGAACGCCGTCCGGATCTGCAGCAGGGCACCGGCAATGACGGTCAGGTTGTAGCCGAAGAAGATGCCGCCGATGGTCACCACGACGGTGGCCAGGGTGGCGGCGATCTCGTTGCGCTCGTTGGCCGTCCCCGATCGGTGCCAGGTGCTGCGGATCTGGGCAAAACGCATCCGCCGGGTCTCCGGGACCAGGACAACGCACAGCGGAATCGCCAGGAGGGTGGTGGCGAGTGAGACCCCGTAGACGACGCTGGTGTCGGCCGGGGAGTCGACCGACAGGGCGGCGACGACCATGACGGCATTGATCACCCAATTGACGGTGATCGGCAGGCTCATCGAGAGACCCCGGACGGGCAGGGGATACATCTCGGCCACGAACAGCCAGGGAAGGGGCCCCAGGCTGATGGCAAAGAAGACCACGTAGCCCAGCAGCAGGAAGGGGCTCGCGGCCGCCAGCGTCGCGGTGAAAATGCTGGCGGTGGATTCAAGAATCAGCCCGGCCAGGCACAGGGCCAGACCCACCAGGCCCGCCAGCAGCAGGGGCCGGCGACCCAGGCGATCCACCAGCAGCACGAACAGCAGGGTGCTGAACAGATTGACCAGTCCGACCACGATCACCAGATCCCAGTCCAGGTCGAGGCCCTGGAACAGCGACCCATCCCCCGCCATTTGCAGCACGAAATTGATGCCGCTCAGTTGCTGGATGGCAAACAGCAGGATGCCGATGCCCAGCAGCCGGCGATTCGCGGGCTCCAGCAGCCCCACCCACACGTTCGGATGGCTGTCCGCCAGGCTCTCCTGGATGGCGGCCACCTCAGGCTCCACGTTGGGGCCGTGGATCACCTTCAGCACCGCCCGGGCGGCGTCCCCATCGCCCTGCTTGATCAGCCAGGCGGGGGAATCCGGCAGGATGATCGCGCCGATGCTGACGAGCACGGCAAGAATGCCGCTGATCGTGTACAGCTGGGAAATGTCCTGGTCGACCACCAGCCTGGTCTCGATGACGAAGGCCAGAACGATCCCCAGGGTGATGCTCAGCTGGTTGAGGGAGACCAGGGCCCCCCTGTGTCTGGCCGGGGAGATTTCGGCGATGTACAGCGGGATGGCCAGGGACGTGACCCCGACGATCAGCCCCAGGAAGAAGCGGGCCACCACCAGTTCCTCGAAGCGTTCGGAGATGGCGCAGGCAAAGCCGAAAAAGGCGTAGCAGGCGGCGCTGACGGTGATCACATCCCGGCGGCTCAGCCCATCCCCGAAGCGGCCCATGAAGACAGTCCCCAGAATGGCGCCAAGGAAGAAGGCGCCGCTGAGCAGCACCTGGGAGCCCAGGGTCAGCGACCAGTCGTTGGCCGCCGTTGCCGCCACCAGCCCGAGGGTCGTGGCGTTGAAACCGAACAGCAGGCCCCCCAGGGAGGCCAGCAGCGCAAATACCCAGACCCTGGGCATCACGGCTCAGGCAACCGGAGCGACGGC
Organism: Paraciimarium castrense LEGE 11436; assembly: GCF_056633055.1. Classification (NCBI taxonomy): domain Bacteria; kingdom Bacillati; phylum Cyanobacteriota; class Cyanophyceae; order Synechococcales; family Prochlorococcaceae; genus Paraciimarium; species Paraciimarium castrense. The sequence continues at coordinate 171,210 of NZ_JBSJOW010000001.1, read as the reverse complement.
AGGGGGGGCGCCGGCGGTGGCGGGCCGGCCGACGCGAGCGGTCTGGGGATTGTGGCGGGTGGTCTCCAGCAGGGCCATGCGGCTGTCGAACAGGGACTGGGGGTCCACCGCCTTGCCCTCGCCGCACACGCAGTTGAGGCTCATCGCCTGCAGATCGCGGTGCTCGCGGAGCAGCCGCAGATTGCCGTACTCCTCCTTCTGGTGGCAGGTCTCGGCGTACTGGCAGGGGGCATAGACCTCCTCCCGCAGGGCCGGAACGAAGCCGGGATCCAGCACCGAGCCCAGGCGGCCTGTGCCCGTGTCGGCATAGCTGGTGCAGGGGAAGACATCGCCCCAGTTGTCGACGATCAGGTAGTCGTGACCGGCGGAGCAGAGACGCCCCTTGCCGCCGTAGAGCCCCACCAGCAGGGCGGCCAGGAAGCGGATCTCCCGGCCGAGCGGTCCGCTGTCGGCCACGGTGCGGAACACCTCCAGGCCGGGTTCACCGGCCGCCAGCAGGGTCTCGATCGGGTCCTGGCTGAGGAAGTGCCGGGCCTTCTTGTCCACATCCACCTGGGCGCTCATCTCCTGCGTGGCGGGCACATCGAAGCCAGGGAACTTCAGATCCGCGGAGGTGGGGATGGCCAGCGCGGCGCAGCGCGCCAGGGCTTCGCGGATGATCGCCACGTTGTCGGTGGCGAGCAGGGTGTTCACCACCACGGCGAACCCCAGCTCGGCGGCCAGGGTCACGTTGGCCAGGAAGTCGTCGAGGGCGATCTCGGTGTGATGGAAGGTGCAGAAGAGTTTGAGCCTGGAGGGATCCAGGACGCCGGCGAGTTCGGGAAGCCGCGTTCGGAACAGCGAGGCGTTGGTCTGCACCTCCACAAAGGCCACATTGGGCTGGGCGGTGAGCCAGATCAGGTCCTCGATGACGTCGACGTTGAGGAAGGGTTCCCCATGCACGTCGTAGCGAACACCGATGCGATAAGGCAGGGAGGCGGCCCACTCGATCGCCTTCCGCGCCATGCCCCGGCCTTCCTCGGTGCCCCACATGTTGCGCTTCGTGCCCCGGCTGTAGTCGATGCCGCTTACCTGGCTCTGCCCGGCCGCCGCCACGCAGTAGCTGCAGCTGAAATTGCACTTCAGCATCCTCACGGAGATGCGGATCTTCAGGAATCGGTCGCCGTCCAGGGGGAAGGGATGGGCCATGCCGGGGATGCGATGGTGGTGGTGGGCGGTCAATCCGCGAGTTTGACGACGATCTTGCAGTCACCGCCGGTGATGTGGTCCGGTCGCTCGAGCACGGATAGCAGCTGCTCCAGCCCCTCGATGGTGGTGCTGACGATGCGATCCAGCGGCAGGACCCCGGAGAGGCAGAGGTCGATCAGCCGCTCGTAGATCCCGCCGAGATGGCCGCGCAGGCCCATGACGCTGATGGCGTTGGTGATCATGTGGTCGACCGCGCCGATCTGCAGCGCCTGTCCGCCCCGGCCCAGCAGGGCCACCCGTCCGCCTGGAGCGATGCGGCGGAACACGGCATCGACGTTGGCCAGAGCCCCGGACGCTTCGATCACCACATCCCAGCCGCCGTCAGGGGTCGGCAGCGCTTCGGCGGATTCCGCCACCTGATCGGCCCAGGCCGTGGCGAAGTCCCGGCGGTAGGGGGAGGGTTCGACGACGCTCACCAGTGAAGCGCCGTGAAGACGTCGCGCCATCATCACGCAGAGCAGGCCGATCGGACCGGCGCCGAACACCAGCAGCCGCTCCCCCGGTGCCATCTGCGTCCTGCGGCAGGCCAGCAGGGCCACGCCGGCCGGCTCCAGACAGGCTGCCATCTGCAGGCCCCGGTCGCTGTCGGCCAGCTGGCCGATGTCGACGGCCGAACGGGCGGGCACATCGGCGATCGCCGCGAACAGTCCATCCATTTCCATGCCCAGCAGCCTGGCGTCGAGGCACTGGTTGAAGGCTCCGGAACGGCAGCAGCGGCAGGCCCCGCAGCTCAGCACCGATTCCGGCGCCACGATGTCGCCCACCCGGAACCGGGAAACCTCGGAGCCGGTGGCGATCACCCGGCCGATCCCTTCATGGCCCAGTACCCGGCCCAGCACCGGAATCGAGGCGGGCGCGGAACTACGGACGAACCCCAGGGGATCCTTTTGCGTCATGTGGAGGTCGGTGCCGCATAGGCCGACCCTCAGCATCTGCAACCGCAGCGAGCCGGGATGAAGGGGACCGAGACTCCTCTGCTCCAGAACGATCTGGGGATCTCTGTAGCGCTGATTGGCCTGGCGAGGTTCGCAGCCGTCGCCGGTTTCGGTGGCATGGAGCACCAGGCTGCAGGTGGACGTGGTGTCGGCCGTCACGATGGCACTTCGGCCTTCTGAATACGCCAATCGTCGTTGCCGATCCGCTCGCTGTCAACAGGGTGAGGTGGATGGCTTTATATTGGACAGATTAGGTCTAGGTCCCTGACATCGTTAACCCCGGGCGGGAAGAACAGGGTATTGGTCTCAACGTAGACCTCATGTGGAGTTTTGCCTCCCAGTGCGCTGTGCGGTCTTACATGGCCGTACCTCCAGAAGAGGCGGGCCAGACTGATCTCCGCTTCCCAGCCATCGCTGCAGGCACGCAGATACACCTCTACTCGACTCCGCCGAGAAGCCTGCGGCTACGTATTTGAGGGTGCGCCACAGCCTCTCCACCAGGATGTTGTCATTGCCGCAGGCTTCTGCGAAGCAGTAGCACCGCCCCACACCAACATCCAAGGGCCGGGCCAGGTTGTTCGGATGATTGGATTGCGTTGGCCGGCGCCTATCAGCAAAGATGTCCGCTCGTGGTACTGATCTGAGCACCTCACCAAGCCTACTCCGGATGGAAGATCATGGGCTTCGAGATTCGGATGTTGATCGTCATCGCGCGTTGATCAGGAGCGCAGGCTTGAGCGGCCGGCCCCCGGGCGTGGGCTGCGGTCGGCCCGCCTCTTGCCGGCGGTCCAACCACAACCCCCTGGGGCCTGGGTTTCTGATCTTCAAGCAGCGACAGTGTCCTGCGGTCTGGGATGGTTAACCCGCACGACTGTTGGCTGAGCCCAATCGCGAGGTGGCCTGGCCCAGCGGCGTGGATGTTGCGCGCGCGCCTGCTCATAGGTCTGCTGACGGACTCTGCAGATCGCGTCAGCTTCTCCATAGTGACGCTGATTGGGCATCACATACTTGATGCCGCTGTGTCGATGCTCAGCGTTGTACCAGTAAACAAAGCCATCGACCCAGGCGCGCACTGAGAGAAGATCCCGGAAACGACGCACTGGATAGCTCTGGTGATATTTCATGGTGCGGAACCATGACTTAACGTAGGCATTGTCATTGCTCACCCGCGGCCGCGAGAATGACAGGGAAATGACGAGCTCGGCCAGCTTGGCGGCCAAGGCATAGGAGCGCATTGGTGCTCCGTTATCGGCGTGCAGGATCGTGGTCGACCCCGATCTGATCCCTTCATCTCGGCAGACACGATCAAAGAAGTGCTTGGCCAGTTCGCCGCATTCACGATCGTACACCTCAACGCCAAGGATGCGCCGGCTCCACACATCCATCACCATATAAAGGTAGTAGAACTGACCCTTCGCAGGCCCGGGCAACAGGGTGATATCCCAGGCCAGCACTTGATGGATGCCCGTTGCCTCCAGCACGGGTGGCTCTCTTGGCTCCCGCGGTGGGCGGCTCCTGCCGCGATGATTTAACAGGCCTTCCTGGAGCATGATGCGGTAAATCGTTGACTCCGATCCCACGTAGGATCCCTCCTCGGCAAGGATCGCCACGATCTGACCAGGCGTGAGATCAGCAAAGCGTGGATCGTTGACAGTGGACAACACCTGTTGGCGCTCCTCACCGCTGAAACGATGCATGACATGCCTGGACACCCCTTGCGTTGATCGCAGCTGGATCCCTGGGTCCGAATCATCAAGCCCCATCGCCTCAGCGTGCGTGTCGCCAGGCCGAAAAGTTCAGCAATGGCCTTGGCCGAAACGCCACGACTGATGCCTTCCTGCAGAAGCGCGACGATTGCACCGCGATCGCCAGACGGAATCAAGGATCCTCGTCCGGTCGAAAAATCTGGTTGAACTTTTTTGAGAGTATCAACAACGTCGCCGCTTCTGTCAATGCTTTTTCTTTCTTCTGCAATTCACGCTCCAGCTGGCGATTCCGCCGGACCAGTTCCTGATTCTTGCGTTGCAGATCCCGCTGATCAGCCATGCCCGGCGCGCTGGGGCCATTGGCATCCTCGGCGGCCTGGCGCCAACGAGCAACCTGCTTGGGGTACAGCCCCCGCTCCCTGCAGAACGTACCGAGCTCGCTTCCGTTCGGTCCTGCGGCCTGGATCACGGCTGCCAGCTTGTCGGCAGCGCTCCACTGCTCCGGCGGCCGGTTCGTGGCAGGCACCTGCTGGCCCTGCTTCTGCCACTGGCTCCGCCAGTTGTAGATGGTCTGCGCCGTGATCCCGGTGTCGCGGGCGATCTCAGCCACGCTCTCACGGTTCGGAGGGCTCATCCGCAGGCGGACGGCTTCCCGCAGAGCGGCGTCATAGGGCGATTGCTTAGTCGTCGGTTGGGCCCCCAGGTGGACGGGTCAAACCGAGCGGACTTCTTTGCTGACACTGGGGGCCGCGTTGAAGTGCGCCTGCGCCAAGGGGCACACCAATGGTGAACCCTGCCACGCCGGCTGCGGCTGCGAATGCCATGGCTGCCGCTGTGGCAGCAGCCAGCGCTCCGCTTTGCAGATCAAGGCGCCGGCCTCGCCCGAGCGCGGTGCTCCTGCGGGCTGATGCCGCGCACCCGCTTGAACGCCGTGCTGAGCGCGAAAGGCGTGCTGTAGCCGAGCGCGTGGGCCACCGTGCCGACGCTCGCCTCCGGATCGCAGAGCATGTCGGCGGCGAGCGCGAGTCGCCAGCTGGTCAGGAACTTCATCGGAGACTCCCCGACGACGTCCTGGAACCGCCGTGAAAGCGCGGCGCGCGAGGCGCCGACCTCCCGCGAGAGCTTCGCGAGCGTCCAGGGACACGCCGGGTCGTCGTGCATCGCCTGCAGCGCACGACTCACGACCGGGTCGCTCTGCGCCCGGTACCAGGTCGGGCTGTCGGCATCGGGTCGCGTGAACCAGGCGCGCAGGATCGCGATCAGCAGGAGGTCGATCAGACGATCCAGCACGGCGGCCTGGCCAGGTCCCTCCTTGGCCATCTCGTCGCACAGCAGGGCGATGAGCGGCGAATTCCACGTGTCGTTCGACAGCGACAGCAGTGGCGGCAGGGCGCGCAGCAGGCGGTCGCTGATGTCGCTGGTCGACTCGTAGGCGCCGACGAGCATCAGCGTCGAACCGTTCGGGTCGTTGCCCCAGGTCCGGGCGCCGTGCATCAGCTCAGCCTCGATCGACTCGCCGTCGCGGTTGCAGCAACGCTGGCCGGGGTGGATCACAATCTCGGGCACCGTCGCCGGATCGTCCGCAACGTTGTAGTGAGCCGGTGCGCGGGTCACGGCGACATCACCGGCGTCAAGGCGCACCGGCTGGCCGTCGTCGGGGACGACCCAAGCGTGTCCGCGCACGATCGCCAGCACCGTGATCGGCGACTCGGCGAGGATCCGCAGCGACCACGGCGGCGTCATCACGGTGCGGAGCGAGAAGGCGCCCCGCGCGCGCGGACCGTCGAGCAGACCTGCGAAAGGATCCATGGCCCGCACGGTATTGGCTGGACGCTCGGATATGGAACTGAGCATCTCGGCGATGGCCCAGGCGGCGCTCCCCGCAGAGGATTCAGAGGCGCCCTCAACAGGCTCGGCAGGCCGGGCTGGGGGTGAGACCCACGACCACCCCATCCACCTCATGCAGAACACGAATGTCAACGGCACGACCCTGGTGATCGGAGCGAGCGGCAAGACCGGCCGTCGCGTCACGGACCGGCTCATCACCCAGGGACGGCGGGTCCGGCCCGTCTCCCGCTCCACGCAGCCGCGCTTCGACTGGCAGGACGACAGCAGCTGGGCCCCAGCCCTCGACGGCGTCGATGCCGCCTACATCACCTACTTTCCCGACCTGGCGCTGCCCGGGGCGGCCGAGACGGTCGATGCGTTTGCACGCCTTGCCGTCGCGCGCGGCGTGCGGCGCCTCGTCCTGCTCTCCGGCCGCGGCGAGGCGGGTGCCCAGCGGGCCGAGCGCTACCTGCAGAACTCCGGCGCCGATTGGACGATCGTCCGCTGCGCCTTCTTCAACCAGAACTTCGACGAGAATTTCGTCGACTCCGTGCGGCACGGGATCGTGGGGATGCCGGCGGGCGATACCGCCGAGCCATTCGTCGACGCCGACGACATCGCCGACGTCGTCGTCGCGGCGCTCACCGATGACCGCCACATCGGCGAGCTCTACGAGCTGACGGGCCCGCGCCTGCTCACCATCGCCGAAGCCGCCCACGAGCTCGGTGTCGCCATCGGCCGCGAGGTGCGCTACATCCCGCTGACCGCCGAGCAGTTCGGCGCCGAGCTGGGCGCGCACGGAATGCCGGAAGCGGACGCCACGCACCTCGCCGAGCTGCTCAGCGAGGTGCTCGACGGCCGCAGTTCCCACCTCGGCGATGGCGTGCAGCGGGCGCTGGGACGCCCGGCCCGCGACTTCGCCGACTACGCGCGGGACACCGCCGCGACGGGCGCGTGGAACCCTGAGGCCGTGGCGGCGTGACAGCGCTGTTCGCGCTGCTGCTGTTCGGCAGCGGTGCCGCCCACCTGGCGTAGCTGAGGATCCCGAGCTGCTTCACCACCAGGATGCGGAGGCCGGAGATCAGCAGGATCTGACTCTTCGTGCCACCGCCCAGGTGTCGCGGGGAGTGCCCTAGGGCCAGTGGGAGTGATCGATGCTGACGCGTTTGCCGCAGAGGTGACACAGATGGCGGCACTGGCCTTCACCACAGCAGAGCACTCCCTTGAAACGGAACACCGTTTCGGGGAGCTGGTTACTGACCCCCCGCCAGCGCATCGATGCGCTGGGCGAGCTGCAGGTCGAGGTTCGAGAGGCCGCCGGTGTCATGGGTGGTGAGATCCACCGTGACCCGGTTCCAGACGTTGCTCCACTCGGGGTGGTGACCCATGGACTCCGCCACCAGGGCCACCTGGGCCATGAAGCCGAAGGCGGCCACGAAGTCTGTGAAGCGGAACTCGCGGTGCAGCTTGCCGTTCACCAGGCTCCAGGCCGGCAGGGTGCTGGCGAGATCGGCAGTCTGCTGGGGGGTGAGGGGAATGGCGGCCACGGCTCAGGCACAGAACTGAGGCCATGTTGGCGCAGGCTCAGGCGCTGGGGCCGAACAGGATCGGACGCCGGGTGGGAACGGCGTCTTCGGCGTCGCTCCAGTCGATGCGGCAGGTGATGCTGCGCTGGCCTTCCTCGCCGGAGCGCCAGAAGTGCATCCGGGTGACGATCGAATCGGCGGGCCTCAGCATCTGGGCACGGTTGCAGGCGTCCACCTCCGAGATCGAAGAGGTGTAGGTCTCGCTGCCCCTCAGCGGTTGGGGGATCGGCTCGGCGACGGCCTCCGGGGCGGTGCTGGGCTCAGCCTCGGCCGGCTGGGCCCTGAGGGGAGCGCCGGCCAGGCCCCAGCAGCACAGCACGGACAGCAGGGAAGAGGAGAGGAGGGAGCGGATCATGGACCGAAGCGGCGGCAGGGCTGGGTGGGCTTGGGGCAACGTAGGTCCAATGGCCGGCAGGACAACGCCAAACCTGGAACCCAGGCACCTTCAGGCCCCGATCAGATGCAGGCTCAGCCGCGGCCGCTGCCCGGCCCGTCGGTGCTCCCAGAGGTACACGGCCTGCCAGGTGCCGAGCAGCAGGCGCCCCTGCTGGAAGGTGAGGCTGAGGCTCGTGGCGGTGAGGGCCGTGCGGATGTGGGAGGGCATGTCGTCGGGCCCCTCGTCGTTGTGGCGGTAGGGCTGCCAACCGCTCTGGCCGGGCAGAGGGGCCACGCCCGCCTCCGGTGCCAGGGCGGCAAAGGCCGCCGTGAGGTCGTGCAGCACCCGGGGATCGGCGTTCTCATTGATGGTGAGCGAGGCACTCGTGTGCTGGCACACCAGGGTGGCGGTGCCCAGCTGCAGACCGCTGGCGGCGATCTCGCGGTTGAGGCTGCCGGTGAGGTCGGTGAAGCCGGCGCCGGCGGTGTCCACCTCAAGCACCTGCAACGACTGGCTCAGCATCGGGACCCGCGGCGCAATCTCCCTAGCATCGCGCCACTGCCATCAACCCCTGCGCTGCCTCTGCTGCCAGGGGAATCCTCAGCCGCCATGACCAGCCCATTGCGCATCCTCTACGACGGTGGCTGTCCGCTCTGCCTGCGGGAGGTGCGGCTGCTGCGGGCCCGCGACCAGCAGCGCCACGGGGATCAGCCCGTGCTCGCCTTCATCGACATCGACGCCGCCGGCTACGACCCCAGCGCCCACGGGGGCATCACCTACCGCGACGCCATGGGCACCATCCATTGCATCAGTGGCGATGGAGAACTGCTCAGCGGGGTGGAGGTGTTCCGCCGCGCCTACGGCCTGGTGGGCCTCGGTTGGATCTATGCCCCCACCCGCTGGCCCCTGGTGCAGCCATTGGTGGAGAGCCTCTACCGGCTCTGGGCCCGCTGGCGGCTGCGGCTCACCGGCCGCCCTGGCCTGGAGGAGCTCTGCCGGAACCGCTGTGCGGTCTCGAGCATTGCGGAGCCGGCAGGCCAGCGATGACCCCTGAGGGCCAGCCCGATCTGATCGTGGTGGGCAGCGGGTTGGGAGGCCTCTGTGCCGCTGCCATCGCCGCCCGCCATGGGCTGGAGGTGATGCTGCTCGAAGCCCACGACCGCCCCGGCGGCGCCGCCCACGGCTTCAGTCGGGGCGGGTTCCAGTTCGAGTCAGGGCCGTCCCTGTGGTCGGGCCTGGGCCGCTGGCCCAGTGCCAATCCCCTGGCCCAGGTGCTGCGGGCCGTGGGGGAAACCGTGCCCGTGGCCACTTATCGCACCTGGGGCCTGCTGCTGCCGGAGGGGAACCTGGAGGTGGGGGTTGGACTCGACCCCTTTGTGGCCATGGTGAGAGAACTGCGCGGGGCCCCGGCGGCCGCCGAGTGGAGCGCCTTCATGGCCTGGCTGCAGCCCTTCTGCCAGGCGGCCCGCCAGCTGCCGTTGCTGGCCCTGCGGCCCGGGCTGGGGCTGGCCAGCACCCTCGGGGCCAGTGGCGGCCTGGGGCTGCTGGGCCAGGCGGGCCGGCTGGCGGCCCTGGGCGGGGCCTTCGGGCCCCTGGCGCGGCGTCACCTGCGCGATCCCTTCCTGCTGCACTGGGTGGATCTGCTCTGCTTCCTGATCTCCGGGCTGCCGATGCAGCACACCAGCGCGGCGGCCATGGCCACCCTGTTCGGGGAGTGGTTCGAGCCCGAGGCCTGTCTCGACTACCCGATCGGCGGCAGCCCTGCAGTGGTGGAGGCGCTGCTGCGGGGGGTGCGGAAGCACGGCGGCCAGCTCCACTGCCGCTGCCCGGTGAGCCAGGTGCTGGTGCAGGACAACCGGGCCGTGGGCGTGGAGCTCCAGAACGGCAGCCGCCTCACCGCCCGTCGCGGCGTGATCGCCAACCTGAGCCCGTGGGACCTGCTGACGCTGCTGCCGCAGGACCGCAGCACGGCGCGCTGGCGCCGCAGGCAGGCCGCCACCCCGGCCTGCGGCAGCTTTCTGCACTGGCATGCCGCCCTGCGCAGCTCGGCGGCGATCGACGCCCTGCCGATCCATCACGTCTGGGTGGGCGACTGGCAGCGGGGCATCGACGCGGAACGCAACATGGCGGTGCTGTCGATGCCGTCGCGCCTCGATCCGGGCCTGGCGCCCCCCGGGCATCAGGTGATCCACGGCTACACGCCGGCCAATGAGCCCTGGGAGCTCTGGCACGATCTGGAGCGGGGCAGTGCCGCCTACCGGCGCCTCAAGACCGAGCGCTGCAGCCTGTTTCACCAGGTGATGGAGCGGCTGCTACCCCAGTGGCAGGGGCAGCTCGAACTGGAACTGCAGGGCACCCCCCTCACCCACCAGCACTTCCTGAACGTGCACCAGGGCAGCTATGGCCCGGCCTGGCCTGCCGATCGGGGGCCGTTCCCCGGTGGCAGCACTCCGATCGACGGTCTGGTGCTCTGCGGCGCCGGCGTCTTTCCCGGCATCGGCGTACCGCCGGTAGCCGTGAGCGGAGCCATGGCCGCCCACCGCTTCGTGTCCGCCCGCGCCCAGCGCCAGCTGCTGGAGGAGCTCGGCCTCAGCGGCGTCAGAACCAGCGCCGCAGCTGGGTAGCCGCCAGCTGCACCTCGCGCAGAAACAGCAGCACCGCCACCATCAGGCAGAGCATGGCGGCCACGAACAGGGGCACCACCACCAGGGCGAGATCGATGGCGGTGACGACGCTCACGAACACGATCGCCACCACCAGCGCCACCAGCAGGATCGTGCCGGTGCAGAGCTCGATCGCCTTGAGCACCAGGGTCATGCGCCGTTTCTGCAGCTGCAGCTCCTGCTTCCACTCCCGCGCCCTCGCGACGGTGGCATCGCGCAGCTGCTCCTGCAATTGACGGGAGCGGTCGATAATGCGCGCCAACCGGTTGGTGAGCACCACCAGCAGCCCGCTGATGCCGGCCAGCAGAAACACCGGCGCCACCGAGAGCTGGATGGCGCGTGCCAGGCTCTCCACCGGGGCCGCCGCCAGGAGCGGATCAGGTGCCAGCAGCAACGGCATCGCAGGGCCACAGTGGGTGCCGTGAAACTACCGGGCCAGCTGCCATGACCAGCATCAGCTGCCACTACAACGGCTCCCTGCGCTGCAGTGCGGTGCATGGCCCCTCCGGCGCCACCCTCACCACAGACGCTCCTGCCGACAACCAAGGGCAGGGCAGCGCCTACTCCCCCACCGACCTGATCGCCACCTCCCTGGCCACCTGTCTGCTGACGATCATGGGCCTGGTGGCCGAACGGCATGGCTGGCGCATGGAGGGGGCCTCGGCCCGGGTGGAGAAGACCATGAGCCAGGAGCTGCCGCGCCGGATCGCCGCCCTGGAGGTGTGGCTGGTGCTGCCGGCCGGCCTGGAGGCCGGCGCGCGGGCCACCCTGCAGCGCGCCGCCGAAGGCTGCCCGGTGAAGGCCACCTTGAAGGGCGCCGTGCCGATCACCCTGCACTGGGATACGGCCTGAGCCGCCTCACCCCGTCCAGCCGCCATGCTGAGCAGCTCCTCCCCCATCCCCATGAGCGCAACGGGCACGGCCCTGGCCCAGCTGCGGGCCTATCTGCACGAAACCCGCCTGCTCGGATCGATCAGCAGCGCCCTCTATTACGACCAGAACACGGTGATGCCCGCGGCCGGCGCGGCCTGGCGCGGCGAACAGCTGGCCCTGCTCGCCACCGAGCTGCACCGGCGCCAGGTGGCGGCGCCCTACGGCGAGCTGCTGCAGGCCGCCGAGGCTGAAGCCGCCGCCACAACCCCCGAGGCCGGCCAGGCCGCCGTGAGCCGCAACCTGGAGCTGCTGCGCCAGGACCTGGAGCGCCAGCGTTGCCTCGACCCCGCCCTGGTGGCCGCCCTGGCGAAGGCCCAATCCCGGGGCTATGCCCTCTGGCAGGAGGCCCGCGCCAAGCAGAACTTCGCCCTCTTCGCCCCGGCCCTGGAGGAGATGATCGGGCTGCGGCGGCATCAGGCAGGCCAGCTGGCCGCCGCCGAAGCAGCCGGGAGCAGCCCCTGGGAGATCCTGGCCCAGCCCTTCGAGCCGGACGTGCGCCAGGCCAGGCTGCAGGAGCTTTTTCTGCCCCTGCGCGAGCAGCTGCCCCGGCTGCTGGAGGCTGTGCGCAGCGCCCCTGGCCCGGCCAGCGAGGCGGTGGACATCCCAGAACCGGTGCAGGACAACCTCTGCGAGGCCCTGCTGCAGAGCTGGGGTTACGACCCCAGTCAGTGCCAGCGCTCGCGCTCGCCCCATCCTTTCTCCTGCACCCTCGGCCCCGCCGACTTCCGCATCACCACCCGGGTGGTGCCCGGCCAGCCCCTCTCCGCCTTCCTGGCCACGGCCCATGAGTGGGGCCACTCGCTCTACGAGCAGGGCCTGCCCCGTGGCGATGACCACTACTTCCCCTGGCCCCTGGGGGAGGCCACCTCCATGGGGGTGCATGAATCGCAATCGCTGTTCTGGGAGTGCCGCATCGCCAGGGGAGAATCCTTCGCCAGCCGCTGGCAACCACGCTTCACGGCGGCCCTGGGCCGCGATCCCTGGGGCGGCAGCCGCGGCTTCTGGCGGGCCCTCAACCCCATGCAGCCGGGGATGATCCGGGTGGAGGCCGATGAGCTGAGCTATGGCCTCCACATTGTGCTGCGCTTCGAACTGGAGCTGGCCCTGCTGGAGGGGGACATGCCGGTGGCGGAGCTGCCATCCGCCTGGAACCGTCGCCACCAGGACCTGCTGGGCCTCACTCCGGCCAACGACGCCGAGGGCTGCCTGCAGGATGTGCACTGGAGCGAGGGACTGTTCGGCTATTTCCCCTCCTATGCCCTTGGCCACCTGATCAGTGCCCAGCTGGCCGAGGCGATGGAGCGCGATCTCGGCGGCCCCGGCGCCATCGAGGATCACGTCGCCCGGGGTGAGGAGGGGGAGCTGCGGCAGTGGCTGGGGCAGAAGGTGTGGCCGCTGGGCCGTCAGCTCAACGGCGAGCAGCTGGTGCAGCGGGTGAGCGGCAGGCCGCTGAGTGCCGGGCCCTTCCTGCGTTATCTGGAGCAGAAACTGGAGCGCCTCAGCGGCTGAGCCCCACCGCTGGACTGGGGTGCCGCGATGCCCTCCGTAGGATGGGCCACGCCGATCCACCTTGTTTCATGGCGAACATCGACCACGCTCCGAGCCGCACGATGCTCAACCTGCTGCACGTGCTGCCGGCCTTTGCCGATGAAGCCGAACTGCGCCTCAACGCCATCGTGGAGCTGAACTCCATGACCATCAACAAATACGAGCTGATCACCGAAACCGGCCATCTCAAACTGGATCGCGTCGGCTATTCCTCCCTGGCCTATCCCTTTGCCTACGGCTGCATTCCCCGCACCTGGGATGAGGATGGTGATCCGCTCGACATCGAAATCGTGGGCGTGACCGAACCGCTGGTGCCGGGTTCCCTGGTGGAAGCACGCATCATCGGGGTGATGAAATTCGATGACGGCGGCGAAGTGGACGACAAGGTGATTGCCGTGCTCGCCGATGACAAGCGCATGGATCACATCACCAGCTTCACCCAACTGGGCGACCACTGGCTGAAGGAAACGCAGTACTACTGGGAGCGCTACAAAGACCTCAAGAAACCCGGCACCTGCAAGGTGAATGGCTTCTTCGAGCCGACCGAGGCCGTGGCGATTGTCAAGGCCTGCGAGGCCCGCTATACCACCAGCATCGATCCGAACCTGGTGAACTGAGGCCAGCGGCCCTACGCCAACGGGCTCACGCAAGCGGCCCAACCCACGCCCGGGTTGACAGACCCCCAGACCGGTGGACACCAACGGCCTTGGGGTGCCCTTTCGACAGCGCTCTCCAGCGCCCCCCTCACCACCCGTTCGGATCCACCCCGCCTGAACCCATGTCCCTGCAGCATCCGCCAAGGCACCTGCCCCTGCATCGCTGCTCCCTGCACCAGGGGCTCGCCCTGGGCACTGGGCTGCTGGTCGCGGCCGGGGTGCTGCTGCCGAGGACGGCCCTGGCCCAGCCCCCAGCTCCACCGGCCCCTGAGGTCGCTGCGGCAGAGGTAGCGCCGGCAGAGGCCGCTCCGATCGAGATGGCACAACCAGCTGAAACAGCTCCAGCCGCCGGGGAGGAGGCAGCTCCGGCGGCCGCCATTCAGCGGCAGATCGTGCTGGAACTGGGCCGGCGCCAGATCAGCCTCAAAGAGAACGGCACCGTGGTGGGCAGCTGGCCGGTGGCCATCGGCGACCCCAGCACCCCGACCCCGGTCGGCAGCTTCACGGTGCAGAACAAGGTGGTCAACCCCCAGTATCAGAGCACCCGCAGCGGCAAGATCAATGCCACCGTGGGGCCGCAGGGTCCGCTGGGTGACCGCTGGATCGGCTTCAAGCAGAGCGGCCTCAACCAGTACGGCATCCATGGCACCCCCACGGCCTGGGCCTGGACCGTGACTTCCCGCGCCGCCGTGTCCAACGGCTGTGTGCGCATGCTCACGCCCCATGTGCGCGAGTTGTTCGAGAAGGTGGAGATCGGCACTCCAGTGATCGTCAAACGCTGAACGGCAAGCCAGGGGATATCAGATCCGGAAGACTTCCTGGAGATCCCTGCAATTCGGTCAGGAAACCCCGGCTTTCGCCTGTAAGTTTCCGATTGCTTTTCCGGTTCGATGGTGCCTGCTTTCCGACCTCACCCCTCCACAGGACGGCAAGCCCCAGGCTCCGAGACGCTCATCTCGAACCGTCCAGCCAGTGATGCGCCCAGGCCCGCCTTCGTGGCCGAGCCCAGCACCACCTTGAAATGGTCCAGTGATGGGGAGCTCTCCGCCCTCGATCTGCACCGCATCATCGACCGGCTCGCCGATGCCGATCCAGTGGCCAGCAGCCTGACGGTGAGCCAGTTCGGCATGGTGAGCCGCTAGTCCCCATGGGGCTTTCAGCTCGCCGTATCCGCCACACCCACCTGGGCCTTCGAGTCCTTGGTCTGCCCTTGGCGCTGGAGGTGGCCCAGGCCGGAGCGGGCCAGAGCCCGGGCCATGCCATCCCGGCTGGCGAGTCCCCGCAGGGCCCCCACGGGTAGACCACCGAGTGGCTGTCCGTGGGGCAACGCTCCTGGGTTCGCCCCTTCAAGGACGAACACAGGCAGCTGCCGGCAGCCTGACGGGGTGAGCTGGTCCTCCAGCTGAGCCAGGTTGGCCGTCTGCGGCAGCCAGAGCAAGGCCCCCTGCAGACACTCCCGCAGCAGCGGCTCGCAGGCAGCCGCCCCTGCGGAGCCCGCCATCAACCTGAGCCGCTGCTGCAGATCCGAGAGGGTGACCAGACCCACCACCCAGCCCGCATCGGCCACCAGCAGACAGTGGCCGTGCACCGCCACCAGTTCAGCCAGGGCCGCCGCCGCGGAAGTCTGGGCAGGCAGCACCAGGGGAGCCTCAGGCTCCAGAGCCTCGAGCACCGGCAGACCGGTGAGCTCGCGGCGACGCTGCTCCTCCACCACATCCGGCCCCAGCAGGCCAGGATCGGCGATCCCCTGCCAGCGCTCCATCAACAGGGCGCTCAGACCGGCGGAGGCCATCAACGGCACCACGATGCGGATGTCGCGGGTGAGCTCGAACAGCAGCAGCAGCGCCGTGAGCGGGGCCCGGGCACTGCCGGCCAGCACGGCAGCCATGCCGACCATGGCGTAGGCGGGGGGCGCGGCGACCGGCAAACCCAGGCCCCCATCTCCCAGCAGCTGGCCATACGCATTGCCCAGTACCGCCCCGAGCATCAGGGCGGGGGCGAAACCTCCCCCGAGAAAGCCTGTGGCGTTGCTGACGGCGGTGGCCAACAGCTTCACGCCAAGCAGGGCCAGCAGGGCCAGCAGCGGAATGCCACCGTCACTGCCGAGCAGGGCCTCAATGGTGTCGTACCCCACGCCAAGCACCTGCGGGAAACCAAGCGCCAGGACGCCCACCGCCAGACCGCCCAGGGCCGTGGGCACGCCGGGCGGCAACCGCCGCAGCCCCTGCTGCAGCCGCTCGCCGCGGCCGAGGGCGAGCAATCTGACCAGCAGCCAGGACATCAGGCTCGCCAGCAGGCCCAGGCCCAGGTAGAGGGGTAGCTCCAGGGGCGAACGCACGTCATAGGCAGGCAGCCGCAGGATCGGAGTGTCCCCGAGCACCAGCTGGGTGACCAGGGTGGAGGCCACGGAGGCCACCAGCACGGCCCGCAGGCTGGGGCGGCCCTGGATGGCGCTGAAGCTGCCCTCAAAGGCAAAGAACACCCCGGCGATCGGCGCCTTGAACCCGGCCGCCAGGCCGGCAGCCACGCCAGCGGCCACCAGGGCCTTGCGGCTCTGGGCGGGCAGGCCAGCGCGCAGGGCAAGCCAGAGCCCGAGGTTGCCGCCACTCTCCACGCTCGGCCCCTCAGGCCCCAGGGAGGCGCCGCTGCCCAGGCTCAGGGAGGCGCCCAACAGGCGCAGGCCAGGCAGCCTTGGAGCTGGGTGCACTGCCCCATCGGCCATGGCCATCAGGCTCGGCAGACCAGGTCCGGGATCGCCGCCGAACCAGCGCAGCAGCCCGACCCCGAAGCCCCCCAGCGTGGGCACCAGCACCACGGGCCAGAGCTGAATCCAGTCCGCCAAAACAGAGGCTGGCGGCGCCACCGGCTCAGGAACAGGCGGCGGCGGCAGGAAGCCCAGCCCGCCCAGCCCGATCTGGAGCAGCGATCCCAGCGGGGTGTCAGGCGGGGCCACCAGCTCCGGGAGCTCGATGGCGGTCTCGGGCGCGGCGGGGCTGGCCAGGTTCAGCAGCAGCTCCACCAGAGAGCCGAACAGGCCATTGTTGATCAGCCCCAGCAGCTCGTGGAACAGCACCACAGCCCCACCCGTAAGGCTGCCCACCAGGGCAGCCCAGGCCAGCAGACTCCATTCAAAGGGGAGGCCGCTGGCCTCAGCTGGGGCCGCGCCTTTGGCAGCGTCAGGCTTCGGGGCGGACGGCGGCAAAGATCTCAGCCAGGATCTCCCCGGCTCCCTGGGCCTTGAGTTTGTGGGCCAGGGCCACTCCGATCGCCTCGGGGTCGTCCTGGGGGCCCTCGGCCTGATCGCGGATCAGCCGCAGGCCATCGAGGCTGGCCACCATGCCGGTGAGCTTGAGGCTGCCGCTGGCCTCGGGGCCGGAGAAGCTGGTATTGACGCCGATCGGCACCTGGCAGCCGCCCTCAAGCTCCCGCAGGAAGGCCCGCTCGGCCAGGCAGCGGCGAGCCGTGGGGGTGTGCTCCAGCACCTTGATCTGATCCAGCACCGCCGTGTCGCCATGGCGGCATTCGATGCCGAGGGCCCCCTGCCCCACGGCATGCAGCGAAATGGACGGATCAATCAGCTCGTGAATGCGCCCGCCCAGCCCCAGCCGGCCCAGGCCGGCGGCGGCCAGGATCAGACAGTCGAAGCCGCCGGCATCGAGCTTTTCCAGGCGGGTGATCACATTGCCGCGCACATCCTTGAAGGTGAGGTGAGGGTAGTGGTGGCGCAGCTGGGCCAGGCGGCGCAGGGAGCTGGTGCCCACCACGGCCCCTTCCGGCAGGGTGGCGAGGCTCTTGTCCTTGTGCTTCTCGTGCACCACCAGCGCATCGGCGGGGTCCTCCCGCTCGGTGATGCAGCCGAGCATCAACCCCTCGGGCAGGTGGGTGGGCAGGTCCTTGAGGCTGTGGACGGCGATGTCGGCCTGGTCCACCAGCATCTGGGCCTCCAGTTCCTTGGTGAACAGACCCTTGTCACCGATCTTGGCGAGGGCCACATCGAGGATCTTGTCTCCCTGGGTGGCCATGGCCTCGATCGTGATCGTGAGCTCGTCATGGGCCCTGGCCAGCTCATCGCGCACCCAGTGGGTCTGCACCATGGCGAGCTGGCTGCGGCGGGAGGCAATGCGCAGGGTGGAGCCGGCCATCGAGAACCTTCGGTTGGCAGTCAGCCTGCCGAGTAACAGCCGTCCACCCTAGGCACCGGCCCGCCGTCCCCCCAGGGGAGAGGCCCTCAGGCGAAACACTCCAGCGGCAGCGGCCCCCAGGTGTCCTGGGCGGTGGGATCGACCAGGCTGTGGCCCGTGATCAGCACCCCCTCGCCCAGACCCTGCTCCAGGCGCAGCTGGAAGCGGCCGTTGTTCTGGTTGGCCTTGAGAAACACCGGGCCCTCCGGGCCCTCCAGGGCCGTAGCACCGGGATCCAGCTCCAGCGTGGGCCAGCCACAGATCTGCTCCAGCCGGCGCAGGGTGGCCACAGCGGCTGCGGCCGTGGGGGCCATCACCCCCACCGTGAACCACTCGCAGAGGGCCATCTTCTGCAGCAGTTCCTCAAGGAGCTCAGCAGTGGCCTGCTCCTCCAGCCGGGGGGCGGTGCGGAGGCCCCGCAGAGAAGCCAGGGTCTCGGCCATGCCGGTGCTGCAGCGGCTGGGAGGTTACTTGATGTACTCCTTGAGCACGCCGTTGCGGTTGGGGTGACGCAGCTTGCGCAGGGCCTTGGCCTCGATCTGACGGATCCGCTCGCGGGTGACATCGAAGATCTGGCCGATCTCCTCGAGGGTCTTCATGCGGCCGTCATCGAGGCCGTAGCGCAGCCGCAGCACATCGCGCTCGCGGGGGCTGAGGGTGGCCAGCACCCCTTCGAGGTCTTCGCGCAGCAGGTTCTTGGCCACATCCTGCTCGGGGTTCTCGATGTCGGCCTCGATGAAGTCGCCCAGGCGGGAATCCTCCTCCTTGCCGATGGGGGTCTCCAGGGAGATCGGCAGCTGGGCGCTCTTGGCGATGAAGCGCAGCTTCTCGATCGTCATCTCCATCGACTCGGCGATCTCCTCCTCAGTGGGCTTGCGGCCGAACTCCTGGGAGAGGGTCTTGGTGGTTTTCTTGATGCGCGAGATCGTCTCGTAGAGATGCACCGGCAGGCGGATGGTGCGGCTCTGATCGGCGATGGCGCGGGTGATGGCCTGGCGGATCCACCAGGTGGCGTAGGTGGAGAACTTGTAGCCCTTCTCGTGGTCGAACTTCTCAGCCGCCCGGATCAGGCCGAGGCTGCCCTCCTGGATGAGGTCCTGAAAGCTCAGGCCCCGGTTCATGTATTTCTTGGCGATCGACACCACCAGGCGCAGGTTCGACTGCACCATCTTTTCCTTGGCGCGGCGGCCGAGCATCAGCCGGCGCCGGAACTTGATCGGCGGCATCTCCACCAGCACGGCCCACTCCTTGTTATCGGGGTGGTGGCCGTGGTCGGCCTCGAACTGGGAAGCCAGCTCCTCGAGGTGCAGCAGGTCGGCAATCTTGCGGGCCAGCTCGATCTCCTCATCGGGCCGCAGCAGACGGATGCGGCCGATCTCCTGCAGATAGACGCGGATCGAGTCCTCGGTGTAGACGCCCTTGGGTCCCACCTTGATGCTGGCGAGGGCCTTGGCGGCCTTGTCGTCCTTGGCGCTGACTGCGTCGCCTTTGGCCAGGGCGGCGTCATCAGACGCCGTGGCCACGGCAGCGGGGCTGGCGGCGGCGGCCTTGGCGGCAGCAGCCTTGGAGGCGGCGGCCTTAGCCGAACTGGCCTTTGAGGAGGTGGCCTTGGCGGAAGCGGACTTCGTGGCCTTGGCCGGGGTGTTCTTGGCGGCGCTGGCCTTGGCAGTGGTCGGCTTGCCCGCCGCGACCTTGGCTGAAGCTGCCGTGGCCTTGCCGGAGCGCGCCTTGGGAGTGGACTTCACCTTTCCCGCAGCGTCCTCGCTGGCCCGGGCGACATCGGCAGCAGGAGAGGCCTGGGGCTTCAGCCGCTTGGTGTCACCCTTCGACGTTGCCACCATCACGACCTCTACGGCTGGTTTTGCTTGGGGGACTGCAGTGCTCATCGAGGGGGCGGAAGACAGGACGGGGAAGGGGAAATCGGTTCTGGGTTACCCCGGGGGACAGGCCCCCTGAGAAGGGAACAGGGCATCTCCAGGGACCGGAGCGTCGGAGGGATCCCGGAAGGATCCCTGGGCGAACGGAGCTGCCGCGCCGGCCAGGCAGGGTGAGGTTCGCCAGGCGAAACAAACCACTGCCGTGAAGCCGATGCAGCCGGTGCCGTTACCGCGCTATGGAGGAGACAGAACGCTTCAAAAAATCAACAGGCAGCCCGCGGGCAGGGGGCGGGCTGCAGCAACAATGGGAACGGGGCCGGGGCCGAGGGCAGGGTTGTCAGGGGTGTTCGCAGACCGTGAGAGCGATGTGGAAGGAGACCTCCCGACTCTCTGTTCGTGTCTTCCCGCTGGACGGAACTCTGCCTGGTTCCGACGGCAGCCTGCAGCTGCCCAACACCACCATCCTATGAATAGCCCCAGCGATGTGCAAGTTCGTTGAGCCAGTGGCTCCAGATCTGGCTGGAGGCGGGCCGCGAGGGGCAGGTGTTCACCTACACCCGGCCGCCGGATCTGGCCGTTGGGCTGGGCGATCTGGTGCGGGTGCAACTGCAGGGGCGGCCCCACAGCGGGCTGGTGGTGGAGCTGCTCGAGGCCTTGCCGGCGGCCCTCCTTGGCAAGACACTCCAGCCCGTCGAGGGCGTGCTGCAGAGCGCCGCCGTGGACGGGCACTGGCGCGCCCTGATCACGGCGGTGGCCCAGCAGTGCCACACCAGCAGCTTCCGCACCCTCAAGAGCGCCCTGCCGCCGGGATGGCTTGGCCAGCGCAGCCGCCGGGCCGGGGCCAACCGCCAGCCGGTGCTGGCCCTGAGAGCCGCCCGCCAGCCCGAACCCCACGAGCGCCTCAGTGGCCGCCAGCAGGACCTGCTGAACCAGCTCAGCGCCGCCGCAGGCCCCCTGCCGCTGCGGCAGCTGTGCCGGCCTGGTGGCTTCAGCCGGGGCGTGGCCCAGGCGCTGGAACAGCGGGGGCTGGTGGAGCGGCTCTCCCTGCCTGCCGAGGCCTTTCCCCCGACCCCACGGGGGGGGCGCGGCGCGGGGGCTGATCCAGAGCACCGGAGCGTCGTGGGGCTCGAAGCGCCCCAGCCACTCAACCCAGCCCAGGGCGAAGCCCTGGAGGCGATTCTGGCGGCCCCGCCTGGGCAGACCCTGCTGCTCTGGGGCGTAACGGGCTCCGGCAAGACCGAGGTGTACCTGCAGGCCGCCGCCGCAGCCCTGGCCCGGGGGCGCAGCGCCCTGGTGCTCACCCCGGAGATCGGCCTGATTCCCCAGCTGCTGACGCGCTGCCGCCGGCGCTTCGGCGCTGCCGTCGTGGAATACCACAGCGGCCTCAGCGACGGCGCCCGGGTGGCCGCCTGGCGGCGCTGCCTGGAAGGGCACCCCCTGCTGGCGGTGGGCACCCGCTCCGCCGTGTTTCTGCCCCTGGCCCGGCTCGACCTGATCGTGCTGGATGAGGAGCACGACAGCTCCTACAAGCAGGAGAGTCCGATGCCCTGCTACCACGCCCGCGACGTGGCCCGGATCAGGGTGCGGCAAAGCGGCGGACGCCTGCTGCTGGGCAGTGCCACGCCCGCCCTGGAAACCTGGCTGGCCTGCCAAGAAGGGGCACCCGAGCCGGTGCAGCTGTTGCGGCTGTCCGAGCGCATCGGCGGCCGCCCCCTGCCGCCGGTGCGGCTGGTGGACATGCGCCATGAGCTGGCCGAGGGACACCGCAGCCTGCTCAGCCGGGCCCTGCTGCAGCGGCTTCAGGGGGTGAAGGCCAGGGGGGAACAGGCCGTGGTGCTCGTGCCCCGCCGGGGCTACCACACCTTCCTGAGCTGCCGCAGCTGCGGCGAGGCTGTGCTCTGCCCCCACTGTGACGTGCCCATGACGGTGCACCGCGGCAGCGGCGGCCGGGAGTGGCTGCGCTGCCACTGGTGCGACCACCGGGCCGACATCAGCCACCGCTGCGGCCACTGCGGCTCCACGGCCTTCAAGCCCTTCGGCGCCGGCACCCAGAGAGTGCTGGAGCAGCTGGCACAGGAGTTGGAGGGCCTGCGGGTGCTGCGCTTCGATCGCGACACCACCCGCGGCCGCGATGGCCACGGCCAGCTGCTGGCCCGCTTCGCCGCCGGGGAGGCCGACGTGCTGGTGGGCACTCAGATGCTGGCCAAGGGGATGGACCTGCCCCGGGTGACCCTGGCGGCCGTGCTGGCAGCCGACAGCCTGCTGCACCGGCCCGATCTGCGCTCCGCAGAGCACTGCCTGCAGCTGCTGCTGCAGCTGGCGGGCCGGGCCGGCAGGGGCGAGCTGCCCGGCGAGGTGCTGGTGCAGACCTACAGCCCCGAACACCCGGTGATCGCCCACCTGGTGGATGGCCGCTACGACCGGTTCCTGGCCAGCGAGCTGGCCCTGCGCCGCAGCGGCGCCCAGGTGCCCTTCAGCCGCGCCTGCCTGCTGCGCTTCAGCGGCCCCAGTGCCAGCGGCACCGCCACGGCGGCGGCGGCGATCGCCGAGCTGCTGCGGCCGGCCCTCGAAGCCAGCGGCTGGTGGCTGATCGGGCCGGCGCCGGCGCCGGTGGCCCGGGTGGCTGGGCGCAGCCGCTGGCAGCTGCTGCTGCACGGCCCCGCCGGCGCCAGCCTGCCCCTGCCGAGTGAAGCGGAACTGCGGCGCGCCCTGCCGGCCGCCGTGGCCCTGGCGATCGACCCCGATCCGCTCAGCCTCTAGCGGCTGGCTGCCGGCCTAGGCCGGCAGCTGGGGCAGACCGAACCCCAGCTGCTGGCGCAGCCGGCCCAGCGCAGACACCAGCCCCAGGGCCAACAGAATCAGCCCCGCCCCGAGCCCCAGGGGACTCCAGCGCCAGCAGGCCAGCTCCAGGTGGTTGTCGGCCCCCAGGCGCAGGGGCCAGCGCACCCCACCACCCCCTGGCAGGGCCCGCGCCGACTCCGGACTGGCCTGACGGATCGCCGCCAGCTGCAGCGGCTCCAGATCGAGGCTGAAGTCAGCGCCAGGCACGGGATCGGCACCGCGCAGATCCACCGCCACCGACAGCCGCTGCTGCACCCCCACCAGCCAGTTGCGCTCCTGCCAGAACAGCTCCGGCGCTGGCAGCTCCACCCCCGCCAGGCGGGCGGCGTCCCCGAGATTGGCCGCGAGCAGCTCCAGGGCCTGGGCGGCCGGCATCGCCGCCCCCAGCAGATGGTCGTGACCCGGTGCACTGGCACCATCAGGCCTGAGGCCCGCCCTGCGCAGCGCCTCGAGCAGACCCCGCTCCCAGGGGGTCGCCACAGCCGTGGAACCCCGCTCCAGCCGCTGGCCCACCTGCAGCCGGCCCGGTCCGTGGAAATGGAGTTCGGCGTGCACGGCACCACAGCCCCCCAGCAGCAGGCTGAGCAACAGCAGAACCAGCACCAGGGCCCCGAAGCCCAGCGGTGCCCGGGTGGGTCCCACCGGCGGTGCCGGCGGCGGCGGCGGACCTTGGGCACGGCGGCTGCGGGCCACCTGCTGCAGGCGGCCGGTGACCGATTCGGCCTCACCCAGCTCCGGCAGGGTGATCGACCAGCGGCGCGGCCGCTCCAGGGCCGGTGCCTCCAGCACCTCCAGCAGGTCCTTGGCCTGGGCGCGCAGGGTGGCATCGGAGCAGCGTTTCACCTGGCGGCAACAGGCGACCGCCCGCAGCGCATTGCCCTGACCCATCCAGGCCGTGGCCATCAGCAGCTGGATCTGGGCCCCCTCCGCCGTGGCGGGCGGAAAGCTCGACACCAGGGGCTCCAGGGCGCGCAGGGCCTGGCCGTAGTCGCCCCGCTCCAGGCAGCGCCGGGCCCCGGCGCAGGGATCCTCGCTCTCCACGCTCACGGCCTGCCATCCAGCAGCTGGGGGCTGCCCACCACCATCGTGCCGATGCCGGCATCGGTGAACACCTCCAGCAGCACCGCATGGGGAATGCGGCCATCGATGATGTGGGCGGCCGCGACCCCCTGGGCCAGGGCCCGGATGCAGCACTCGGTCTTGGGGGTCATGCCCCCCTCCACGACGCCACTGGCGATCAGCTCGCGGGCCCCGGCCAGGGTGAGCTGGCGCACCAGGGTGGAGGGATCGTGGCGGTCGCGCAGGATGCCGGGGGTGTCGGTGAGCAGGATCAGCTTCTCCGCCTGCAGGGCCGCGGCCAGCTCGCCCGCCACCGTGTCGGCATTGATGTTGTGGGCCTGGCCCTCGGGGTCGGCGGCCACGCTGGAGATCACCGGCACATAGCCCGCCTCCAGCAGGGGCAGCAGCACGGCGGGATTCACGGCGGCCACCTCCCCCACCAGGCCGTTGCGGCCCTCTCCGTAGGGACGGGCCGTGACCAGGGAACCGTCACTGCCGCAGAGCCCCACGGCCCGTCCGCCGAGCTTGTTGAGGCCGTTGACGATCTGCTTGTTGACCCGCCCCACCAGCACCATCTCCACCACATCCATGGTTTCGGGGGTGGTGACCCTCAGTCCTCCCTTGAATTCGGGCTCGATCTGCAGACGGGCCAGCCACTCGTTGATCTCCGGGCCGCCGCCATGCACGATCACCGGCCGCACCCCCACCGAGGTGAGCAGGGCCAGATCGCGGTACACCGCGTCCCTCAGGTCGGCGCGGGCCATGGCGGCACCGCCGTACTTGACCACCACGCGGCGGCCCCGGAAGCGCTGGATGTAGGGCAGGGCCTCGCTGAGCACGGACACCCGCAGGGCATCGGTGTGGCTGATGGCGGTGTCGGAGCTCACGGCAACAGGAGGGCTGAAATCTGGAGGGGGAGAAAGGGGGCCGTCATGGGGCCTGGGCAAGGGCCGAGCTCAGGCGGCCGGGGCGAGCAGGAGACGGAGGTTGAAGCGGCGGCCTTCCAGGGGCTCGAGCTCGGCCGTGAGGCCCTCGCCGAAGAAGCGACCCAGGCGCTCCTGCTTGGCCTGCCAGCGCTCGAAGGGCACGCCGCCGGCGTCAAAGCGGAGCCTGAGGCCATAGCGGCCCTGCTCGTCCAGCTCCTCCACGGACAGCAACTGGGGCGGGGCATCCTCATCCCAGAGCTTGAGCACCTCCAGCGAGCTCTCCAGGTGGGCCTTCTGGCCATAGCGCCAGCGCATCACGTCGCCCAGCAGCTTGCGCAGGGGTTCGCTCTCGGGCAACTGACGCAGGGCGCTGTGGACGCCGGCCGGAGTGACGCGCCGCGGCGGTGGCAGCTCCGACGACTTCAGCGCCAGACCGCCCAGCAGGATCGGAATGCCGTAGAAGATCGTGGGCAGGCTGAGGTTCGGGTTGCCGGAGGCATAGCCGATCCAGCCGATCACCGAGAGGGCGGCCCCGGCCAGGGTGACGAGGCTGCCGGGCGAGAAAAGTGCTTGCATGACGCCATCTTCCTGTACGCCGTGGGCCCCGAGATGAGCAGTGATCCCAGCCGCCCCGTGGACGGCGCCGGCGAGCCGGAGTCGGGGACGGCGATCAGCACGGCGGCCCTGATCAGCCAGCTCCAGGCGGACCGGCTGTGGCTGCTGCGCCAGATCGACTCAGGCGCCTGGCCCGAATGGCGCCTTGACCTGGCCGCCCTGGAGCGCGAGCTGGGCGAACTGCTCGACCGCGTGGGCCCGGACCAGGCCAACGCCGGCTGAGGCTCAGAACGGGATGTCGTCGTCTCCCTCCGGCAGGTCCGGCACCAGGGGCGAGGTGTTCCAGGTGGGGGGCTCGACCCGGGCGGGCTGCGCCGCGGCGGGTGGGGTGGACCGGACCGGTGTCGGCGGGGCAGGCACAGGGCGACCTGGGGCGGCGCCGCTGGCCGCATCCATGCGGCCCGCAGCGGCCATCGGCGCCGCGGCTGTGGCGTCAGCCGCCATGGCGGCTCCGAGGGGATGGAGGCGCGCCAGGGTGAACTCCGCTCGCTTCTCTTTGACGCCGTCCTGGCGGGTGACCGTGGTCATGCGCATGCGGCCCTCGATCATCAGCCGCTGACCCACCTGCACCCGGTTCTGCAGGTCCTGGGCCAGGTTGCCCCAGCCCACCACCTTGAGCTGGCCCGGCGGATCGTCGGGGCGCAGACCGTCGAACTGCACCGCCATCTCGGCGACAGGAGTCTGGTTGTCCTGGGTGTAACGGATCTGGGGTGCTTCCAGCACATCCACTTCCAACAGACAGTGATTCACGCCCCAGCCAATGGCACAGCCAGACCATCTTGCCGGATGCCAGAGGGCTTGCCGGATGCCAGAGGGCTTGCCGGATGCCAGAGGGCTTGCCGGATGCCAGAGGGCCATTCTGGGGAGACTGATCGTGCGGCAGGGGAGTTCGATGCCAGGCCCTGGGGCCCCAGTCGCTGCTGCATCCCGCCGCCTCTGGCTGTTCGCCGGAACGGGTGAGGGCCCGCCCTTGGCCGCCGCCCTGCAACGCCAGGACTGGCGCCTGCGGGTCAGCGTCGTGAGCGCGGAGGCCGGCCGGGCCTATGGCGAGCTGCGGGACATCGAGCTGTTCAGCGGAGCCCTGGCCGGCCCCCAGGCTCTGGAACTGGCCCTGCGGCAGGCCCAGCAGCAGGGGGATCCCTTTGCCCTGGTGCTCGATGCCACCCATCCCTTTGCGACCACGATCAAGGCCTCCCTGGCGGCTGGGTGCCGGGCAGCTGGCCTGCCCCTGCTGCGTCTGCAGCGTCCCTGGTGCGATGAGCCGCAGGGCAGCGACCCTGGAGCCAAGGCCTCCTGCCCCACCCTGCTTGCCGGCTTGGCGGCGCTGGAGCCTGTGCCGCTGGCGGGCACCCGGCTGCTGCTGGCCCTGGGCGCGCGCCAGCTGCCTGCCGCAGTGAGGCTCAGCCCCGCGGCCCGCCATCACGCCCGGCTGTTGCCGACGGCCTTCGGGCTGCAGCAGGCCATGGCGGCGGGCCTGCCTGCCGAGCGGGTGGCCTGCCTGCGGCCGACCAGGGACGGGCTGATCGAAGCGGCCCTGGTGCGTCGCTGGGGGATCGAGGTGATCCTGGCGCGCCAGTCCGGTGGGGAACCGGAGCAGCGCTGGCGCCGCATCGCCCACAGCCAGGGCTGCCGTCTGTTGTTGCTGCAGCGCCCGGCAGAGAACCCGGAGCGCTCAGGGCTGAATCAGGCGGCCCTGCTGGAGCTGCTGGCGGCGTGGCCCGGGCCGACCCGCTAGGCGCTGACGCCCAGGTGAGCGGCCGCCAGGGCCTGCAGATCCTGCTGGGGCCTGGGGCCGAGCTGGGTCACCACCTGGCCGGCGCAGAGGGAGCCCAGGCGGCCGCAGCGCTCCACATCCCAGCCCTGGGCCAGGCCGTGCAGGAATCCGGCGGCATAGAGATCGCCGGCGCCGGTGGTGTCCACCAGGGGCCCCAGCCGGAAGGGCTCGATCCGGTGGCTGCGGGGGCCTTCCAGCACCAGGGATCCCGCCGCGCTGCAGGTGAGGGCGGCGATGCGGCAGCGGCCCCTCACCTGCTCCACCGCGGCCTCGAAGCTCTCGCTCCCGTAGAGCGACAGGATTTCCTGCTCGTTGGCGAACAGGATGTCGACATGGCCATCGACGAGTTCCTGAAAGCTGTCACGGTGCCGCTCCACACAGAAGGCATCCGAGAGGCTGAGGGCCACCTGGCCACCGTGGGCGCGGGCCACCTCCGCCGCCGCGATGAAGGCCTGCTTGGCGGCCTCGCTGTCCCAGAGGTAGCCCTCCAGGTAGAGGAGCTTGGCGTCAGCCACCATCGAGAGATCCAGATCGGCGGGATCGAGGCCCACCGACGCGCCCAGGTAGGTGCACATGGTGCGCTGGGCATCGGGGCTCACCAGGATCAGGCAGCGGGCCGTGGAGGGACCCCGGGTGGCCGCGGGCGTGTCGAAGCGGGCCCCTGCGGCGCGGATGTCATGGGCAAAGATGGCCCCCAGCTGGTCATCGCGCACCCGGCCGATGAAACCGGCCCGCCCGCCCAGCTGGGCCACCCCGGCCAGGGTGTTGGCGGCCGAACCGCCGGAGGTTTCCAGGCCAGCCCCCAGCCGGGCGTAGAGCTGTTCAGCCTGCTCGGCATCCACCAGGGCCATGCTGCCCTTGGTAAGGCCCTCGCTGGCGAGGAAGGCGTCGTCGGCGTGCACCAGCACATCGACGATGGCGTTGCCGATGCCGACGACATCGAGGCTCTTGACGGTCATGGGTTCAGGCGCTGAGGAGGGCGCGTTTGGGGCCGTGGATCGGGTCTTCCATCACGATCGTCTGGTCGCGGTCGGCCCCCAGCGAGATGATCGCGATCGGCACCTCCATCAGCTCCGCCAGGAAGCGCAGATAGCTCATCGCCGTGGCGGGGAGCTCATCAAAGTTGCGGCACTCGGCCGTGGAGCTCTGCCAGCCCGGCAGGGTCTCATAGATCGGCTTGCAGCGGGCGAACACCTCGGCGCTGCTGGGGAAGTGTTCGATGCGCTCACCGTCGAGTTCGTAGGCCACGCACACCTGGATGGCGTCGAGTTCATCGAGCACGTCGAGCTTGGTCACCGCCAGGCAGTCGAGTCCGTTCACCTCCACGGCGTAGCGGCCGATCACGCCATCGAACCAGCCGCAGCGCCGGCGGCGCCCGGTGGTGGTGCCGTACTCGCCGCCGCGATCGCAGAGGTGGTCGTTGAGGCTGCCCTCCAGCTCAGTGGGGAACGGGCCCTCGCCGACGCGGGTCGTGTAGGCCTTGGCCACGCCGATCACCCGGTCGATCAGGGTGGGGCCCACGCCGGCGCCGATGCAGGCGCCGCCGCTCACCGGATTGGACGAGGTGACGTAGGGGTAGGTGCCGTGGTCGAGGTCGAGCAGCGTGCCCTGGGCCCCCTCGAACAGGATGTTCTGCCGGGCCCGGGCGGCCTCGTGGATGGTGCGGGTGCAGTCCACCACGTGGGGGGCGAGGCGCTCGCCGTAGCTGAGGTAGTCCTCCACCACGGACTCAAAGTCGAGGGGCTCGATGCCGTAGAGCTTCTCGAGGATTTCGTTCTTCTCAGCCAGGGGACCGGCCAGGCGATCCCGCAGCCGGTCGCCATCGAGCAGGTCGATGACGCGGATGCCATTGCGCTCCGCCTTGTCGGCATAGGTGGGGCCGATGCCGCGGCCGGTGGTGCCGATGCGCCGGTCGCCGCGACGCTTCTCCATGGCCTGATCCAGCAGGCGGTGGTAGGGCATGGTCACGTGGGCCGTGGAGGCGAGCCGCAGGCCGCTCACATCGATGCCGAAGCCCAGCAGCATGTCCAGCTCCTCCAGCATCACCCGCGGGTCCACCACCGTGCCCGAACCGATCAGGCAGATGGTGTCGGGATAGAGGATGCCGGAGGGGATCAGGTGCAGCTTCAGCACCTTGTCGTCAACGACGATCGTGTGGCCGGCGTTCACCCCGCCCTGGTAACGCACCACCACATCGGCC
Source organism: Paraciimarium castrense LEGE 11436 (assembly GCF_056633055.1). Lineage (NCBI taxonomy): Bacteria > Bacillati > Cyanobacteriota > Cyanophyceae > Synechococcales > Prochlorococcaceae > Paraciimarium > Paraciimarium castrense. The sequence goes on along the minus strand of NZ_JBSJOW010000001.1, from coordinate 142,259 downwards.
GAGCGGCTCAGCAGATCCGTGATCTTGCCCTTTCCCTCGTCACCCCACTGAGCACCGATGACGACGACGTTGGCCAAGGACACGGCGGCCCGCAGCCGCTTCAGAGCACAACTGCAGAGACTCTCAGATCAAGGTCCCGTTCGTCAAAAGAACCGGCCGGCTCAGGCGCCGCGCACCACGTTCTTCTCGGCCTTCAGCAGCTCCTTGCTGACCCGCTCGCGCAGGGCCTCGGGCAGCGGCCGGTTGGGGTAGTTGGCGTAGTGCCCGGCGAGGGAATTCAGCGCCGTCTGCATCGTGGTGAAGGAGGAGAGCCCATTCACGGCGTTGCGGGGGCGGTAACGGGCCATGTAGTCGTTGATCAGTCCGCGGGCCTCCTGCTCCGCCTCGGCGCGGGAGGGATCGTCGGCTTCGAGGGCGACTGTGGTGATCAGCAGGTCGGCCACAGCCATGGTGTCGTCCACATAGCGGCCGCTGAGCCCATCGGCGCTGCTGCAGCCGGCCAGCATCAGACACAGCCCCAGGCAGCAGGCCAGCAGGGATCGGCCCCAGCTGCCCAGCAGGCGCCGAAGGGAGCTCAGAAGGTCGGCGGCCATGGCGGGGGTGCGGATCGGCCGATCCTACGGACCGCGCCCGGTGTCTACAGCTCGGGCAGCCCGCAGCGTTCGGCGCTCAGGCGCGGCAGCAGGCGATCCAGCAGCCCGTCGGCCGCCAGATCGGTGCGCTGACTGCCGGCCCGCTGCACCAGTTCCACCTGGCCGTCGGCCGCACCCCGGCCCACCACGACCCGCCAGGGAATGCCGATCAGGTCGGCGTCCTTGAACTTCACCCCGGCCCGCTCGCTGCGGTCGTCGAGCAGGGTCTCCACCCCCGCCGCCGTGAGCTCGGCGTAGAGCCGCTCGCCAAGGGCCAGCTGCAGCGGCTCAGCCGTGTTGGCCACCACCACGATCACCTCGAACGGCGCGATCGCCGTGGGCCAGCAGATGCCGCTGGCGTCATGGTGCTGCTCCACCGCCGCCTGGGCCAGGCGCGACACGCCGATGCCGTAGCAGCCCATCCACACAGGCTCCTCACTGCCGGATTCAGTGGTGACGGTGGCCCCCAGGGCCGCGGCATAGCGGCGGCCCAGCTGAAAGATGTGGCCCACCTCAATACCGCGGCTGGCCTCCAGGCACTGGGCCGGATCGTGCAGGCAGCGGTCGCCGGGCTGGGCGGCCCGCAGGTCGAGGGCCTCGGGCCGAGGGCAGAGCGCCCCCCAGGCCGCTCCCACCAGGTGGTGATCCAGCTGGTTGGCACCGCACACAAAGGTGTCCAGCTCTGCGGCCGTGGCATCGGCCAAGCGCAGGAAGGCGGGTGTCCAGCGGCGGGCGTCCTGGAGGCAGGCGTCGGCCAGATCGGGCCCCAGATAGCCGAAGGGGAGCGGCTGCAGCCCCTCCCTGGCCACCGCCTCCTCACTGAGCGGAGCGATCTCCAGCAGGGTGCCGTGGCTGGGGGAACAGCGGGCGGTCACCGCATTGGCCAGCTTCACGCTGTTGAGCTGCTGGTCGCCCCGCAGGCTCACCAGCAGGGGCAGCTCGGCCCCGTCGTCGAAGCGGGCCAGCAGCAGCAGCACCTTGAGGATCTGGCTGGCGTCAACGTCATGGGCCTGGACCAGGGCCTCGATCGTGCTTTGGCCCGGGGTGCTGAGCAGCTCTCCGGCGCCGGCCAGGCGGGGGCCACAGGCCAGGGGGCGGGGCTCGGGGGCCAGCGCGCTGGCCCGTTCCTGGTTGGCGGCGTAACGGCCATCCGGGCTGCTGAGGATCAGGTCCTCGCCGGCCTCGGCGGTGACCATGAACTCCTGGCTGGCGGAGCCTCCGATGGCACCGCTGTCGGCCTCCACGGCCACGGCCCGCAGGCCGCAGCGGCGAAAGATGCGGCTGTAGGCCTGGTCCATGGCGCCATAGGTGAGGCGCAGGCAGGCCTCATCGGCATGGAAGGAATAGCCGTCTTTCATGATGAATTCCCGGCCCCGCATCAGGCCGAAGCGGGGCCTGATTTCATCGCGGAACTTGGTCTGGATCTGGTACAGATGCACCGGCAGCTGGCGGTAGGAGCGCAGCAGATCGGCGGCCAGAACGGTCACCACCTCCTCGTGGGTCGGACCGAGGCCCAGTTCGCGCCCCTGGCGATCCTCCAGGTGGAACATGATCCCCTCGCCGGCGGTGTAGCCGCTCCAGCGGCCGCTGCGCTGCCAGAGCTCGGCCGGCTGCAGCTGCGGCAGGAGGGTTTCCAGCGCCCCGGTGGCCTCCATCTCCTGGCGCACGATCGCCGACACCTTCTGCAGCACCCGCCACAGCAAGGGCAGGTAGGCATAGATGCCGCTGCCCAACCGGCGGATGTAGCCGGCCCGCAGCAGCAGCTTGTGGGAGGGAATCTCGGCCTCGGCGGGGTCGTCCCTGAGCGTCACCAGCATCAGGCGGGAGACGCGCATGGCAGAGGATTCCGAACAGGGCGGAAGCTACCACCGCAGATCCCTGCAGAAGGCCGGGCCACTGGGGGCACAGGCGGCAGTAACGGCTGCCACAGCCAGGGGCCAGGGGCTCTGCTAGTTTCCGTACACAATCCAATTCATCTCATCTGAGACTCATGCGTTCCCCTGCTGGTGACGCCAGGTCCCTGGGGGCTGGCGGGGGACCCGGTCCTGCGCCAACTGCCGCCCCAGCCTCGGCAACCCCATCGACCCAGCCTTTCACTCCCCATCGGGATGGCGTCACCGGGCACCATGGGCGCCTGCAGGATGCACCCAGCGTGCCGTCAGCCGAACAGGCCGATGCCCTGATCAGCATTGATGAGGTTCAGAGGGTCCTGAGTCGATCCAGGGCTTCGGTCTACCGCTACACCAACACAGACCCTCGCAATCTCAATCCCCCCTTCAATCCCCGCCGCCTCAACCCTGAATACCGCAGCGACCAGAAGGACCCCCTCCTGTTCCACCCCCATGAGGTGGCCCGCTTCGCCAGGGACGTGCTGCGGATCAAGGAGGTCACCGTGGAGGTGCTCAATGCCCCTTCCACCGCCACCCAGCAACTGCTCGGCGCCATCCTCGAGGAGCTGCGCGCCATCCGCTCTGAGCTGGCGCACGTGAACCAGCCTGCGCCCGTGGCCGTTGCCCCGAGCGAATTCGCCTCACGCCTCGACAGCCAGTCGCGACCCGCGGCCTGAGGCCAGGGGCGGCTGAAGCTCGCCTGCACCCCGCCCCAGCGAGCCACAGCTCGGCTGTTTGCCCTATGCGGAATCCACCCTCCTTTGCCTCAGGGGTGCCAGAATTGACCAGGTCACTCTTTTTCTGTCAGTCCGGTCTCCCCGGGCCCCATCCAGCCAGCTGAACAGACCGTCGTTTCAGCCGGCGCGATGGGGCCTTGACCGTCCCCATGACTTCCAACACCACCAGCCTCAGGCCCTCTGACTCCGCCCCAGCGTCCACCAGGGCTTCCAGTGACGCGAGCCCCCCAGCGGCGGGCCTGCCTGACTCCAGCGACGACCCCCACAGTCCGGGCGGAGAACCCCTCGCTTTTCTGATGGGAGCGGCCATAGCCCTGCTCACCGCCATCGTCCCCCTGGCCACCGTGGTCGCAGGCCGTCCCAGCCCCCCGGGCCCCTACCTGTTCTATGGATCTCAGCCACCTGCCGGCATCCCCAGCGCCAGGGCTGGTGAACCTGCTGGTGGAAATCCCAGCCGGCAGCCGTAACAAATACGAGTACAACAGCGTCGCCGGTGTGATGGCACTCGATCGAGTGCTGCACTCGTCTGTGCGCTATCCCTTCGACTACGGCTTCATCCCCAACACCCTCGCCGATGACGGGGCCCCTCTGGACGCCATGGTGATCATGGAAGAGCCCACCTTTGCGGGTTGCCTGATCCGCGCCCGGCCGATCGGGATCCTGGACATGGTGGACGAGGGCTGTCACGACGGCAAGTTGCTTTGTGTGCCGGAGGTGGGTTTCCGCCAGCAGCACATCCACTCGATCCGCCAGATCGCCCCGGACACCCTCGAAGAGGTGGCGGAGTTCTTCCGGACCTACAAGAACATGGAGGGGCGGATGACCGTGATCCAGGGTTGGCTCGACCCCGAGGCGGTGCCAGCCCTGCTGGAGCACTGCACCCAGGCAGCACTCCAGAACCAGCCCAGCCCCAGGAGTTAGCTGGCGCGCTGCAGCAGGAAGCCCTCGTAACCCAGGGCCTGGAACACCCTGGCCGGATCGCTGAAGCCGGCGGCATTGACCAGGGCCGTCAGCCGGGCCACGCCGATCGGGTGAAGGCCGTGGGTCAGGGCCGTGAGCTCACCGTCTGCGCCGCCCGCCAGGGTCTCGAGGCCGCTGGCCCGCTGGAACCCCAGCCAGGCCTGCTGCACCTGGGCCTGCAGCGGTGAGCGCTCGGGGGCCATCAGGTCAACGAGCACCAGCTGGCCGCCGGGCTCGAGGCTGCGGGCCAGGGCGGTGAGGAAGGCCAGCTTGGTGCCGTCATCCGGCAGCGACTGCAGCACCAGCGCCGAGAGGGCGCCGGCGAAGCAGCCGCTGCCCTCCAGGTCTTCCACCCGGGCCTGGCGCCAGTCGATACCGTCGCCGCCCAGCCGTTGGCGGGCCGCCGCGAGCATCTCCGCTGAGGGATCGAGGGCGGTGACGCGCCAGTCGGGGCGCTGGGCCCGGGCCTCCACCAGCTCAGCGCCGGTGCCGCAACCCGCCACCAGCACCGAGGCGCCCTTGAGGCCAGCCCGGGCGGAGGCGGCCAGCAGGGCCACAGAGAGACGAGCCAGGCTCGCGTAGCCCGGGATCAGCTGCTGGGCGGTGAGGTCGTCAGCCTGGGGAACAGCCAAGAACGAGCAACAAGTGCATCGATGCTAGGCAGTGGGTACCCAGGGGCCTTAGGTTTGCGGGCGCGTTTCACCCTTGATCGGCCGTGCCCACCATCCGATTCGAACAGGAAGGCCAGCAGGTCGGTTGCATCGAGGGGGCCAACCTCCGCAAGGCGGCCCTCGATGCCGGCATCAACCCCTACAAGGGTTTCAACAATGTCAACAACTGCGGCGGCATCGGCCAGTGCGGCACCTGTGTGATGGAGGTGCTGGAGGGTCTGCAGAACCTCTCGCCCCGCAGCGATGTCGAGGAGGTCTACCTGGCTGACCGCCCCGCCAACTACCGCCTCAGCTGCCGCACCAGCGTCAATGGCGACGTGAAGGTGCGCACCCGTCCCGCCGATGGCGTGGGCAAGGGCACCAACAGCCTGGTGGGTGCCCTCAAGGCCCTGGTGGGCCGCTGAACGATCGGGCAAGCCCGGCCATGAAGCTCTACAGCTATGCCGGCTGCAGCACCTGCCGCCGGGCCCTTGCCTGGCTCAGGCAGCACGACCTGGCGGTCGAGCTGATCGACATCACGCTCACACCACCCGGCCGCCCCCTGCTGGAGCAGGCCTTCGAGCAGCTGGGCCGGGCTCGCCTGTTCAACACCAGCGGCCAGAGTTACCGGGCCCTGGGGGCTGCGGCGGTGAAGGCCATGGACGACAGCCAGGCCATCGAGGCCCTGGCCGCCGATGGCCGGCTGATCAAGCGCCCCCTGCTGGTGAGCGACGACGGCCGCCTGCTGATCGGCTTCAAGCCGGAGGAGTGGCAGACCCTGCTGGAGGGGGAGGGGGCGGCGGCACGGTAAGGGCATCCAGCTCCCGCAGCAGCGACTCGATGCCGGCGCGGCTGATCTGGGTGAGGTAGGACCCCTTCAGCTGCTCCAGCAGGGCACAGAGCAGGCCCTGGGAGCGCTCCAGGGCCGGCCCGCTCTCCAGGGCCAGGGCCAGCTCCTCCCAGAAGCGGTCCACGAAGCGCTGCAGCAGCTCCAGCTGGGCGTCATCGCGGCGTGACAGGCTGCTGCCGGCATTGCGCGAGAGCTCCAGCAGACTCTCCACCATGCCGTTGGCCAGCTGGCGGCTGAGGCCGCTCTCCATCTGCACCAGGGGCTGCAGCTGCCGCAGCGGCGGCGGCACCACCGTGCGATCCAGGCTCTGGCGCAGGCTGTAACTCAGCACACCCTGGAGCTCCGGAGCCAGGCGCGGGGCCACCTGACTGAGCAGCAGGGGCGCCCAGATCCGCACCAGCTCGGCCAGCTCCCGCTCGTCGCGGCTGCTGGCCACGCTCTGGTGGCTGCGCAGGCTGCGGATGCGCTGCGGCCACTGGCGCGAGCGGATCAGGCCCTGGATCCCATCCAGCAGCTGCAGGGCCAGCACCTCGAACAGCTCCACCGCCAGCAGGGCCACCACGCCCCGGCTCACCACGGCCCGCAGGGGCTCCAGGTTCACCAGCCCCGAGGTCTGCAGCCGCTCCCCCACGGGCACGATGCGCAGCCAGCGCCAGAAGGGCAGCAGCAGGGGCAGGTCGGTCCAGCGGCGCAACAGCACCTCGTGCCAGGCCAGGCCGGGCAGCCGCCGCTTGATCCGGATCAGCCGCTGCAGGATGTCCAGCAGGAACACACTCTGGAACAGCAGCAGATCGATGCGCCAGAAGTGGTCCGTGGGCCGGCCGTTCTCGTCGATCGAGCGCCAGTAGTTGGTCTCCACCAGGGGCAGCACCTGGTCGGCCCAGAAGCGCCGCTCGCCAGGCCAGGGGTTGGTGACCAGCCACTCGGGGCTCAGCAACAGCTGGGCGGAATCCTTGGAGGAGTCGCGGTCGGCGCGCTGGCGCAGCCGGTTCTTGATCTTCTCCAGGGTGCCGGCCCGGTCGGAGGCCAGGAAGGGGTTGCTGTCGATCATCTGGGCCATCAGGCCCGCCTGGCGCTGCAGCAGGCTGGCCTTGAGGGCGGGATCGGCGGCGGGCTGGTCCATCACCTCCTCCAGCTCCCTGAACTGCTTCAGGAAGGTGCTGGTTTCCCGATGGGGCTCAATCCCCTTGATCGGATCCACCCAGGGGGTGATGTCGGGAATGAAGGTGAGGGGCACCGCCAGGGGCACCGAGGGAATCGGGTAGAGGTTGCGCTGCAGCCAGAAGGTTCGCAACGGCACATAGGTGATGTCGAAGGCCACCCAGAGCAGGTTCAGCGCGGCCCAGATCGCCACGAACCGATCCCAGGCCATGGCCCCCAGGCCAGCTGGAACAGGGCGGGATCGCTGCCAGCGGGGACGGGCCATCGGCAGGGCTCGGGGGAAGGCGTGCCTAATCTGCCCCGACGGGTCGTCATGCCGTCGCGGAGAGTTCAGGAGTTGAACGAGGAGAACAGGCCGATCGAGGCGGAGGATCCGGCGGAGGACGCCCGCGGCACACCGGCCCAACAGCCGGAAAGCCCCTGGGTGTTCTGGCGCAGCGTGGTGCTCACCCTGGCGGTGGCCCTCGGCATCCGCCAGTTCGTGGTGGAGGCCCGCTACATCCCCTCGGGCTCGATGCTGCCAGGGTTGCAACTGCAGGATCGGCTGTTGGTGGAGAAACTCACCTACCGCCGCCTGGCGCCCCAGCGCGGCGAGATCGTGGTGTTCCGCTCCCCCTACAGCTTCGATCCGGTGCTGGCCGGCGCCAGCGAGCCCAATCCCCTGCGCTGCCTTGTGGTCAACATCCCGTTTCTGGGTTCCCTGCCGGGGGTGAGCGATCCGGCCTGCGACGCCTACATCAAGCGGGTGGTGGCCCTGCCTGGCGAAGAGGTGGCGGTGAACCCGAAGGGCGAGGTGTTCATCGACGGCCAGAAGCTCGAGGAGCCCTACGTGGAGCACTACTGCCCCGTGGATGACCGCGGCATGGGACCCTGTCGCACCCTCAAGGGCCAGGTGCCCCCTGGCCATGTGCTCACCCTGGGGGACAACCGGGCCAACAGCTGGGATGGACGCTTCTGGCCAGGGGGGGCGTTTCTGCCGCGCAGCGAGATCATCGGCCGGGCCTTCTGGCGCTTCTTCCCGTTCAACCAGGCGGGAACACTGCTGCCCCCGGCCCAGCCGGATCCAGCCACCACTGCTCCGGCGCCGTGAGCCCGGTGGCCCGCACGGCCCCTCTAGAAGCCTGGGACGGCCAGGGCTGATTCGCCGCCAGGGAGCCGCCGCCGGGAGCATTGACAGGCTGCGCGGCCTGGGGATCAAACAGCAGCCAGCGGTGACTTCCAGCCACCAGCCGCTCGGCGGGCTGCCGCAGCAGGGCTGAGGGACCCCAGCTCAACGCCTGCCAGAGCTGGGCCGCAGTCCAGCCGCGACCCCTCACCAGCGCGTGCCAGAGAGCCGGGAGCACCAGTCCGTGGTGGCCGCCATGACCGGCCACGCCGGCAGGCCGCTGGTCGAGGGGAAGCATCTGCTCCTCCGCATCGAGGGCCTGGTGGTGCACCGCCACGGCGCTGAGCGTGCCGGCGGCGAGAGCGGCGATCAGGGCCTGCCGGTCGCCGGGGGTGCCGAGGGACGGCTCCAGCCGCCAGCCCTCGGCTGTGGGCGAGAGGCTGCCGCTGTCGGCCACAAGATGCCACCAGGCCACCGTGGCCGGCGGGCGCCGGGGCGCCCGCTCCAGGGCGGCCACGCCGGCTGCGGTGGAGAGGTTCATCAGGTTGAGTGCCTGGCCGCTGGCCGTGGTGGCCAGGGTCAGCAAGGACTGGAGCGGCAGGGTTTCGCTCACCTGGGGGTCGATGGGCCAGCCGGCCCGCAGCGCCTCCACCCCCTCCCGCACGAAACCGCCACTGGTGAGTGCCACCTGTCGTGGCGCCACCAGCAGGGGCTGTTGCGGCGCCTCGGCCAGCAGCAGGCCGCGCTCCAGCAATGCCAGGGGAGGACACTCCGGGCCGCCGGCCAGGCCAATGGCGCCGGCGGCGACCTGGAGCGCGTGCAGGGCCAGATCGGTGTCGGCACCATCAAGGCTGAAGCTGCCCCAGAGGAGCAGTTGCAGCGGGGCCGGCCAGCTGAGGTTGAGGCGCTCGGGACGGTCGCGCCATGGCCTCGCCCAGGGCAGCAGCGCCACCGTGCCGTAGCCGCCCCTGGCCGCCGCCGCGGCCAGGCTGGTGAGGGTCTCGGCCTGTCCACTCCAGGGATCGTTGAGCACCGAGTGGGGATCCACCAGCACCGGCGCCAGCAGACAGCCTCCTGCCGGCAGGGGACTGAGGCCCAGGGCAGCGGCGCGGCGGCTGGCCTCCTCACCCAGGGCTTCGAGGCGGCCGTCGGCGGCCAGCAGGGCATCGCCCAGCTCCAGCTCGGCCCCGGGACCGCGCAGCAACTGGACCTGATGCAGCCAGATCGCCTTCATCGCGCTGCCCTAGAGGGCCCCGGCGGCGGTGCGGTCGAGCACCCCGCCCAGGTGGGGAGTGAGGTTCAGGGCGGCCACCACGGGCAGCTTTCGATCCGCATGGGGGTAGTCGATCACGGTGACGCCGCCGTTGCCCTGTTTGATGGCCCAGATGTCAGCCGGCATCAGCCCCAGCAGGGCGCAGAGGATGGTCTTGTTGACGGCGTCATGGGCCACCACCAGCGCCGTCTCGTCTGCCCCAAGGCTGGCCACGATCCGCTGCCAGGCGGCCAGGGAGCGATCCCACACCTCCTGGAGCGTCTCGCCCTCGGGCATCTGAACCGTCTGGGGCGCCCGCTTCCAGTCGGCCAGGAGCTGGGGCCAGCCGTTCTGGATCTCCTGCTCCAGCTGTCCCTCCCAGAGCCCGTGGCCGATCTCCACCAGATCGCTGCAGGTGGTGAGGGGCACGCCGGGATGAGAGGCCAGGATCGCCTCGGCCGTCTGGCGCGGGCGCGAGAGGCCGCTGCTGTAGGCCCGCTGGATGCTGATCGGCCCTAGAAAGGCGCCGGCAGCCTCCGCCTGGGCCAGGCCAGAGGCATTGAGAGGGATGTCGATCTGACCCTGGAAACGGCCCTGGCGATTCCAGTCGGTTTCGCCGTGGCGCACGAGCAGCAGACGGGGGCCGGATCCCTTCTTGGGCAGGGGCTCTCCCAGGTGGGCGGTTCCGTTGAGCGACTCCAGTTGCACCGCCGGATCCGCTCGGCGACCAGACGTGCCCGCGCTGGGCGTGCCGGGAGATGGGCTGCCCGGGCGGGAGCTGAGGTTGAGCACAGAGATCGAGCCGTTGTCGATGCGCAGACGGCGAAATTCCGTGGCGTCGAGCCGCAGCAGCCCCAGCACCAGGCAGCGCAAGATGGCGTTGTGGGCCACCACCAGGACGCTGGCATCGGCTGGAGCGGTGGCGGCAACCGCGGGCTCGGGCCTTGCTTCGATCGCGGCGCCATGGCGCCGGAGCAGCCCCGCCAGGAAGCGATCAGCCTGTTGCATCAGCTCGGGAAGCGGCTGATAGTGACGACCATCGGCATGCTGGAGCGTCAGCGTGTGGGGTGCCTCGCGCCACAGCCGCTCCCCGTCGGGAAAGAGCTGGCGAAGCTCCTCGCGGGTGGCGCCGCTCCAGGGGGAGAGGTCAATCTCGACCAGGTCATCATCGAGGATCGCTCCCAACCCCTGGCCATGGGCCTGCAGCAGGGTCGAGGCGGTGTCGCTGGCGCGGCGCAACGGCGAGGCGTAGGCCGCGCTGAAGGTGAGGGCTCTGAGGGCCTCTCCGGCGCGGCGAGCCTGTTCGTGACCCTCCGCCGTGAGCGTGGAGAGGTCGTCCCGTCCCTGGATGCGCCGCTCGGCGTTGAAGCTGCTGAGGCCGTGGCGAACCAACACGATCCGAAGGGCCACGGGCGTCCTGGCTGCTGGGGCCATCGTATGGGAGCGCTGTTGGGGCCTCTGGGATGGTGCCGAGGGCAAGGGATCACCCCACGTCTGCTTCGCAGGCTCTGGCCGTGGCAGCGGCCCAGTGAGCGCGAGGACAGAATCGGGCCGTCAACCCCCTCCGCAGGACGCCCGCTTGAACGCCCGTGGCTCGAGAACGCCGGTCTGGAAATCGCTTCTGGCCCTGCTCTGCCTGTTGATCACAGGCCTGCTCTGGCTGAACGGCCTGCTGCTCAGTCTGGAGAAACCCACTGTCACTGGGGCCCTGGACCAGCGGCAGCTGGAGCTGCGAGCCCTCGCCATGCCTGCGGCGCCCCCCTCGCTGCAGCCGCTGCTGATCGGGACGGATCCCCTTGAGGAGCTGCGCCAGTCCCTGCTCGATCAGGACGAGGCCGATCCTGGCCCAGGCCAGGGCGAGCCCCTGCTGCAGCTCGCCCTGCTGCAACAGCGCCAGGACCAGGGGCAGGGCGCCGAAGCCAGCCAGCTGCTGGAGCGCCTGCAGGAGCAGATCCCCAGCGACCAGAGAGCTCTGGTCGCGGCCCTGGAGCGCGGACAGCGGCTGGAGAGGTCCCAGCTGGACACCCTGCAACAGCCCTGGACCTTGCGACCGCTCACCGAGAGGCTGCTCTGCGAGGGGCTGAGTCAAGACCCCCAGGAGTGTGGCAGCGGCAGCGCCGCCCAGCAGGCCCTGTGGCGACTGGTGGGGGTGAGCTGGGCCCCGGGGCTGCTGCTGCTGCTGGGCGTTGGGCTGCTGCTGCGCCAGGCCTGGCAGCAGCTGCGGGGACAGGCCCCAGCGGCCCCACCCCTGCAGGGACCGCCCCTGGATCTGGTGGACGTGACCCTGCTGATCGCCGGCGGTTTTGTGGTGCTGGGTGAACTCACCGTGCCATTGCTGCTGAGCCCAGCCCTGCAGGCCCTGCTGCGCCCCCTCGCGGGCGATCCCTCCCTGCAGCAGGGCCTGCAGGTGCTGCTGCTCTATTTGGGTCTGATGCTGGCGCCCCTCACCATTCTCTGGATCCAGCTGAGGGTCAGGACCAGGGAGCTGGCCCCAGCCGGGGCGACAAGCAGCGGACTGCAGTGGCGCTGGCGACCCCTCGGGTACAGCGCCCTGCAGGCCCTGCAGGTGATGCTGATGCTGCTGCCCCTGGTCGCCCTGGTGGGATGGATCACCGACCGGATCGCCGGGGACCAGGGGGGCAGCAACCCACTGCTGGAGCTGGTGCTCACCACCGGCCAGCCCCTGGCCCTGGCCTGTTTCGCGCTGACAGCGGTGGTGCTGGCGCCCCTGTTTGAGGAAACGCTGTTTCGCGGGGTGCTGCTTCCGGTGCTGGGTCAGCGCGTCGGCCCGGGCCTGGCCGTGCTGCTGAGTGCCCTGATCTTCGCGGCCGCCCACCTCAGCCTCAATGAGCTGGCTCCCCTGATGGTGCTGGGATTGGGGCTGGGCTGGCTGCGGCAGCGCAGCGGCCGGCTCGGCAGCTGCGTGCTGGTGCATGCCCTCTGGAACGGCTTCACCTTCGCCAACCTCCTGTTGCTGGCCGGTTAGAAGCCTTGCTGAGGCCGCGGCGGGGTGGTTCACTTGCGCAGTGTTCCGCTGTTTCCGTGGTCGCCTCGTTCGTTCCCCGGCAGGCCTCCACCCGCCAGCCCCTAGAGGGCCCCACCTCCGTGTTTCCAGCCCCCGGCCCCAGGGCCACGGGAAGCCGTCATGGCGTCGACGGCGCCCCGCTCCAACTGCTCCAGGGCTCTCTGTCGGGCCACAAGGTGGCTCGGCGGGCCCCCTGGCTGGCTGGCCTGCACAGGGTTGCTGATGGCGCCCTGGCTGGGCTGGGGCTGTGCATGCTGGGGCTCAGCGGCCTCACCCTGCACTGGCAGAACCACTGGGGCCACAGCTATCAGGCCCTGGAATCGGCCCAGGTCCTGGAGCACCGGCTGCAGGAGTCGGCTGCCCTGCTGGAGCAGCACCACCTCAGTGCCGTGGGCAAGCCCGGCCGGCTCGTGCCCACCGCCAGCCACCAACTGATCCACCTGCCCATGGCCAAAGGCCAGCCCCACCAGCGCGCCGAGCCCCTGCTCAGCAGCCTCGAGATCCGCCGGATCCCTGCGGGTTACTGAGTCCGCCGACCGCAGATCACCCCGTCGGCACCCCCCAGCCATGGCGCAGCAAGCCCCTCCTCACACCCCCCGTCTGCCCCGCACGGCCAGGCCTGGCCGCCCGGCCCGCTCGGAACGGGTGGTGGCCATGCAGCCGCTGCCGACCCACCGCCTCCTGCTGGTCTATGGCCTGCTGGCCACGGCACTGGTCGGCCTGGGGGCGCGGCTGGCCTGGCTGCAGGTGATCGACACCCAGAACCTTCAAAGCCGGGCTCGGGCGATTCAGACCCAGTCGGTGACGCCGCTCGGCAAGCGCCGCACGATCGTGGATCGCAACGGCCGCCTGGTGGCCCTCGATGAGGAGCGTTTCACGCTCTGGGCCCACCCCCGCTACTTCAACTTTCCCGGCGACGATCCCCAGAAGGTGCGCCGGCCAGACGAGGTGGCCCCGCGGCTGGGAGCAGTCCTGGCTCAGCCCAGCGAAGCGCTGCTCCAGACCATGGCGGGCCGTCGCAGCGGCGTGAAACTCGGCACAGACATCGATCCCGAAACCGCTGACCGCATCCGCCGGCTCAACATCAGCGGCATCGATCTCGAGGCCTACCCCCAGCGGGTGTACCCCCAGGGCAGCCTGTTCGCCAATGTGGTGGGGTTCCTCAACCTGGAACGGGTGCCCCAGGCGGGACTCGAGCAGAGCCGCGACAGCGACCTGCGGCGCCACGAGACCACCCTGCGCATGCGCCGCGGCGCCGACGGCACCCCCCTGCCGGAGGGCATGGTCGCTGGCTCGCTGTACGGCGACGACCTGCGGCTTCAGCTCACCCTGGATGCCCGCCTCCAGCACGTGGCCCAGAAGGCCCTCCACGACCAGGTGAGCAAGTGGAAGGCGAAGCGCGGAGCGGCTCTTGTGATGGACGTGCGCAACGGCGAGATGCTGGCGCTGGCCTCGGTGCCCACCTACGACCCCAACCGGTTCTGGAGCTTCAAGCCTGGCCTGTTCCGCGAGTGGTCCGTGCAGGACCTCTATGAGCCGGGCTCCACCTTCAAGCCGATCAACCTGGCCCTCGCCCTGCAGGAAAAGGCCATCCAGGCGGACGGCAAGGTGTTTGACAACGGCTCCCTGAGCATCGGCGGCTGGCCGATCTTCAACCACAACCGCCAGGGCAACGGCCTGATCGACTTCCCCACGGTGCTGGAGGCCTCCAGCAACGTGGCCATGGTGAAGGCCATGAGCAAGGTGAAGCGAGAGCGCTTCTGGCAGTGGCTGAGCACGATCGGCATCGACGAGCGGCCCGACACCGACCTGCCCGGCGCCGTGGCCGGCGAACTCAAGGACCGCAAGACCTTCGTGAGCCATCCGATCGAACCTGCCGTGGCGGCCTTCGGCCAGGGCTTCTCGCTCACGCCCCTGAAGCTGGCCCAGCTGCACGCCATGCTCGCCAACGGCGGCCGCCTGGTCAGCCCCCACATCACCCGCGGCCTGCGCTCGGGGGACGCCCTGGCCCCTGCCCCCGGCGGCGGCGGGTTGCAGGTGCTCGATCCGGCGGTGACCAAAGTGGTGATGGGCTGGATGGAAACCGTGGTGGCCAACAGCAAGAGCCTGGGCATCCACATTCCCGGCTACCGGATCGGTGGCAAGACGGGCACCGCCCAGAAGGCCGAACATGGCGTGTACATCCCCGGTGCCCTGATCACCAGCTTCGTGGGCCATCTGCCCATCGATGATCCCCGCTACGTGGTGCTGGTGGTGGTGGACGAACCCAAGGGCGGCAACACCTACGGCTCCACCGTGGCGGCCCCGGTGGCCCGCAAGATCATCGACGCCCTGCTGGTGCTGGAGCAACTGCCCCCCTCCGATCCCAAGGCCCTCGGCGCCACCCGGAGCCAGGAGACCAGCCCGAACGCAGGCTGACCAGCCCCCCTGTGTGGCCATTCACGCAAGGAGTGCGGCCCTTGGGAGGCCGCAGCGGTGTTCTGGCTAGCCTGCCCAGGCACCGGCACCCCGCCAGCCATGGCCAATCTGCTCGACCAACTGTCCGCCATGACCGTGGTGGTCGCGGACACCGGCGACATCGAGGCCATCCAGCAATTCACGCCCCGCGACACCACCACCAACCCCTCCCTGATCCTGGCGGCAGCCCAGATCCCGGCCTACCAGGACCTGATCGACCGATCCCTGCGGGAGTCGAGAGCGGTGATGGGAGCCGAGGCCGGCGCCGATGCGGTGGTGCGTGAAGCCCTCGATGAGATCTGCGTCACCTTCGGCAAGGAGATCCTCAAGATCGTGCCGGGCCGGGTGTCCACCGAGGTGGACGCGCGCCTCAGCTACGACACCGAGGCCACGATCGCCAAGGCGCGGCGGCTGATCGAGCTCTACGCCGAAGCCGGCATCGGCAAGGACCGGGTGCTGATCAAGGTGGCCTCCACCTGGGAGGGCATCCGGGCCGCCGAGGCGCTGGAGCAGGAGGGCATCCACTGCAACCTCACCCTGCTGTTCTCCTTTGCCCAGGCCGTGGCCTGCGCCGAGGCCGGCGTCACCCTGATCTCCCCCTTCGTGGGCCGCATCCTCGACTGGTACAAGAAGAGCACCGGCCGCGACAGCTATCCCGGCCCCGAGGATCCGGGCGTGGTGTCGGTGACGGAGATCTTCAACTATTACAAGACCTACGGCTACAAGACCGAGGTGATGGGGGCCAGCTTCCGCAACACCGACGAGATCATCGAACTGGCCGGCTGCGACCTGCTCACCATTTCCCCCGCGCTGCTGGCCCAGCTGCGCAACACCCAGGGCGCCCTGGAGCGCAAGCTCAACGCCTTTGATCCGGCCCCGACCCGGCCCCAGATTCATCTCGACGAGGCTGCCTACCGGGCCATGCTGGCCGAGGACCCCATGGCCACCGAGAAGCTCGATGAGGGGATCGGCGGCTTCATCAAGGCCATCGAAACCCTGGAGGCCCAGCTGGCGCATCGGCTGGGGGAACTTGAGGGAGGCGCCGCCTTCGGCCATGCCGTTCACGAGATCTTCCTGCTCAACGACCTTGACGGCGACGGCTGCATCACCCGTGAGGAGTGGCTCGGCAGTGACGCCGTCTTCGACGCCCTCGACACTGACAAGGACGGCCGGCTGGCCCCCGAGGATGTGCGCGGCGGCCTCGGGGCGGCCCTGGCCCTGGCCGGCCGCTGAGCAGCAGGCCCTTCCCACCCGGGGCAGACTGGTGCCGCTGCCCCATGGAGCCAGCTCATTGAACGCCCTTCGCACCATGCGCGCCCTCGCCAGCACCGGCGAGGTGGTCAGCGTTGAACCCGGTGCCCTGATCTTCGGCTCGGGAGAATCCGGCGACTGCATGTTCGGCCTGCTGGAGGGCCGGGTGGAACTCACCTGGAACGGGGACCAGGGCCATGAACAGATCAATGCCGGCGATGTGTTCGGCGCTGGCGCCCTGGTCACCAGTGAGCACCGCCGCTACGGCAACGCCCGGGCCCTCACCCCCTGCCGGCTGCTGGTGATGAACCGCGAGAAGTTCCTGTTCGCCGTTCAGGAATCGCCGATGTTCGCCATCGAGCTGCTGGGCTCCATCGACAAGCGCCTGCGCCAGCTCAAGGACTGCACCCGCATCTGAGTGCGCCGGCTTCAGCCGTTGCGCAGCAGCAGCCGGCGGATCACCCGCTGGGCAATGTCGCCGTAGCCCATCTCCCCGGAGAGGATCTGGGCGATGCGCCGCGGCGCCGTGGGTCGCTTGATTCCCAGCTGGTAGCCCACCCGGGGCACCCGGTAGAAGACCTGGGCCATGCGACGGCCCCAGGCCATCGACTCACCCCACTCCCGCCGCATGGTGGCGCTGTAGGCCGCCAGTGCCCCGGCCTCACCGCCCAGCCACCGGTCGACCGCGAAGGCGGCCTGGCAGCCGCTGAGCAGGGCCGGCCGCAGCCCCTCGGCCAGGAAGGGATCACACAGGGAGGCGGCATCGCCGGCCAGCACCACCCCATCGCCATGCAGGGCGTGGTGGCCATCCCAGAGCCGCAACTGACCGGCGCTGCGCACGCCGGCACCGGGTGCAAAACCAAGGCTGGGCAGCAGGCGCGTCAGCACGGCCTCAGCCGCCACCGGGTCGCGGCCCACAAAGGTGCCGAGGCCGATGCTGTAGCCCCCCTGGCGCGGGAAGGCCCAGCAGAACCCCTGGCGCACCAGGCCGAAATCAAAGCGGGCTGCCGCCGGGTCGCTCACCTCGCCCTCCAGCTCCACCGACACGGTGGAGGCGAAGCGGGGCCGCCGCGGACCCAGACCCAGGGGACCCGCCAGCCGGGAGCCAGATCCATCCGCCACCACCACGGCCCTGGCCTGCAGGCCCAGCGGCACCCCATCAGGGCCCTGCATCTCTGCGCGCCAGCCCCCCAGCTCGCGCCTGAGCGATCCCACCGTGGTGCTGGGCTGGAAGCGCGCGCCTGCCGCCACAGCCTGGTCGCTGAGGAAGGCATCCAGGCGGGAGCGGCGCACGATCCAGAAGGGTGCCTCCCCCGGCAACTCCGCAAGCACAGGATCCTGGAGGGCCCAGCTGAAGCGCACCCGCTCGATCACGGTGTCGACGGCGGGGCTCAGATCGAAGGGAAACCAGCGCTGGACCGAGGCCGCCATGCCGCCGCCACAGGGTTTGCTGCGCGGGAAGGCAGCGCCGTCGAGGAGCAGCACGTCTCGCCCGAGCCGGGCCAGGTGGAAGGCCGCCGCAGCGCCGGCGGCGCCGGCGCCCACCACGATCACCTCGGGGCTGCCGCCCGCCAGAGCACTCACGGGGGAGCGCTCACACCTTGAGAATCTCGGCTTCCTTCTCAGCCAAGTGCTTCTCCAGCTCCCCGATGAACCGGTCGGTGAGCTTCTGCACCTCGTCCTGCTCGTCGCGGCTCTGGTCCTCGGAGAGCTCGCCCTCCTTCTCCAGCTTCTTGATCCGGTCGATGCCGTCGCGCCGGTTGTTGCGCAGGGCCACCTTGCCCTCCTCGGCGTACTTGGCCGCGATCTTGCACAGCTCCTTGCGCCGATCTTCCGTGAGGGGCGGGATGTTGATGCGGATCAGCCTGCCGTCGTTGTTGCAGGTGAGGCCCAGATCGCTCATGGCGATCGCCTTTTCGATCAGCCCCATGGAGCCCATGTCAAAGGGCTGGATCTGAATCGTCTGGGAGTCTGGGGTGGAGAGATTGGCGAGGGATTTGAGCGGCGTTTCAGCGCCGTAGTACTCCACGCTGATCTTGTCCAGGAGGGAGGGGTTGGCCCTGCCGGTGCGGATGGTGTTGAAGTTGCGCAGGGCGGCATCCACCGACTTGCGCATGCTGGCTTCGAGGTCCATGGCGGGTGCTGCGGGGCAGGGCGAAGAACGGAGGGGCAGGTGCTGCGGGATGGCTGGGGCTGGCGGAATCGCTGATCGGGAGCCGTGGGGAGAGTACTCACGGCCGAGCCAGGGAGCCTCAGGCCGGATGGATCCGCGTACCGATCGGCTCCCCGGCCACGGCTCGGCCGATGTTGCCGGGCCCGAACAGGTCAAACACCACGATCGGGATGGCGTTGTCCTTGCAGAGGGCGATCGCCGCACCATCCATCACCTCCAGCTCGCTGCTGAGCACCTCCAGGAAGGAGAGGCTGTCGAAGCGGCGGGCATCGGGGTACTTGGCCGGGTCCTTGTCGTACACACCATCCACCTTGGTGGCCTTGAACACCACATCGGCACTGATCTCGGCGGCCCGCAGGGCGGCAGTGGTGTCGGTGGTGAAGAAGGGGTTACCGGTGCCGGCCGCAAAGATCACCACCCGACCCTTCTCCATGTGGCGAATCGCACGGCGGCGGATGTAGGGCTCGGCCACCGCCTGCATCGAGATCGCGCTCTGCACCCGGGTGGGCACTCCTGCCCGCTCGAGGCCGTCCTGCAGCGTGA
Organism: Paraciimarium castrense LEGE 11436; assembly: GCF_056633055.1. Taxonomy (NCBI): domain Bacteria; kingdom Bacillati; phylum Cyanobacteriota; class Cyanophyceae; order Synechococcales; family Prochlorococcaceae; genus Paraciimarium; species Paraciimarium castrense. The sequence goes on along the minus strand of NZ_JBSJOW010000001.1, from coordinate 123,574 downwards.
TCGCATTCATCACGGTGGCCAGCATGCCCACGTAGTCGGCGGTGGCCCGGTCCATGCCGGCGGCACTGCCCTTGAGGCCACGGAAGATGTTGCCGCCGCCCACCACGATCGCCAGCTGGGTGCCGTCGGCCACACAGGCCGCCACATCGGAGGCAATCGCCTTGACGATCTCCGGATCGATGCCGTAGCCCTGCTCTCCCATCAGCGCCTCACCGCTGAGCTTGAGGAGCACGCGCTGATAACCCATCGACACCACGGATTTGCCGCACCGTAGCAATGGCCCTGCTGCCGGCCCAGCCTCTGCCCCCCCACGCCGGCCAGGCTTGCCAGCCGCCGGGCCCGGCGCTTCACTGCTGCAAAGCAGCGCAGCCATGGCTCTCCCGCCGAAGCCGCCCACGGTGCGGTCCTGTCAGCTGATGGCCCGGCTGACCCTCTCGGCCCTGGGTCGCGCCGCTGAGCAGCCCGGCATCTGGAGTGAACCTGCCGTGCACCGGGCCGTGCTGATCAGCGGCCTCTCGGTGCTGGTGAGCGGCCTGGCCCAGCTGCAGGACGACCTGGGCTGATCTGGCCGCTTCCGCGCCAAGTTTCAGTATTCGATGCCGGCCTGGGCCTTGACGCCCTGCTCCCGGAACGGATGGCGCACCAGGGTCATCTCGGTGACGAGATCGGCCCGCTCCAGCAGCTGCGGCGGGGCGCCGCGCCCCGTGAGGGCGACGTGGGTGAGGGGCGGCCGCAGGGCCAGGCCCTCCAGCAGCTGCTCCACCGCCAGGTAGCCCAGCTTGAGGGCCACGTTCACCTCATCCAGCACCACCAGCTTGCGCTCCGGGTCAGCGAGGTAGGCGCAGGAGCGCTCCCAGGCCTGCTGCACCAGGGCGCGGTCGCGCTCGCGGTCCTGGGTTTCCCAGGTGAAACCCTCACCCAGGGCATGCCAGTGCAGCGCCTCTCCGAACACGGCCAGGGCCCGGGCCTCCCCGGGCTGCCAGCCGCCCTTGATGAACTGCACCACCGCCACCTTCTCGTCGTGGCCCAGGGTGCGCAGCACCAGGCCCAGGGCCGCCGTGGTCTTGCCCTTGCCCTGGCCGGTGAACACCAGCACCAGCCCCTTCTCCAGGGAGCGCTCCCCCACCCGCTGCTGCTGCACCTCCTTGCGGCGGGCCATGCGGCGCTGATAGCCCTCCCGATCAGGCTCTGGGGCGAGGGCGCCGCCGGGGCCGAGGTCCTGGGCGATCTGATCGAGGCTGGAATCCGGCATCGGCGGGGAAAGGGAAACGGGGAGACGGCGCCAGATCACTCTGACCTGCCCCGGGCCAGGGCCGCGTCGACGGCCTGCTGCTGGTCGCGGCGGGTGATCCAGTGGTGGTAAGTGCGGGTGTGGATCGCCACCGAGTGGCCCATCATCCGAGCCGCCACGGTGTCGGGCAGGCCGATGTGGATCGTGCGCACGGCCCAGGCGTGGCGCAGGTCGTAGGGGGTGATCGGCAGCCCGTAACGCCGGAACTGCTCGGCCACCCTCCGGCCCACCTGCTGCAGGGTGGTGCGCCCCAGGTTGGTGGTCACCGGTGGCAGGGCGCCGCCGTTGCCGGCGAGGGCCTCCAGGCCGAAGTGATCCACCCAGTGCGGCTGAAACGGCCACACCTGGTGTTCACCGGTCTTGCTGGTGGGCAGCACCCGGATCACCCGGTCAGCCCCCGGGGCCAGGGCGGAGAGATCGGCGAAGAACGCCTCGTGGTTGCGCAGGCCGTAGGTGGCCAGCAGCCCGTACACCAGCCGCCAGCCTGGGTTGGGGATCCGCTCCAGCCACCCCAGGATCTCGGTGTCGCTGGGCAGCTGGCGAAAGCGGGCCAGGTGCAGCCCATAGCCGCTGGCCTGGGCGGCCCAGTCCGGGGGCAGCACCAGCTGGCACTCGCGGGCCAGGGCGGCCAGGGCCGTGCCGCACTGCTGACGGCTGCGGCTGCCCGGGGCGTAGCTCTCCAGGGTGCGGAGCAACAGGCTCTCGCTGCCCGCTCCAGGCGCCTCTGAGCTCAGCTGCAGCAGCCGCCGCAGGTAGGGGAGGTAGGCGGCACTCCAGGTGGTGCGGCTGCCCGCGGGGTTGAGGCGCCGGCGCGGATCGGCGAAGAAGGCCTGCTGGAAAGCCTGCACCTGGGCCTGCCAGCCGCCGGCATCGGCGGGGGCTGGGCTGGGGCCCGCTGCGGAGGGCTGGGCAACCCCGGCCGAGGGGCGCTTGGCGGGCCGGTCCGCCTGGCGCCGGCTCCAGCGGGCCCAGTCGAACTGGCCCAGCTCCAGCTGGCGCTGCGCCTCCCGCAGCCTCTCGAGGGCCTCCCCCACCCCGGCCGCTGTGGCGGGAAGGGCCAGGCTCAGCCGCTGCACCCGCTCGTGCCCGGCCCCGGTGCGGCAGGGCAGGGGGCCCCGCAGGCTGAGCTTGCCGCCGCGCATCTCCAGCCGCAACCTGAGGCCGGCAACCGCCAGACGCCGGTTGTGCTGGCTGATCAGGGCGGCCGTGGCTTCGCTGGAATCGGCCCCAACCACGGCACCGACGGGGCTGACGGCGGGGCTCACAGCGGGGCTCGCGGGGGGCTCACAGCAGCAGCGGATCGGGGCGCGATGGCTCCGGTGCGAACAGAGCCGACCCTATCGATGGCTGTCGCGCACCGCTAGGTCCCAGCCTGCAGCGTTACGCTCACGGCCATCACGCCGTACGGAACAGAAGGCATGGCCAAGGTTGGCGTGCTGCTGCTGAACCTCGGGGGTCCCGAGCGGATCCAGGACGTGGGGCCGTTCCTGTACAACCTCTTCTCCGACCCGGAGATCATCCGGCTGCCCAATCCAGCCCTGCAGAAGCCGCTGGCCTGGCTGATCAGCAGCCTGCGGGCCAGCAAGTCGCAGGAGGCCTACCGCTCCATCGGCGGCGGCTCGCCCCTGCGTCGCATCACCGAACAGCAGGCGCGGGAGCTGCAGAGCAGCCTGCGGCAGCGGGGCATCGAGGCCACCAGCTACGTGGCGATGCGCTACTGGCACCCCTTCACCGAGTCGGCGGTGGCCGACATCAAGGCCGACGGCGTGGATGAGGTGGTGGTGCTGCCCCTCTACCCCCACTTCTCGATCAGCACCAGCGGCTCCAGCTTCCGGGAGCTCAAACGCCTGCGCCAGGCCGACCCCGGCTTCGAACGGCTGCCGATCCGCTGCATCCGCAGCTACTACGACGACCCCGGCTACATCAGCGCCATGGCTGGCTTGATCGCCAGGGAGATCGAGCAGTGCCCTGACCCGGCCACGGCCCATGTGTTCTTCAGCGCCCATGGCGTGCCGAAGAGCTACGTGGCCGAGGCCGGCGACCCCTACCAGCGGGAGATCGAGGCCTGCGCCGAGCTGGTCATGGCCAAGCTGGAAGCCGATCTCGGCCATGCCAACCCCTCCACCCTGGCCTACCAGAGCCGGGTGGGGCCGGTGGAGTGGCTGCGGCCCTACACCGATGAGGCCCTCGAAGAGCTCGGAGAGCAGGGCGTGAAGGATCTGGTGGTGGTGCCGATCAGCTTCGTGAGCGAGCACATCGAGACCCTCGAAGAAATCGACATCGAATACCGCGAGATCGCCACGGAGGCAGGCATCACCAACTTCCGGCGGGTGCCGGCCCTGGACACCACGCCGGCCTTCATCACCGGCCTCGCCGACCTGGTGCAGCACGCCCTGGAGGGACCGGAAGTGAACCTGGATCAGGCGGCCGCCCTGCCCACCAAGGTGAAGCTCTATCCCCAGGACAAGTGGGCCTGGGGCTGGAACAACAGCTCTGAGGTGTGGAACGGCAGGCTGGCGATGGTGGGGTTCTCGGCCTTCCTGCTGGAACTGCTCAGTGGACGGGGACCGCTCCATGCCCTCGGACTGCTCTGAGCGTGGGGCCATGGCGGCTGCGCCCCTGCTGATGATCTCCCTGGTCCTGGCCCCCCTGCTGGCCTTCCTGCCCGCCGCCCGGGCCGAGAGCTGGCGGCTGGGGGCCTTCCCGGTGGCCAGCTTCGCTGGCTACACCAGCGGCTTCGGCATGCGTGTGCACCCGCTGCGCGGCGACGTTCGGCCCCACTACGGTCTGGACATCGCCGCCCCCCTGGGCTCCCCGGTGCGCAGCTGGTGGGGAGGGGTGGTGCAGGAGGTGATCAACGACGGCGGCTGCGGCGTGGGCCTGGTGATCCGCTCCGGGGCCTATGAGCACATCTACTGCCATCTGGCTGGCCGCGGCTCAGCAGGCCACTACCGCAGCGGCGCCGTGCAGCTCAGGGTGGGGCAGGGCGTGCGCACCGCCCAGGTGATCGGCCACGTGGGGATGAGCGGCAGCACCACCGGCCCCCACCTGCACTGGGGGTTGCGCCACGGCGGGCGCTGGATCGATCCGGCCCAGGTGCTGCGGGCCATGGCCCGGGCCAGACAAGCTCCAAAAACCTCGCCAGCACCTAGGGTTGCTGGTGTCCGATAGTGGCCCCGGTGGTGGGCCTGCTGCAGCCGTGACGCTTACGCCCCTCAGCTCTGCGGCCCAGTCCGCGCCCACCCCGGCCGTCATAGCCCTGAGTGAAGGCCCCCAGCTGAGCCAGCGGGTCACAGGCGGGTATGCCCTGATGGATGCCCTGCACCGCCATGGGGTAGAGCACATCTTCGGCTACCCCGGTGGGGCGATCCTGCCGATTTACGACGAACTGCACCAGGCGGAGAGCCGCGGCTGGCTCAAGCACATCCTGGTGCGCCACGAACAGGGGGGCACCCATGCCGCCGATGGCTACGCCCGGGCCACCGGCAAGGTGGGCGTGTGCTTCGGCACTTCCGGGCCCGGAGCCACCAACCTGGTCACGGGTATCGCCACCGCCCACATGGACTCCGTGCCCATGGTGGTGATCACCGGCCAGGTACCCCGGGCCTCGATCGGCACCGACGCCTTCCAGGAAACTGACATCTTCGGCATCACCCTGCCGATCGTGAAGCACTCCTGGGTCGTGCGCGACCCGCGCGACATCGGTCGCATCGTGGCGGAGGCCTTCTTCATCGCCGCCACCGGCCGTCCCGGTCCGGTGCTGATCGACGTGCCCAAGGACGTGGGTGCCGAACAATTTGACTACGTGCCCGTGGAGCCCGGCACGGCCATCCCGGCAGGCTTCCGCCTGCCCCCCAGGCCGGATCCCGAACGTGTTCAGGAGGCCCTGGGACTGATCCGTCAGGCTCGCCGCCCCCTGCTCTACGTGGGCGGCGGCGCCATCAGCAGCGGCGCCCATGACCAGGTACGCCAGCTGGCCGAGGCCTTCCGGCTTCCCGTCACCACCACCTTGATGGGCAAGGGGGCCTTCGATGAGACCCACCCCCTCGCCGTGGGCATGCTCGGCATGCACGGCACTGCCTACGCCAATTTCGCCGTCACCGAATGCGATCTGCTGATCGCCACCGGCGCCCGCTTCGATGACCGGGTGACCGGCAGGCTGGATGGCTTCGCGCCCCGGGCCCAGGTGATTCACATCGACATCGACGCCGCTGAGGTGGGCAAGACCCGGGTGCCCGATGTGCCTCTGGTGGGCGACGTGCGCCAGGTGCTCGAAGGCCTGCTCCAGGCCGCCGGCGTGGACGGCTCCGGCACGGACCGCTCCCAGGGCCGCACCGAGGCCTGGCTGGAGCGGATCGACAGCTGGAAGCATCACTACCCCCTGGTCACGCCGACTCCGGAGGGTGAGATCGCTCCCCAGGAGGTGATGATCGCCCTGCAGGAGCTGGCCCCCAGTGCCTACTACACCACCGATGTGGGCCAGCATCAGATGTGGGCGGCCCAGTACCTGCACAACGGTCCGCGCCGCTGGGTCAGCAGCGCCGGCCTCGGCACCATGGGTTACGGCATGCCTGCGGCCATGGGCGTGCAGACCGCCTTCCCCGACCAGCAGGTGATCTGTGTGGCCGGCGATGCCTCGATCCTGATGAACATCCAGGAGCTGGGCACCCTGGCCCAGTACAACCTGGCCGTGAAGGTGGTGGTGATCAACAACGGCTGGCAGGGGATGGTGCGCCAGTGGCAGGAGAGCTTCTACGACGAGCGCTATTCAGCCTCCGAGATGACCGGTGGAATGCCGAACTTCGAGGCCCTGGCCGAGTCTTTCGGGGTGCGCGGCGTGTTGATCACGGAGCGCTCCAGCCTGCGGCAGCAGCTCCGGGAAGCCCTGGAGCACCCCGGCCCGGCCTTCATCGACGTGAAGGTGCGCCGCAACGAGAACTGCTACCCGATGGTTCCCCCGGGCGCCAGCAATGCCCAGATGGTGGGCCTGCCCACCCACCCCGAACTCGCCATCGACACCACCAGACAATGCAACAGCTGCGGCATCAGCACGGCCAGCGACCACCGCTTCTGCCCCAGCTGCGGCGCCAAGCTCTGAGCCTGCTGCTGGCACTTCTGGCCGGATGGCTGCTCTGGCCCAGCGCGGCCCAGGCTGCTGAGGTGCTGCAGGTGCGGGGCAACGGCCAGTTGCAGGTGGGTGACGGCAACCGCAGTTACACCGTGGCCCTGGCCTGCATCCGCATTGACCACGAGAGCCAGGCCGGGGTGGCCGACTGGCTGCGGGCCGAACTGCCCCGCCGCAGCCGCGTCAACCTGCGGCCGATCGGCACAGCTGACGGCATGCTGCTGGCCAGGGTCACCCGGCTGGCGCCGGAGGGCTCAGACCCGCTGGACCTGGGTGCCGGCCTGGTGCAGCGAGGCCTGGCCACGGCTGACCCGACCGGTGGCGAGGGCTGCCGGAGCAGCTCATGAGTCTGAATCGCACCGCCAAGGGGGTCGTGCTGGTGCCGACCCTGCTGCTGGGGGGCGCCTTCCTGGCGGCTGCCGTGTGGAGTGACGGGCCAGGGGGCGACAACCGCACCCTGGCCGCCGTGCTGGGCGGCCTGCTGATGGGCGCCGGCCTGCTGGCCCAGCTGCTGCCGGAGCCCGCTGCCGAGAACGGCCGCGACAGTCAGCAAGCAGAAGACCAGGCCTGAGGGGCGCCTGAGGCCTACTTCCTCTGAACAGCGTTTGAGTACTCGGTGATCACCTCATCGACGAACTTCTTGTCGGCGCCGGCGAGTTTGGCGTAACAGCCCTGGCGCACCCGGCCCACCACCTGAATGATCGCGCCATTGGCGATCTGCTCCGGCTGAAGCCTGCCGGCGTTGGCCACCTGGCTGCCATAGCGGCTGGTCACCACATAGGTGATGGCCTTGGCATTGGACAACACGACCTGCTCCACCGGGACCTTGGACTCCACAGCGAGCTCGCAGACATTGACCGCGGCGGCCAGGGCCATGTCGTTCATCAACTCCATCGTGGCCGGCTTTCCGGCCGCGGCCGCCTGGGCGAAAGCCGGGGGGGCCAGGGAGGTGGTTGCAGCCATCGCCACAGCCAGGGAGGTGGTCACAGATGTGGCGGTGGTGGCAAGCATCCGCGCACTGAGGGCGGTGCAAACCTGGGGGAAACGGAACACGAAAACCGTGGGTGGGGCGTGCTGAATCACTCCACTGTGCCACCCGGAATCGGGCTCACCCAGTCTTCAGGCCCATTCACAGTCGGAGCGCAGACTGTCCATCCGGGCCAGATTCAGCTCAGCCGCCCCTCCGCTGATGGCCCCTGCTGACCCCCTGGTGCTGCCGCTGGCGGCGGTGGATCTGAAGGCCCTGCCCCAGGTGGGCGGCAAGAACGCCTCCCTCGGCGAGATGATCCGGGAACTCGGTGGCCAGGGGGTGCGCGTGCCGGGCGGCTTTGCCACCACGGCGGCCGCCTACCGCCACTTCCTCGCCGTCAACGGGCTCGAACCGCAGCTCAAAGACCTGCTGGAGGGCCTCGACAGCAGCGATCTCGGCGCCCTGCAGGCCGCAGGCGCCGCCGCCCGGGCCCTGCTGCTGCGCTCCCCCCTGCCGCCAGACCTGCAGCAGGCGATTGTGGAGGCCTTCCGGGCCCTGGAGCCCGGCGGCGAACCGCCGGCGGTGGCTGTGCGCTCCAGCGCCACGGCCGAAGACCTGCCCCAGGCCTCCTTCGCGGGCCAGCAGGACACCTTCCTCAACGTGCGCGGGGAACAGGCGCTGCTGGCCGCCTGCCGCCGCTGCTACGCCTCCCTGTTCACCGACCGGGCCATCTCCTACCGCCAGATCCACGGCTTCGAGCATCTGGAGGTGGCCCTCTCGATCGGGGTGCAGCGGATGGTGCGCTCCGACCTGGCCGCCTCCGGCGTGATGTTCAGCATCGACACCGAGACGGGGTTCCGGGACGCGGTGCTGCTCACCGCCGCCTACGGCCTGGGGGAAACGGTGGTGCAGGGCGCGGTGAACCCCGATGAATATCTGATCTTCAAGCCCACCCTGGAGCAGGGATTCGACGCGATCGTGCACCGGCGCCTGGGCAGCAAGGCGATCCGGATGGTCTACGCCGACGCCCCCCCGAGCGGTGCCGGCGCCCCCGAGCCCGGCCATGCCAGCACCCTCACCCAGCCGGTGCCGGAGCAGGAGCGCTGCCGCTTCGCCATCAGCGATGCCGAAGCCCTGCAGCTGGCCCGCTGGGCCTGTGCGATCGAGCGCCACTACAGCGCCCAGCGGGGTGCCCCCACCCCCATGGACATCGAGTGGGCCAAGGACGGCGGCAGCGGCGAGCTGTACGTCCTGCAGGCCCGGCCGGAAACGGTGGAATCCCGCCGATCAGCGGCTGTGCTGCGCACCTGGCATCTGGCACCCCACAGCGCCGAGCCACTCGCCCAGGGGAGAGCGATCGGCGCCTCGGTGAGCAGCGGGCGGGCCCGGATCCTCAGCCATCCCGGCGAGATCGCCCGGTTCTCCCCGGGGGAGGTGCTCGTCACCGAGCGCACCGATCCCGACTGGGAGCCGATCCTCAAACGGGCCAGCGCCGTGATCACCGACCAGGGCGGCCGCACCTGCCACGCGGCGATCATTGCCCGCGAGATGGGAATCACGGCCATCGTCGGCACCGGCGACGGCAGCCGCCGCATCCCCGATGGGGAAGAGGTGACCGCCAGCTGCTGCGAGGGCGATCAGGGCCGGGTGTACCGCGGCGCCCTGCCCTTCAGCGTGGAGGAGAGCCCCCTGGACGACCTGCCCTCCACCCGCACCCAGATCCTGATGAACGTGGGCAACCCCGAGGAGGCCTTCAAGCTGGCGGCGATCCCCTGCGACGGGGTGGGGCTGGCCCGGTTGGAGTTCATCATCGCCAACCACATCCGGGTGCATCCGCTGGCCCTGCTGGAGCCGGAACGGGTCAGGGACCCAGGGGAACGGCAGGCGATCGCCCAGCTCACCGCTGGCTATGCCGAGGCCAGTGAGTACTACGTGGATCGGCTGGCCCAGGGCATGGCGCGCCTTGCCGCGGCGTTCTACCCCCGACCGGTGATCCTGCGCTTCTCCGACTTCAAGAGCAACGAGTACGCCCGGCTGCTGGGCGGCGGCGGCTTCGAACCCCGCGAGGACAACCCGATGCTCGGCTGGCGCGGCGCCTCCCGCTACTACGCCCCGGCCTTTCGAGCGGCGTTCGGCCTCGAGTGCCGTGCCCTGTGGCGGGTGCGGCAGGCGATGGGGCTGGTGAACGTGATTCCGATGGTGCCCTTCTGCCGCACCCCCGAGGAGGGGGATCGGGTGTTGGCCGAGATGGCGCAGCACGGACTGGTGCGCGGCCAACACGGCCTGCAGGTGTACGTGATGTGCGAACTGCCCAGCAACGTGATCAGCGCCGAGGCCTTCGCCGAGCGCTTCGATGGCTTCTCGATCGGCTCCAACGACCTCACCCAGCTCACCCTGGGGCTGGATCGCGATTCAGCCCTAGTGGCGGATCTGTTCGACGAACGCGACGCCGCCGTGAAGGCGATGATCCAGCTGGCGATCCGCACGGCCCACCGCTGCGGCCGCAAGATCGGCCTCTGCGGTCAGGCCCCCAGCGACCATCCCGACTTCGCCGCCTTCCTGGTGGAAGAGGGCATCGATTCGATCAGCCTCAACCCCGATGCCGTGCTCAGCAGCCGCATCGCCGTGGCCGCGATCGAAGCCGAGCTGAGCTCGCGAGCAGGGGCCCCTGCGCTGGATCAAGACTCAGGCTGAGGCGGCGGCTCCCAGGGCTGGTTGTTCAGGCGCACCTCCAACGGCGGCAGTGCCACCACCTCCATGGTGGTGGAGGAGAGACTCACCCGTGGAGAAAAGCGCTCGAATTCTTCAAGGATCCGGGTGTAGATCTGATCCTTGATCAGGCGCCGTTTCTTGACATCCACCACGTAGCGGAGGGTGAACTCCATCCAGTTGTCGGTGAGCACCAGGGTCACCTGATGGTCGATGCGGGCATGCTCCAGCAGGTATTTCTGCAGCATCTCGGCCCAGGCCTGGCGCACGGCCTCGGTGAGCACGTCGCTCGCCACTTCCGCCCCGATGGTCTCAAGAATCCGGCGGGCCAGGCGGTGGTCACTGCCGTAGCGCACAGGCAGCCGCAGTTCGTCCCAGAGGAAGGGAAAGTCGCCGGAGTAGTTGAACACCGGCTCCTTGAACACGAAACTGTTGGCGATCCGCACGATGCGGCCGGAATAGAGGTCGGAATCCACCCATTCGCCCAGCTCCATCAAGGTGGTGCGCAGGATGCCCACATCGATCACATCCCCCTTGATTCCCCCCACCTGCACCCGATCGCCGGGCCGATAGAAGCCGCCGAAGGAGATGGCAATCCAGCCCGCCACGCTGCCGATCACCTCCTGGAGGGCAAAGGCGATCCCCGCACCGGCCACACCGATCGCCACGGTGAGGCCGCCCAGGCGGTCCTTGAAGATCACGGTGAGGCCCACCAGGGCAATGAAATAGCCGCTGAGGGCCACCAGCTTGCGGGCGTAGTAGCGGGCGTCGGCATCCCGCAGGTAGCGGGTGAGGGAGGCCTGGCTGGCGCGGATCAGCAGGCTGATCACCACGAGCACCGCCGCGGCCGTGGCGAACTTGACCAACAGCGGATCGCGGCTCCACTCCTGCAGCCAGCGCAGTGGCGGGGCCATGGCCCAGAGAGGCGCCAGCACGGCCATCACTCCGGCAGCGTCAGCCGGTAGGGCTCGCCGGGGATCGGATCAATGAACCGGGGGGGCTGGGGCCGGGCGGCGATGGCACAGGCAGCTTCGGCTGCACTGCCCCGCTGCCAGAGGGCGCGGCTGAGCAGGCCATCGAAACGCACCTCCCCACCCGCCGTGCTCGCCAGCACGGTGGCGGGCCGCAGCCGCTCCAGCAGCTGGGGCAACACCTGCCGGCCGCGCACAAAGGCCCCGGCCAGGGGAAGGCCCAGATCCACCACCGGAGTGATCACCGCATCGAGGGGCTCGGCCGCCAGGGTGGGGTCGAGGTAGCCGTGGGGCTCGAGGTAGAGGCTGCCGGCGGCATGGTCAAGCCGGTAGCCGTTCTCCACCTGGGGCACCGGGGCCCCCGCCGTGGCGAGGATGGTGAGCCCTTGGATGCTGTGGGACTGCCCTGGGGCCAGGGCGGTCACCTGCTGAAAACCCAGCTCCCGGGCGCGGCGGGCCGCCGTGGGGGACGCCACCACGGGCAACTGCGGATCCAGCAGCGCCAGACTGGCGGGATGGCAGTGGTCGGGCAGGCCCTGGGTGAGCAGCAGCAGATCCAGCCGTGCCGGGGCGGGCCAGGGACGGGGCAAATGTCCGTGGAACAACCACGGGCCCGGCGGGAACTCCAGGGTGCCGGTGAGCCAGGGATCCACCAGCACCCTCAGCTGGTCGAACTGCAGCAACCAGCCGTTGGCACCGAAGTAGGTGGCTTCGAGTCCGCAGACCTCGGGGGCGGAAGACATTCAGGAAAGCCGCTGCAGCAACAAGGGTTGGCGAAGCACAGAACCTCCCCTGCACCCCAGGCCAGACCCTAGGGAGAGGGGATGGGCATCGGGACCTGGGCGGGCCTCAACTGCCAAAGCTGCAGGGCATGGGCGCCGCTGCGCAGCACCGCCAGCACCGCCAGGGCAACGCAGAGGGGACAGTGGGCCAGACCCATGGGCAGCAGCGCAGGTCCCTGATGGGCACGGTGTTGCTCCCACGATGGCCAGGAGTTGAGAGTTGGTGGGGGCGACCAGGGACGATTGCAACAGAACCGGGCCGATCTACAACAGGGACACCGTCGAGGAGATCCCTTGCTGCGGCTGAGTGAGCTGAAGCTGCCCCTGGACCATGGGGATGCCGAGCTGCCGGCGGCGATCTGCCGGCGGCTGCGGCTCAGTGCCCCACAGCTGCGCGCCCACCACCTGGTCAAGCGCAGTGTCGATGCCCGCCGCGGCAAGCCGATCCAGCTGGTGTACAGCCTGGATCTGGTGCTCGATCTCAGTGAGCGTGAGCAGGAGCGGCTGCTGCAGCGCTTCCGCGGCGATCCCCACCTGAGGCCCAGCCCGGACAGCACCTATCACCCCGTGCTGCCCGCCGGCAGCGGCAGCAACAGCGCCGCAATCCGGCCCGTGGTGGTGGGCGCCGGACCCTGCGGCTACTTCGCCGCCCTGCTGCTGGCCCAGATGGGGCTGCGCCCCCTGCTGCTGGAGCGGGGGCCGGCCGTGAAGCAGCGCAGCGCCGACACCTTCGGCTTCTGGAAGGGCCAGCTGCCGTTCAACCCGGAGTCGAATGCCCAGTTCGGCGAGGGCGGTGCCGGCACCTTCTCCGACGGCAAGCTCTACAGCCAGGTGAGCGAACCCCTCCCCTACTGCCGCAAGGTGCTGGAGGAACTGGTGGCCGCCGGGGCCAGCCCGGAGATCCTCACGCACCACCACCCCCACATCGGCACCTTCAAGCTGGCCACGGTGGTGCGGGGGCTGCGGCAGCGGATCGAGGCCCTGGGCGGGGAAGTGCGCTTCGGCAGCAGGGTGGAGGGGCTGCTGCTGGCTCCCGGCAGCCGCAGGGTGCAGGGGGTGCGGCTGGCCGATGGCCACACCATCCCCGCCCAGGCGGTGGTGCTGGCGGTGGGTCACAGCGCCCGCGACACCTTCGTGAGGCTGGAGGAGTGTGGCGTGGCGCTGGAGCCCAAGCCCTTCGCCATCGGCCTGAGGATCGAGCATCCCCAGCCCCTGATCGACCGGGCCCGCTGGGGCGAGGCCGCCGGGCACCCCCGCCTCGGCGCCGCCGAGTACAAGCTGGTGCACCACTGCAGGGGTGCGGGCCTCAAGGGCCGTAGCGTCTACAGCTTCTGCATGTGCCCGGGCGGCCTGGTGGTGGGGGCCACTTCGGAGGCCGGTGCGGTGGTGACCAATGGCATGAGCCAGCACTCCCGCAACGAGCGCAATGCCAACAGCGGCCTGGTGGTGCCGGTGACTCTGGAGGATCTGCAGCCCTACGGCCGCTTCGAGCACGACCCGCTGGCGGGGGTGGCCTTCCAGAGGCACTGGGAACAGCTGGCGTTCGCGGCGGGTGGGGGCACCTACCAGGCACCGGTCCAGACCGTTGCCGATTTCCTGGCCGGCATCAGCAGTGAGGGGCCGGGGGAGGGAGCCACCACGGGCGTGGTTCCCTCCTACCAGCCTGGTGTTCACCGGGCCCACCTCAGCAGCTGCCTGCCGCCCTACGTGGTGGAGGCCCTCAGGGAAGCGCTGCCGGCGTTCGAGGGCAGGCTTCCAGGGTTCAGCAGCTCGGGAGCCCTGCTCACCGGCGTGGAAACGCGCACGTCATCACCACTGAGGATTCCACGCGATCGCACAACCTTCGAGAGCCTCAACACCCCGGGGCTCTATCCGGGGGGTGAAGGAGCTGGCTATGCCGGTGGAATCCTCTCCGCCGCCATCGACGGCATCAAGCTGGCTGAGCAAGTGGCCCTGGCCGTGGCTCAGCCGTGAGGAGTCACTCCTCCTCGTCCTCACCACCCAGGGGCACGAGGCGAATCTGCTTGCGGCCCAGCTTGATCTCGAATTCATCACCGGGCTCGAGGCCCAGCAAGGCGGTGTAGGCCTTGCCCACCATCAGATTGCCATTGAATTGCACCTTTGTGGAAAAACTGAGCTTGCGGCCTCCCTTGCCGGTGGAGGGAGCAGCGCCGAAATCGACTCCCTTGGCACTCAGCAGAGCCTCGTAGAACGCCGTGAAATTCAGCCGCTCACTGCCGTCTTTCTTGGTAGACACATAGCCGCAGGCCCGCACGAGATCGGATTTGCCAACATCGCCAAGCTCCTTGACCTTGTTGAGGAGGTCTGATCCGGTCAGCATGAAATCAGAATCGAACTACTCACATTATTACCATTCAACCCAACCGATTGCAAGCTCATATCATGACTCTGCAGGTTGTCTGGTTTCGACGGGATCTTCGGATCAGCGATCATCCAGCCCTGTGTCACATCCCATGCGGTGCAGGCATTCTGCCGCTTTTTATTCTCGATCCGGCCCTGTTGCAGCATCCCGAAACCGGGGCTGCCCGAGTAGCCGTCATGCTGGACAGCCTCGCCAGCCTTGCGAAGGATCTCCAAGCGCGTCAGTCACGCCTAGAAGTGCGCTGGGGCGAACCGGCCGCTACCCTCCTGCAGGTTGTCCGCGACTACCGCGCTGATGGCGTTGTGGCCCATGTGGACAGTGAGCGCATCGTGGGCCGGGTCCGTGATGCCCGCGTCAATCGCGCTCTGGCCGAGGCGGGCATTCCGATCCGCTGGATAGAGCCTCCGGGAGCCGTGGCTGCCCTGCTGCCCTACAGCGAGTTTCGCCGATCTTGGCACGCCGCGATGGCAGAGCCGGCCCTGCCCGCCCCCACCCGGCTGCGCACTCCTCCCCACCCCGACGGACCGCCCTCTCGCCTGCCCGAGCTGGCGGCCCTGGGGCTGGTGGACGACGGCAAACCCCGGCCGCCAGCCGGCACGGCGGCAGCCCTGAAGCGGCTGAAGCTGTTCTGCAGCCAGGGCGTGTCGTCGCGCTACTACTGGCAGCTCAGCTATCCCGCCGCCCGCGCCAGTTCCGGCCTCAGCCCCTACCTCAAGTTCGGGGTGGTGAGCCATCGCCAATGCCTCCATGCCATCGCGCCGCTGCGGCACGGGGACAGCGGCCAGCAGCGCAGCTGGCGGCAGCTGGTGAGCCGCCTGCGCTGGGGCGCCGGCATGGCCCAGCGCTTTCGCTATCTGCCCCAACTGGAACTGGAGCCCCTCTGGCACTGCCACCAGCAGGAGGCCGGGCTCAACGCCCGCCAGGAGGAGCTGTATCTGCGCTGGCAGGAGGGGTGCACCGGCTTCCCGATCGTCGATGCCGCCTCCCGTTGTCTGCTGGCCACCGGCGGCTGGCATGAGCTCAACTTCCGCAGCCGGGCCATTCACGCCAGCTTCCTCACCAATCTCTGCGGCATCGACTGGCGCTACGGCGCCCTGCACTACATGCGCCATCTGCTCGATGGCGACTGTCCCATCGATCATTACCAGTGGGCGATGCAGGCGGGCGTCACCACAGGTGGCGGCGAGAAGCATGGCGGCGACACGGGGGGCCAGGGGGCCTGGACCCGCATCTACCACCCGGGGCAGCTGGCGGTGGACCGCTGCGACCCCCAGGGGGTGTTCGTGCGTCGCTGGCTGCCGGAGCTCGAAGACCTCACCAACGACCAGCTGGGCCAACCGCCTGCCATGGCCGACTACCCACCGCCCATGCTCGACTACGCCAGCGCCCGAGCGGACCGCCTGGCCTGGCTCCAGAAGCGGCGTCAGGGATGGAGACGGGGCGGCTTCAGTGCCATGCCGAGCGATGTCACCCCCTTCGGAGCCAGCCGCATCCCCGGCAGCTGCACTGACTGGTGCCAAGAGCGCCATCCGGCCCTGTTTCCGGAAGGCCTGGAGCCCGGCAGCCTGGAGAGAGAGGAGCAAGCCGCCCTGGAGAGCTGGTTCATGGGCGGCCGCGCGCCCATGGAGCGGCCCCGTGCCACCCGGCGTCAGCGCGACAGCAGCGTGCAGCAGCTGGAGCTGTTCGGCGGCGAGCCCGCGGGCTGAATCAGGCGGCCTGGGGCTGGCTTTGGATCAGCCCTGGGCCACGATGCCGCTCCACTGCACCGCTTTCACCTGGTCACGGCGCCAGGAGTGGAACAGCTCGCTCTCGGTCACGGTGCAGAGGGGGCAGGTGGCGATCTGCTCGGCGGGGATGCCGCAGTGCAGCAGCTGGGATCGGGCAGCGGCCCGGATGTCGAGCCGGTCGTGGCCGGGCTCGGGATCGCCCAGCAGGGCACCACAGGCCTGGAGGGCCTCAAGGGCCTCAGCAGTGGCCGTGGGGGCGGCGGTGGACTCAGACGTGAGGCTGAGGGCCACCCGTTCGCTCACATCGCCCAGCACCTGATACCGCTGGCCCGACACGGCGGGACCCAGGGCCACCAGCAGGTCAGCCGCCCGGCTGCCGGCGGCCTCCAGCTGGGCCACCGCCGCCGGCAGGATCCGCCCGGCCACGCCACGCCAGCCGGCATGGCAGACCGCCACCCTGCCGCTGCGGGGGTCGGCCAGCAGCACGGGGGTGCAGTCGGCACCGCACACCCACAGGCTCTGGGCGCCGGCATCGCTGACCAGCCCATCCGCCTCGGGCCAGGGCTCCATTGCCGCGGCGCTGGCGGGCAGCACCAGACTTCCGTGGACCTGCTGGGGCCGGTGAACCGTCACGCCGGCACTGAGATAGCCAACCAGCACCTCGGGAGTGCGGCCCTGCCACTGGCGCGTGAAAAAGCCGTGCTCAAAGCCCGCGAGCAGGTCGGACTGCAGGTAGTAGCCGCCGTAGCAGCCCACCCAGGTCCAGCCAGTCAGTTGATTGAATCCCGCATCAGGCCGATCAAACGGCGGTGGCACGGCCTCAGCCATCGGGCAGGTCCCGCAGCAGCCAGAACCCCTCGAACCGCTGATCGCTCTCGCGGCTCTGCACGGCGATGAACTGCAGGCCCGCTGCCTGCTGCCGCGACGTGGCGAAGGCCTGGGCCGCCGCCTCGGCCTCGGCCTCGGGCAGGCTGGCCAGCAACCAGCGATCATCCATGCCCGCTTCCAGCACCAGCTGGGTGCCCACGATCTCCAGGCGCACCGGCTCGAGGCCAGCCAGCCAGCCAGCCACAGCCAGGGCGCGGCTGGAGCTGAACAGCCGCAGGCCAGGCACGCCAGCGTCAGCGGCGGCGTCCTCAGGCAGGGGCACCAGGCCCGAAAAGCCGCTGTCCCAGGCCTTCGCCCCGGCCAGGGCACTCACCGGCAGGCTGGCCCAGGCCCAACTGTCACCCCGGGCGGCCTCGGGCAGGGGCACCGGCACAGGACGCACGGCCTGGGGAGGCGGTGCCAGGGGGCCGGCCAGGTAGCCCTCCTGCTGGGGATAGACCTCCCGTTCGCGCTGCTGCAGCCAGCCCACCAGGGCATAGGTGCGGCGGCTGGGGATGAGGTCCAGACCCAGGCCCTCGGCCGCCCGCTGCACCATGGTGCGCATCGAGGCCCGCCAGCAGCGCAGCCGCCGCGGCGGCGCCACCCCTGCGGCGGTCGCCTCGGCCTGGGCGGCCTGCAGGGCCTCCCGCAGCCAGATCGAATTCACGCTGGAGGCGGGGCAGGCCCGCACCCAGCGAAAGCTGTCGCCGGCCGCAGCGCCGTCCTCACCCACCTCGGGGGTGGAGCAGATCAGCAGCTCCCAGCGTTTTTTGCCCTCGGAATCAAGGATGGGGCGGGAATAGAAATCGAGCTCCCAGTCGGGGCCGATCGGCGAGCCAGCCGCAGTGGAGGCGATGGCCACAGCCACGGGCGCCCTGGCAGCGGGATTCATGGCAGCGGGCTCAGTGGCAGCGGGCTCAGTGGCAGCGGGCTTGGAGGCTGGCGTCTCAGAAGCAGGGGGCCGGGCCGGAACGGGAGGCGTCGGAGGATTCAGATCGCTCATCCGGCCGCCTGTTCTTGCTGACGCAGCAGCGACCGGGCCCGGTTGGCCCTGTCGGCGGCCTCCTCCATCACCCGCTGTTTGTCCACCAGCAGCTCGCCGGCCTGGCCCTCCAGCAGGGCCGTGTTCAGGGCAATCCGACCCCGCCCGGGGTCGAGGTCGGTGACCAGGGCGCAGAGCCGCTCGCCCTGGCTGAAGGCCTCGCGCAGATCGCGCAGGTCGGCACCGGTGATGCAGCTGGCGTGCAGCAGTCCGCTGATGCCGCCCAGATCCACAAAGAAGCCATAGGGCTTCACCGACACCACCACGCCCTCCACCAGCTGACCCACTTCCAGCTGGCTGAAGCGCGCCGCCGTGGCCGCCTTCTTCTCCGAGAGCACCAGCTTGTGGGTCTCGGCGTTCACCTCCAGGAAGGTGACCCCCACGGTCTTGCCCACCAGGGCCTCATGGTTGTCGCCCTCCACGAGCTGGGAGCGGGGGATGAAGCCCCGCAGCCCCTCGAGATCGCAGGTCACGCCGCCGCGGTTGAAGCCGCTCACCTTCACCTGCACCACCTTGCCGTCCTTCTCCAGCCGCCGCACCTTCTCCCAGCTGTGGCGCAGGGCCAGGGCGCGGGCACTCACCGTGACCATGCCGTCGGCGTTCTGCTCCCGGGTCACCAGCACCTCCACGGCGGTGCCGCTCGGGAAGCGCTCCTTGAGGTTGGTGATCACGCCGAGAGCGGCCTCCTTCTTGGGCATGAAGCCCGGTGCCTTGCCACCGATGTCCACATAGACACCGTCGCTCTCGAGGCCCACCACCACACCGGTCACCACCTCACCGGTGGAGCCCACGAAGTCCTGCTCGTCAAGGGCGGCGAGAAAGGCCTGCTCGTCGAAATCGAACTCGTCGACGCTGCGGCTGACGGGACGATCAGCGGACTCGGCGGCTCGTGGGCGCCCCTGGCGGGAGCCATCGGGCCCCAGCAGGTCGGCCATGGTGAGGCCCTCCATGCCCCCCAGGTCAAACAGCTCGTCGTCCGTCCGCGGGGCTGCCTGGGGCTGGCTCTGGGGCGCGTGGACCGGGGCTGCAGCCCGAGGGCTGGCTGGGGCCTGCTGGCCAGCTGCCGGCGCAGCGGCAGGAACCGGAGCCGGCGGCTGATCCTTCTTGATCAGCAACACCTGGGGGGGCTTGCGCTGCGGGGGCTCCGCGCCAGAACGGGGCGGCCTCGGCGGCACGGGCCGGGAGGACGGGGCTGGCGAGCTGTTGCCTGGTCCGACCATCGGTGCGGCTGCTGAGCGCAGCACACTGTAGAGATTGGATTCATGGGATTTCGGTGGGAGTCAGGCCCCCCCCGCCCCGATGCCACCCAGCCCCCTTCCGCCCCGACCCCGGCCGCCGCCATGCCCCTGCAGCACGAACTGATGGCCTTGCCCTGGCCGGAGGTGCAGCGGGCCGCGGCGCGCAACGGCAGCACCGTGATCTGGCCCTGGGGCGCTGTGGAGCAGCACGGCCCCCAGTTGCCCCTCGGCACCGACGCCCTCTTCGCTGAGCGACTGGTGGAGGCGGTGCTGGCCCGGCTGCCCCAGGGTCGGCCGATCTGGCGGCTGCCGCTCCAACCCCTGGGGTTCTCGCCGGAGCACCTGGGCTTCCCCGGCACCCTGAGCCTGCCATCCCATGTGGTGGTGGAGCTGGTGCAGGGGATCGGCCAGCAGCTCGCTGCTGCCGGTTTCCGCAGGCTCGTGCTGCTGAACGGCCATGGCGGCCAGATCGCCCTGCTGCAAGCGGCAGCGCGGCAGTTGCGGGCCGCCGCGCCCCAGATGGCCGTGTTGCCCTGCTTCCTGTGGAGCGGGCCTGAGGGGCTGGGCCCGCTGTTGCCCCAGGCCGAACGGCAGCAGGGCCTCCATGCCGGCCTGGCGGAAACCAGCCTGATGCTGCATCTGGCGCCTGAGCAGGTGGGGCCCGAGCGCCCCCGCGACGGTGTGGATGGTCCGGCGCCCCCCGAGGGCTGGAGCCTGGAGGGGGCGGCCCCCTGCGCCTGGCTGAGCCACGACCTCAGCGGCAGTGGCGTGATCGGTGACAGCCAGGGGGCCACGGCGGCCCTGGGGGCTGACCTGTTCGAGCGCCTGGTGGACGGCTGGACGCGCCGGCTGGAGTCCCTGCTGACCAGCGAATGGCCGCCGGTGGCCCCCCCGGCAGCGGAGCAGACGGATTACTGAACAAACGGGGCCCGGGCCCGGGTGGCTGTTCGGACAACCGCTTGGCCCAGTTCCACCCGAGGTGGTTACAGTCTGGCGATTGCTTGACCTGCGGCCCCTATGGCATCTGTCGCCCACCCTGCTGTCATCGAAACCACCAGTGCCGCCGGCAGCGGCCAGGCTCCGGCCGACGGTCTGCCGGATTTCGCCAGCCCCTCCTACAAGGACGCCTACAGCCGCATCAATGCGATCGTGATCGAGGGTGAGCAGGAAGCCCACGACAACTACATCTCCCTGGGCACCCTGATCCCTGACCAGGCCGATGAGCTGGCCAAACTGGCCCGCATGGAGCTGAAGCACATGAAGGGCTTCACCGCCTGTGCCAACAATCTGAGCGTCACGGCAGACATGCCGTTCGCCAAGGAATTCTTCTCCCCGCTGCACAGCAACTTCCAGAAGGCGCTGGCTGAAGGCAAGGTCACCACCTGTCTGCTGATTCAGGCCATCCTGATCGAAGCCTTCGCCATTTCGGCCTACCACATCTACATCCCGGTGGCAGACCCCTTCGCCCGCCGCATCACCGAGGGGGTGGTCAAGGATGAGTACACCCACCTCAACTATGGCCAGGAGTGGCTCAAGGCCAATCTGGAGAACGTGCGCGAGGAGCTCGAGCAGGCCAACCGGGAGAATCTGCCTCTGGTGCGCAAAATGCTCGATCAGGTGGCCGATGACGCCGCCGTGCTGCTGATGGACAAGGAAGATCTGATGGCCGATTTCCTCAGTTCCTACCAGGAAGCCCTGATGGACATCGGCTTCACCGGGCGCGAAATTGCCAAGCTGGCCGCCGCTGCTCTGGTCGGCTGACGACCTGCCCCACACCCCCCATGGGAGGATGTAGCGTCCGCAACATCCTCCACCTCTGCGCATGTTCGGCCTCATTGGGCACTCCACCAGCTTTGAGGAGGCCAGGGCCAAGGCTCGCTCCCTTGGATTTGACGAGTTCGCCGATGGGGACCTCGACATGTGGTGTTCAGCCCCACCACAGCTGGTCGAGCACGTGGAGGTCACCAGCCGTACGGGGAAAGTGATCAAGGGTGCTTACATCGATTCGGTGTTTGTGCCAGAGATGTTGCGTCGTTTCAAGACGGCGAAACGCAAGGTGCTCAAGGCCATGGAGCTGGTGCAGCGCTCCGGCATTGACATCACCGCCCTGGGTGGTTTCACCTCGATCATCTTTGAAGACCTCAATCTGTTGCGTGAAGAACGCATCAGTGCCGTCCAGCTCGATTGGAATCGCTTCACCACCGGCAACACCCACACCGCCTGGGTGATCTGTCAGCAAGTCGAACGCAATGCCCCCAGACTGGGCATCGACCTGGCCAGGGCCAAGGTGGCCGTGGTGGGCGCCAGCGGCGACATCGGCAGTGCGGTCTGCCGTTGGCTGCAGCGGGGGGGCGTTGGCGAACTTCTCTTGGTGGCCAGGCGGCCCCAGCCCCTGGTGGAGCTGCAGGAGAGCCTGGGGGAAGGCAGGATCCTGCCGCTGGAGGAGGCCCTGCCCGAAGCCGATGTGGTGGTGTGGGTGGCCAGCCTGCCCCAGAGCCTCACCATCGACACCGGCAGCCTCAAGCGTCCCTGCCTGATGATCGACGGCGGCTACCCCAAGAACCTCGACACCAAGGCCGCCGCTGAGGGCATTCACGTGCTCAAGGGCGGCATCGTGGAGTTCTGGCAGGACATCGGCTGGCAGATGATGGAGCTGGCCGAGATGGCGGTGCCCGAGCGGCAGATGTTTGCCTGCTTTGCCGAGGCCATGCTGCTCGATTTCGAGGACATCCACACCAACTTCAGCTGGGGGCGCAACAACATCAGCCTGGCCGCCATGGACCTGATCGGCGAGGCCTCCCTGCGCCACGGCTTCCAATCCCTGGGTCTGGAGCCGGCCAGCTCCTGGTCGCCCGCCCTTTCGATCGCCTGACCAGCGCGTTCTTCCTCCCCGTTCCCCAGCCACCCCATGGCCCGCCGCGCTCTGCTCGAATTCGAGAAACCTCTGGTGGAACTGGAGGATCAGATCGAGCAGATCCGGCAGCTGGCCCGCGATTCGGAAGTGGACGTGAGCCAGCAGCTGCTGCAGCTGGAAACCCTGGCCACCAGGCGGCGCAAGGAGATCTTCGACGGCCTCAGTGCCGCCCAGAAGATCCAGGTGGCCCGTCACCCCCAACGGCCCAGCACGCTCGACTACATCCAGCTGATCACCGACAGCTTCCTGGAGCTTCACGGTGACCGCCGCGGCTCCGACGACCGGGCGCTGGTGGGCGGTGTGGGCCGGGTCAACGGCATCAGCGTGATGCTGCTGGGCCACCAGAAGGGACGCGACACCAAGGAGAACGTGGCCCGCAATTTCGGCATGGCCTCCCCCGGCGGCTACCGCAAGGCGATGCGCCTGATGGAGCATGCCGACCGCTTCCGGCTGCCGATTCTGAGTTTCATCGACACCCCCGGGGCCTATGCCGGCGTCCTGGCCGAAGAGCAGGGCCAGGGGGAGGCGATTGCCGTGAACCTGCGCGAGATGTTCCGGCTGCGGGTGCCGATCCTGGCCACGGTGATCGGCGAGGGGGGATCCGGTGGTGCCCTCGGCATCGGCGTGGCCGATCGACTGCTGATGTTTGAGCACAGCGTCTACACGGTGGCGTCACCCGAGGCCTGCGCTTCGATCCTGTGGCGCGACGCCGGCAAGGCCCCCGAGGCCGCTGAAGCCCTGAAGATCACCGGAGCCGATCTGCTCAGGCTCGGCATTGTGGATCAGGTGTTGCCTGAACCCTCCGGCGGCAACCACTGGGCGCCGCTGCAGGCGGCCGACACCCTCAAGGCCGCCCTGCTCGATCAGCTCGGCCAACTGAGCAGCCTTGACGCCGACGGGCTGCAGCAGGCGCGCTACCAGAAGTTTCGCCGCATGGGCCAGGTGCTGGAATCCGGCGCCCCAGAGCGCTCGCTCCGCTCTTAAGGTTTGAGTCAACCGCTTGGAAGGGCCCCACCGAGGTCCTCGGTTTCCAGCCTTCCAAGCCGTCGTCACCCCCGTCCCCCTTGCCCACAGTTCTGATCACCGGCTCGTCCCGAGGGATTGGGGCTGCAGCAGCTCGGCGTTTTGCGGCGGCAGGTTTCGATCTGCTGCTGCTGGCTCGCGATGGCGAGGCCTTGGCGCAGCAGGCGGCTGACCTGGCCAGCTCAGGCTGCCGGGTGGAGGTTGAGGCCATCGACCTCGGCCAGAGCGACAACGTGGTGCCTGGGCTGGAAGATCTCTGCTCCCGGGGACTTGAACCGGATGTGGTGATCAACAATGCGGGGATGGCCTGCACCGGCGCGTTGACCACCATGGCCCTGGCCCAGTGGCAGCAGCTTCTGCAGCTCAATCTCACGGCGGTGTTCCAGGTCTGCCAGTGCCTGGTGCCCCGACTGCGGGCCCGGGGGGGGGGATTGATCATCAACGTGAGCAGCCATGCAGCGCATCAGGCCTTCCCTGACTGGGGGGCCTATTGCGTCAGCAAGGCAGCCCTCGCTTCGCTCAGCCGTTGTTTGGCTGTGGAAGAGCGTGGGCATGGAATTCGTGTCAGCACGCTCACCCTGGGTGCGGTGAATACTCCCCTCTGGGACAGTGAAACCGTCCACAGTTCATTCGATCGCCATGCCATGCTTGATTCCGAGCGGGCCGCCGATGCCCTGCTGTACCTGGCCCAACAGCCCGCCACCCAGGTGGTGGACGATCTGACCCTTATGCCGGCCGCCGGCGCGCTCTGACCCCTATGACGTCCACGTTCCCTTCCAGTTTCAGTGCCAGCGGCTCGGCACCCAACACCACTCCCATGCCGATTTCCCTGCGTATCCGGGATCGCCTCGAGAAGGAGGGAGTGTCCTTCTTCGCCAACGACAACATCGCCAATCACCTCCAGGATGGTGAGCTCGATCAGCTCGAGATCGAAGTGGCGGGCAAGGTGCGCGAACTGCTGCGCAGCCTCGTGATCGATATCGACAACGACCACAACACCGAGGAAACCGCGGAGCGCGTGGCGCGCATGTACCTGCACGAGGTGTTCAAGGGCCGCTACCACCACCAGCCCAAGATCGCCAGCTTCCCCAACGTCAAAAAGCTGGACGAGATCTATACCGTTGGCCCCATTTCAGTGCGCTCGGCCTGCTCCCACCACCTGGTGCCGATTCTCGGTAACTGCTGGATCGGGATCAAACCCGGCGACCAGGTGATCGGCCTGTCCAAATTCTCCCGCGTGGCCGACTGGGTGTTCTCCAGGCCCCACATCCAGGAAGAAGCCGTGATGATCCTGGCTGATGAAATCGAGCGCCTCTGCAAGCCCCAGGGGCTGGCGATTCTGGTGAAGGCCCAGCACTACTGCATGAAGTGGCGTGGGGTCAAAGAACCCCAGACCAGCATGGTGAACTCCATCGTCCGCGGAGACTTCCGCCACGACCCGAGCCTCAAGTCTGAATTCTTTGAGCTCGTCAAGCAGCAGGAAGCCGTTCTCTCGACCTAAGCAGCAATGGCCGCAGCAACGGCTCTCTGCTGATCCGCATCAGGGCTGGATCGGCCCCACCGGCGGGGTGGCCTGGCGACGGCTTGATGGCTGCGCCATCGCCTCAGTGCTCCCTTCCCCGCCATCAACGGTGACCACGAGCATCACCTGCCGGCCCACATCCTCGGGCTGGAGGACATAGGTGGGGCCTTCGGCCGCGCTGATCAGCAGCCAGCTGGTTTCGTCCGGCGCCCGGCGATACCAGTGGTAGGCCGAAGCGGGCAAGGCCGCCAGGGCATCGGCATCCGCCACCGCCTGGAGCAGGGCACCCTCGCTGGCCTCGCCCGCCAACTCCAGGGATTCAAGGCCCTCGATGCTCTGTTCAACGGCGTCCTCCTGGCTGATGGTGCCGGCGATCTCCTGGCGCAGGGCCCGGATCTGGGCCTCGGGGTCCGTGCTGACCCCTGGCACACAGGAGAGCTGGCCATCGAGCAGCTGGCATCCCACCAGGTCCTGGGCCTGGGCAGGCACGCCGCTCAAGAGCAGCAGCGCAGCGAAACAGCCACGGCGAAACACTTGCAGGGACACCATGGGGGCAGGTCGAGACGTGCCTAGATCCTGCCTCAGGGGCCCGCAGCGCCGCTGCCCCTCACGGCAGCCACCAGAGCCTCCACCCTGCTGAGGTCTTTGTCCGCCGGAGCCCGCTCGACGCCGCTGGAGGCATCCAGACCGGTGGGACGGACCCGGGCGAGCACGCCAGCGACCCGCTCGGGCGCCATGCCGCCCGCCAGCCACCAGGGCAGGGGGCTGCTCCACCCGTCCAGCCACTCCAGGGGAATCCGATGGCCCGTGCCGCCCAGCTGATCCGGCACCCAGGCATCCAGCAGCAGGGCATCCACATGGGGGCCATAGGCCTGGGCCTGGGCCAGGTCGGCGGCGGAGCGGATCCGCAGGGCCTTCCAGAGCGTGCAGCCCAGGCGCCGGCGCAGGGCGCCGCACTGCTCAGGGCTTTCGCCGCCGTGCAGCTGCACGATCCGATGCCCCCGCTCTGGCAGCAGCGCCGCCAGCTGCTCCTCGCCGGGGTCAGCCACTACCAGCACGCCGGCACAGGCCGGAGCCACCGCCTCAATGGCGGCGAACAGGGCCGGGCGCTGCGCCTCGGCCACGAAGCGGGGCGAGGACGGCACGGCGATCACCCCGATCGCCTCCACCCCCAGGGCGGCCACCGCGGCAGCCTGGCCGGGATCGCGCAGTCCGCAGATCTTGAGTTGGGTGCGAGGCCGCATCGGCAGCGGGGTGGGGAGCTGCTTTCTAGGATCGGGGAGGACAATCGCCGGAGCGCAGCCGGCATCGGGGAAGGAAGCCTTGGGTGAACACCATGAGTAAGTGCTGTGGGTGAAGGTTGGCAGCTGATGAGCATCCGCGGCATCCCGTTGCGGATTCACCCGAGCTGGTTCGTGATCCTGCTGGTGGCCACCGCCGCCTTCCAGCAGCAGTACAGCGCTGGCCTCGGGGCCAGCCTGGGGGCCGCTGGCCTCTGGGGCCTGGGCCTCGGCACGGCCCTGCTGCTGTTCGTGTCCGTGCTGCTGCATGAGCTCGGCCACTCCTTTGTGGCCTTGGGCGAAGGCGTCAAAGTGCGCAGCATCACCCTGTTCCTGCTGGGTGGGGTGGCCAGTGTGGAGCGGGAGTGCAGCACTGCCATGGGCGCCCTGAAGGTGGCAGCTGCCGGCCCCGCCGTGAGCCTGCTGCTGGGGGTATCGCTGCTGGCCTCCACCCATGCCGCCAGCCACGTGGCCCCCTGGCTGGGGGCCATGGTGTCTGAACTCGGCACCCTCAACGTGGTGCTGGCACTGTTCAATCTGCTGCCCGGCCTGCCGCTGGACGGTGGACTGATTGTCAAGGCGCTGGTGTGGCAGGCCAGTGGCAGCCAACGCCGCGGCGTCGAGGTGGCCAACGCCTGCGGCCGCTTTCTGGCCTTCGGTGCCATGGCCCTGGGCATGGTGTTGCTGCTGCGGGGCGGCGGCATCGGTGGAGCGTGGCTGATTCTTCTCGGCTGGTTCGGCCTCGGCGCCGTGCGCAACCAGCAGCAGCTGCTCTCACTTCAGAGCGCCCTCAGCACCCTTCAGGTGAAGGAGGCCGCGGGCCGCCGCTTCCGAGTGCTGGAGGCCAGCGCCACGTTGCGGGAGGTGAGCCGCGCGCGGCTCAACGAGCCCAGCCCTGTGGGAAGTGCCGACTGGCTGCTGGTGTGTGAGCGCGGCCGCTGGCAGGGGCTGATCGACGACGAGGCTCTCAAGCAGGTTCCCGTGCAGCGCTGGGACAGCGACCGCATCGCCGACCATCTCCAACCCCTTTCCAGTCTGCCCTCGATCGCCGAAACGGCGCCGCTCTGGCAGGCGGTGCAACTGCTGGAAACCGACCAGGCCAGCAGGCTGCTGGTCTTGAGTCCGGCAGGGCTGCCCTGCGGCACCCTGGAGCGCCCCGATCTGGGCGAGGCGGTGCTGCAGAAGCTCGGCCTGAAGCTGCCCGCACCACTGCTGGAAGCGGCACGGCGCCAGAACATCTACCCCTTGGGCCTGGCCCTGCCCCAGGTGGTGCGCGGCATGGTGGCCTCCGGTGAGGCCCAGCCCTCAGCGAACCCTGGCAGCTGAAGGCTCGCTGAGCCCCAGCAACACCGCCACGCCGGCCAGCTCCGGGGCTCGCAGCGGCTCGGGGCTCAAGGCCGGCAGCGGGAAGGGCAGGAGTTCTCGAGCGGCGTTCAGGAGCACAGCTTCGAGCTCCGCGCCCGCACAGGCCAGCGGCTTCAGGCGCGGGGCTGGGCTGCCGAACAGCTCCTGCCAGAGGCTCGGCGAGGGAGCCAGCTGGATCGAACCGTGCTGGAGCAGCTGGCCGCCCCGCCAGAGCTGGGCACTGCCGATCCGCTTGCTGCCATCCGTGTGGACCAGATCAGCGGCCGTGGCCAGGTCAAAGCAGTTGGCCGAAGCCAGCGATGGCTGCTCGCTGCCAAGCCTCAGGGGCTGACCGAGCTGCTCGAAGGCCCGCTGCAGCCAGTGGCTGGCCTCGGCATAGGCCTGCACTTTGCGCGGCGGGGGGGTGGGCCAGATCAACGCATAGCTGAGGTCGCCGCCATGGAGCACCGCTCGCCCACCGCTGGGGCGACGCACCAGATCAATCCGGCCCGCGGCAGCCAGCTCCAGCCAGTGCTGAGGCCAGCGGTGCTGGTGATGGCCCAGGGAGAGGGTCGGGCGCAGCCAGCGGTAGAGGCGAAAGGCGGGGCGTTGCTGCGCCAGCAACCAGGCGTCAATGGCCATCTGCCAGGCGCCCCCCAGGCAGCTGCCAGGCAACCAGCGCCCGCGACTGGCCTCCCTCGGGCTGTCCCCCCCCGGGCTGGAGAATGCTGGAGCTACGGACCGCATCCCTCCAGATTGATCCCTCAAGCGAGCGAGCTGCTGCCCTTCCTGCCGCTGGGCCTGCTCGCCGGAGTGCTCTCGGGCCTGTTGGGCGTGGGCGGCGGGCTGGTGTTCTCACCACTGCTGCTGTTGCTGGGGCTGGAGCCCCACCAGGCCCTGGCCACCAGCACCCTGGCGATCGTGCCCACCACCCTGGGCGGCACCTGGACGCACCTGCGCAGCCGTACCTTGCCCCTGCGCAGCGGGACGGCCATCGCCCTGGGCGCAAGTCTTGGCGCCGTCGTCTGCAGCCGCCTGGGCACGGCGCTGGAGGGCTCCCTGTTGCTGGCCCTGCAGGCCGCCCTCTACCTGGGGCTGGCCCTGCTGATCCGGCCCCGCACGGCCCAGCCTGCCTCGGCGCCGCCGCGGCAGGCGCCCCTGGGCGCCCTGGGCGCCGTGGGGGCAGTGGCCGGCCTGGCCAGCGGCCTGCTGGGCGTGGGCGGGGGATTGTTGATGGTGCCCCTGCTCGGCCAGGGGCTGGCGGTGCCGCTCCACCTCGCCATCCGCTACAGCACCCTGGCCGTGCTGGCCTCAGCGGCCACTGCAAGCGCCACGTTCGTGGCCGATGGCCGCGGTCTCTGGACGGTCGGCCTGGCCCTGGGGGCGCCAGCCGCCCTGGCGGCGCAGTGGTCGGCAGCCAGGATGGAGCGCTTGCCCGAAGGACTTCTCGTGATGCTGTTGCGCGGTCTGACGCTGCTGCTGGCGGCTGACAGCACCCGCCGCGCCCTGGCCCTCTGGACCTAGGGGTGGGGGCTAGGGACGGAGCTGCTGGTCGCCATCGGGACCACCGGTGCTGGCTGGAGCCAGAGGCAGCGGCTCCCAGAAGGCGGGATCCACCTCCAGACCGAGCACCGCTGCCATCTGACCCAGGCCATGGCGGCAGTTGAGCCCATGGCCCCGGGCCCAGGTGTCGAGCAGAAACAGCCGGTGCGGCAGCCAGAGCTCCAGGGCCTCGGGGGCAAAGCGCAGGCCCTCAGACCGGCTGAAGCCATGGGGCAGCAGCATGGCCACATGGCGGCTGAGCTGACCACTGCTGCGCTCGATCAGCAGGGGCAGCCACGGCAGGGCTGCATCGGCCCGCAAGCACCAGAGCCGCAGCTCCGGGATTTCGGAGAGCTCACGGGGGTCATCGGCTTGGCGGGGCCACACGAAGCTGAGGCTGAGGGTGCCGCCCAGCCGCAGCAACTGATCCGGCGGCAGGGCGATCCAGGCGCTGAGGGGGCTCAGGTCCAGGGCCCGAATGGCGTCGGCATCCACCAGGACAGGGCCGGGTTGGGCAGGGGGCACCGGGGGCGAGGGGGGCATCAAGAGCTGTGACAGCAGGGCGGCCGCGGCTGGACCGTAGCGGGATGAGGCCAAACAATGGAGGGGTCACCTGTTTGCCCTCTCCTGCCATGGTCTCCGCTCTGACTCAAGCCGAGATTCTGATCGCCCTGGTGGTGGCTGCCCACGCCGGAGTTCTGGCCGTGCGGCTCTGCTTCAGCCTCTACAAGGCCTGAACCAGCCCTTGGCAAGGGGACCTGAACCCGTTAGAAGCATTCAGCACTCCTTGAGCCTTCTGCGTTGGCACCCCCGCTGCGGTCCGTTCCAGCTTCACGACTGAGCGGGTCCGTCAGCGGTGCTCGCCAGCAGCAACCCATCCAGCCCCTGGTGGCCGGGGCTGGTGAACGAGGCCCCGCAGCTGCGGGTCTTTCCCCACGGACCCAGCCACCACCACAGGCACCTGCCGGCTCGGCCCTCGCCCTGTCGGCGGCCAGCACCCTGACACTTGAGCGGCGTGAGCTGGTCTGCAGCGTGGTGGGGCTCACCATCAAGGCGGCCCTGGCGATCGTGGCCGGGGTGAGTCTGGTGAGGCTGGCCATGGTCTACCAGGAGCGCATGGAGCGCCAGGGGGAACTCTCGGCCGTGCTGCAGATCGAGCAGGCCAAGCTCAGCAAGGCCCGCGAACGTTTTGACCAGCTGTTCACCACTGAGGGGGAGCAGCGCCTGCTGCGCGAGCAGAGCCAGTGGATCGCTCCCGATCGCCTGCGGGTGGTGTGGAAGCAAGCCCCGTTTCCTTCTGTTGAGCAGGCCGGATCGGGGCCGGGCAAACCCTGAGACGCTCCTTAGGTTGGGCGCCAGTTCCCCTCCTCCTCCATGGCCGCTGCCCAGACCCCAGGAACGGTCCTGATCACTGGCACCACCTCGGGAGTCGGTCTCAACGCCGCCAAGGCCCTCGTTGATCGAGGCTGGACCGTGGTGACCGCCAACCGTGACCCAATCCGGGCTGCCGCGGCAGCCCAGGCCCTCGGCCTGCCCTCCCGCCAGCTCCACCACCTGCGCATTGACCTCGGTGACCTCGACAGCGTGCGTGCCGGTGTGGAGACGCTGGTGTGTTCCCTAGGCCTGCCCCTCGACGCCCTGGTGGTCAATGCGGCGGTGTACAAGCCGCGCCTGAAGCAGCCGGAGCGCTCCCCCCAGGGCTACGAGCTCTCGATGGCCACCAACCACCTGGGCCACTTTCTGCTGATTCAGCTGCTGCTGAGCGAACTGCAGCGCTCAGACCATCCCTCCCGGCGGGTGGTGATCCTGGGCACGGTGACGGCCAATTCCAAGGAGCTGGGCGGCAAGATTCCGATCCCGGCTCCCGCCGACCTGGGCGACCTCTCCGGCTTCGCCGCCGGCTTCAAGAGCCCCATCGCCATGGCCAGCGGCAAGGCCTTCAAGCCCGGAAAGGCCTACAAGGACAGCAAGCTCTGCAACATGATCACCACCCAGGAGCTGCATCGCCGTCTCCATGCCGACACGGGCATCGTGTTCAGCTCCCTCTATCCAGGCTGCGTCGCCGATACGCCGCTGTTCCGCAACACGCCCAGGCTGTTTCAGACGATCTTCCCCTGGTTTCAGAAAAAGATCACCGGTGGCTACGTGAGCCAGGCCCTGGCCGGAGAACGGGTGGCGCAGGTGGTGGCCGATCCCGACTTCGCCGCTTCGGGCGTGCACTGGAGCTGGGGAAATCGGCAGAAGCGAGGCGGCAAGCAGTTCAGCCAGGAACTCTCCGACAAGGCCAGCAACCCGGAGATCGCCCGCAAGACCTGGGACTATTCAATGCAGCTGGTGGCCCTCGATCCAGACGCCCTGGGCGCAGAACCGGACGGTGTCTCTGAGGGCAGCCCCGCCCCTGTCAAAGCCTGATCCAGCGCCGCCCTCAGAGGCGCCGGCGGAAGCCGTCGTTGAAGCTGGCCGGAGTGGATTCCAGCCTGCTGAGCTTCCAGACATTGCGACTCAACCTGCGAGCCCGCAGGCCGCCCCGCTCCACCAAGGCAGAGCCTGGGCGGGCCCCAAGCAGGGCACTCACTTCAGCCGTGCTGAGCGGGGCGCCGGTCTGCAGGGCCAGGTTCACCATCTCCAGCCGCTGGCGCAGGCCGATCAGATCTGCCGTGCCGCCATCCTCGGGCTCATTCCAGGCCCAGGCGATCTCCTCGCCGGCGGCGGCCATCTTCTGCATCAAACCGAGACCGATCAAGGCCAGGGCCTGCTCCGGTTTGACCCCCTGGGCCGAGGCGGCGGCGATCCAATCGGGCATGGAGCCGCCGCTGGTGGAGTCGGGCATCGGATCGGCCTGGGCCGACCTCGACGTGGCGGAACTGGTGGCACTGCGCTTGGTGGCCATGGGTGATGGTTCAGCTTGTGCGGACGGTATCGGCTTCCCGCCCAGCGGCAAGGTGCACCGCGACGTCCACCGCCGCAGCGACAGGTAAAGTCGCCCAGCAGCAGGAATCCTCGGGACAGCGTTCGAGCCGAACGGTTCCCTGTGCCACGTTCAGTCCCGCTCTCTGGCCATCCGGCAGAGGGAGCCAGGGTCCCGCTCTCGCCTGCTGCCCCGCCGACCGAGGTTGTCCGCCGCCCCATGCCACCGAGCCCGCGCACTCCAGATGATCGGGCCTCCAGGCAACGCCGCCCCCTGCGCCAGGCCCCGACCAGGAAGGAAGGTGCCGGCCCCCTGATCACAGGCACCGTGGTGCGGCCGGACTCCGACGGCGCCAGCTGTGTGATCACCACCGACAGCGAGGGCTCGAGGCTGGCCCGCCTGGACAGCCAGGTGCAGTCGATCGAGCTGCGCACCTACGTGTTCCTCGACTCCCTGCAGCCCCAGCTGGCGGCCTACATGGGCACCGTGAGCCAGGGCTTCCTGCCCATTCCCGGCGACGCCTGCCTCTGGCTGGAGGTGTCACCGGGCATGGCTGTGCACAGGGTCACCGACATCGCCCTGAAGGCCAGCACCGTGCGGCTCGGCCAGATGATCGTGGAGCGGGCCTTCGGCTCCCTGGCTCTCTACCACCGCGACCAGAGCAATGTGCTCCACTCCGGCGATGTGGTGCTGGAGGCGATCGGCAACACCGTGGAGCAGCGCAGCCGCTGCGAGGTGAGCTGGACGGAGATCATCCGCGCCATCACCCCAGACCATGCCGTTCTGATCAACCGCCAGAACCGGCGCGGCTCGATGATCCAGGCCGGCATGAGCATGTTCATCCTGGAAACGGAGCCGGCCGGCTATGTGCTGATCGCCGCCAACGAAGCCGAGAAGGGCTCCAACATCACGGTGGTGGATGTGAAGGCCGTGGGGGCCTTCGGGCGGTTGACCCTGGCCGGCCGTGAGGGTGATGTGGAAGAGGCCGCCGCCGCCGCCATGCGCGCCATCCACCACATCAACGCCACCGCCCAGGGCTCGGCCCGCGCCCGGGGGGGCTGAAGGCCGGCCCTCAGCTGAGGCCCATCAGGGCGATCAGCCCGGGGGCCAGCTGGCGCGCCGCCTTGGCGCGGCTGCCCAGGCGGCGGCGCTGGTGCTCCCCCATCCGGGCATAGCTGCTGGCGGCCTCCCGCACGAAGAAGATCGGCCCGTAGCCCGGCCCCTCGCCATCGGCAGTGGTGAGAATCTGGCCATGGCAGACGCCCTCGGCCTCCAGCACGGTCTCGCCGGCGGGATTGGCCAGGGCCATGGCGGTGCGGAAACAGGCCGCTCGGTAGGGCGTGTCGCCGAGCTCCCGCAGCAGGCGCCCCACCCGCTCGGGGTCGCTGGGGGCGTAGCGGGCGGAATAGAGCCCTGGAGCGCCCGCCAGGGCATCCACCTCGATGCCTGAGTCGTCGGCCAGGGCCCAGGAGCCCGTGCGCAGCGCCGCAGCCTCGGCCTTCAGCCGGGCGTTCTCGGCATAGGTGTGGCCTGTTTCCTCCACCACCAGATCGCGCGGCTGAGGTGACACCTGCACGTGCAGGGGCTCAAGCATGGCAGCGATCTCAGCCAGCTTGTGCGGATTGCCACTGGCAAGGACCAGGGAGGGCAAGAAGCGTTCACGCCGGGGAGGTCAGTGTGGCAGCAGGCCTGGAGCCAGGTGGCCTGTACAGCGGCGGTTGGGACGGTGGTGGAGCGATGGCGTCAGGCAGAGGGGAAGGGGGTGGGACCGGATGGCTTGAACATTCCACCCCTGGCAAACCCAGGAGAATTCCGGCCCCGGATCACGCTAGGCATAAGTACTGAATGTTCAGGCATCCAGCCGTCGCCCCGCAACAGCAGCGCCGGCCCGCAGACGACGGCGAACCGCCGGGACGGGCTGCAGTGGAAGACCGAAAAAGCAGGCTGTCACTGGAGACAAGGCCAGCAGCTAACGAAATGTATGCAAACAATCAGGATCACTTATCTTTGACGATGCAAACAGTGATCACCCAACCAGGGCCTTTTGCTTGACGGGGGGTTTGGCGGCGGAGCATGGTTGCCTGCGAACATTCCACCCCCTCCTTAAGGAGCAGGTAATGGCTAACGAAACCATGGGCATCGCCCTCGGCATGATTGAAACCCGCGGTCTGGTGCCCGCCATTGAAGCGGCAGACGCCATGACCAAGGCCGCCGAAGTGCGTCTCATCGCCCGCGAGTTCGTCGGCGGCGGCTACGTGACCGTGATGGTGCGCGGCGAGACCGGCGCTGTCAACGCTGCCGTGCGCGCCGGGGCTGACGCCTGTGAGCGCGTGGGCGACGGCCTGGTGGCGGCCCACATCATCGCCCGCCCCCACCGCGAAGTGGAGCCTGCCCTGAGCGGCAGTGCCGGTTTCGTGGGTTCCAAGGACTGAGGCCCTGAACGCCTGAGGCGTTCTTTCGTCATTCCCTTAACCGACCCAACCGGAGAATCTCCATGAGCAAGAAGTACGAGTCAGGCGTCAAGGAGTACCGCGACACGTATTGGACTCCTGATTACGTCCCCCTCGACACCGACCTGCTGGCCTGCTTCAAATGTACCGGCCAGGAAGGTGTGCCCAAGGAGGAGGTGGCTGCCGCCGTGGCCGCTGAATCCTCCACCGGCACCTGGTCAGCTGTGTGGTCTGAGCTCCTCACGGATCTCGACTTCTACAAAGGCCGCTGCTACCGCATCGAAGACGTGCCCGGCGACAAGGAGGCCTTCTACGCCTTCATCGCCTACCCCCTCGACCTGTTCGAGGAAGGTTCCGTCACCAACGTGCTGACCTCCCTGGTCGGCAACGTGTTCGGCTTCAAGGCCCTGCGCCACCTGCGCCTGGAGGACATCCGCTTCCCCCTGGCCTTCATCAAGACCTGCATGGGTCCGCCGAACGGCATCCAGGTCGAGCGCGACCGGATGAACAAGTACGGCCGTCCCCTGCTGGGTTGCACGATCAAGCCGAAGCTCGGCCTCAGCGGCAAGAACTACGGCCGCGTGGTGTACGAGTGCCTGCGCGGTGGTCTCGACTTCACCAAGGACGACGAGAACATCAACTCCCAGCCCTTCCAGCGCTGGCAGAACCGCTTCGAGTTCGTGGCCGAGGCCGTGCAACTCGCCCAGGAAGAAACCGGTGAGAAGAAGGGGCACTACCTCAACTGCACCGCCGCCACTCCTGAGGAGATGTACGAGCGGGCCGAGTTCGCCAAGGAACTCGGCCAGCCGATCATCATGCACGACTACATCACGGGTGGCTTCACGGCCAACACCGGTCTGGCGCATTGGTGCCGCAAGAACGGCATGCTGCTCCACATCCACCGCGCCATGCACGCGGTGATCGACCGTCACCCCAAGCACGGCATCCACTTCCGGGTGCTGGCCAAGTGCCTGCGCCTCTCCGGTGGTGACCAGCTCCACACCGGCACCGTGGTGGGCAAGCTCGAGGGCGATCGCCAGACCACCCTCGGCTTCATCGACCAGCTGCGCGAGTCGTTCGTGCCCGAAGACCGCAGCCGCGGCAACTTCTTCGACCAGGACTGGGCCTCCATGCCCGGCGTGTTCGCCGTCGCCTCAGGCGGTATCCACGTGTGGCACATGCCAGCCCTGGTGGCCATCTTCGGCGACGACTCCGTGCTCCAGTTCGGTGGTGGCACCCACGGTCACCCCTGGGGTTCGGCCGCCGGCGCCGCCGCCAACCGGGTGGCCCTGGAAGCCTGCGTCAAGGCGCGCAACGCCGGTCGGGAAATCGAGAAGGAAAGCCGCGACATCCTCATGGAGGCCGCCAAGCACAGCCCCGAGCTGGCCATCGCTCTCGAAACCTGGAAGGAGATCAAGTTCGAGTTCGACACCGTCGACAAGCTCGACGTCAACTGATCACACCCTGACGGCAGGAGCTGGTGGGTTCGTCCTCCCTGCTCCTCCGGTGATTCAGAACCGCATCCATTCATCCCATCCCCCACAGGATCCCCATGCCCTTCAAGAGCACCGTGGGTGACTACCAAACAGTCGCCACCCTGGAGACCTTCGGCTTCCTCCCGCCGATGACCCAGGACGAGATCTACGACCAGATCGCCTACATCATTGCCCAGGGTTGGAGCCCCCTGATCGAGCACGTTCATCCCAGCCGCTCCATGGCGACCTACTGGTCGTACTGGAAGCTCCCCTTCTTCGGTGAGAAGGATCTCGGCGTGATCGTGAGCGAACTTGAGGCCTGCCACCGTGCCTACCCCGACCACCACGTGCGTCTGGTCGGCTACGACGCCTACATCCAGAGCCAGGGTTCCTGCTTCGTGGTGTTCGAGGGCCGCTGACTCCAGCTGCCTTTGACAGACCCCTGATGGTTGCAGCATTGCCTGCAACCATCCCCACTCTCCGTCGGCGGCGCCGGCGGCTGACGTTTCAGGCCCCGAAGGCCTATCCACAGCGATCTCTACACGACGGGCGGACATGGCCAGCACATCCAGTCGGGAAGCAGCACTTGAGCGCCGCCGGGCCCTCACCACAGGGGGTAAAAAAGCCGTGGGGAAATTTGTCTCCAGCCCGAGCCGGGTGCGCACCGCCGAAGACGTTCGCCTGGCGCGCTCAAGCGAAACCCAGGCCTCTGCTGCTGAATCCAGTGCCGCTCCCGGCCGTGCCCCCAGCCGTTCGGGCCTCTCCCTGAGCGCCCCTGCCGCGCCGCGCAGCACCCCCACCAGGCGGGTGCTCAACCACAGCCGTGAGATGGCCCTGGCCCGCCGCGAGGCCCTCACCCAGAAGGGCAAGCGCGCCAGCACCTCCCGCGATCGCACCAGAACGGATCTTGGCCTGTCTGTGAGCCGCGGCACCAGCGCCGCTACCAGCAGCGAGCCGTTGGCCAGCTCGACGCCGGCAGCGCAGGCGCCGGCCAATGGCGGCAGCCCCAGCAGCCGTTCCTCCCTCAATCTCAGCCTGTCGAGCTCCCGCATCGGCTCCGGCGGCGGTGGAGCCGCCGAGCGCCGCAACATCAAGCGGGCCCAGGCACAGCACAACCCCAGCCGTGCCCTTGTGCTGGCCAGGCGGGAGGCCCTCTCCAAGCGCGGCAAATCGGCCAACGCCCCCACCAACAGCACCGCCGCCAGCCTGGCCCGCCAGGGCAATCCAGACATCAGCACCCGCGAGCTCGCCCAGAAGGTGCGCGAACTGAAGGCCAAGGTGGGCAGTGCCGGCTCCTGCCGCAGCGGCGGCACCCGCCCCTGCGGGCCCAACCGGCACGGCGCCCAGCAGGCCGCCACGGCTGATGCCCACTGGAAAGTAGGCGTGAGTGAAACCCCCTCGGGCCAGGTGGTCACGGGCACCCAGGCCAACCGCTCGCCCAAGACCACCGGCAACGAGGCCGCCACCTGCCGTGCCATCACCGGCACCGAATACCTGGGCGCCGAGGTGTTCCAGACCTTTTGTCAGAGCGACGCTCCCAGCCGCCAGCCAGCCAAAGTTCGGCTCACGGACACCAGCCACGGCAACCGGGTGACAGGCAACGAGGTGGGACGCTCCGAAAAGGTCACCGGCGATGAGCCCGGCACCTGCAAGCTGGTCACCGGCACCGAGTACGTGTCGGCCAACCAGATGGCGTCCTATTGCGGCACAGCCCAAGCCAGCCCCCGCAAGGTGGGCAGGAGCCAGACCCTTGGTGGCCAGCCGGTCTCCGGAGTGATGGTGGGTCGCTCCGAGCGGGTCACCGGCGATGAGCCCGGCTCAGGCCTGCAGCTCACCGGCGACCAATACCTCGGCGCCGAACCGCCGACCCCCGGCCGGGCCCCCACCAAGGTGGACTCGCTCCACACCCTGCGGGGCACCAGCGTCACCGGCACCCACGTGGGCCGTGGCCAGCGGGTCACCGGTGACGAGCCCGGCAGCTGCCGCCTGGTCACCGGCGATGAATACGTCGGCAGTCAGCAATACGCCGCCTTCTGCGGCTCGGTTCCTGAACCGGAAGCCCCCAAGGTGGGCTTCAGCGTGACCAACCGTGCCCAGGTGGTGAGCGGCACCCGCACCGGCCGCAGCGACAAGGTCACCGGGGACGAACCAGGAACCTGCAAGTCGGTGACCGGCACCCCCTACGCCGGCCTGGAACAGGCCTCCGACTACTGCTCCACTCCGGCCGTGCGGGAGATCCGTCAACGCACTCCCGTGCGGGGCTCCAGCCGCATGAGTGGGATCCAGCCTGGGATTGGCGGTGTGATGACCGGAGCCGGACGCGGCGCCTGTGAACCCGTCACCGGCACCCCCTACGTGGGGGGTGACCAGCTGGCCGCCGCCTGTGGTGCCGCCAACGCCCAGGACGCCGACTACCCCCAATCGCTCGAATCAGCCCCCTGGCAGCGGTTCAGCGTTCAGTCCCCCGCCCGAGCCGCCCAGACAGCTCGCCAGCAGGGCGGTGGCGTCACCGGCAATGCCTACGAACAGGGGAGACGCATCACCGGCCCTTTTGACCTGGCGGCCGGTCAGGTCACCGGCACCGAACAGTTCCGCTTCGATCACCGCGGCACCCAGCTCTCCCGCGGGCCCATCCAGGTCTCGCCGGCTCCCGTGAGCGTGGACCAGGACGTGCGCCCCACCTCCCGGGTGACCGGTGAAGGCATCTCCGCTGGGCTCAAAATCACTGGCGACGACTGGGATCGGGGCGAGCATGTGACCGGCACCGAGGGCAGTTCCGCCCGCCGCCGCAACCCCACCCGCGTCGGCCCCATGAGCGCCATGCCAGGCGCCCAGCCCAAGCGCAACGACACGGTGCCCGAACCGGTGAGCCGGGTGACCGGCTCCAGCGGCAACACCCAGGCCGGATCCCTGATCACGGTCTCCGGTGGGGCCCGCGGCTGATTCGCCCATGCCGCGCCGATCCTTCCGCCCCAGCAACGCTTCGCTCGCCCCCACAGCCCAGCGCCGCCGCCCGGGATCCAGCAGGGATCCGGGCAGCCTCCCCGCTGACAACGGCGGCCAGCCCACTGTTCCCCTGCGGGGCACCCGGGCCAGGGCCGCCATGCAGACCGCCCGGCCTTCCGCGACGCCCAGCGCCGCCAGCCGGGGCCGGCGGACACGCCTCACCAGTTCGAAGGCCGCCAGCCTCGGCCGGCCAGCGAGGCGCACGGCAGTCTTCACCAACTCCTTCTCCGGCCGGGCCGGGGAAGGAGTTGGCCGCGGCTCCAGCACCCATCCGCTCACCGATCTGGGCGCCAACCGAGCGCTGCAGGCCTACGACGACGGGGTGAAGCAGGCCTTCGACCGCATCGTGCCGGTGCTCAAGCAGCTGTCGGCCCTCCAGCACGAGGACGATTTCGTTGACCAGGCCCAGGCGATCGCCCAGGACCAGCTGGGCTATGCCCTGCCCCTGCCGATCCTGGAAAAAGCCTGGGTCAGCCAGCTGGACATGCGCACCCTGTTTGCCTGGTGTGTGTTCGAGACCTACGAACAGACCAGCGCAGCCTTTTTCAACGGGGACCCCCTCGGCGGCCAGGCTGGCAGTGAGGCCGCCCAGGCCTTCAATGCCTTCCTGCTGGAGTGTGGCTTCCACCTGCTCGACATCACTCCCTGTGCCGACGGACGCCTGGCCCATGCCATCGCCTACGGCCTGAGGCTGCCTTTCAGTTCGGTGCGGCGCAGGCCCCACGCCGGCGCCCTCTTTGATGTGGAGAACACGGTGAACCGCTGGGTGAAGACCGAGCACCTCCGCTACCGGGAAGGGATCCCCAATCCCGCCCATGCGGACACCCGCTATCTGAAGGTGGTGATGTACCACTTCAGCTCCAGGGATCCAAGCCATGAGGGCTGCGCAGCCCACGGCAGCAACGACGGTCTGGCCGCCTCCTGTGGGCTGCTGCGGCTGCAGGACTTCCAGCAGGCCGTGGAGAACAGTTTCTGCTGCGGGGCCTCGGTGGATCTGCTGCTGCTGGGCATCGACACCGACACCGATGCCATCCGGGTGCACGTGCCGGGCATGGATGGCAGCACCAACCTGGAGCGCTGGCTCGATGCCCAGGACGCCTATGCCGCCACGGCCGACCTGAACCCCGAGCAGGCCCGCCAGCGGTTGCAGGACCTGGTGCGTCAGGCCGCGGCTTCCGCACCTGACCCCGGCATGGTGAGCCTCGTGGCCCGCTTGCTGGAGCACAACATCTCCCAGATCGACTACGTGCGCCAGTTCCATGGCGGCGCCTATGACGACGCCAGCCACGCGGAGCGGTTCATCGGCGTGGGGATCGGCTTCAAGGAAATCCACCTGCGCAACCTCACCTACTTCGCCTACATGGACACCGTGGAAGAGGGCGCCGCCGACCTGGATGTGGGCGTGAAGATCTTCCGGGGGCTGAACGTGTCGCGGGGGCTGCCCGTGCCGGTGGTGGTGCGCTTTGATTACCACGGTCAGGTGCCTGGGGCACGGGAACGGGCGGTGCGCCATTGTCAGCGGGTACAGGCCGCCATTGAGAGCCGCTACGCCGAGCTCTGTCAGCAGGGCCTGCTCCACGCTCTGCTCACCATCCGCGACCAGGACCGCCACATCCCAGCAGAAGTGGTGGCCTCCACCATCGTGTTCGCCGCTGCGGGAGGCCACTGAGATGTTGATCTGCAAGGTGCTCAAACCGCTGGTGTCCACCAACCGCATCCCCGGATTCGAACACAAGCTGCTCCAGGTGGTGCTCGATGGCAGCACCCAGAAAGTGGCGGTGGACGCGGTGGGCTGCATCCCTGGTGACTGGGTGATCTGCGTGGGGAGTTCGGCGGCTCGCGAAGCTGCCGGCAGCAAGTCGTATCCCAGCGATCTGACGATCGTGGGGATCATCGACCACTGGGATCCCGACCCGCTCAAACCGACCAGTCCGCCCCCCAGCCCAGCCCGGTCATCCAGCCCTGCACCAGGGGAGGACTCTTGATGGAGATCATGCAGGTGACCGGCTCTCTCGTCTGCAGCCAGCGGGTCAGTGGCATGGGCCATTGGAACCTGAGGGTGCTGCGCAACGTCAAAGGCAAGCTCTCGGTGGCCGTGGATCCCGTCGGGGCCTCCGTGGGGAACTGGGTGTTCACGTCCAGCGGCTCCGCCGCCCGGTTTGCCTGTGGTGTGCCCGATGCACAGATTGATCTGAC
Organism: Paraciimarium castrense LEGE 11436; assembly: GCF_056633055.1. NCBI lineage: Bacteria > Bacillati > Cyanobacteriota > Cyanophyceae > Synechococcales > Prochlorococcaceae > Paraciimarium > Paraciimarium castrense. The sequence continues at coordinate 82,809 of NZ_JBSJOW010000001.1, read as the reverse complement.
CATCGCAGGAATCATTGATTTCTGGGAACCGGATGGCTAGCTGACGCTCCCACGGCTGCTGCCTCCCGCGGCAGCCGCTCCGCCGATCTCACCCCGTTCCCGTTCCCCCGCGCCCCGCCATGGCCACACCGACCACCCGATCGACCGGCAAGTCCGCCGCCTCAGGGGGCGCCGGTGACGCCAGCAGCGCCAAGCCGGCGCCAGCGCCGGCGTCCACGTCCACCAGCCCGGCGGCAACGGCCGCCCCCACCCCTCTGAAGCCCAGCGCAGCCCAGCCCAGCTCTCCCGCCCTGGCGGCGGCAACGACTACCACGGCACGTTCCGCAGCCAGCACCACCACCCGGTCCAGGGCTCTGCCCCCCGCCTCCAGCACCAGCCAGCGCTCCAGCAGCAGCCGCAGCAGCCGCCGCTCCGGCGGCTCCAGTGGCACCCGGCCCCCCGCCTCTTCGTCCTCCTCCGCAACCTCCCCCATGGCTCCCACCGTTCACGGCATCGCCCTCGGCATGATCGAAACCCGCGGTCTGGTGCCTGCCATCGAGGCGGCTGACGCCATGACCAAGGCCGCTGAGGTCACCATGGTGGCCCGCGAATTCGTGGGCGGTGGCTACGTCACGGTCATGGTGCGGGGGGAAACCGGCGCCGTGAACGCAGCGGTGCGAGCCGGTGCCGACGCCTGTGAGCGGGTGGGGGATGGCCTGGTGGCAGCCCACATCATTGCCCGCCCCCACACCGAGGTGGAGCCCGCCCTGCAAAGCACTGAGACCATCCGCCGCCTGTAATGCCCATGGACGCCGCCCATCCGCGCGTGCTGGGCTATCTGGGTCGCGCCCTGAGCCTCGAGTTCACGGCCGTGCAGCAGTACATGACCCAGGCCTCCCTGCTGGAGATCTGGGGCGAGGCCGAGGCCGCCAAACGCTTCCGCGAGGAAACCGTGGAAGAACTCCGGCATGCCGAAAAGCTGGTGCAGCGAATGCTCAGCCTGGGCGTGGCTCCGGCCGCTTCGCAGTTGCAGCCGGTCACCCACGCCCCAGATCTGACTGGCTTACTGCGCCACAACAGCGCCATGGAGGCCGACCTCATCAATCATTACGCCGAGGCGGTGCGCTTCTGTGTTCAGATCGGAGACGGAGAGAATGAAGCCTTCTTCCACGAACTTTGGCGCGACGAGCATTCCCATGGGGAGGAGCTGGCCATCTGGCTGCGTCAGCTGGGCGCGCACCCAGGCCCCGACCTCGATCGCGCGACCTTCTGAGCCCGCAGCGGCCCGGGAGCAGCAGCGCTGAGCTCGGCTGGCTCCGGGCCGCCTGAGGGACCAGCCGATGACTGATCCCCTGCCCCTCTCGATCCAGCTGGCCTGGCTGATCCCGCTGTACGGGTTCAGCGGCATGCTGCTCTCGCTGCCCTGGGCCTGGGGCTGGTTGCCGCGCCAGGGTCCCCGGCCGGCGGCCTACCTCAACCTGCTGGTCACCCTGCTGGCCGTGGTCCACGGCGCTCTGGTGGCCTGGGAGGTGAACCTGCACGGCCCGGCCCATCTGGCCATCCCCTGGTTTTCCGCCGCCGACCTCAGCCTCAGCCTGGGCTTCGACCTCTCGCCCACCAACCTGGCGGCCCTGGCGCTGGTGACCCTGCTGAGCCTGCTGGCCCAGGTGTTTGCCCTTGGCTACCTCGACAAGGAGTGGGCGCTGGCGCGCTTCTACGCCCTGGTGGGCTTCTTCGAAGGCGCCCTCTGTGGGGTGGTGCTGAGCAGCAACCTGTTCATGAGCTATTTCCTGCTGGAGATGCTCACCCTCTCCACCTACCTGCTGGTGGGGTTCTGGTATGCCCAGCCGCTGGTGGTCACGGCGGCCCGCGATGCCTTCCTCACCAAGCGGGTGGGTGATGTGCTGCTGCTGATGGGCGTGGTGGCGCTCTCGGCCTGGGCCGGCTCGTTGGAGTTCACCGATCTCTACAGCTGGGCCGCAGCCGCCCACGCCGACGGCAGCCTCACCCCCCTGGCCGGCACCCTGCTGGGCCTGGGGCTGATCGCCGGACCGATGGGCAAGTGTGCCCAGTTCCCGATGCATCTCTGGCTCGATGAGGCCATGGAGGGCCCCAACCCGGCCTCGATCCTGCGCAACTCAGCCGTGGTCACCGCCGGAGCGCTGGTGCTGCTGAAACTGATGCCGCTGCTGCTGCTCTCTCCGGTGGCCACGGACGTGCTGCTGGCGGTGGGCACGATCAGCGCCCTGGGCGGAGCGCTCGTGGCCCTGGCCCAGGTGGACCTGAAGCGGGCCTGCTCCTACGGCACCACCTCCTATGTGGGGCTGGTGTTCATTGCCATCGCCCTGCAGCAGCCCGGTATCGCCGTGCTGCTGCTGTTCTCCCACGCCCTGGCCAAGGCGCTGCTGTTCATGGGTGTGGGCAGCGTCATCGCCGCCACCAACTGCCAGGACCTCACCGAGCTGGGCGGCATCGGCAGCCGCATGCCGGCCACCGCCACGGCCTTTGTGGTGGGGAGCGCCGGCCTGGTGGGGCTGCTGCCCCTGGGCTGCTTCTGGTGCTTCGGCCTGGGCGTGGAGGCTCTCCTGGACGGCGCCCCCGCCTTCGCCGCGGTGCTGCTGATCACCAATGCCCTCACGGCCGTGAACCTCTGCCGGGTGTTCCGCAGCGTGTTTCTGGGTGCCGTGAGGCCCAAGACCCGCCGCACGCCGGAGGTGATCTGGCTGATGGCCCTGCCGATGGTGAGCCTCAGCGTGCTGGTGCTGCTCACCCCCCTGCTGCTGGCCCGGCTGGATCCGGTGCCTGGCCTGGCCTCCTTCGCCTGGCCCATCGGCCTGGCGGTGGCAGGCAGCGGGCTGCTGGGGGTGGGGATCGGCGTCTGGCTGCCCCTCGATGCAGTGCGCAGCCGCTCCAGCCCCCCGGCCCTGCGCGGTCTGCAGGACCTGCTGGCCTTCGACTTCTACAGCGAGGCGGCCTACCGCAGCACGCTGGTGGCCCTGGTGGCGGCCCTGGCCCGCCTCAGCGACGGGCTGGATCGACGCCTGGTGAACGGCGTGGTGAACGGCTTCGGTCGGCTCTCGCTGCAGAGTGCCGAGGGTCTGAAGCTGGGGGTGAGCGGGCAGCTGCAGTCGTACCTGCTCACCGCCGTGGTGGCGATCGTGACGCTGACCGCCTGCCTGGCCTGGCTCGGCGGAGGCGGCCCATGAGTGCCCTGCCCCTGCTCTCGTTGCTGTTGCTGCTGCCCCTGGCCGGCGGCCTGGGCCTGCTGGCCTGGCCGAGGCAGGCCACTGCCGCCCGGCTGCGCCAGGCCTGCATCGCCCTGCTCAGCCTGCAGCTGGGCCTCAGCCTCGCCGTGCTGCTGGCCTTCGACCCCGGCCAGAGCGGCCTGCAGCTGCAGGAGGTGCACGCCTGGCTGCCGGGGCTGGGCCTCGACTACCGGCTCGGGGTGGATGGCCTGTCGCTGCCGCTGGTGCTGATGAACGCCGGCCTCAGCCTGGTGGCCGTGGTCTGCAGCCGCGACCTGAGCCGACGACCGCGCCTCTACTTCGCCCTGCTGCTGCTGATCAGCGGGGCCGTGAACGGGGCCTTCCTGGCCGACAACCTGCTGCTGTTCCTGCTCTTCTACGAGCTCGAACTGATCCCCCTGTGGCTGTTGATCTCCATCTGGGGGGGCGCCGGGCGGGCCTACGCGGCCACCAAGTTCCTGATCTTCACGGCCCTCTCAGGAATGCTGATCCTGGCGGCCTTTCTGGGCCTGGCCCTGCTCAGCGGAACGGTGAACTTCAGCCCCACCGCCGTGACGACCGAGCAGCTGGGACTGGGTAGCCAGATCGTGCTGTTGCTGGCGCTGCTGGTGGGCTTCGGCATCAAGATGCCGCTGGTGCCCTTCCACACCTGGCTGCCGGATGCCCACACCCAGGCCTCCACGCCGGTGTCGGTGCTGCTGGCCGGCGTGCTGCTGAAGCTGGGCACCTACGGCCTGCTGCGCTTCGGCATGGGGCTGTTCCCTGAGGCCTGGACCGTGCTGGCGCCGGGGTTGGCGGTGTGGGCGGCGATCTCGGTGGTATTTGGATCACTGGCGGCGATCGCCCAGCAGGACATGAAGCGGATGGTGGCCTACAGCTCCGTGGGGCACATGGGCTACATCCTGCTGGCGGCGGCGGCGGCGTCGCCGGTGAGCCTGCTGGGCACCGAGTTCCAGATGGTGAGCCATGGCCTGATTTCGGCCCTGCTGTTCCTGCTGGTGGGGATCGTGTACCGCAAGACGGGCAGCCGCGATCTCGCGGTGCTGAAGGGTCTGCTCAACCCCCAGCGGGGTCTGGCGCTCAGCGGCTCACTGATGATCCTGGCCGTGATGGCCAGCGCGGGCATGCCCGGCATGGCGGGCTTCATCGCCGAATTCCTGGTGTTCCGGGGCAGCCTCGGCCCCTACCCGCTGGCCACCCTCTGCTGCATGGTGGGCTCAGGGCTCACGGCGGTGTACTTCCTGCTGCTGGTGAACCGGGCCTTCTTCGGCCGCCTGGCCATCACGGCCGCCGAGGATCCGCTGCAGTCGAGCCGGCTCGACATCCAGCTGCCCGTCGTGGCGGCGCGCGAAACGGTGCCGGCCATCGCCCTTGCCATCGGCGTGGTGCTGCTGGGCCTGGCGCCCGGCGGCCTCGGGCACCTGAGTGAGGCCACCACCACCGCCATGGCGCAGCTGCCGGCCCTGGCCGGGCAGCTGGCCTCCGGGGGGCCGGGCTGATGCCTGTGATCCCGGCCGATCTCACCGTGCAGGGTGGCAGGCTCACAACGGCTGAGCTGGGCCAGCGGCTGCTCAGTGGCCAGACCCTGGTGGCCGACTCGGCGGAGCAGCGGCTGCAGGTGGTGGGGGTGCTGGAGAGCTATGGCGCCGTGCTGGATGCCTACAGCACCAACCTGATCTTTCAGGCCGAGCGCCAGTTTCTCAATCCCTTTCCCCTGCTCAAGTATCTGGATGGGGATCCGAGCCCGGCGCGGATCTGGCGCAACCTCCGGCACGACCGCCTCAATTACGAGTATGCCGAGTACTGCATGAAGACCATGCTCTGGCACGGCACGGGCGGACTGGATGGGTATCTCGACTCCACCGACTTCGCCGCTGGCTGCGCCGGCATCATCGCCGCCAAGCTTCGGCGTGATCCCCTGCTGGCCCTGCTCCATCCGCTGTTCCCGGGCTTCCTGCCGGAGCTGATCCGCGCCGCCGCCACCACCCATGCCCTCGGCCAGTTCTGGCGGGTGATGAGCGATCTGTTCCTGGCCCTGGCGGTCGAGGAACGCGAGGGCCGGATCGGCACGATGGCCGCTGTGGTGGATTACATCCGGCAGGGGCTGGTGCAGGCAGCTGCCGCTCCGATCACCTACGCCGTGGAGCTGGGCGGCCAGCGGCACTGGGTGTTGCCCCCCGAGGCAGGCCTCAGCTTTCTGATCGACGTGGCGGTGCCCTACGTGGAAGCGGTGTTCCTGCGCGGCACGCCGTTCTTCGGCACCGTGAGCTTCAACGCCCAGGCCCAGCAGATCGCTCCCGACCAGGCCCGTTTCGCCTACGGCGCCCTCTACGCCGATCCCCTGCCCACCATGGGGGCCGGCATCCCGCCCAGCCTGCTGATGCACGACATGGCGCGCCATCTGCCCGAGACCCTGCACCGCTGGTACGACCAGCACGGCCGCGGCGAGGGTGACATCCACGTGAACATCTGCCGCAGCTTCCAGAAGGCGATGTTCTGCGTCACCGAGGCCGCCATCCAGGGCACCATGCCCCACGGCCTGGCCTGCAGCGAGGCCAGCCAGCAGGCCGCCAACCAGGCCTACGCCGGCGCCTGGGCCGAGCGGCTCGCCGAGGCCCGCACCGACTGCCTGACGGAGAGCCGCTGGGTGCGCGCCAACCCAGCGCTGGCCTAGGGTCTGACCATGGAGCAGACCTGGACTCCCCGGCCCAAGCCCGACCGCGCCGAGCGCCTGGAGCGGCGCATCGAGTTCGGCGACTACGGGGCCACCCGCGCCTTCCTCGAGCAGCTCAACGATCTCTCCGAGCAGCTGGGGCGCTATCCGGACATCAGCTTCGGGCGAACCTATGTGAACCTCACCCTGCGGCCTGAGCCCGAGCAGGAGCTGATCGGGCCTGAAGACCAGGCGTTCGCCGCCGCCATCGATGCCCTCTGCCCCGCTGCCCCCCCAGCTGACGGCGGCCCGTGACAGACCTGGGCCTGGCGGTGGACCTGAGGGCGGCCTACGAGGGGGCCGGGGTGCAGGAGGTGCTCGATCAGCTCGACCGCGAACTGATCGGCCTGCGGCCGGTGAAGGCGCGCATCCGCGAGATCGCCGCCCTGCTGGTGGTGAACCGGGCCCGCCAGCAGGTGGGGCTGGAAACGGCGCCGCCCTCGCTGCACATGTCCTTCACCGGTCGGCCGGGCACCGGCAAGACCACCGTGGCCGAGCGGATGAGCAAGATCCTGCACGGGCTGGGCTATGTGCGCAAGGGCCATGTGATCACCGCCACCCGCGATGATCTGGTGGGGCAGTACATCGGCCACACCGCTCCCAAGACCAGGGAGATGCTCAAGAAAGCCATGGGGGGCGTGCTGTTCATCGATGAGGCCTACTACCTCTACCGCCCTGAAAATGAGCGCGACTATGGCGCTGAGGCGATCGAGATCCTGCTGCAGGTGATGGAGAACCAGCGCGACGATCTGGTGGTGATCTTCGCGGGCTACAAGGATCGGATGGACATCTTCTACCAATCCAACCCCGGTCTTTCATCGCGGGTGGCCAATCACATCGACTTCCCCGACTACAGCGCCGAAGAGCTGCTGGCGATCGCCCAGCTGATTCTGGCTGCCGAGAACTACCGTCTCAGCGATGAAGCCCGCTCCGCCTTCGCGGACTACATCCAGCGCCGCATGCAGCTGCCCTTCTTCGCCAATGCCCGCTCCATCCGCAACGCCATCGATCGCGCCCGCATGCGCCAGGCCAACCGGCTGTTCAGTGGCATGGGCAAGGCCCTCACCAAGCTGGATCTGATGACTCTGGAGGCCGGGGACATCACGGCCTCCAGGGTGTTCCAGGGGGAAGTGGAGGGCCTCGATCCGGCCCGGCCCCTCACCTGAAGGACGGGGCCGGTTCGGCGGACGCACTCAGTTCGGGAACAGTTCGAGGCGGGGAGCGGCAGGGCGGCGCCCTTCATCCCCCTCCACACGGGTGCCGCAGGTGATGGCGCCATCGCTGCCGGTGGTGCAATTTTCCGGCACCACCTGGGACCCGGCCGCTGGCGGTGCACCCTGCCGCTGCCAGATCTGGGTCTGAGCCTGGGCAGGGCCCGCGACCAGGCTGCCACCGAGAGCAGCGGCCAGGGCAGCGGCCAGAACTGGAGCTCCTGGGACACGCCTCAGGGGAGTCGTCCGAGCCGATGGCTGAAGTGGCTGCATGGTGGACATCGGGCACCGGCAAGGGACCCCACGACCCTACCCGGCCCCAGGAGGATGTCTGGGCACGAGGCGGCTGTCAGCAACCAGCATCGCGCTGTCTGCAGCTAACTGCCAACCGCCAGGTTGCGATCTACGCTCAACGCCGACCCCCCCCCCCAGCCCTGCTGTGCAGCTTTCCTTCGCAGTGATCAAGTCGTCCCGCCGTCAGCTTCTGCAGTCCCTGCTGCGCGGTTCAGCCGCCGCCCTCACCCTCACCCTGGCCTCCGCCACCACGGTGCGGGCCGAAACCTGCAGTTTCCTGCAACCGATCGGTGGTGACGGCCAGAACCCGGTGGTGGCCAAGACCGTGAGCCGCGGCAAGCTGCTGGGCCGCACGAACTGGAACACTGATTTCATCGTGGATCGCCCCTACGAGCAATACAAGTTCTTCTTCACGGCCAACTCCTCAGACGCCAACGCCGAGTATCCGGTGGAGGGCTACATGAAGTTCAGTGATGGCACCAGCCTGCAGGTGATCAACGCCAGCATGACCCCCCCCATCGGCACGGGTAAGGAGTTCGGACCATTTGAAGCGGTGCCCGGCAAGCAGGCCAGCCAGATGAACTTCAAAGTGGGTGCCAGCAACGATCCCGGCGCCCTCGGCTTCAGCTACCGGATCTCGGTGCAGGGCTGCAACTGAGCCCCCGGCGCCCTCAGCGGCGCTTGCGCGAGTCGATCTGCAGCAGGTCGCGCACCTGCTGCACCTGCCGGGCCAGGGAGGGGTCGGCATGGAGCTTCTTTTCGATCTGCTCCACCGCATACATCACGGTGGAGTGATCCTTGCCGCCGAACACCTCGCCGATGCGCGGCAGGGAGAGGTTGGTGCTGTGGCGCATCAGGTACATGCCCACCTGGCGGGCCTGGCTCACGGCCCGCTTGCGGCTGGGGCTGCGCATCTCATCGCCTCCCACACCGAACACCTCCGACACCTTCTCAAGCACCTGCTCGGGCTTCACCTCCACGTCCCGGCCGGCCGGATCGAGCATCGGCGCCACCGACTCCACCGTCATCGGCAGACCGGTGATCGAGGCGAAGGCCACGGCCCGGGTGAGGGCCCCCTCCAGCTCGCGGATGTTGGAGGTGAAGCGCCCGGCGATGAACTGGATCAGATCGCGGGGCAGGGCCATCTGCTCCTGTTCGGCCTTCTTGTGCAGGATCGCCATGCGGGTTTCCAGATCCGGGGCCTGGATGTCGGCGATCAGACCCATCGAGAAGCGTGAGATCAGCCGCTCCTGCAGGCGCGGGATCTGGCTGGGGGGCCGATCGGAGGCGATCACCACCTGGCGGCCGGCCTCGTGCAGGGCATTGAAGGTGTGGAAGAACTCCTCCTGGGTGTACTCCTTGCCCTCGATGAACTGGATGTCATCCACCAGGATCAGATCGGCGGCGCGGTAGCGGTCGCGAAAGGCCTGCATGCCGTCTTTGCGGATCGCCTGGATCAGGTCGTTGGTGAAGGTTTCGGTGGAGACATAGAACACCCGAGCTTCCGGGTTGATCTCCAGGCGGTAGTGGCCGATGGCCTGCATCAGATGGGTCTTGCCCAGACCCACCCCGCCGCAGATGAACAGGGGGTTGAACTCCCGGCCAGGGGCCTCAGCCACCGCCAGGGCCGCGGCATGGGCCATGCGGCTGTTGGGACCCACCACGAAGCGGTTGAACACGTAGCGGGGGTTGAGACCACTGCCTGGCGATCCGGCAGGGCCAGGTCTGCCGTTGGCAGTGGCGCCATGGGCCGCCGCAGGTGGGGCCGGGGCCGCGCCCTTGGAGCGGTTGGCCATGGAATTCCCTGCCAAGGCACCCGTGCCCGGGGCGCCTGGGCCGCCCCGGTCCGGGAGGACAGCGTCCGGAGCGGCCGTGCCGATCTCAATCCGCAGCGGCCGGCCGGCGATCTCGCTGGCCACGACCTCGATCGTGTCGAGATAGTTTTTACGCAGCCAGCCGCAGGCGAAACTGTTGGGCGCCTCGAGCACCAGGGTGTCAGCTTCAAGTCCCAGGCAGAGCGCCGGGCGAATCCAGGTTTCGAAGGTGGGTTTGCTGAACCGGGCCTGGAGGGCCTGCTGAACCTGGTGCCACAGCTCGTCTCTCTGCTGCACCAAGGGCCCCCACGCGGGTGCCGAATATAGGCAGATCAACAGCCGCCTCTCGGTCTTAAATGAGCCCCAGGCCAACCGGGGCACACCCCCCGTCCCTTCAGCCGTCCCCCTGAGTCGACCATGCCCTGCTTCCGCCCCTGGCCCAGCGCCGGACTGATCGGCACGTTGCTGCTCACAGGCTGTGCCAGCGTCCTGCCTCGGCTGCCGAATCTGCCCCAGCTGCCGCAGCTGCCTGGCCAGCCCGAGCAGGGCAACGCGCGCATCAGCGACGCCGCCCCCGTGCCGCCCCTGCAGCCGGGCAACAACGTGATCGTGGACGCCGTGGCGAAGGTGGGACCATCGGTGGTGCGGATTGACACCACCAAACGGGTGATCAACCCCCTCGGTGGGCTGTTCGGCCGCGGACCGACCATCCAGGAGCAGCAGGGCCAGGGCTCCGGCTTCATCACCCGCTCTGACGGTGTGCTGCTCACCAATGCCCACGTGGTGGATGGGGCCAGCGAGGTGAGCGTGACCCTGCCCGATGGCCGCAGCCTCACCGGCAAAGTGCTCGGCAGCGATCCGCTCACGGATGTGGCGGTGGTCAAGGTGGTGGCCACCGACCTGCCCGTGGCTCCCCTGGGCGACTCCGCCAAGCTGCGCCCGGGCGAATGGGCGATCGCCATCGGCAACCCCCTGGGGCTCGATAACACGGTGACCGCCGGCATCATCAGCGCCATCCAGCGCACCAACGCCGTCGGCGAGGGCCAGCGGGTTCCCTACATCCAGACCGACGCCGCCGTGAACCCCGGCAACAGCGGCGGGCCACTGATCAACGACCGGGGCCAGGTGATCGGCATCAACACCGCCATCCGCCAGGCCCCGGGCGCGGGCCTGAGCTTCGCGGTGCCGATCAACGTGGCCCGCCAGATTGCCGCCCAGATCCTTGAGCGCGGCTTCGCCAGCCACCCCTACATCGGTGTGCGGCTGCAGGCCCTCACCCCCCAGCTGGCCAAGGAGATCAACGCCACCACCGACCAGTGCCGGCTGCCCGAGGCCAACGGCGTGGTGGTGGTGGATGTGATGCCGAACAGCCCGGCTGCCAAGGGGGGCCTCAAGCCCTGCGACCTGATCGAGTCGGTGGGCGGGCGCCGGGTGCGCAACCCCTCGGAAGTGCAGCTGGCCGTGGATCAGGGCAGGGTGGGTGATGACCTGGCCGTGGTGGTGCGTCGCGGCAACACCACCACCAACCTGACCCTGCAGCCCGCCGAACTGCCCCGGCAGAACTGAGCAACCGGCGTGAAGCAGGCCAGCCAGGGGAGCGCATCAGGGGCACTGCAGCTGGTGGTGCTGGCCCGCTGGCCGGCCCCCGGCCGCTGCAAGAGTCGGTTGGCCAGGGGCCTCGGAATCGGGCGGGCGGCCGCCATTCAGGGGCGCCTCACCGCCCATACCTTCGCGGTGGCCCGCCGCACCCGCAGCCGGCTGGGCTGCCGGGTGGTGCTGGCGGCCCAGGGCCTGGGGGAGCGCCAGCGGCGGCGCTGGGCGGGCAGCCTGGGCTGCGATGGCTGCACCGACCAGGGGGCGGGCAGTCTGGGGGTGCGCCTGCAGCGCCAGGTGCTGCGGGCCCTGGCGGAGGGGGCCCAGCGGGTGGTGCTGATCGGCAGTGACCTGCCGACCCTGGAGGGGGCCGATCTGGAGGTGGCCTTCGAGCTTCTGGGCCAGGCGAAACCTGAAGCCCCCTCCCTGGTGCTGGGGCCAGCCGGGGACGGGGGCTACTGGCTGATCGGCCTGACCGCCGCCAGGGCCGAGCTGCTGAGCGGCATCCCCTGGGGCAGTGGCGAGGTGCTGGGGCACACCCTGGCCGCGGCGGCGGCCCTGGGCATCGAGCCGCGCCTGCTGCCCCTGCGCCACGACCTCGACCGCGCCATCGATCTGCAACCCTGGCGCTGAGCCGTGGCCGCCTCCTCACCCTGGCTGAGCGTGGTGCTGGCCACCCGCAACGAAGGCCATGCCCTGGCGGGTCTGCTGGCCCAGCTGGGCAGCGCCCCCGGCCTGGTCCGCGAGGTGCTGGTGGTGGATGGCGGCAGCCAGGACGGCACCCCTGAACTGGCGCGGCTGGCGGGGGCGCGGCTGCTGCGCAGTGCGCCCGGGCGCGGCCGTCAGCTGGCCCTCGGTGCGCGGGAGGCCCAGGGCCCGTGGCTGCTGCTGCTCCATGCCGACGTGCGTCTGCCGGCCGACTGGGCATCGCGGCTGACGCGGGCGCGGCAGAGGCCGGCGGAGGCGTGGTATTTCGATCTGGGGATCGACGGCCGCGGCCTGGCCCTGCGGCTGGTGGAGCTGGGGGTGAGGCTGCGCAGCCGCTGGCGGCAGCTGCCCTACGGCGACCAGGGGCTGCTGCTTCCCCTGCAGCACTACTGGGCCAGCGGTGGCCTCAGGCCCCTGCCCCTGATGGAGGACCTCGACCTGGTGCAGCGCCTGCGGCGTCGCGGCCGCCTGCGCAGCCTCGGTGGCGCCGTGCGGGTGGACGGCCGCCGCTGGCGGGCCCGGGGCGTCTGGCGCACCACGATCGACAACGCCCGGCTGCGCTGGGCCTGGCGCCGGGGCGCCGATGCCGAGGCCCTCGCCCGCTGCTACTACGGCCCTGGGGCGAGCAGCCCTAGGGTGCGTACCAGAAGGCGCAGCGACGCTCCAGGGGCTCCAGATCCCAGCCCTGGGCCCGGTAGAAGGCCACCACCTGGGGATCGGCAAACAGGGTGACGCGATCCACCTGCATGCTGCGCAGCTGATCGAGCACGTAGACCATCAAGGCCTTGCCCAGCCCCAGGCCCTGGTAGTGGGGATGCACGGCCACGTCCCAGACCGTGGCTTCCACCACGCCATCGCCGGTGCAGCGGGCAAAGCCCACCAGCTTGGGCAGGCGGGAATCGTGGCGCCAGAGCCCCACCCGCAGCAGGCTGTGCTGGAGCGCCTTGCGCACCCGGCGCAGCGGCCGTCGGCTCCAGCCCACGGCATCACACAGCTGCTCCAGCTCAATCAGGTCGATCTCCCGTTCGGCGCTCAGCACCAGCGACACCTGGCTCTTGGGTGTGGGGCAGAGGCGGTGCTGCTCCCCATAGAGCGTGGTGAGCTGGAGGGCCGGATCCACGGAACAGCGGTGGCGGGATGCCACGATCCTGACTGATGGCAGCAGCATCCGCTCCAGCACAGATCGCCCCGGAGCGACTCCCGGCAGGGCAACGGCCCCTGATCGTGGCCCTGCACGGCTGGCTGCTGGCGGGCCGGCTCTGGGATCGGCTGGCGGCGGAACTGGTGCCCGACTGGGAGATCTGGGCGCCGGATCTGCCCGGCTTCGGCGGCCGGGAGCGGCCCCGGGGCCTGCAGGCGAGCCTGGCCAGCTACGGCGCCTGGGTGGCCGAGCAGGCCCGGCGCCAGGCCAGGGACGGCCGGCCTGTGGTGTTGATGGGCCACTCGCTCGGCGGCAGCCTGGTGCTCCATGCCGCCGGGGGCCTCGGCAGCCGGCTGGCAGGGGTGGTGCAGATCGCGGTGGGCGGCGGGGTCTACCAACCGAGGCCCTTTGCCCAGGTGCGGCGGGGCGGGGCGTTGTTCCTGCAGCTGAGGCCCCGCTGGCTGGTTCACGTGCCCGGCAGCGGCCCGCTGCACAGCCCCCTGCTGGCGGACCGGCGGGCCGCCCAGGGGCTGCTGGCCTGCAGCATGAGGCGCAGCGCCGTGCAACAGCTGCCTGGGCTCACCGCCGCCCTCAGCGTGCCCAGCCTCTGGATCGCCGGCAGCAACGACCGGGTGATGGAACCGCGCTACGTGCGCCACCTGGCGGGCTACGCCAGCCAGCACGATCTGAGGCTGCTGGCCGGGGCCGGCCATCTGCCGATGCTCGGGCGGCCCCGGGAGCTGGCCGACACCATCCGTCCGTGGCTGGATCAGCTCGCCCCGCCTCTGCCAGCTGCTGCTGAGCCGCAGTAGGTCAGATCAATAGATGCCGGGCACGAAGAACTGCTCGTTCATGGGGGGGCGCTGGTAATCGCTGCCACTCTTGCGGGGGGGTAATTCGATCGCGTCAGGGGTCATGTCCTCGTAGGGAATCTTGCTGAGCAGATGCCTGATGCAATTGAGCCGGGCCCGGCGCTTGTCATTGGCCTCCACCGTGAACCAAGGCGCTTCCGGGATGTTGGTGTGAGCAAACATCTCATCTTTGGCCTTGGAAAATTCCACCCAGCGATCCCGCGACTCCAGGTCCATGGGGCTCAGTTTCCAGCGGCGGGCTGGGTCTTCGAGCCGTGAGCGGAAACGGGCCTCCTGCTCGTCGTCACTGACGGAGAACCAGTATTTGATCAGCACGATGCCGCTGCGCACCAGCATGCGCTCGAACTCAGGGCAGGAGAGCATGAACTCTTCCACCTGCTCTGGTGTGCAGAAGCCCATCACCTTCTCCACCCCGGCGCGGTTGTACCAGCTGCGGTCGAAGAGCACGATCTCGCCGGCGGAAGGGAAGTGCTCCACGTAGCGCTGGAAATACCACTGGGTTTTCTGCTGATCAGAGGGGGTTCCCAGGGCCACCACGTTGCAGCCGCGTGGGTTCAGGGGCTCGGTGATGCGCTTGATCGTGCCGCCCTTGCCGGCCGCGTCCCTGCCCTCGAACAGCAGCACAACCCGATAGCCCACGTGCTTGATCCAGTACTGCATCTTGACCAGCTCCACCTGCAACCGGGTCAGCTCCTTCTCGTAGAACTTGCGATCGAGCTTGGGGAGGTGGCCTTCCGAATTCTTGGCAAAGTCATCGAAGATCGGAGAAGGCTTGTACTGATCAGCCGAGAGGACTTGTTTACCCTTCTTGCCCTTGCCGCCCTTGGCTTTACCAGGGTTCTTGGACTTGGCTTTGTTCTCAACTTTCTTGTCCTTCTTGTCCTTCTTGTCCTTTTTGCTCTTTTTCTCACTCCCGTCCATCATCATCGGTGCAGCGCTTTTGAGCAGGTCGATGTCATTCATGAACAAGGGGTTTCGCCAGAAGTGAAAACGTCCTAGGCCCCCAGTTGAACCCCGTGTGGCAGCCACCACTACCAATGGCCGGGTTTTGTCGCAGGCGCTAGAGGGCTGCCAGGCCCTTGTCCTGCAGCTCGGCGAGGCGGGCGTAGAGGCCACCGGAGTCCCGCAGCTGGCGATGGGTGCCTTCCTCGATCACCCGGCCCCGCTGCAGCACCAGGATGCGATCGGCGGCCTCCACAGTGGCCAGCCGGTGGGCGATCACGATCGCGGTGCGCTGCTGAAGCAGGCGGTCGAGGTCGCGCTGCAGGGTGGCTTCGGTGGAGGGATCCATGAAGGCGGTGGCCTCATCCATCACCAGCACGGAGGGATCGCGAATCGCCACCCGGGCCACCGCCAGCAGCTGCCGCTCGCCGGAGGAGAGATTGCCGCCGCGCTCACGCAACTCCGTGGCCAGCCCCTCGGGCAGGCGGCGCAGCAGCTCGGCCAGGCCCAGCTCCCCACACAGGCGCAGCAGGTCGTCAGTGGAGATGGGCGCATCGAGGCGCAGGTTGTCGGCCACGTTGCCGCTGAACAGGAAGGTGTCCTGCAGCACCACGCCGAGGCGCTGGCGCAGGGTGGGGATCGGCAGCTCGCGGATGTCCACCCCATCCAGCAGGATCCGGCCGCTCTGGGGCTCGTAGAGGCGGCACAGCAGCCGGATCACCGTGGTCTTGCCGGATCCGGTGGGACCCACCAGGGCGACATGCTCGCCGGGAGCGATGCGGAAGGAGAGATCGGTGAGGATCGGATCGTCCTCGCGGTAGGCGAAGGACACGTGCTCGAACACCACCTCGCCGGCGCTGCTGCGCTGGGCGCCCGAGCGATGGGCCGCGGCCGAACGCTGGGCGGCGGGAAGCTCCTGGATCTCGATCGGCTGCTCCAGCAGTTCGCCGATACGCTCCACCGCCGTCAGCCCCCCCTGGATCTGGGTGAAGCGCTCCGCCAGCTGGCGCAGGGGATCGAACAGCCGCTGGGAGTAGAGGATGAAGGTGGTGAGGGTGCCCAGCCCGAGCAGGCCGCCGGACACCATGCTGCCGCCGGCGGCCAGCACCACGGCCACGGCCACCAGGGCCACCCATTCGATAAAGGCGGAGATGGAGCTGTCGAACAGGATCGTGCCCGTCACGGCCTGGCGGTAGGCGTCGGTGGTGCGGGCGAAGCGGGCGCTGTTGACGTCCTCGCGGCGGAACATCTGCACCACCTCCAGCCCCTGCAGGTTCTCCTGCAGGTCGGCATTGAGGGAACTGAGCTCCTCGCGCACGCGGTAGTTGGCCCGGCGGTAGCGCTTCTGCAGCCACAGCATCCCCAGCACCACGGGCACCTGGGAGGAGAGCAGCAGCAGCGCCAGACGCCACTCGATGCTGAGCATGGTCACGGCGATCACCAACAGGGTGACCAGATCGGCCAGCACCCCCACGGCGCCGCTGCCGAAGACCTCGGCCAGGGCATCGACATCACTGGTGAGCCGGGTGAGCAGCTTGCCCACGGGCGTGCGGTCGTGAAAGCGCAGCGACAGCGCCATGGCATGGGCGAAGAGGTCGTCGCGGATGCGGGCGGTGAGCCGCTGGCCCACGGCCTGAACGCTGTAGCTCTGCAGGCCCTGCAGGCCCAGCCGCAACAGCACCGCCGCCAGCAGCACGATCACCAGCAACCGCAGGGCCTGGTCCACCGGCATGCCGCTGAGGAAGGCGAGGGTGGGCTCACCCCGCAGCACGGCGATCGCCTGACCTACCAGCAGCGGCTGGATGGCCGCGGCCGTGGCCACCGGGATCAGCAGGGTCAGGGTGAGCAGCAGGCGGCGCTTGTCGCGGCCCAGGTAGGGCAGCAGCCGCAGCAGCCGTTCACGGTCGAGGGCCGCCATCAGGCCACGCCCGCCGGGGCGGGTGCCGCGGCGACGGCCGCAACCCTGTCGACGATGGTCTGCAGGGCGCCGCCATCGAGGCGCAGGGCCAGGGGATGGCCCACCAGCCGGGCCGTGGACTGGAACAGATCTTCGATGGCGATCAGGCCGTTGTCGTTGAGGGTGCGGCCGGTGGCCACCAGATCCACGATCGCCTCACTCATGCCGGTGATCGGCCCGAGTTCCACCGAACCGGCCAGGTGGATCAGCTCCACCGGCAGATCGAGGGCTTCGAAGTAGGCCTCGGCGCAGCGGGTGAACTTGCTGGCCACGCGGCAATGGGCCGGCAGGTCGGCGGCGCGGCGGTAGGGGCTGCTGGCCTTGACGGCCACACTCATGCGGCAGCCGCCGAAGCCCAGGTCCACCAGCTGGGCCACGGGCAGCTGGTGCTCGCGCAGCACGTCGTAGCCGACCACCCCCAGCTGGGCCTGGCCATAGGCCACATACACCGGCACATCGGCGTTGCGCACCAGCAGGGCCCGGGCCGTTCCGCAGGCACTGGGCACCATCAGCAGGCGGTTGCCCGGCTCGAGCACAGCGGAAAAATCAAGGCCGGCGGCGGCGAAGCGACGCACCGAATCCTTCAGCAGGGCACCCTTGGCCAGGGCAACGGTGATCATGGACACACGTCTCTGTCCGGACTGTAACGATGGGCCCGAATCGCCGAGAGAGCCCCGCAGGAGCCCGGCCAATGAAAGCGGAGTCGCCACTGGTGGAGCCGCCCGGGGAGGAGACGCTGTCGGTGGAGCTGATCCCCGTGCTCAACGACAACTACGTGATGCTGCTGAGCAAGGGCCGGCAGGCTGCGGTGGTGGACCCTGCGGTCGATGCCCCCATCCAGCAGCGCCTGGAGGAGCGGGGCCTGGAGCTGGTCACCATCCTCCAGACCCACCACCACAGCGACCACATCGGCGGCACCCCGGGGCTGCTGCGTCGCTGGCCCGGCTGCGCCGTGGTGGCCGCCCGCGACGACCTGGAGCGCATCCCCTTTCAGACCCAGGGGGTGGCCGATGGCGATCGGCTCACGCTGCTGGGCGAGCCGGTGGAGGTGCTGGCGGTGCCGGGCCACACGCGGGCCCACCTCGCCTACTGGTTACCCAGGGCCGGCCACCTGTTCTGCGGCGACACCCTGTTCGCCGGCGGCTGTGGCCGGCTGTTCGAGGGCAGCCCCGCCCAGATGCAGGCCTCCCTGCAGCGGCTGGCGGCCCTGCCCGGCGCCACCTGGATGTGGTGCGCCCACGAGTACACGGAGGCCAACCTGCGCTGGGCTGCCGCCACGGTGGCCAGCGACGACCCGGCGGCGGCGCCGATCCGGCAGCGGCTGGCGGATGTGCGGGCGCAGCGGGCCCGGGGCCAGGCCACCGTGCCAAGCCAGATCGCTGTGGAGCTGGCCACGAACCTCTTCCTGCGGGCCCCTGATGCCGCCAGCCTGGCTGAGCTGAGGCATCACAAGGACCACTGGCGCGGCTGAGTCAGCACACCTCCAGGGGCAGACCCTGGGGGAACAGGGTGGCGCCATGGCCCGGGCGCAACTGCAACCGGCAGCGCTGACCGTGGCCGTACTCCTCGCCCAGGGGCAGGCGCAGCCGCAGATTGAGGCCGTCCTGGCGGATCTGGTAGAGCCACTCCCGGCCCAGGAACTCCCGCCCCAGCACCCGGGCCTCCCCGGCGGGATCGGGCACCAGGGCGATCGCATCGGGACTGACCATCACCTCAGCAGGTTCTTCTGCATCGATCGGCTCCAGGGGTCTGAGCTGGCCCAGGGGGGTGGTGAACAGGCCACGGCCGGCGCGCACCGGCAGCAGATTGCCCTGCAGCACGAAACGGCCCACGAAGGAGGTGGCGGGTCGTTGCACCAGCTCCCTGGGGCTGGCGCACTGGTGCAGCACACCATCACAGAGCACGGCCACCCGGTCGCAGATCGCCAGGGCCTCCTCGGGGTCGTGGGTCACGATCAGCCCGCAGGCGCCGCACTGGCTGAGCACCTGGGGCAGTTCCGCCCGCAGGCGCAGGCGCACCTCCACGTCGAGGTTGGAGAAGGGCTCATCGAGCAGCACCACCGAGGGCCGCGGTGCCAGGGCCCGGGCCAGGGCCAGGCGCTGGCGCTGGCCGCCGGAGAGCTCGTGGGGATAGCGGCGCTCCAGGCCGTCCAGTCCCAGCAGCTCCAGCAGCCAGGCGGCGCGGGCGGTGTCCTCACCGCGGCGCAGCCCGAAGCAGAGGTTGCGCCAGGCGTTGAGGTGCGGGAACAGGGCGTAGTCCTGGAACACCATCCCCACGCCACGCCGCTCCGGCACCAGCCAGCGCTCCTCGCCGGCCACCTGGCGGCCGGCGATCATCACGGCGCCGCGCTCCGGCCGCTCGAATCCGGCAATCAGCCGCAGCAGGGTGGTCTTGCCGCAACCGGAGGGCCCCAGCAGCCCCACCAGCTCACCGGGACGCAGCTGGAAATCGATGCCGCGCAACGTGAAGGCCTCGGTGCCGGCGTAGCGGTGCCACAGCCCGCTCAGCTCGACATGCGACTGGTGCAGCGGGTCGGCAGGGGAGGGGGCGGTGAGGGTGGCGGTGATGGGTCCTGGGGGCCTCGAGGCCGGCGGGCATGCAGGAATCATGATGAGTCATCCGCCTGCCAGCCAGCCGCCCAGCGATGACCACACCCCAGCCCTCCCGTTCCACGGCGATCGCCGTGAACACCGCCGCGGCCCCGGCTCCTGTGGGCCCCTACAACCAGGCCGTGCAGGCCGGAGGGCTGTTGTTCTGCTCAGGCCAGATCGCCCTGGATCCCCTCAGCGGCGCGCTGGTGGGGGAAGGGGATGTGGAGGCGGAAACCCGCCAGGTGCTGAGCAACCTGGAAGCGGTGCTGGCGGCGGCGGGAGCCACTGCGGCCGAGGTGGTGCGCACCACGGTGTACCTGGTGGATCTGGGCGATTTCGCCGCCGTCAATGCGCTCTACGCCGCCACCTTCAGCGGCGCGGTGGCACCGGCCCGCGCCTGCGTGGAGGTGGCCGCCCTGCCCAAGGGCGCCCGGGTGGAGATCGACTGCATCGCCGTGCTGGCCTGAAGGTCTCAGTCGCTCTCCATCGGGCACTGCATCAGAGCTGAGGCCTGGCTGTCCACCTGGCTGAGCCGGGCCAGGATCGCCTGCAAATCCTCGGGAGCGAGCTCCCCGTTGCCGGCCCACTTCATACAGGTGCGGCCCAGGGTGGAGGCCTCAGGCGTCGTTTCAGAACCGGAACCGGGAGAATCGCCGGACATGGCAGTGATGTGTTCATATCCACACTAAGACGGCTCAGCGGGGCCTGCCAGGGGGCCCATGGTGCCGGAAGGATCCGGTCACACCTGCGCCTGGAGCCGTTCACGACCCAGACACACGGGATCGGTTGAGTGAGGTCATCCCCCAAAGGGACCCCTCCTCACCCGTTCACCACCATGACCAACCTCAACCTTCGCCATCGTCTCTTCCTGCTGCTCGGCACCGCCGGGCTGCTGAGCCTCAGCGCCGCCCCTGCAGCCCTGGCGGGACCCCGCGGCTGGCGGCACCAACCCACCTATGTGCTGGTGCCGGTCAGGCAGCAACCGGCCAGGCGCAGCCGCACCGTGGTGCGCACGGTGGAGCGCAGCCCCAGGCGCTACGCCAGCGTTCCGGTGCAGACTGTGCCCTACCGCCGGGAATCCCGCGTCGACCAGCTGCGGGCCGACCTGGAGCGCGATACCCGCCGCTGCAACACCGGCCGTCTGGTGGGAGGCCTGCTGGGCGGCGGCGCCGGCTACGTGGCCTCCCAGGATGAGGGGCGGGCCTGGGCCGTGCCGCTCGGAGCCCTGCTGGGATCCCAGGTGGGCTGCAATGTCGGTGGCGGGCGCAGTCCCCTGCCCTGGTGAGCCCGGGCCAAGCGCTGGGCCTAGGGCAGGCCGTCAGCCGGACGGAGGCAACACCCAGGCGGCCGCCCGTCGCAGCCGCTCGCGCTCCCGCTCCAGCCGCAGGGCCACCTCGCCATGCTCCAGGGCCAGCCTGGCCTGGAGCATGGCCGCCCGGCGCAGCTCAGGCAGCGGCAGCAGGCTCAGCTGATGCAGGCCCTTCTGCAGCCGCAGACCCACTTCCAACGACGCCGCTCCGTCGCGGGCCATGGCGGCAAAGGCATCCTCCAGCAGGTCCTCAAGGGCCAGCTCAGGCAGCCAGAGCAGCTGATAGCGGGGAGCCGAGGCCGACGAGCGGCTCTGCTCGAGGCTGGTCTGGGCCCAGTCGGTGACCAGGCGCACCACGGTGCCGATCACATGGATGGCCGTGCCGGGATCGTTCACGGCCGGCGAGAGGGCGCGGCTGGCGATCTCCGAGAGCACCACCAGCCCGAAGCGGGGGTCGTCGTCAAAGGTGCGGCGATCGCCGATCAGGAAGGTCTGGGCGATCCGCTGCAGCTGCTCGGGCGGCAGGGGGGCCTGGGCGTCGACCTCTGCCAGCACCCGGGTGGACGTGATGAAGGCTCCAGGCAGGCACAACACGCGGACCTGCGCATCGGCGGCCTGGGCCAGAAGTTGCAGGGCGCCGAGATCGATGCGCTGCAGGTAGCCGACGCCGTTGGCCAGAACTGGCTGGGCGGCTTCAGCGCCCTGGTCCAGCACGGCGCCTGGGGCGACTGCCGGTGCGCCGCCGAGGGCCCGTGCCCCCAGGCTGGGCTGCCGGGCCCGGTCCTGAAGTGCCAGATCCGCCGCCGCCGCCACGCGGCCAATGGTGTTGGTCACCCGGCCCAGCCTGGCAATGCGATCCACCCAGGTCACGAAGCTGAGCACCACCACCGCAAACACCACCAGGGTGAGCAGGAACAGGGCAAAGCGGCCGGTGCGGCCGTAGACGCCATTCATCAGGGCAATCAGGGCCACGATGCCGAAGATGAAGGCGCCGATGAACGTGGAGAGGGCGTACTGGGACACGTCGTCGGCCACCACCAGGGCCAGGGCCCTCGGGGTGGCGGTGGTGCCGGCAGAGGCATAGGCCGACAGCATCGAGCCCGCTGCAAACACCGCGATCACGAGCATGCTCGAGGAGATGATCCGCAGGAGCGTCTCCAGGGTGTCGGCGCTGATGTCGGGCAGCAGCAGCCCCGGCGCCAGGCGATCGGCCAGGTGGGCCAGCCCCACGGCCAGAAGCGACACCAGGGCCAGGAGCAGGGGCTTGGCCCAGAGCTTCTCGCCGAGCCGGTTGAGCGCAAAGGCCAGACGGCCGCGCAGGCTCAGGGTGATCGGATGCTGGGGTGTCTTCACGGGGGCATTGCCTGGGCGGGAACGGCGGGTAGCCATGATCGCCTCCTCCGGATCGTGCCTCCATCCGGGCCTGCCTGCAGCGCTGGGGCTCCAGCCAGTGGAGGCCGGTCAACGGCGCGCTTGATCAGAGCATCTGAAGGGCGGGGTGATGGCGTTGGGCTGGCTGAGCGTGAGAGTTCTCGGGATGGTGTCTGAGAGTGTCGCCGGAGCGTGAGATGAGGCTGGTGAACTTGAAGCGGAACTTGAAGCGGAACTTGAAGCAAAAATCTGAAGCGAAATGGAAAAGCAGGGATCCAGTGATGAACAGTCAACCAGCGTCACGACCTGGGCTGAGCGAGAATCCCCAGGCCAGAAGCACAGCTGGGCCCTCGGGCCCCTGCTAACCAGGCCATGGGCCATCCCCACCCCTTCCAGAAATCCCCGCAACAACACCTGTGCTGGCTGCTGTTTTGATCCTGGCAACGATGCTGGCCGTGGCCGCATTGCTGAATCCATCCCGCCAGGACTTCGCCTGGTTTCTGCAGCAGCGGCGCCCGGCCTGGCTCAGCTTTGAGCGGCTGATTCCCCTGATCTGGATCACGATCTATGCCTGTTTCTATGGCTCGGCGCTGCTGAGCTGGAGGGCGAGCGGCAGCTTTGCGCTGATGGGCGGTTATCTGGGGCTGCTGGTGCTGGTGCAGAGCTACACGCTGGTGATCGGCCGCACCCGCAGCCTGCGCAACGGCACCCTGGTGGGCCTGGCGGGCTGGGTCTGGGGCGTGGCACTCTGCATCGCTGTGGCGCCTCTCGGCACGCCTGCCTGGTTGCTGCTCGTGCCCTATCTGCTGTGGAGCCCCGTCGGCACCCTGGTCACCTGGCAGATGCAGCGCCTGAACCGCTGAGGCCATGGCGCCAGACCATCGCTGCGCCCACAACAAAGCCCGACGTGTGCAACGCCGGGCTTTGTCTGTTTGGCTGCGGCTGAAGATGGATCGCTTCAAGCCCCTAAGGCGGGATCGATGAGATCGTCAGAAACGTTTGATTCCGTTGAATTCTATTCAGTTGTAGGGCGGAGCTGCCTGACAAGGGCACCTGGGGCCATGGCTCAACAAGGACGTTCCGGTGACTCTGGGGCACCTGATGGCCAGGGATGACCTGAGCCGATAGGCGGTGCAGAAAGAGTGTGCCTCAACGGTGCCATGGGCACCGGTTGTGCACTGGAACAGTCAGAAATGGTTCGAGATTGTTGGAGCAGGGTCCGAACGTCAGTTCGCTCCTGTCATCTGGTTGGGCGGAGTGTCGTCCAAAGGAGCCTCCGAGATCTGTTGTGCACAGCTTCGGAGCAAACAGCGATCACGTCCAGGTGAATCGCCGCACTCGACATCGCTCTTCATCGATGGACAAGCTGCTTCACAGTGGTAGTGGCGGCAAGCCCACCAGATCGGCACTGATCGTCCACAGACGCTCCGCCAGGGCGTCATCGCAGGCTTCAGCGCTGGGCTCCACCAGGGCCTCGCGCAGACGCCCCGGACCCAGCACCTGGTTGCAGCGGTAGCGGAAGCCGGGGGCGCCTTCCTCGGCATCGGTGGCCAGGCGTGCCAGCAGGGCGCCGGCCTGGGCCGGGCTGGCGGTGACGCGCAGCAGGTCGCGGGCCACCAGGGCGAACAGCCGCTGCCCCAGCTCGTTGTGGCGGCGGCTGGAGCGGAAGAAGCCGCCGTTGTGGCGCGGGATCACCAGCCCGGGGCTCCAGGCCAGCACCGGCAGCGGCCTGCCCCGCTGGCGCAGACGCCGCTCCAGCTCCCGGGCAAAGAGCATGTTGCAGAGCTTGCTGTCCTTGTAGGCCTTGTCGGCCTGAAAGGCCACGCCGCCAGCCACCATCTCGAAGCCGGGGCCGGAGCGCAGGCCCTCCAGATCGCCGAGGCCGGCCGGGGGGCCGACCCGCCCGCCAGGAGTGGTGGGGTCGTGCACCTCCGAAGCGGTGACCACCAGTCGCGGGGCCTGGCCGGCCTCGACCAGGGGCAGCAGCCGCAGCGCGAGGGCCTGGTGGGCCAGGTGGTTGACGGCGATGGTGAGCTCGTAGCCCTGGGCGGAGCGGCGGGGCTGCTTGGCACCGCTGTCCTGCAGGCCGGCGTTGAGCACCAGGGTGTCGATCGGCTCGCCGTGCTCCAGCAAGGCATCAGCACAGCGCCCGACGCTGCTGAGGTCGGCCAGATCCGCCACCGGGGCGCTGAGCGCAGGTTCAGGAAGGCCGGGCCCGGCGCCGCCGAGGGCAGCCCTCAGCCGGGCGACGGTGGCCTCGGCGGTGACGGCATCGCGGCAGGGAAGGATCAGCCCATGGCCCTGCTCCAGCAGCAGCCGGGCTGCCGCAAAGCCGATGCCGGAGCTGCCGCCGGTGAGCAGGATGCGGCGCGGCACGGTCGTGGGGGGAGGGTGTTGCGGCTGAAAGTATGGGCGTTCAGCCAGCCGCCAGCCCGCGGCAGTAGGCCAGGGTGCAGTCGATCGCCGCTCCCCAGGCGCCGGCGTCAAAGGGGTGGCGGTCGCCATGGCCCGGCAGCAGCCAGCGCACATCGAGATCCCGCAGCAACTCCACCGAGGCCACCTGGCTCGGCCAATCCCACCAGCAGTAGGTGCGTGAGGCCACCACCGCCCGCTGCCCCGGACTCCACCAGAGGTGGTCGCCGCTGAACAGGATCTGCTCGCCCAGCAGGGCGACCATCGAGCCGGCGGTGTGGCCGGGGGTGGGGATCAGGCGCAGGCCCGGATCGAGCAGCACCGGCGCCTGGCCCTCCACCAGCTGCTCGGCGCCGGGGGCAGCATCGGCATCGGCGCGGTGAATCCAGCGGGGACAGCCGAAGTGCTCGGCCCAGCGGGCGTGGTCGGCCACGTCATCGCGGTGGGTGAGCAGCATGGCCGCCACGCCGCCGAGGGCCTCCAGGCGGCGGGCCAGGTGGCCGTTGAAGCGCGGGCTGTCGATCAGCACGTTGCCCTCGGGGCGCACCACCAGATAGCTGCTGGCCCCGAAGCTGCGGCGCGACGTCCAGCCGCAGTAATGGACGTCGCCGGCCGGGTGGGAAAACAGCAAGGCCGGGAAGCCCTCGGCCGGGGTGTGGCGCAACAGCTCGGGGGTGGCGCCGATCGCCGCCACCGGGCAGGCCTGCAGGGCCAGCAGCGCCTGGGCGATCTCCGGCTCCCCCTCCGGCTGGTGCACCACGTGGGAGCTGCTGCCGGTGGGGGCGAAGTGGTGCGGATCCCACTGCCAGCAGGTGCCGCAGTCGATGCAGCTGGAGTCCACGTAGAAGGGGCCGGGCACGTTGCTGGCCAGGCGCAGGGCGGTGCGGGCCATGGGCGCGGGCGAGGCAGGCGGCGGAGGCCAAAGCTAGGCAGAGCCAGCGGAGGCGCCGATCGCAGAGCGCCAGAATCGCAACATCAGCGCCTGCAGGGCTCCAACACCGATGGCAGAGCCCTACCTCGAGCTGCGTGCCGTGACCGCCTACCTGGGCCCACGGCCGGTGTTCGAGAACCTCAGCCTGCAGCTGTTCCCCGGCGAGCACACGGTGATCCTGGGCCCGAACGGCTCAGGCAAGAGCTCGCTGATCAAGCTGCTCTGCCGCAGCCTCTACCCGGTGGTGCAGCCGGGCTCCTGGCTGCGGATCTTCGGCAGCGACACCGTGAACCTCTGGGCCCTGCGCAGCCGCATCGGTGTGGTGTCAGAGCACCTGCAGGCCCACTACAACGGCGGGGTGCGGGGGCGGGATGTGGTGCTCTCAGGCTTCTTCGGCTCCGTTGGCCTGGGCCGCAGCCAGGAGCCCAGCGCCGCCCAGCAGCAGCGGATGGCGGAGCTGATGGCCGAGCTGCACCTGGCGGATCTGGCCGAGCGGCCCTTCCGGGAGCTCTCCGACGGCCAGCGCCGCCGCCTGCTGCTGGCCCGGGCCCTGGTGCACGACCCCGAGGTGCTGGTGCTGGATGAACCCACCAACGGCCTCGATCTCAAGGCCCGCCACCAGCTGCTCGCCATCCTCAGGCAGCTGGCCCGGCGCGGCACCACCCTGCTGCTGGTGACCCACCAGATCGAGGCGATCATTCCGGAGATCAGCCGTTGCCTGCTGCTGCGCCAGGGGCAGCTGGTGGCCGATGGCCCGGCGGCCGAGCTGCTCCAGGCCGGCCCCCTGAGCGCCCTTTTCGACACACCCCTGCAGGTGATCGAGGCCCATGGCTACCGCCAGGTGCTGCCGGCCGCCGATGGGGCAGGCAGCCCGGACTGAGCGGCACCGAGCGGTAAAGTCTGCCCCGGCGGGGCGTGGCGCAGCTTGGTAGCGCGGGTGCTTTGGGAGCACTAGGTCGCAGGTTCGAATCCTGTCGCCCCGACTGACTTTTCGAGGAACGACCAAGGGCCATGTGAGCAAACAGGTGAGCAAATCGCCTGATGCTCACGCCCTCCCGTGGTTTCCCCCATCAGGCCCTGACTGGGTATTCGCCTCAGGCGGAGCCGCTCCACGGGAGCTTGGCCATGGGATTGATGCTCACTTCGGCATCGGCCTGGGGGAGCCCTCAGGGGAGGCTTGGAGCCCGGAGGTGAGCAAATTGTGAGCAAGGGCCGGCGCTGAAGCTGGGTGTCAGCGCGCCCGCAGGAGCCGGGGCCAAACACCAAACCCGATCACGGACTCCGACCCCGCTGATGCGGAACAGAGGACGTGATCGGGTTCAGGCACCGACTCTGATCTCAGGGTCCAGGGCGCGGTTATTGCCTCAGGTGGCGCCGGCTCCAGCCGGTGATCGTGGCTTCCACGTTCTCCAGATGCCACTGCAGG
The DNA here is from genome assembly GCF_056633055.1 of Paraciimarium castrense LEGE 11436. Taxonomy (NCBI): domain Bacteria; kingdom Bacillati; phylum Cyanobacteriota; class Cyanophyceae; order Synechococcales; family Prochlorococcaceae; genus Paraciimarium; species Paraciimarium castrense. The sequence continues at coordinate 56,300 of NZ_JBSJOW010000001.1, read as the reverse complement.
GGGCCTTTGCCTTGGGTGCAGCCCCAGCGGCGGAAGTGTTTGCCGGGTTGCAGAACACCCCGCAGCCGCAGCTGACGGAGTGTCTCGCGGCTGATGCCCAGCCATTCACACACCTCTGCGGTGGTGATCCAGGCCCGTTGGCGGCTGGCGCCTTGCGTGCTGCTCATCTTTCACTCCCCAGTAACGCCACCACGGCCGGATCCCAGAGGATCTGCTGGCGGCGCTCTCCCCGACTGCAGAGCGGCAGGGCGACGCCCCAGTCCAGGCCGGCTTCTGTGAGCTGCCAGTCGTCGTCCTCGTTGCGCTGCTGCAATCCGGCGGCAGCGAGCCGCTGGTTGGTGTGGCGGAGCGTGCCATCCAGTCGGTCCGCTACCTGATCGGCCGTCAGCCAGGGAACGGTTGGACGCCCGGATGGGTGACGACGCGCCGGTGGCCTCGGGCACTGAACCGGCTGATCACAGGCCTGGCCGGGGTGGGCTTGGTTCGGCAGATGCTCTGCCCCGTCCACTGTTTCAACGCCAGCGGGACTGCTGTGGGCCTGGATCTCCTCCAGGACGCTGAGCAGGGCCTCGGCATGGGACACGCCGGTGAGGTGGATGATCTCGTCGGCGCCGCGCAGCACCTCCGCTGCGGTCTGCCTGCGGATCGCCTCGATGCTGAGTCGCGGCAGCTCCCTTGTGCCCTCTTGGCGGCGCTGCAGGGAGGGCAACAGTTCATGGGTGAGCCAGCGCCGCATCCGCCGTGCGCTGGGGTTATCGCTGTTGAGCAGCCTGCGCAGCAGCGTGGCCTCATGGATCAGCGCCAGGGTGAAACCACCGGCGCCGGGACCCTCCTCTGAATGGAGGCAGTGCTCCTCCCCGTCTCGCCTGTTCGCCATGGCCCACACCATCGGGCTCTCCGCCAGCGCAGCGCAGGCATCGGCGACGACGATCCAGGCCTCGCCCTGCTGATCGGTGCTCACCCGGATGCGGTGCCCCTCGAACAGGTAGGGCACCAGAGCGGACGTGCTGCTCATGGCTTGGATGACGAGGGGACAGGGGCGTCATGCCGCGACGCGAACACTGCGGGAGTGAAACCCCCAGGGGTCGCGGCCAGTGGGGCCGGCACCGGACCCGCCAGGACCAGCAGCACCGTGCTCAGCTGCAGGGCCAGCACCAGCCACAGCAGCCATTGCAGCTGCCGTAGGTCGCCCAGTCGCACGGTGGTGGTGATGGACCGGCGCGTGCGGCAGAAGGCAGGTAACTGCGGCTGGGCTATGGGCCGCGGCGTGCGGCCGGGGTGTTGGGGGTGGGCCATCAGAACGGCACCTCCTCTCTGGAAAGCGCACCTTGTGGTGCGACATCGGCGAACTCATCGCCGTAGTCCTCCCCATCCGCCAGCGGGATCGCCTGCTGCTGGCGGGCCGCGGCTTCATCCGAGCGGTAGGCCTGCTCCGCTGCCTCGATCCAGGCGGGGTCCGTGCCCTCGCGGATGCTCAGCGGCCCGTAGAAGCCGATCGTGACGTTGCGCGGCACCGCATCGGCAGCCGCCTGGTCTTCGATCTTGGGGCCCTTGGGGTTGCCGTCCTGGTCGTACTGCTGGGCCCAGCGGGTCTCCAGCACCAGCACATCCCCCACGTTCAGCCGGCCGCGGCGGTGCTGACGGCGTGCCTCGATCCACTCGCCGAAACCCTTGGCCTTGAGGATCAAGCGCACCCGTTCTCCCGATTCCGGAACGCCGCCCTCATCGCCGATGCGGGCCTCCATCGTCGTGCCGGGCATGGCGATCGCATGGACGACCATCTCCTGCTTGACCTTGGGCCGGCCCTGGCGGTCGGTGCCGTTGGGGATCGGCTCCATCGCCCCGGTCGTCAGGTTCTTGCGCAACCGGTCGCGCTGCTCGGGGCGCACGATCGCCAAATAGGCCACCTCACCGAGGCGCTGCTGCCTGATCACCGGCGCCGCGATGCGGCTGCCGTCGTTGAGTTCAATCGCCATGGGACTTGCTCGAAAGAGTGGACGGGGAAGAGGTCAGGGGCAGCAGGGGCTCCAGACCGGCGCCCAGCCGCAGCAGGTGATGGGCGGCGCCGGAGAGGCTCAGCTGGTGCTCAGCGGACAGCTGCCGCACCTGCCGGTAGACATCGCTGTGCACGCAGACGCACAGGTAATGGCGGCCGTGCTGGGACCGCGGCTGGGGCCTGGCGTAGGCGCGGCGGCAGACGCTCATGGCGTTCCCCCCGCCAGCTCGCGCTCGAACACGTCGATGAAGTCCTTGTGGCGTCGCTGGGTGATGCGGTCCTTGATCGTCCGCACCTCCCGGGGCACCTGGAAGTGGTGGCGGAACTCGATCGTGAACCGCTTGCGCGCCTCCTGAGGCATCGCCCCGAGGAACTTGTGCAGGGTGGCGATCTCCTCATCCGACAAGGGCTCCAGGCCGGAGCCGCCGGCTTCGGGCCCATCTGGAACACCGGTGTCCCACTCGTCGTCTGCGGCCTCAGGGTCGTCAGTAGCGGAGGCGTGGGGTGCAGAAGTTGCCGCGGCTTCAGTACCGGAAGCGGAAACCGAGGGCTGCGGTCGCGCCTGATCCGGCTCGATAGTCCGAGGAGGATTGCCCACGGGAATGCCCAGCAGGCCCGCCAACAGGGAAGCGGTCAGCGCGTGCCAGGCCGCACTGCCCTCCTGGGGTGCCTGGGCCTCGCTGAACTCCTCGGCGCCGCCGCGGTGCCGCAGGGTCACCCGCAGCACTTCGTGCTCCTCGCTGATCAGCTTCTGGGCGCTGAACGAGAAGCCCAGGGCAAAGGCAGGCGCCGCCGCCTGAACGACCTCCTGCATGGAGGTCTCGGCGATGGCGGCCATCTGGGACTGGAACTGGGCCAGGCCCTCGGCCCACTGGGCGCGGGCCTGCTCGCGGCTCTGCAACAGGGCCTGGTTGAGATCAAAGGCGGAGGTGGGACCTGGCGTCGGCTCCATCCGCCCGCAAGGGGTGGTGGTCATCGAAGGCACTGCGGGACCGGCGCCCGCTTGTCCAGGATATTAGCGGCTCGCTAATCCGAATCTGTATCTTGCGCAACGCAACACATGGCGTACTCCGAACCTGTCCGGGAGGTGTTCGTGTCTGCCTCAGCTGGCGCCCGTCTTGGTGGACCACTCCTCCAGCCAGCGCTGCGGCAACCACGCTTCTCCGTCCCACATGCCCTGCAGCTGCTCGGCGGAATACGGCTCAAAGCCGGCCAGCATCGCCTGAAAGGCCTGCCGCTGCTTGGCTGGCGCCACCTTGGCGGCGGAACCCAGGGCCTCCATCACGCCGATGCCGTGCTGCTTGGCGGTCTGCGCCAGCTGACCGCGCCACTGCTCACTCAGCTTTTCGGCTTCTGCGGCATCGACCTCGGGCTGGACCGGAACGGCAGGCGCCTGGTAGGCGCTCGGCACTGGCAACAGGCCGAGGTGACAGCTCCAGAACTCCGCCGGCCCCCACACCCGCTCCGCGTCATCCATCAAGGGTTTGGCCTGACTGATCAGATCCTTGAGGGCTCTGGTGCGCACGCCGCTGAAGTCTTTGGCGGCCAGCCGGCGGTTGACCTCGGCGAGGGCAAAGAAGCTCTCCGGCCTTGGCTTGGGCGCCTTGCCGTTTTCGAACACGCTCAAGGTGCTGGGCGCCATCACCTCAAAGCCGGCCTCCTTGGCCCACTTGTAGGCGGTGTACTGGGTCCAGTTGTTGAGCTCCCGCCAGCGCCTGAGCATGCGCCCGAACTCCTGACCGGCTTCGAGCTGCTTGGCCTCGATGTACCGGTACTCAGAGCTCATCAGGACTGCGATCTGGCCATTAGCGAAAGGCTAAGACATCCCATTCATGACCATGAACCGCTGACGTGCCTGTTTCAGAGCGGTGTGGGCGCTGGCGACCCTGTCTTGGACGCTCGCTTTGGCCTGCCCCGACCAGCCCTGGTGACGGGGTGGTGGACGGAGCACGGCCCTCTTCGCCGGGCGTATCGCGACGGTTTCACATTGCCCATCGACACCACCCAACCGCCGGTGACCACGGGCGCAGGCCAGCAGATGGCCTCGCGCAGCAGCTGCTCCAGCTGCTGGCGTTGCTCTGGCTCCAGCAACGCCACGGGCTCGACGATGCGGCTGTCCGGGCCAAGGGTCCAGTCGTCGCGTTGGCAGCCATAGACCCAATTACGGCCGTCGGGCGCCTGCGCCCAATGCAGGGCGCTGAGTTGGTCGCGCTCGATCGCGATCTCCAGCTGCCAGCCGCTGGCCAGATCGAGCCGCATTCGCCCCCACCAGATCTCACTCCAGGGCCGATCCGCCAGGAAGGCCTCCCCCGTCAGCAGCGCCAGCAAGGCCTGCTGGATCTCGGCGGCGCAGCAACGGCTCAGGTGGCGCAGAGCGGGTGACGCAAGCCATTGCCACGGCACCAGAGCGCCCACTCCCCGAGGGCGATCGGCTTGCCGCAACAGCGGCAATGGCCGGGATGGCGGACGCGGATGCGGCGAAAGCCATGGGGGTCGGCTGTGGGCTGCCTGTGGGGCACCCCTGCCGTCGGCACTCCTGGCGCGGACGCTGCAGAGGGAGGGTGCCCGCTGACCTGCAGGCCGTGCTCGCGGATCAGGCGACAGGCCAGGAAAGCGCTGGTGCGCGCCTCCTCCAGGTGGGGTGAGGCGCTCATGGCCACCAGCTTGCGGACCTTCTCCGCTGCCCGATCTGCCGCTGCGCTGTCGACCATGCCCTATTCGTCAACCAGATCAGCTTAGCGAGCCTGTGCCAGCATGAATAAACTAATTCGATATGCCGAGGTTTCCATGCCCTCGATGATGACCCCGCTCTCCGTGCAGTTCACGCTTGAGCAGCGGGACTGGCTGGATGCGCGCACCCGCGGAGGTGTGCTCTCGCGTTCCTCGGTGATCCGCCTGATCGTGGCCGAGGCCATGGAACGCGACGAGCTGGCCAGCAGCCCCCGTAAGCGTCAGGGACAACATGGCCAGCGCTGAAGCGGCCACCAGTCCCACTCAGCCCTGCATCGACCGCGCTGCCGCCAAGCAGTTCCTCTCCCTGCTGGGCAAGGACCCGGCCAGCGCCCGGCTGCGCGCCTTTCCCCACCGCGCCAATCCAGCAAAGGGGCAGATCGGCGCCCGCAAAGGGCCCTTCGATCTGGCGGTGGCGGAGCAGTGGCAGCTGGAAGGCCGCGGCACCTACCTGGTGATCAACGACGGCGGCGACCGCAAAAGCGAGATCACGGCCTGTCGGGCGTTCTTCGTGGAGTGGGACGACCGGCCGATCGCCTGGCAACTGAACGCCTGGAAGGAGCTGGGGCTGCCGGAGCCCTCGCTGATCGTGCTCAGCGGCGGTAAGTCGGCCCACTGCTACTGGCTGCTGGAGCAGCCCATCCCGCCAAAGGAGTGGGCGCCGCTGCAGGCCGAGCTGATCGCCTACGCCGGCGGCGATCCCCACTGCAAGGACGCCTCGCGGGTGATGCGGCTGCCCGGCTGCTGGTACGTGGATGCCGGCGGGCAGCCCACCGCCCTGGTGGAGCTGGTGCACGTGAGCGGCCAGCGCTACGCGCCTGATGACATCGCCCTGGCGCTGCTGCCCGATGAGTTCGCCGAACCCGCTGCAGACCCTTCAGCCCAGCAAGCAATCCCCCTGGAGGCCCCCTGTGAAGCCTCCGGCACTGGAATTCCGCTGCCTGAGCTGGGCGACGAGGACTTCGGGCCGCCGCGGCCGCTGGAGCAGATCCGCAGCGCCCTGGCCGCCATCCCCCGCAGGGTGGCCGGCAGCAACACCTACGCCGACTACCGCAACCTCCTCTGGGGGTTGATCCAGGCCTGCGAGCAGGCCGGCCACGACCGGGAGCTGGCGATCGCCCTGATGGAGGCCCACAGCCCTTCCGCCAGCTGCGGCTGGGACATCCGCCAGGTGGCCAGCTCCGGCGGTGAGCAGATCAGCGCGGCCACCTTCTGGTTCCACGCGCGTCAGCACGGCTGGCTGCCGCCGGAGCCTGCCCACACCCCCAGGCCTCCTGGGGCTCAGGCCACAGGCAGCCGCAGAGGCCAGGGCGACACCGGTGGGCGCCATCCCGGTGGCAAGAGCAGCGACCGCAGCAGTAATGCCAGGGGGACCAAGGGTTCCGGGCCTGGCCCGCAGCGTTTCTCCCCCAGACCCGACACCCGGGTGCGCTGGGGAAAGGTGCACCTACCGATCAACCGCCGCCTCAATGCCTTGGAGCACTGCATCCGATCCCTGGTGGGGCGAGAGCGCAACAGCCTGCGCCGCTCGGCCCGCGTGCGCGAGGCCCATGCCGCCCTGCAACTCAAGACCGCCCTGCGGCTGCAGGAGATCGGTCAGCTGATCCTCGAGGCCCACGACCTGCGCAATGGCAACCGCTTCCGCGGCCTGGATCAGGCCGAGCGGCTGGCAATGCCGCAACCGGTTGTGGCGTGGGAGATCCCCGGCTGCATCCCACGCCGCGACCTCTCGATCGTGGGCGGCCGGGCCAAGGTGGGCAAGACCAGGCTGGTGCATGCCCTCGCCCGCTGCCTGCTCTGCGCCGAGGACTTTCTGGGCTTTGGGGCGCCGGAGGAACCGCGGCCGGTGATCCTGGTGACCGATGACCAGGGCGACGGCGACACCGCCCAGATGCTGCAGCAACTCGGGATCTGGGATCACCCGTTGCTGCTCTGGTCACGCCGGTTCCGCGCCACCGAGGCCAACCTCGATGCCCTGCTGGCCTGCCTGGCCGCACACCCTGGGGCGGTGGTGATCCTCGATTCGCTGCGCTCGATCACCCGCAGCTGCTGCTTCGGCGAGAACGACCCGGAGATGGGGTCGCTCATCTACGACCTCAAGCACCAGATCACCGATGCCGGCGGGACTTTGCTGCTGATCCACCACTGCAACAAGGCCAACGACACCACCGGCACCGAGGCCCTCTCGGGCCACAACGCCATTGCCGGGGCGGCCAACACGATCCTGACCCTGCACTACCTGGCCAAGGGCAACCGGCTGATCAAGGATTCACCCCAGCGCCGCCTGGTGCGCGAGGCCCGCTCCGGCCCACCGGCGGATCTGGTGGTGGCGATCGACGGCAACAGCGGGACCTTCGCGCGGCTCGGCACCTACGACGACCTGCAGGAGCAGCAGGAGCAGGAGAGCGATCTCGATCGCGCCGCTCAGCGGGTGCGCAAGGCCAGCGAGAAGCAGAAGGAGGCCCTGCGTTATCTCCAGGCCTTGCACACCAACGGTCTGGCCGGGGTGGGCCTGCTGGAGCTGCTGCAGGCCATTGACCTGGCGCCGGCGGAAGCACGGCTGATGAGAGATCTCGAGGCTGAGGCCCTGAGCGCCTACAAAACCCTCGGTCGGTTTCTCGGGAAGCTCGACGGCCTGGTGACAACCACGCGCGTCTCCACCGGCAGCCAGAGCTACTACCTGCGCTATGGCCTCAGTGCAGCCGGCGTGGAATGGCTGGCACGTGAGTTCGAACTCTAGGTATGGAAACTTCGGATTCTTGTGGAGCCCTTCCAGGGCAGGCGTTCCGGCGCTTGATGGCAGCTGGAAACAACCCGGAAATCTGTGATTCTTTGGGGTCCTGCCTGCCCCTCAGCGGCGCTGTTGCCCTATTTCTCCAGCGCACAAGAGGGCTGGAAACTTCGGAAACCTTGAAACCCACTCCAGCGCAGACGTTCTCACGCCTCGCGGCGGGTGGAAACGATCTGGAAACTTGTGGAACCGTTGCGCCGCAAGGGTTCCACAAGAATCACAAAGTTTCACTCGTCCTGGATCCTCTCAGATCCATTGCGCCGCAACGGGTTCTAAAGAATCACAAGTTTTTAGTGCTTCACGTGAGGCTCTGTTGATGGTGCAGCACACGACAACCAGTCCGCTCACCATTGCTGCCGGCCCCTGGCTCAGGCCGATCCCAGGCCTGCGGCGCACCGACCCAGAGCACCGCTACTGGCTGGGGGAGCACCTGTTCGCGGTGTCCGTCACCGGCGTGATCGGCTCCAGCAAGAGCGACTGGGCGATGGCCCGCATCGAGGCCACCCGCCACGTCTGGGAGCCGAGGGGCCACACCGTGCACCTGGCGCTGGAGGCCCTGCTGAAGGCGCGCTTCCATCCCCAGCCCAAACACCAGCAGCAGGCCAACGAGCAGCTCCAGCACCTGCGCACTGGCGACTACCGCGATTGGATCGAGCCGCTGCTGGCCCACCCCCACTGGCAGCAGGTGACGGTGATCGCCTCCGAGCGGCCCACCTGCTGCCTGATCCGCAACCTGGCCGGCACCTACGACACCGGCTACATCCAGCACGCCAGCGGCATGCGGGTGCTCGCTGACCTCAAGACCCTCTCGCGACACGGCTCCGGCAGTTACTGCACCCGCGCCCAGCTGGGCGGCTACATGGCCCTGGAAGCGACCTGGGGTGTGCACTACGACGCCGGCCAGACGATCTGGGCCCGGCCGGGGGAGACCCGCTTCTCGCCGCTGTATTCCCGCGAGGAATGCCTGGCGGCCTGGGCAGCGGCCTGGGCGGGCTACGTGAGCAGGTTCCGGCCGTGGTGATGCACTGTCCGAACTCATCTGTTCGGACTATCGAGCCGCTATGGTTTGTTGCGGGGGGCTTCTTGCCTGCTCCTCTTTGCTCCTTCGCTGGCTCTGCTGATGGCTGCCACCACCGCCAGCTCTGCTCCAATGGCTGGCGCCGCCCTCGACGCGCTGCTCGATCGCATCACGGTCCTCAAGCTGCAGCAGAAGGCGATCGACGCCGAGCTCTGCCCGTTGCTGGAGCAGCTCAGCGGGGCCCTGGAGGCCGGCGAGCTGGATGCCTCCTTCTCCCACAACGGCTGCAGCTTCTGCTGGTCGGCCGGGCGCACCAGCTACGCCTACCCCGAGCCACTGCAACAACAGGAGCAGGCCCTCAAGGAGGCCCAGCGGCTGGCGGTCGCCACTGGCGCCGCCACGGAGAAGCACGGCAAGGCGTTCTGGACGATCAAGCCGGGCCGGAGCTGAACGATGGCCAATCCCCAGAAGCGCAAGGGGGATGCGGCCGAGCGGGAAGCGGCCCAGCTGCTGAGCGATCTGCTGGGCCTGGTGGTGCGCCGCAAGCTCGGTGCCGGCCGCACCACCACGGCCGGTGGTGACACCGGCGACCTCGATGGGGTGCCAGCCCATGTGATTCAGGTGGCCAGCTGGGCCAACACCGCCGCCGCGGCCCGCCTTAAGCCAGATGAGGCCGCCCTGCAGGCCGAGCACGCCGCCGTGCCGTTCGCGGCGACGTTGGTGCGCTTCCGCGGCGGCACCTGGCGGGTGGTGCTCACCCCAGAGCAGTGGGCCGCCTACGTGAGCTGGATCCTGCGGCAGTCCCCCCAGGGGACGGCGCTCCCTGATCTGCCGCCCAGTAGTGGAGGTGGAGCATGAGCCCCGAGCACCCACAGGCGGCGGCCGCTGGCTCAGAACCAGGCACTGAGTCGCTGGAGGAGCTGCGTGCTGCCCCGCCCCAGCAGGACGACGACGGCAACCCGATCTGGCCGGCCGCCGACCCCAGCAGGCCGGTGGGCAAGGGCAACCCGCCACGGGGCCGCCGCAGCAAAACCCACAAGCCCCGCGCCACCCACATGGAGGTGGAGACCCGCATCGCGGAGGCGCAGCTGTGGGTCGCGCAGCGGCTGCCACTGGCCGTAATCAGGGAAAAAGCTGCCCAGAACTGGGGAATCACCAACATCAAAACGGTCAGTCGCTATCTGGCGATCGCCAGGCAGCGGATGGTGGAGGAGCTGATCTCCGACCGCCGCCGCCACCAGGCCGAGCAGATCTTTGCCCTCAACGAATGCGCCAGAAGGGCCATGGACGCCGAGCAGTTCAACGCCGCGGTCGGTGCCTTCCGGGTAATTGCTGAGATCGGTGGCCTGCTGCGGGCGCCGATCAAGCCGCCGGAGCCACGGGCATGACGGCGAGCAGCACCGCCACAGCAATGCCAGCACCGGTGCCCCAGCCTGCCGCCCCCGCTGAAGGCGGTCTTCTGCTGCCTGAGTTCGACGCCTGGGGCGACGCCGGCCTGCTCCACCTGCCAGCCAGCAGCACCCCAATCCAGACGGAACCCCTGACCCTGCGCAGCTTCATCGCCGAGGCCTACCCGCGCTACGGCTTCCACCGCTGGGCCGTGCTGCTGATTGACCTGCTGCAGCAGGTGGCGGATGGACAGCTGAGCCGCTTGATCGTTACCTGTCCGCCTCGGCTGGGGAAGAGCCTCCTGGTTTCCAAGCTGTTCCCGGCCTACTTCCTGCAGCGCTACCCGCACCTGTTTGCGGCGATTGCGTCGTATTCGGCGGAGCTGGCCTATGCCCACAGCCGCGAGGCGCGCCACTTCTACCGGGTGACCGGCCACCTGCTGGCCCGCGACTCGGCAGCGGTGGGCAACTGGCTGACGCGGCACCGGGGTGGCTGCATCGCCGCTGGTGTGGATGGCCCGTTCACCGGGAAGGGCTACAGCCTGGGGATCATCGATGACCCCTACAAGGGCCCTGGCGATGCGGCCTCCCCGGCACTGCGCCAGAAGCTGATCGACTGGCTGCGCTCGGTGTGGCTGACCCGCGCCGAACCAGCCTCGGTGCTCGGACCGGACGGCACCGAGCAGCCGAACCTCTCGGCCCAGGTGGTGGTGCTGACCCGCTGGGACCACCAGGACGTGATCGGCTGGCTGTATGAGCAGGAGCTAGGGGAAGCGCCCCAGCAGTGGACTGTGCTGGACCTGCCGGCCATCGCCGAGGAGCCGGCCGAACGGCCCCAGCTGCCGCCCACCTGCACCCTGATCCCCGACTGGCGGCCGGCGGGAGAAGCTCTGTGTCCGGAGCGGTTCCCCCTGCCAGAACTGCTCAAGATCAGGGCCCGCCTAGGCGCCTACTGGTGGGCGGCGCTCTATCAGCAGCGGCCCAGCCCGGCGTCTGGATCAATCTTCCTGCGGCAGTGGATCCGGCCGCCCTTCCCCCGAGAAGACGGCAGCCAGCGCCACTACGCCCTGCTGGTGCTGTCGTGCGACCTGTCGTTCAAGGGGGAGGCGGAGAGCGACTACTGCGGCTTCTGTCTTGCGGGCCTGCTGGCACCACCGGCTCGCTCTGCCATCCCCCGATCGGGTGACTCTCAGGGGCAGATGGCCCCGGCGGCACTCGAGATCGAGGTGCTGTGGGCAGCCCGGCACCGCTTTGGCCTGCCGGAGGTGATTCGCTTCCTGCTGGGCTGCCTGGAGACGCTGGAGCAGCAGGGCCTGCGGCCCAATGCCGTGCTGATCGAAGACGCCGCCAACGGTCCAGCGGTGCTGCAGACCCTGCGGCGCCGCGTGCCGGGGATGCTGCCGATCACCGCCCGGGGCAGCAAGGAAACCCGCGCCCATGCCGTCGCCCCCCTGGTGGAAGCCGGTCAGATCCGCTTTCACCACCGCGCCCAGCCGCTGGTGGAAGAGGCGATCCGCTTCCCCAAGGGCAGCAAGGACCTGGTGGATGCCTTCTGTCACGGCGCCCTCTGGCTCGAGGGCCGCTACTGGAAGGCCCAGGGCATCCAGCCGGTGGTAACGCCGCTGCTGATGAGTCGGTGAGCGTGCCGATGGTGTTCGCGGTGCGGGAACATTCAGCGCCATCCCCCCTGAAGAGCCCACAGGCAGTAGGGCCGGCGCCGATTGTTGTGCAGCTCAGCCTGCCGATCACCGTGGTGCTGGTGGGCGATGCCGCTGGTGCGGCCAGGATGTTGCGGCAACCGCGCTACCGGCGGCCGGCATGCCATGCCCAAGCGCATCAGCTGGAGATCAATCTCCAGTCGCCAGCGCGTCATGCGCCCAGACCTCAGAGTCAGCAACCTCTTCGGTGCAAATCCCGGCGGCAGCGGCCAGACCGGCCCCATGCCGCTGCTGATGCCCTTGCGCTGCAGCACAGGGACCTGGCGGAGAAGATTGCCGGCAACTTCGCTCGGCGCACCGTTCACCCCAAAGAGGACTTGCTGCAGCTCGCGATGATCGGGCTGATCAAGGCGGCACGCCGCTACGACCCCTCACGGGGGCCATTCCGGCCCTATGGGCGCACCTACGCCAATGGGGAGATCACGCACTTTTTGCGGGACAATGGCTTCCTACTCAAGGTGCCTCCGACATGGCGGGAGCTCCATGCGCGGGGGCAGCGGTTGCTGACTTCAGGAGTAGGTGTGGAGGAGATGCTGGAGCGAATAGGAATGAACCGCGCACAGTGGATTCAAATCGTTGATGCTTGCTCAGTGCGGGTGGTCGCCTTCCCTGTTGATTGAACGCTGCCCCTGAGTGGCAGGCAGGAAGCATTAGGTGGCGAAGCAAAGAATAGTTGGTGGCCTGTCCACTCGAGGGGCTTGTTATCCGGCATCCGCGGGATCGTCAGGATCGCGCTGCCTTCTGGAAAAGTAGCTTACCAGTCAACCACACGGAGTGACCAACGTTGTGGATGAGTTGTTCACCTTGGCGGAGGAATGAGCGACTCTCATCGATACCGGCGAGCTTCAAAGCATCCCCAATCCTTGAACCGGTCGGATGCGCGTCGCCAACTCTCAAGTCATAGGCACCGACAACAGGACCAAGTACCTGCCGGGCACGATCATCCCCGACTTGCCTTGCCAGAATGTCTTGAAGTAGCTTGTTAGAGCCGAGCTTGTCCTTCTCCGGATGAGTAGCGAGCTTTCTCAATTCCCGGACCTTGAGGCGATCAGAAAGAACTTTGATGATTTCTTTGGCCAGCCGAAGTAATGAGGCTTGGTCCTTGCTGTGGAAGCGAGATATCAGCTGCATGGCCGACTCGTCTTCGATATCGTTGTTGAATAAGTCAACACTGAACCTCTCGCGAAAGCCCCTTTCAAGTAGGCGCATGCTGACAAACAGCAGCTCCTCTACCGCATGTGTAGAAGCTGGCTGAGTCTTGACTTGTGCATCGAGTAGTTCTCCTGAGACTTTCCCTTCTGGCGGAACGTTGTGTGCTGCCCAGACATGCTGTTCCCATGGTGCGAGGCGTGCAACATCGTAGGCGTAGACGGTTAATAAGTCGGCCGAGTTGATGCCGAAATGTGTAGCGTAGCCCGAGGTAGAGCAAATAGCCCCAGTTTCCGCTGTGTGCCACTTTAGGGTAAAGCCTCGGCGGCCAATTAGGTCAATTACTATACTCGGACGAAACCATAGCCAGCGACCAACATCTTCAGAATCAAGCGCGGCGGATGCCGCCCTTGTTCCGTCGGTCTCAACGATGAAGTGAGGCACGGAGAGGTCAGTGTCTCGACGAATACGCACACTCTGGCCTCGATGTTCAATCCACTCATCCTTCCAGAATTCGCCCTCAACGCGGACTCCATCAGGGCCAGTACGGACTCCCTCTGACTTCTCGGACTCTGTGTTGTCGTCCTTTTCTGGTCCCAGTACGGGTGCGTCCTCGTCTTCATCGACGTCGGTTCGCCAAGCACGGAACGATGCCCAACTTCCTCCATAGACGTCGTTCAAGCTACGAATGAGGAGCTCGAAGCGACCGCCGTCTCTTTCCGCTTGGTGGTTTTCGAGGCCCTCGTATTCAGTGCCAACGACAGAAGCCACATTTTCAACACGCTGCCTATAGTAGGAGAGGCGTAGTGCAAGACCCCGAGCAGCGAGATAGTCGATGAGGAACTCTCGTTTGATCTCAATGAGTCGGTACTTGCCTCCGCTGTCAATGACCTCTCGAGCAACGACAGCAAAGTCTTCTTCCAGTCTAACCCAGTTGCTTCCCTCTTTTACGAGGCGAAGTGCGACGACGAGGTCCGGATTCAGAATCCACTTGGTGCCCCCCACGACTGGTTGTTCATGCTCAAAGACAAGTTCAACCCCAATAGGTTCTTTGTCGTTGTATTGATACTGATCTATTGGTGAGTAGTAGCCATCCTCATAGGCGTACGGGCGCGCACTATGGCCGGTTCCAAGATCGCTCCAGCTCAGCTTTTCGGCGACCTCACGCTGTTGCGGTGGGAACGCGACCGATCCACATCCAAAAAACTCGCTGACATACCCGACTTCTGTAACCCGCGCCTTGCCCTGTTCATCATCTTGGGACGCACGTAGAGGCACCCACGTTGCACTGGCGAAGGATCGACGGGTTTCGCGTGTTTGAAGAAGCCAGTCTCGGTTCATCTGTCGTCGAAGGGAAGCAGGAGTCAATCGGTGGATTGCGGCCGGCGACCAAGCGTGGCGGGTTGAGACACGCTACCCAAACCGCAGCAGCTTGTTTATGCAGCAGAACGCTCAGAATCAGAAGCGGGCAAGGACTCTTGAACAACTATGACAAATCCTTGCGCCTGTCTTCTGCATTCGGATGTTAGGCTAAATTTTTACTAAACCATGCCTGGCAAATCTACGCGCAAGCTCTGCATCTAGAAACCTTTCTGCTTCTGGAGTGATTCTTACCTTATCCTTGCGAAAGTGATAATGACGAATATCTTCAATCTTCATGTATTCCCTTCCATATGTTGATGGATATGTCTTGGGGCCAACACTTCTGTATAGGTCGTTCATAGATATACCATTTTCGGCTGGCCCATCAAGAAACTCTCCGTCATGAAGGTAGATGTAGTAAGGATAATCAGCCATCCAATATTCCCAGCCATCCATTTCACTGTTGGCCTCAAAGTCATCACTGAATCCATCAGAATAAGCTCTACCCATGATCATTGGGACTTCGTATCCTGTCTTGTCATAGCTAATAAGAGCCAAATAGATCTTCTGACCAGCTTTAATGCCTCTTGGCCTTCGATTCCTCGGAAAGAACGTCTTGTCTCTTATGAACTGACTCCGATCTGCAAAGAATCCCTTTTTCGAATCATGTCTATGATTGGCATCCGCTTCAAACTTGATCCAGCCAGCTTCGAGTAGTCGAAAGTCGGAATGTTTTTCTTGAGAATCAAAGACGTCCTCAATAGAGTCACGTGATCTTGTCACTTTCAGAACTGCTCCAGCTCTCTGCATATTCTTATTGATCATTCCGGGCTTTCGGTTGTTAACGGCCACTCTTACGATCTCAAGCTCACTATCGATTTGCCTAAGTGTGATCAGTCCTTTGTTTGCATTTAACCTGTTGAACTCTGATATCTTCCCCCAAAGTTCACTGAAGTAGGACATGCACTGGCCAATCAGGTCGTCTTCTTCTATAGCCTTTATACCAAGCTCAAAGTTGGTAATCAGTCCACCCTGCGTAAAGTTGGCAGACGTAATAATTGCTGCCAGGGAATCGAATATATAAAGCTTTGTATGAAGGCCGTTTAGCGAATATATGGTTGCCCCTGCATTAATCAGGGACCTTAAGCCCTCAAGGCTACTGGCGCCTTGGATAAAGTCCTCGCGGTAAAAGCGAGTGATAATCTTGCAGGTCAATTTCTTTTCGTGTATGAGCTGGGCCAGCTCTTCGCTGGTCTTTCTGCCAATAAAAGGAGAGATAATATGTATTGCCAGCTCCGCCTGATAAAAAAGGCTTCTTATTTCATCTCTGTGCCCGTCTTGAATTAACTCTATGCTCATCGGCGTTGATGGAGAAGTTTTAGTCTAACGATATGTGGGCGGATCCCCGTTAAAAAATAGCCTGGCCCCTGTTGGTCCGCATAAGAACCCGAAGTCATTATCAGTTCAACCCTAAACCCACTGCGTGGCAATCACTTTGGGGCAGATGAACCCTCAAGCCTGGTTCATATGCGGACCCTCATAAGAACCAGTGCCCCTCGCTCTGGCCGACTCGCTTGCCCAAATGATCTGACTGGAACCATGCAGACCTGCATCGCCTTCCCCACGTCCAACCGCTACCTGGCAATGGCTCTGACCCCACCAGCAGCCCGTGCCCACCACCCGCCGCGGCAGGTCAGCCACCTCCAGCAGCCCCACCTCCCCAGCCGCACCGCAAGCTCAGCTCCCTGCCCAGCCCCCCTGGCTGGAGCACCCCACCCTCTCCGGCCTGAGGGACCGCCTCCAGCTGGTCTACGACTGCTGGACCCTGCTGGAGCTGCCTGACGGCACCAGCCGCCGGCCGGTGTATCTGCCCCGCGGCATTGAGGAGCCCGAGACCTGTTACCTCAAGCGTCTGGAGGCGGCTCGCCCCACCGGCTTCTACCGCGATGCTCTGCGCACCTACGCGGGGATGCTGTCGCGCTTGGCCTGGCAGGAGCTGCCCGACTCCCTGATCCATGTGGCCACCGATGTGGATGGCCAGGGCACCGACCTGGGGGTGTTCCTGTTCCTGGCCGACCTGCTCACCCTGCGGGATGGCGGCTGCCTGATCCTGCAGCTGCCGCCCCAGCACCGCTGGCCCTCAGAAGGCGACCGGCTGGAAGCCCTCGCCAAGGGCGACCGGCTCTCCCTACCGCGGTTACAACTGGTGCCCCGTGGCGACCTGCTCAACTGGCGCCTGCCCACCGATGGCGCCACAGGCGCCCCAGCGTCGGGACCGGTGGAGATCGTCTGGCGGGAACCGCGCCGTCAGGCCTTGCCGCCACGTTTTGCCAGCGGCAATGCGGCGGTGCCAACGATGGTGATCGACGCCCACGGCGGACTGGTGCCCGATCCACAGGCCTGGCTCTACCGCAGCCTGGCGGTGACGGATGACGGCCTGGTGCTGCGCAGCTGGCAGGCCAACCCCAATCCCGGTGCCGTCGATGGCTACGACGTGGTGCCGGTGGGCGAGCCGGAGCGGATGCCCCAGCGCTTTGACATACCGGCCCTCTGGTACTCGGTGGATGGCACCGCCTTTGGGGAGGGCGATCTCCCGCACCTGGGCCTGGCGCACCAGTACCTCAACCACTACCGCTGCCGCAGCGAATATGAAGACCTTCTCTCCCGCACCGCCCTGCCTGTGGGTGTGCGCACCGGACTGGTAGATGCCTACGGCTTCCGCCGCAGCGATGGCGCCCTCGGCTCGGGTGCAACTGCCGGTGGCATAGAAGGACAGCGGCCCCAGCGGCTGGTGCTCTCCACCTCCTCGTTTATGGACCTGCCCGAGGGCGCCAAGTTCGAGTGGGTGGAAATAGAAGCCCGATCTCTGGCGGAGCACCGGGCCTACCTGCAGCAGCTGGAGGAGGCGATGCGCCGTGACGCCTTGATCCCGGCCGGCGGCCACGGACCAGCCCGCACCGAGTTGGAGATTTCGCTCACCGCCGGCCAGAGCTTTGCAGTGCTGCAATCGCTGGCAGGCCAGAAGACCTCAATGCTCAGCACCCTGCTGCGCCAGTGGACACGCCTCACTGGCGAAAAGCTGGCGGATCAACCGGCCTGCAGTGTGGAGATCTGCCCGCTGGTGCCGCCGCAACCGCCGCGCAAACCCCAGCCTTCGGTGCAGGAGTTGCTGGTGCTGCACGAGCGGGGGGTGATCGACGGGGCCGAGCTGCGCCAGCAGCTGGGGCTGGGCGAGCCCAACGGGGGCAGTGGCGGCTGAGCTGGCAAGGGAGAGCATGACCCAGTCCTCCACTCTCACCTGCTCCTGGCGCCCCGGTGATGCCGAGGCCCTGCGCATCGCTCTCTCGATTCCGGTCACCAGTCCTGCCCTGGCGGCCCTGAACCGGGAGATGGCGCTCCTGCAGACCCACTACCCCACGGGGGTGTGCACCGCCCAGGGCCACCTCGATGCCATCGCGGCGCTGGACCAGCAGCTGGCGGCACTGACGCCAGCTGAGGTGAACAAGCCAGTGCGCAGCCGGCGCAAGGGCGTGGCCGGTGGCGTCGTGCCCAACCCACTGCCGCTCAGCAAGTTGGCGGTGGTGGAGTACGCCACCGAGCTGCTGCTGGAGGAGACCGACACCGAGTGGAACCCCGCGGGGCCGTCGCCAGCGGTGGTACTGAACCGGCAGCGCAGCCAGCACATTGGCCAGCTGGCGTTGCTGCTGCCAAGGCTGCAGAACTGGCGTCAGTGCAACCCGGACCCCTTCCGGGGATCCCTGGTGCGGGGCTGAGCGATGGAGCAACCCCTTTCGCCGCTGAACCAGGGCCTCAACCCCCTGCGGGGTGCTCCGCTGTGGGGCCAGCTGGTTTCTCTGCCTGCACCCACCTCAGCGATCGACGGCCGGGTGGCCCAGCCCGCGGCGGCCGCGCCTCTCTGGCTGGCGCTGCAGCCCTACGCCAATGCCCGCCTCTGTCTGTTTGAGGTGGACCGCCCCGAGAGCCGCAATCCGGTTCCCATCCGCCGGCATGTGATCGACTGCTTCCTGGAGCAGAGCGGCATCGTCAGCGGCTACAACGACACCGCCCTCACCGACCCGGGCGATGTACTGCTGCGGGGCTACCTGTGCCGGGCGGCGATCCTGCCGGTGAGCACCAGCAACACCTTCGACTGGCTGGCGGCCGAGCTCGATTGGGCTACCCCAGGCTTCCGCGAGGAGGCGCCACTGCCCTGGGACCCAGCGCTGCTGGGCACTGTGCAGGCCCCCTGCCAGGGGGTGATGTGGCTCGGGGACCTGGCCCTGCTCCAGCCCGAGGGCGGACTGCCATCAGGAGGGCGGGCCCAGTTCGCCGGTTGCCAGGTGATGCACTTCGGGGCGGACTACGGCCCCGGCGGCATCGGCCTGTTGCTGCAGCCGCTGCTGGGGGAAGCCATCCAGCTGGTGCTCAGGCCCCACAGCGTGCTGGTGCTGCGGGACGGCGACACTTTGACCCTCATCGCCGAGCGCTACGGCACCACGGTGGCCACCCTGCGGCGGATCAACCCCCAGCTGGAGAACACCCAAACGATCACCGCCGCCGAGGGGGATTCGCTGGCGGTGCTGGCTGGCCGCCATGGCACGACCGAAACCAAGCTGCGCAGCCTGAACCCGGTGCTGCAGCAGAGCGAGACCTACATCAGCGCCGAAGGCGACACGCTCAGCAGCGTGGCGGCCGACCAGAACCTCAGCCTCTCCCTGCTGCGCCAGTTCAACCCGGAGCTGAGCAGTTGGCCCAGCGAGGAACCGCTGCCGGCTGGCACCACCCTGCTGCTGCCCGTCTACCGCTCCACCACGCCGATCCCGGCCGGGATGCAGCTGCTGGTGCCGGGCTACCTGCCCTCGACGCCGCTGCCGGCGGGGGAGTGGATCTACCTGCCAGCCCGGCGCTCTGCTCCCGTGCTGGATGAGCTGCCTGAGCAGGGCTTTTGAGGAGCTGGCAACAGGGAGAGCGAGCGCAGCCCGGACGGGGCGCCCGCAGCACCACAGCCGTGATGGGTGATGCCCTCCTCCTCCTTCTTCTCTTCTGATTCCAGCAGCGCCAACAGCGGCACTGCTCCAGCCCCCCTGGCCCCGGCTGCTCCGTGGCGGAGCTACAGCCAGCACCAGCAACAGCCCAACCAGGGCTCTACTGGCTCTGTCCAACCTGCCACCGACCCCGACCTGCTCGACAGCGACGGCGCCGATGATGCGGGTCTGGATGCTGCTGATGGCGACGACACCCTCGACCTTTCCCTGCCCCAGGACCCAGGTGCCAGCGGCAGCGGCGACAACGACGCCCCCCCTTCCGCTGCTCCCAGCAGTGCTGATCCCCTGCGCGCCGAACGCCGCCGCAGCAACCAGCTCGAGAAAGAGCTGCGCAAGGCTCGTGCCCAGCTGTCCCGGTTCTCGGAGATCAACCCGGACGAATACGCCCGCCTGCAGGACGCCGAGCGCAAGCGCGAGGAGTTCGAACGCCAGGTGGGCGAGCGCGAGCGCCAGCTCAACGAGGCCAACCTGCGCCGTGTGCGCAGCGTTGAAAAGGAACGGGATGAGGCTCGCTCCCAGGTGCAGAACCTGCGCAAGGAGCGCTTAATGGAGCGCCTGTTCTCCGAGGCCGAGGGCCGCGTCGGTGGCGATGAGCGGGGGACGTTCTTTGACACCTTCGTGACGCTCTGCGGCGGCCACTTCCAGCTGGGCGAGGTGGACGGCCGCGAGCGGCTGCTGCCGGTGGACGGCAAGGGCCAGCCCCTCACCGCCGATGGCGTGGCCCTGAGCGATGGCGACTACATGGAGGAGCTGCGCCGCCACCCGGTGTACAGCTTCCTGTTCCAGCAGCGCAGTGGCCTCTATTCCGCTGCGGTGCCTGAAACGGGCCATGAGCACGGCGGCGCGGTGAATCTGCAGGCGCTGAGCACCGCCGAGCTCTACCTGGAGGCCGTCAAAGGCACCACGCCCCGGGCGGCTGCACCGCGGCGCTGATCAACCCGCCGGGAGGGAGCTATGGCCTGGTATCTGGTGTTCTGGCGCAACCGCTCCACCGCCACGGTGGTGCCGGCCGCCAGCGCCAGCCAGGCCCGCTCCCGCGCCCAGCGAAAACAGAAGAAGGGCTACGGGGCAATCGTGGCCGCCCGCCGCGCCAATTCAGAGGACTCTCGTCTGATTCGCCGCGGCGTCTGGGTGCGGCGGAGGCGAGATGGCTCCAGGCCCCAGTTCGGCAGTGCTCGATCCAAAGCCAGGGCCCGGCGGCAGCGGAGTGCCTACCGCCATTGGCTGTAAGGCCCGGCCACCAACCGGCAGCCGGGCCTGAGCCCCCTGGCTCAGCAGACCGAGACGGTGCAGCCGGGGGTGCCCTGCAGCTTGCGGGCAAAGGCGAACGCCTTCTCGGCAGGGATCAGCCGCATCTTCTTGACGGGCTTGCCGCGGCGGCCAAAGAACTCGATCTCACAGGGGGCGGTGCCGAGCTTCTGGACTCCTGGCTGATAGCGGTGAACCACAAGCAGGCGGACTTCGCAGACGGGGCCTTGGGGAGTGGCCATGGCTGGGGTGGAGCGGAGAACACCGACCAGAGGCCCCGCAGGCGCAGTGCTGGCCAGGGGCGAGCCCAGCGAGCCTCGCGTCAGCCCTGGCCAGCGCAAGCCGCAGGGGCATGCTGCGGAGGGGTTTCGCTCCGCCCCGCCAGCCACGCCCAACTGGCCCTGCTGCATATCCGTGCTGAGCATCCACCGCGCCCGAGCAGTGGAGCTGCTCCACCAACCCTGGCATCGAGGTACAGGCAAGGGAGCCACAGCCGCAGCCCCCAACCCATGGCGCTCAGGCCATCTGCAGCTTCTGCTCTGACAGTGGCTGGTGCTGGAGCTGGGACTCGAGCTCACAGCGCCGAATCAGCTCCTGCTGGGCCAACAGCCGCTCATCCAGCGCATCGACCCGTGCCAGACACTGCTGGATCGCCGGAATCACCTCCTCCTCCAGCAGGGTGATTTCCTCTTCTCCATAGGGCTGCTCGATCCAGGTGCGGCGCAGCGGCAGCCCACGACGACGTAGCAGGATCTCCTCCACCGAGCGCAGCGTGGATTCGAGCAGCAGAAAGGGATCCTCTTCTGGCCTGCAGAACGGGGAGGTGGCAGCGGGGCTGCCTGCAGAGAGCGTGGCCATGACGATCGGCGCCAGGTGTGGCGCAGCGACGGGACCGATCCCAGCGGAGGCCCGACCGCAGGAGGGCCTCAGACTGGAGAGGCCCGGAGCAAGCACTCCTTCCGCTCCCAGGCGTTACCGGTCCATGCGCGTGAGAGCTGCTCCGCCCAGCAGCGCCAGCAGCAGCTTGAGGGTGGAATCAAAGCCGCCCTGCAGCTGCTCCAGCGTGCCGGGGCAGATCTGCCCGATCGATCGCCCCTCCAGCGCCCGCTGGCCGCAGACCCCAGCAGCCAGCGAATAGATCAGCAGCTGGGTGCCGATCACCACGGCCAGGATCTTGAACACAAACCGCTCGCGGTCGAACGGCGGCTTAGGCGGCCGGGCCATTGGGCCTGAGTCCATCGCTGCTCTTCCCTCGCGATCAGGCCGCAGCCGGTGGCAGCACCAGCCCCGCCGTCACTTTTTTTCCTGGAAGACCCCCACATAGACGGTGCCCTGCCGGTAGAGGGGCAGCACCTTGTCGCGCAAATCGGCGTTGTGCAGGCGCACGCAACCGAGGGTGGGGTGCAGGGGCTGCTGCGCTGCCCAGGCCCCAGGCCAGCCGCAGGCCGAGCCGCCACCGTGGAGCATGATCCCGGCCCTGCCCACCTTCTTCTCCTGGCCCTCCAGCTCCTCCATGTCGAAGGAATACCAGCCATAGGCCATGGCGGTGTCGCTGCAGGGCGGGTTGGGGTTCTGCTCGACGTCGGCATAGAGCTGGCCGAGTTTGTAGAGGCCTGGCGGGGTGTCAGTGCTGTTCTGGCTCCAGTCGGTGTCAGCGCCCTGGCCGCGGGCCAGGCAGGGGATCTTCCAGAGGAAGGCCCCGGTGTGGTCGTAGGCCTCCATGTCCTGGTCGCGGTCGTTGACCAGCAGGTAGGAATCCCCGGGCTGGACGGGAGCTGCCAACTCCGGGCCGGCCATCCCGGCTTCCTCTGAGCCGCGCGGATCGAGGCCGCCGCTGGGGACTGCCGGCGTCGGGGGCGCAGCGGGTTTCTGGCTGAAGGTGAGCGCCCAGGGGGCCTGCTCATCGAGGACGGCCTCGCTGCCGGGCAGGGCTGCGATCGCGGAATGGAGGGTCCAGACGCCGGAAACCTGCTGGGGTTCACCGCGAAAGGCTTCAAAGCGGTCCAGGAACCGCTCGGGGGTCATGGGGCTGGCCATGGGCGTGGTGCTGCTGAGCCCTGTTGCCAGTGCTGACTTGGGGCCACCGGCTGCGGGCACAAAGAGAGCGCCCCAGCCGCAGCCGGGGCCGCCCCCTCAGAAGGGCAGCTCGCTCTCGGGGCACCAGACGGGCACCGAAGCTGGCGTGGCCACCTGGCGCTCAAAGAGCAGATCAGCGCAGAGCTGCTCCAGCCGCTCCAGAGGAGGCGGGCGGTGGGCCGATGCCTCTTCCCAGAGCAGCTCCAGGGTGCGGGAGCTCAGGGGCTGGAAGGCGCGGATCCGGGATACAGAAGCCATGGCAGGCGTAGCGGAGACCCCGAAGCAGGCCGGGCGGGGTCAAGGGGCAGCCCCCTCTGCCATGCGGAGCGCAGCGCAGCCAACGTCACAGTCCGGCTGACTTGCGCAGCCCTTGAGGCCGCCCGGACCATGAGGAGGGCTGCGCGTAGCCGATCCACCAGGAGCTGGTGGGGCAGGGGCCCAGGCCGCTACCGGGCACGGGATTGGAAACCGGTGCCGCCCACTGCTGTCACAGCGACGAACTGGCCAACAGGGGAACGCTCAGCCTTGGCCGCCGATCACCCGCTGCAGCACCTGCTGGGATTCCGTCTGCAAGGCCAGCGGCAGCAGCCCGATGCGCCGTTTCACCAGTGGCATCGCCAGGGTTGTCATGCGGCTGAGCCGGATCCTCGAGCTCACCTTCAGGCCGGTGTCTGAGAAGCCCGGATGATCGGCAGGGATGTCGAGCTCATCGCGGCCCGGCGGCCCGCTGACGTTGGAGCTGATGAAGGCCAGCAACACATCCCCATGGCGCTCACTGGTGGTGATCACCAAGGCCGGCCGAGGCTTGGCCGCAGGCCCATCCGTGAATGGGAAGGCGACCAGCACGATGTCGTAGCGGCTCAGCATCAGCCGGCGCCGATCGCTTCTCCGTCAGAGAAGCTGTAGAGGTCAGGCTCAGCCGCCAGGTCGTCAAAGGCACCCCCGGCCATCGCCATCTCAGCCAGGGCCCCGTGACTCAGGTCGCTGCGGTCCTGCTCCAGCTGCCTGAGCAGCCAGCGGCGATCGTCAGCCGGCAGGCTGCGGATCACCGCAAGCAGGTTCTCGGTGAGCTGGGGATTGGTCATCGCCCCAGGCTAAACAGCCTGAACCTCAGGGTTCACCCTGCCCACAAGCGACCTGGCAACAGCTGCTGTTGTCACTGGGGCGAGGCCCCGGGAGCGTGCCCTTGGGCCTGACCTTGATCGAGGCGCAGAAATACGCCCGCCGCGCTGAACAGCTGGCGGTGCTCAAGACCTTTGCGGAGGGGGAGCTGCTGCGCCGCTTGCCCTTCCGCAATCTCGTGGGCGGCTCGCTGAGCTTCCCGGCGGAGACCAAGCTGCCCCGCGTGGGTTTTCGGGCCGTCAACGAGGGCTACCGCCAGAGCTATGGGGTGATCAACTCCGATTCGGAGTTCGTGCACCTGTTTGGCGGTGACCTGGATGTGGACCGCTCGATCGTGGACCTGCAGGGCCCCGAGGCCCGTGCTGCCCAGACCGAAATGAAGGTGCGCTCGATGCGCCTCACACTTGAGGCCGCGATCATCAATGGCGACGACACCTTTGATCCGCGGGCCTTCAACGGGCTGAGCAAGCGCCTGGCACCTGGAGACGAGCAAACGATCGACAACGGCGGCAGCACCCTCAACCTGCTGGCGCTTGAGGCATTGAGCGACAGCGTGATCGGCTACGGCGGCGACAAGGTGCTGATCGCCAGCAAGGCCGCCCGCCGCCAGATCAGCACCGCCTCCCGCCAGGCCGGCGGCGACCTGTACGAGGTGATCGACGGCCGCCACTACTTCGAGGGGATCGAAATCCTGCTGGTGGAGGAGGACGCCGAGGGCAACGCCGTACTCGGTTACGACGAACCAGGAGACACCACTTCGATCTACTGCTGCGTGCTGGGCGATGCGGCGGTGTGCGGCCTGCAGGGTCCGTTCGAGGGGCGCTACGGCATCTCGGTGCGGGACTTCGGGGAGGTGCACGACGCGCCGGTGTTCCGCACGCGGGTCGATTGGTACGTGGGTTTTGCGGTGTGCAACCGCAAGGCGGCCGCACGCCTGTACAACGTCGCCCCCATGCCGTTGGTGCTGCCCTGAGCGGCGTTTGATCAGCTCCGCAAGACCCTGGCGGCACAACAGATCTTTTCCCCCTGTTCTTTGTTCTGGAGACCCATCCATGACCTCTCAAGCCACCCGGCTGCTCGACGCCCAGACGGTGCTCGTCGGCTGGATCAACCACTCCGCCACCGACTGCTACGAGCACACCCGCAGCAGCGGTGATGTCGTCAACCTCGGCACCGACCTCGATGCCACCAGCTCCTTTGTGCTGGTGGCCTCCCACCCCGGCCACAGCGAGGCGGTGACCGTGACCCTGGAGCTGGCGCCGTTGCTGGCCGATGGGAATGCCGGCAGCTGGATCACCGCCGCGGCCGTCGCCATCCCCGCTGCTGGCGGCAAGGTGGAGGCGATCATCAGTGGCGCTGCCCTGCTGATCAATCCCGCCGACAGCGAGCTGATCACCCCGCCCTGTCTACGGCTGGCGCGGGCCGTGGTGTCCCCAGCCACGCCGGTGGGGATGACCGTGGCGCTCACCGCCAACCAAGGGCTGTGAGGTGAGCGTCATGGGCAACCCACTCGACACCCTCAACGTGGTGGCCGGGGCTGAGGCCCTGCCGCTGCAGCTGCTGCAACCCCTCGACAGCAGCAACCCCGCCTCCACGCCTGTTCGCCTCTCGGGCCCGGAGCTGCGGCCGCTGGTCACCCCCGATCCCGGTGTGATGGGCGGAGACGGCGACAGTTCCTGGCTGCCGCCCAGCCAGCTGCTGATCGGCAAGGACGGTGCGACCCGCTCGATCTGGCCGGTGCACCTGGCTGGCTGGCAGGCCCTGGGCTGGGAGCTGCTCAGCCCAACCAGCGGCGGCGAAGAACAGGCCCCACCCGGGCAGGAGCCGTCGGAGCCGGAAATCAAGCTCCCCCAGGAGCCCGAGCAAGAGCTGGCGGACGAGTTCGACCTCGAACCGGAGCCGGCTGATGCCTCCCCAGCCACTGACCCTGAGGCAGCACCAGACGCCGGCACTGGCAGCGACGGAGAAGCCCTGCTGGCCTCACAGCCCACCGACTTCCAGGCCATGACCAAGGCCCAGATCGTCGAGTTCTGCTCCACCGTCTACGGCGTGGAGCTGGATGGCAGCCAGACCAAGGCCGAGCTGGTGGAGCAGGCCATGGCGCTGGAAGCCAAGGCCAGTGCATCGGACACTGCCAGCGGCAGCAGCGATGCCACGAACGAGGGCATCAACGATGCCGCCGATCTCGCGGCCCTGGAGCTGGGGGATGCTCTGCTCTGATCCCAGCCGCCAGCGCTGCTCCAGCCAGCGCATCCCTGGCTGGGGCCTGGCAACAGCTCAGCAGCACTGCCCCGGCGCCGATGGCCACTCCCGATCCGGCTGTGCTGGCCCAGCTGACGGCGCAGTGCCGCAGCAGCAGCCAGCCCCAGGGGGTGATCTTCCTGGGCCAGGCCCAGCTGCAGGACGGAGGCACCCCTGAACCGCCCCCGACCAGCGGTGTCAGCGCAGTACAGGCCCTGGCGCCGCTGCTCAGTGCCACTGCCGGCGATGGGGTGGTGGTGATCGCGCTGGACCTGCGCCTGCTCAGCCCCCTGCCGCCCTGATCTCTCGCCCCACTTTCCCCCTTATGCACTGATCGCCATGGCCACCACCACCGAGAGCCGCACCGCCGGCCGCTCCCTGCCTCACCCCACCGACCTGCTGCTGGTGCAGCGCGGCAGCACGCCCTACCGGGCCACTGCTGATGAGGTCAAGTCGTTCATGCTCAGCCCCGCCACCGCGGCGGCGATCGGAGCGATCAGACCCGGCACCAACCTCTCGGTGGATGCCGATGGCACCCTGCATGCCGCCATCCCCGGCGCCCTGCACTACCGGGGTGCGATCGACCCCACCACGGCTGTGGCCCCGGCCGATGCCGCGGTGGGAGATGTGTATCTGGCCAGTGCCTCAGGCGTTGCCCTGGCCAGCTGGAGTGGCCTCGCCGGCCAGGAGATCGCCCAGGGGGACCTGCTGCTGTTTGACGGCAGCAACTGGAGTGCCAACGCCGCCCTGGGCCCTGATGGCGCCGGCGTGATCCGCATCCAGGTGGCTGCACCGCTGAGCGTGGATGAAAGCGACCCGGCTCAACCGCTGCTGAGCGTCGAGCCCGCAACCACCGCCGCTGCCGGCGTGGTGCAGCTGGCTGATCCGCTGGCCCTGGCGGACGGCACCCCCGGGCGGGTGGTGGACGCGGCCCAGCTGCAGGCGGCGATGGCCACCGCCCAACCGGCCGGCGACTACATGCCTCTGGATCTGAGCACCCTGCCGGCCCTGCCCTGAGCGCCGCAGCTGATGACCCTCCAACCAGGCGACCTGCTGGCCATTACCCGCCCCGCTGGGCCCCAGGCGGGCACCTATCAGCTGCCGGCAGCGGCGATGGCAGACCTCCTGAGCCCGCCGCCGGTGCTGGGAATCAGCGGTGTGCTCTGGTCGACCGTGCGCTCGGCGGCGGACAACAGCTGGCAGGCGATCTGCTGGTCGCCGGAACTGCGCCTGTACGCCTGCGTGGCCAACAGTGGCAGCAGCAACCGGGTGATGACCTCCAGCGATGGCATCCGGTGGAACACCCAAACGGCGGCAGCCGATCAGAACTGGGTGGCGCTCTGCAGGGCGAGCGAGCTGGGGCTGTTTGTCGCCATAAGCGACAGCGGCACCGGCCAGCGGGTGATGACCTCACCGGATGGCCGCAGCTGGACCCCGCGCCAGACGCCAGCCGATAACAGCTGGACCGGGGTCTGCTGGGCACCTGAGCTGGGCCTGCTCGTGGCCGTGGCCAGCAGCGGGACGGGCAACCGGGTGATGACCAGCAGCGATGGCCTCACCTGGATAGCCAGTCCGGCTGCAGCGGATCAAGAGTGGCGTTCCCTCTGCTGGGCGCCACAGCTGGGGCTGCTGGTGGCGGTGAGCAGCAACGGCGGCACCCAGCGGGTGATGACCTCGCCGGATGGCCGCAACTGGACCCTGCGTACTGCCGCTGCAGCTAACAACTGGATGGCAATCTGCTGGGCAGCAGAGCTGGGTTTGCTGGTGGCGCTGAGCAGCAGCGGCCGGGGCAACCGGGTGATGACCTCCCCGGATGGCATCAACTGGACCAGCCGCAGCTCGGCGGCCGACAACGCCTGGACCTCCCTCTGCTGGGCGCCGGAGCGGGAGCTACTGGTGGCCGTGGCCAGCAGCGGCACCGGCAGCCGGATCATGACCAGCGCCGATGGCCTCAACTGGACGGTGCG
Organism: Paraciimarium castrense LEGE 11436; assembly: GCF_056633055.1. Classification (NCBI taxonomy): domain Bacteria; kingdom Bacillati; phylum Cyanobacteriota; class Cyanophyceae; order Synechococcales; family Prochlorococcaceae; genus Paraciimarium; species Paraciimarium castrense. Next base: position 28,449 of record NZ_JBSJOW010000001.1, on the reverse strand, counting down.
CAGCTCCCCGGCTGATCTGGGCTGGCGCTCGCTCTGCTGGTCGTCCCAGCGGCGACAGTTCGCGGCGGTGAGCAACAGCGGCGCTGGCAACCGGGTGATGGTGAGCCCCTGATCCATGACTGACAGCACGACACCCCTTGCGGCGATTGGAGTGCGCTGTTGGCGCGATCGGATCAGCCCGGAGACCAGCGCCACCGTGCTCAGCCTGGCGGCCGAATTCAGCGACACCGATCCGCTGGTGGAGCTGGCGTACGACGAGGGCGGCAGCGGCTGGTGGCCGCTCTCCACCCTGGTGTTCCAGCAGAGCTGAGAGCTGAGCCAAGGGGCCTCAGCCCCCTCCAGCGAGCTGCTCGCGCAGGGCGGCGATGGCCTTCTTCTGGGCCCGCTGCACCGACATGCAGCTGATCTCCAGCCGCTCGGCGGCCTGCCGGAGCGAGAGGCCCTCGAGGACGGTGAGCCGCAGGGCCGTGGCCTGGGCTGCCGGCAGCTGCTCCACCAGCTGCTCCAGGGCCGGCCCGGCGAGGGAAGGCTCCAGCGAGGGCTCAGCGACGGGTGCCGCCAGCTGCTCCAGCAGGGAGGACTCACCGGCGGCGTGAGCATCAAGGCTGATGTGGCCGAGCGGGCAGGTGCCCTTCTCGTGCTCGCGGCGGGAGATGCGCACCATCCGCACCCGATCGCGCAGGTGGTGCTGTAAGGCGCCTGTGATGCAGCGGCGCAGATAGGGAGCTGGCGACTCCCCTGCTCTGCAGCGGGGGGCGGAGCGAACCAGGGCCTCTCGGGCCACCTGGATCAGATCCTCCCGCTCCACCAGCGGGAACAGGCGCCGGGCGGTGGCTGAGGCAATGGCATCAGCCAGCGGCAGGTGCTCCAGCACCAGGGCATCGCGGGCCTTGAGGGCAGAACGGCTGAGGGCTTGGCCTGCCGGCTTCTGGCGGCGGGAGGAGGAAGCGGGGGAAGCCACCTGAGGGACGGCGGAGAACCCCACCCCCACCGGCCAGCCGCAGCGCCGTGGCAAGGACGCCCGACGCAGGAGGGCGCATGGCCCGATCCTTGACGCGGCGTGAGGACCGGCCGAGGGATGCGGTGGGTGTGCGCCGGCCCGGTGGCGATCCCCCCCCCCTCTCCGGCTGGCTGCTGGCTGGTCTTGCCCAGAAGCCCCAGACTGGAGGCATCCCGCTCAACGCCGATGAGCAGCGCCACCGCCCAACGACTCACGGCGATCCTTCACCGCGAGGAGGAGGTGTACGTGGCCGAGTGCCCCGAGGTGGGCACCGTGAGCCAAGGCGACACGGTGGAAGAAGCCCTGGCCAACCTGCGGGAGGCCACCGAACTGTTCCTGGAGGAGTGTCCGCAGCCGGCGTTGGCGCCAAGGCTGCTCACCACCTTTGAGGTGAGCGTTGCCTAAGCTCCCGCGCCTTCCCGCCGCTGCTGTGGTGGCGGCCCTGAAGCGTCTGGGATTTGAGGAGGTGCGTCAGAAGGGCAGCCACCTGGTGCTTCGCAGAACAACGACCAAGGCCGATGGCAGTGCAGTTGCCGTGATCTGTGTGGTTCCCCTGCACCGGCGGGATTTGGCCGTCGGCACCCTCGCCAGCGTTCTGCGGCAGGCCGGAGTAGACGGCGACACCTTCATCCAGGCCCTTTGATGCAGCCCCCGCACCATGAAAATCCGCTACTTCCCGGAACCCGACACCCTCACCATCGAGCTGGCCGATCGGGTGAGCAGCAGCTCTGAGGCAGTGAGCGACAACCTGATCGTCGACTTCTATGAAAGAGGCAAACCAGTGGGCGTGACCCTGGAGCACTACTTCCAAATCAGCGACACCAGCACGACCCTGACCCTGCTGCCGATCACCCCTGTGCTGCAGCCGGCCTGACGCGAGAAGGGGGCCGCAGCCCCCAGGCCTCAGAAGGGCAGCGAGGCGAACCAGCCCCCGGCCCCAGCATTCTTCGCTGAGCCAATAGAGCAAGCCATCGCAGCTGGCGGAGAAGTGCAGCCGGCGGGCGGCATGGAGGTGAACGGAGGCAGAAGCCGGAGCAAGAAGCGTGGCCATGGCGGACCTGAGCGCAGGACCTGGCCTCCAGGCGGGGCGGGGTCAAGGACCCGCGCAGCGGGCATGGCTCCGATCCTTGACGCCGCCCCGCACCCTGTCGAGGCCTGCGCGCCAGCCATCAAAGGCATCCGTGCATCAAGCCGCTGCGGCCCTCGCGGCCGGCAGCGACCCTTCCCACTGCTCCAGCCACAGTTCCGGCCAGTAGCGATCCTTCTCCAGCCACAGCACCGACAGCTCGGTCGGGGTGTAGCGGCGAAAGCCGGTGAGCACGGCGTAGAAGTCGCGCCGGTGCTCCTCTTCCGCCAGGGCCATCAGGCGGTCCAGCGCAACGGCCGCATCGAGCTGGTGCTCCTCGATCAGGGTCTGGAGCTGGCGGCGCTAGCGGCTGCTCAGGACAGCAGCCTGCCGCGTACCGATCAGGGGAGCTGGTGTGGAAGCAAAGGCGGGTGGCACCGGCCGCAGGCCGCAGTAGCAGGCCCAGAACTCCAGCGGCCCCCACACCGGCGCGGCCTCATCCCCCAGGGAAGTGGCGCCTTCCAACTTCCGGCGCAGCTCGGCATCCCCGATGCGTCCCCAGTCACCGGAGACAATGCGGCGGTTCAGCTCCCACAGCTGCCAGAAGGCCCGCTGCCGCAGCTCCCCGGCCTTGCCCTGCTCGATCACCGACAGGTTGCCGTAGGAGATCAACAGCTTGGGCTCACCGATCGCCTCGGCCCAGCTGCAGGCGGTGTACTGGGTCCACCCGTTGCGGCGCCGCCAGTTCAGCAGCATCCGCCCGAAGACTCCCCGGCTCTCCTCCTGCTGCTGGAGCAGCACCTCATAGGCGGGGATGGCCGGAATCGGCAGCCGGTTGGGGTGCTGGGGACTGGTCGCACCGAGAGGTGCGCTTGGCAGCGCAGTGCTGCTGGACGTGGATGGAAGTTGCGTTGCAGTCATGGGGCTCGCCGCTGATGGCGGTGCATGGCACCTGCTCTTGCCAAGGAGCCCAAGCCCCAGCCGGGGCAGGCAGGAGAAAGCCGGAGGCAAAGGAGCCTCCGGCACCGGGAGCTCAAAGCACCCGCACCTCGGCCTGGGGACCGAGCACCCGCTGCTGATTGGCAGCCAGGATCAGGGCCTGCTCGCGGGGCACGTAGTGCGGCTCAGCGGAGATGTGCCCCTCGCGATCGAGGAAGAGCACCCGCAACAGCTGGCCGGCGGCATCAAGCAGGTGGACCGAGATGATGCGGATCGGGCAGGAGCGGCTGAGGGGAGTGGCGGCCATGGCAGGGCTGGCGAACGACACCGCCGTTCAGCCCCGGCGCCGCCAGCGCCGCGCAAGGGTCGCGCAGCGACTCGCGTCAGCCCTTGCGCGGTGCGCAAGCCGGGGCAGGCCGGGTGGCGTGATCGCCAGAGTCCAAGGCCTGCCCACCAGCAGCAGGCTCAACCCCCATCCGCCGCAGGTGCTTCCGGGCAGACCAGATCGGCAGCCTTGCGGGCATCACTGAGCACCTGCAACAGCACCCGCGGCGACTCTTTGAGCAGCTCCACCCAGTGGCCCAGATAGGCGGCGTGATTGGCCATGGCACTGCCGATCTCGAGGCGATCGCCGAGGAGCACGGCGCCCAGCTCGGCCACCAGCTCCTCGCGGGCATAGGTCCGGCCGCCATCGCCTCCTTCTCCCATGCCGCCGGAGAAATCACGGGCCAGCCGGGAGCTGTGGCCAGTGGAATGAATCACCTCATGGACCCAGGTGGCGTAGAGGGCCCCTGCCGAGTGGAAGGCGTTGCGATCAGGGAGCTGGATGCGATCAGGCACCGGCAGGTAGCAGGCCCGATCTCCCCCGAAGCTCACGGGCACCGGCCAGCCGCTGAGCACCGCCTCTGCACCAGCCAGCCGCACCGGCTCGGGCCGCAGCACAGCCCCTTCGGCATGGCGGCGCTTCTGGATCAGCGCCTCCAGGGCCTCGCCTTCCAGATCGGCGGCATTGAACAGTGCCACCGGCCGGTAGCTGACCCAGCTGCGGCCAGCCTGAACCGACGGCTGGCCATCGGCGCCAGCGGATCCGTGGCCACCCTTACCAGCTGAGCCCGACTCCGCCAGCTGGCCTTCGCCCAGCTGATGCACCTGGGGCCGCAGCACATGCACCGCCTTGCTGCCCTTGCGAGGGAAGATTCCCAGTGCCTTGGCCTCAGCAAAGCCACACCAGTAGGGCAGGGCTGAACCCCGCAGGTGCAGGCCCAGGGTGAGCAGTGCTGGATTGGCGCCGCGGTAGCGGCGGCCGGAGAGCAGATTCACGTGGTGGCCTCCTGAGGCGGCATCCCACTCCCGCCGCCAGGGGGTGGTGCCGGCCTCCAGCAGGGCGACCAGGGAGGCCACCAGCTTCTCCTCAGGCGAGACCTTGGCAGCAGCAGCTCCTTGGGCTGACCGGGGGGAGCGGGATGGTGAAGCAACAGCCACGGATGGGCAAGCGCAGGACCGCAAGCGCAGGCGCGGCCAGCGGCAAGGGCCGGCCACAGCGCTCCGTGAACCCAGTGCCACCGGCGTCTCATCGCCAGTGGCGGGCCGGCTTGCGAAGCCCTTGCGCGGCCGCGCACGCTGAGGATTCCTGCGCGACCCCTTACTGGGTCTTCAGTGGAAGTCCGCCCCCCGGCAGGCCCGTGCTCGTCGGGTTTCTGGGCCATAGGCTGCTGGGCACAGCAGGCGAGTGAACCCGCCACGCCATGGAGCTGAAGTTCCGCGTCATCCAGTCGAACGACCGCGGACTTATCACGAAGCAGGGCGATCGCACCTATGCCCGACGCGGACCTGCGAAAGGAGAAGAGGCCCTTGAACTTCCGACCCTGTTCATCTGGGTTAGCGGCAAAGACCGTTACCTCTCCCGCTGCTGGACCCAGTGGACAGGCGAGCGGCTTGGGGATGACTTCATTTACGTCGTCAGCCGTTTTCGGGATGTGATCGATCTCCACGGAGATACTCGTTATCACCAGTGGTGCTCCAAGCCGCTACGCGCCGAACTCTGGACACTGGAGCGAGAAGCTCTGGACCTGGCTGGGATGAGTTGTCCGCCACCAGAGACTGTCCACGAAGTGGACAGGCACAAATCCGCGATTTATCTGCAGAGAAGGAAACAGCGGATTCGCGAGCAAACGCCGGAGCTGAGCGACGAAGAAGAGGAGCTGATCCAGCAGATCTATGAACAACGGGACAGACTCAATCAAGTGGCAGGATTCATTCAGTACCACGTGGATCACGTCATCCCTCTCGCAAAGGGTGGCCAGCATCATCCTGGCAACCTGCAGGTGATTAGCGCCAACGAGAATGTCCGCAAAGGGGCCAAGGTGCGGTCCCCGATCAAGTAGGCAGGTGGCAGGCAGGCATGGCCGAAAACTCGTAGCTCAGGCTCATTAGAGACTTTCCATTAAGACCTGGATCTGGCCTTGTTTGTCAGAGTATCTACTCTGGTCGTCAAGGATCATCTGCCAGCTTGGGTAGGGGTAGTTCTGAAGCTTCCGCCAAGACTTCTTGACCCAAACGCGTTCATTCGGGATGTCCGTCTTGATGACTTCCCAGAAGGCGAGAACCATCCACCCCCACGACGCCAATTTCCAGGGAACCAGAGCCTGTTCCGCCACCCAGAACTCAGGCGGGTGATAGATCAGCTTGCCATCGATCTCCCTGGCCGGGATCTTCAGGTGCAGGAGCTCATGATGCAGAACGTGTTCAATTACTGGCTGAGGCACATCAGGGCGGTTGAACAGCGAGTGGAAGAAGATATCCCCACCCGGCTTCCCATGCTCCCAGCGAGTGCAAGCCAAGGTCTCCATCGTCTGCAGACTGAAAGAGACAGGACCTACTGCATCGAGCCCCATCTCCTGCTGGAGCTTGGCCAGCAGGGCCAGAACGTCAACTGACAGGAAGCTGATCTCGGGGTAGCCAATGGGCTTCTTGCGTGACAAAGCCATCACCAAGACCGGTGAGAAGACCTGTCACGTATGCGCGTCAGGGAGAAGTATTGCTAAGGTCACGGTTCAGCGAGACGGTGGATCACTAGAGTCACCGAAGACGCGTTCGTATTCCTCCGGCGAAAGCTCGCGTTCGAGCTCTTTTTTTAGTCTCTCATAGAGCGACTGATCTTGAAGGGCGACAGAACGCGCCATGGCCTTTGCCCCTTCCGCATGCTGCTCCGATACATGCAGCTTGATCTTTCTTGTCAACTGCTTCAGGGAGCCGTGTCTGCCCAGTAGCGCACTGGAGACACCAACCCCGACGATGATCTTACCCACGGTGAATGGATTGATTCCCCACATCGAGGCTATCCGTTGAGAAATCTGGAAAACGAATCCGATTCCTTCGAACGGGCTGTAAACAGCTCAAATAGCGAGCGGATCAACTCCCGGTACATTGACTTTGTCTCCTCGTCTGCCGACTCACTCTTTGAAAGCTCGGTCAGGTTCTGGACAAGGGTCGTGAAGTTCTGACTGTTGATCTTCATGTCGGCGCAACGAGCCTCCAGTGCTGCCTTGAAGGCGCTCTCTTTGGCGCGCAAGGCATAGACCTCCTTGAAAGAAGAAAGAATCGCCGGAAGGTTTTCGACAAGCCCCTTGGCAAGAATCACGCTCATATCAAGAGACGCAGCAGGGGCTACTGGTAGGTCTTCAGGTGTGTTGGGCATGGCTAAAGAAGAACGGGACGCGCGAAATGATTACTTCTTGTCGGTGACAAGGTCAACGAGCTTTTTCACCCCCCAGGCTGAACCCACCGCTATGGCAGGAACAACAAGGACAGTGCCGGCAAGCATCCCGCCACCAATCAGACCGCCTAGGGCGGCCAGGCCAGAGGTAATGCCTGCAGCGCTGAGGCCAAACACGCTTCCCGAGCCAGCGATTGCGGCTATCGGAACACCTGCCGCAGCAAGATTGCTGGCACATTCCTTAAGCATGGCCTTGAAGGCATCTGAATCGGATGGCGTTGACTTCAGCTGCCACAGGTGGAATTGAACATCTTTGATGGCCATCACTTGATCTCTCGTGATGCCAAGCTGGCTTCCAATCTCCTGCACGTACTCGAGTTCCTCCACGGAGATATATCCGTTACTCAATGCAAGAAGGAAGAGATCGGAAATCAAGGTGAAGCGCAAATCGCTGTCATCGAGGGAATGAAGAGACGCTAGGACTTCTGACCTGTGCTCTTCCTTGAAGTGAAAGACAGCGGCGTAGACCTTGGCTTTGCCTTCATCTGAAATTTCAAAGGCCTTCAGCTGCTCATCCAGATGCTTTCTCTCTAGCTCGTCGAACTTCCTGTCAACGTTGCTAAGTTCAGCAATGATTGAGAGGTAGGCAACGCGCTCAGCTTCTGGATAGGCAAGCAGCGGATGGGTCACTTGATTAGTCATTGGAGACTTGGTTCAGATCTTGACGGATAGGGCTGGTCTTGTAGGCATTGCGTATGGCCTTTATGGCCTGCTCTTGGGTGACGGGGTGTCCGTGGACAAAACCAAGAGCACCCAGCAAACCTGTTCTTGCTCTGCCGACTTCCTGGATGGAACTCAGCAGGTTGTGCTCACTGGTTCTGATGCCCAATTCACCCAAAAGCCAGAGCAACCCATACATCTCCTCCTCGGAGAGGTTGGCTGCCCAGTGGGTGTATTTGCCGAGGCTCAGGCGTCTTCGGTCAAGAACAAGCGGTTCTGGGTTTTCCATGGTGCTTGAGGGCTGATGGGTGGAGTGGCTTGAAATGGAGGCTTAGTAGACCTGCGGGTTATCCAGCTTCAGTGCCGCTGCGTTCTCCAGCACGATGCGGGCGGTCTTATCGTCGATGCCGTTCGGGGCTTTGACGTGGACCTCCACCGACAGGTTCACCTCGGCGCCTGGGAGGGCCTGCAGGTGGCTCATCACCTCCTCCAGGAACTGGCCCATCTGCAGGCCGGCCCGCACTGGGTCGAGCTTCAGGGAACCGGTGAAGGTCGTGTGCTTTGGTGGCGGCGTCGGGGGTGGTGGATTGACGCCAGTCCCAGACTTGCCTGTGCCTTCAGCGGTGTTGGTGTTGGTCGAACCAGTACCCGTTCCAGTGGCAGTACCAGTACCAAGGCCAGGACCAGTGCCGTCGCCACTGCCGGTTCCCGGACCAGGGCGGGGAGGGTCGACGGCCTTCGCCCGCTCCGCCTCGATCTGCTTCTGAGCCACCTCGTCTTTGACGATCAACATCCGCATAGTGGCGGTGCTCTGGAACTGCCCCTGGGGCTTGAGACCGAGGTAGCGGCCTCTGTCTTCGTCGAAGCCTTCAGCCAGATAGAAGGTGCTTTCGCCCTGCAGGGTGGCCTGGGCATTGGTGAGGCCATTGAAGATGACGTCGTCGATACTCAGCCGGGGCAGGTAAAGGTACTTGCGGCACCAATCCACCAGCTCCTGCACGCTGACTGAGTCTCGGTTGGCCCAGAGGAAGTTGTCGAGGTTGCGGCGGATGCGGCTGGCGCCGATCTCCACATAGAGCGCCTCCTCGTCTTTGCATTTCTTCGAGACGCGATCGGCGAGGCGCGGTTCACCGCCGGTAAGGCGGAACTCATCCCAGGACGGACCCTGGTTTCCGGGCTGGGCCTGGTGGGGGAGCAGCAGATGACACCAGGTCTCCGGGATGCGGACGTCGATCGCATCGGTGGCGTCCTTGATGCGCTTGGCGGCTAGGTTCACCTGGCTGAGGGTGAGATCGAGCTCCTCGCGGTTGTCAGAGATGCGCTGCCAGGCCTTCTGGGAGGCGAAAGCGTCCAGCAGATCATCCAGAGCACGCTCGTCGGCTGCGAGGAACACCAGGGTGTTGGCGTACTGGCGCGGACTGGAGCCGCGTGAGGCGAGCACCTCCTGGGCCCAGGTGAGGGCGGTACTGTCTCCACCCTTTTTGTGGGGGTACTGGGAGGGCACCACCACCAGGCGGGTGGCCGGTTCATCGGGCACGGCCGCGCCATTGGGCGGAGTGAGGTGCAGCCCTGCGAATGCGCCGCGGGTCTTGCCTTCGCGGTCGAGCTTCTGGTTCAGCTCCACCAGCAGGCTGGCGCGGTCGTTGAGGTAGCTCTGCTTGTGCTCGTCGGCGGTGCGGTTGAGGTTGGGCTTGGTGTCGAGCCAGTAGCGATCGCCGTCCTGGTTGAGGAAGCGGGCCTGATCACCGAGCCGCCTGAGGGCGTCGCCAAACACCGCCGGGGCCTCACCGGGCATGGCGCAGGCGAGCTTGATGCGCTGGTCACCGATGCCGGGTTTGGCCGTACCGGAGCCCGGGGCTGTGCCCATGTAGATGCTGCGGGCCACACGCTTGCAGGCGCTTAGGCGGCCGAGGTTGATGTTGTTGGCGTCGATGCGAACAGGAATCGAGCCTTCGCCGTCGACGTCCTGAGAAATGATCGGCTCCCACTCGTTGGGCAGATAGCGCAGCAGCTCGTTCTTGACCTTGTTGTCATCCAGCGGCATCGAGGAGGGCATGATCATCACGTCCTTGCTGCCGGATTCCCAGAGATCTTCGATGGTCTTGGCGAGCAGCCGCAGCACGCCGCGGGTGCGCTGGAAGTTGGGCAGGGTGCTCCAGTCGTCGTAGAGGCGCTGGAACAGCTCGGGGTGGATGGGGTAGGAGGCTGTCAACTTGTCGCCGTAGTCCGCCTCGCGGGTTTCGGCGGGGAACTCGTTCTTGTTGAGCGCGTACATCTCCTTGAAGGAGCGCACCACGGCATCGCGATGGGCCCCAGCCTGATCGTTGGGAATTGGCTCAAACAGGCGCCGGCGCACGATCTCGAAGCCTTCGTTTGGATTGGCAGGTCGCCATTCCGTCGCAACGCGTTGCAGCACATTGCGCAGACCTTCCAGCGCCTTCTCGCCATTCGACCCCCCGATCTCGTTGGTGCTCTGGGGCACGGAGATCAGCAGCAGGGCATTGGGCACCTGCTTGGCGGCTTCCGTAAGCGCCTGCGCGAAGGAGATCTGGGAGTCATAGGTGCCTGCAGGCAGATCGGCCTTGCCGAACAGGTTGCGGGCGTAGGCCACCCACTCGTCGATCAGCACCAGGCAGGGGGCACTCTGGCGGAAGAGCTCGGCGAGGTCGCGGGCACCGGGGGAGACGCGCTCGCGATCGCTGTTGGCCACGATCGCGTAGCCCGCTGGACCACCCAGCTGGTAGGCCAGCTCGCCCCAGAGGGTGTTCACCACGGTGCCGTCAGCCTTGGTAGTGGGTTCTGCTGCACTGAAAGCGGTGCCCACCAGCACGGCCGTGTTGGCCTTGGGGACGGAGTTGATGCCCACTTCGGCGCAGACCTCTTCGAGGCCGGAGAGGAGGTTGAGGGGGGTGCCGGAGCAGAGGTGATAGAGCGCCAGCATCGAGTGGGTCTTGCCGCCCCCGAAGTTGGTCTGCAGCTCGATGACCGGGTCTGCGTCCTGCCCATTGAGGCGCCGCAGGGCGATGCGCAGCAGATCCTTGAGGCCACCGGTGATGTAGGTGCGGCGGAAGAACTCCGCCGGATCGGTGTATTCCGAACTCCCCTTGCCTTGGCGCACTTGGTCGAGGTCGGCGGCGAACTCGGCCTGCTGGTAGCGACCGGTGATCACATCGGGGTGCGGGGTGATCACATCCCGCCAGGGCACCAGCCCGGCCTTGACCTGATTCTCGGTGGTGGTCTTGTAGCGGACCTTGTTGCGGGCTCGCTCCGTGAACACCACCTGCTGGAGCTCGGAGCGCAGGTCGCGGATGGCTTCCGCCTGGGGCACAGCGTTGATGCTGCGGCAGAGGCGAACGGCGGTGTCGAGGTAGCGGTCGGTGTCGTCTGAGGTGATGGGCTCGGAATGGGCCCACTTGTTGCGGGCCACCTTGAGCTCACTCACATAGGCCCGATCTTCCTGGCTGAGCAGCTGCTTGAACACCCCTCCCCAATGCTCCATGAACAGGCCCAGCAGGACTGTGAGGTCTTGCAGGTTTGCCTTTGGATCCAGTCGTTCCTGCCAGCTGGGACCGAGCTTGTCGTAGAGCTCACGGCTGATGTAGGGGAGCAGCCCATCGCGGACTTCGTTCAGCGCCTTGCCGACGCGCTCACTGTTGGAGAGGGCCATGGGACTGGGTGGGGATTACAGCAGGGAGGGCTGAACGGGACTGGCAGCGACGGCCGCCAGCTTTTCGAGTTCGGGCCAGGCGATCACGAGGCCGTTGTAGGCACGGGCTTCCTCTGCCTGCTTGGTCTTCTCGCAGTGGTTATAGAGGCGATAGGACAAGGCCCGGCAGTTGGCCGGCAGATCTCCGTGGCCGGGGATCTCTTTCAGTTGCGCCAACAGTGCTGCCGCGGCCTTCTCACCCGTTTCCAGGCGCTTGATCAGCTGCTGGGTGGCTTCCCAGACGCAGAGGCGCTTGTCTTTGGCGGGATCCCAATCCTCTGGTAAGTCTGAGCGCTGAAGCAGCTGCACCTTGCCGGCCACGGAGCGCAGGATGCCGGCCCTGGCCACACCATCCACCGACAGATTACGGGCCTTGGCCAGGCCTTCTGCGTATCCAAAGTCGCGCTCTTTGTAGCCGAAGCTTTCGAAGAAGGTGAGGGCAAAACGGCTATCTGCATCGAGGTCACCCTCATCCTGGGAGAGGTAATCATCGAGGGCGGCGTTGATCTCGATCAGGGCTTCCCGCACGCTCATCGGGCTGTCATCGGGGTTGAGTACGGCTCGGGCACCGCTGTAGATGGCCATGCCAGGGCCAATGGCCGCTTGGGCCACATCTACGGGGGCGATGTTGGCTCGTTCCAGCTCCTTGAGAGCCTGGGGCAACTCCAGACGCAGCTGGCGGCGGAAGTCGGTTCGGGTCAGTGATTGTGCCGAATCCGGTCGTCGCTGACAGACGAGCACGACGCTTGAAGCAAGAGCATTCGCAGCCATCCCCCGCATACGATTAGCCAATTCGGTGCGCATGGGCCAGGTGCCATGCAGTTCGAATCCGGCCTGGATAACTGCAGCCAGAAAGGTTTCCCAGCCAGTGCTGGCCGTGCCAGAAGTGGAGTTGGTTTCTGCCTGCTTGAAGGCGTAATAGATGGTTGCAGGAAAAGCTGGGTGTGACTGCTCAACGATTCTCTTCATCGCCTGGGTCATGCCGTCAAGGAAGAAAGATTCCGCCCCTGCTTTGCCATCATGTCGATAGGCGAATGCAACCAGCTCATCGGCCTTTGGAACCGCCACTGTGCCGAATAAGGCTGGAAAGACAGGCTTCAGGGATCGACGCAACCAGACATAGAAAAAGTCGGAAAGATCAGCATAAGGAACATTGTCGTAATAGGGAGGATCAGTGGAGACGAGCTTTCCAATGGTTGCTTTTTGCGAAGAAGCGTCGGCCTGATCTGCGTATCCGGGTGAGTTGGCTGGAACCATGCAAATGGCTTTTGCGCACCACTCCACGTTGTTCATCCAGTTTCCACTCGACTCTGAAAAAGGATTGCCCTCGGCAAAGTCCCAAGTCATAGGTATCGCTTGTCGGCCGAAAGTATTTCTCAAGGCTTCCATCTTGGGACTGCTGTCCCATGAGCAGATCGTGGATCCGCGATCCGCTGATCTGCTTATTGCGAATGCAAGGCCAGTCGCCACAGCATCTCCATAAGCAGCCGCTCCAATACCTCCTTCATGCAGAGGCATTGCCAGATCCACGCGCCCTGCAGAAAGTGCATCTGAATGCACCCTCTCCCGTGCTTCCTGAACCAAGTTCGATAAGGTGGTGAGGAGCACGAGTTGGCGATCTGTGAACAGCTGATCAAATCGGTGCATGCCGTAGGGCTTCACACCGAGGTATTGCGTGCTTCCCGAGATCGTGACATCTGGCTTCCAGCTCGGCTCCGCAGACATCGAGAGGGCTTCAATTTCTGGCGTTGGTGCCAAGTAGACACGGCCTCGATTGCCTTCAGCCACAATTGCCATCATCCGTGCCCCCATTCGCCCGGCGACGCCCTCGGCCTTGATGTAGTCACCTGAGATCGGAGTGGTCGACATCAGGCACTGGAAGTTTGCCCCGCGTGACAACTTGGTGCCGTTCTTGGCTGCTTCAATATCCTTCGGCCTACCCACCTTTACAGTGAAGCGATATCCACCGTCCTCTACCACTGGATCCACATAGGCCTCCTTGCCAATCTTGGTGGCAAGCATGAACGTGGAGACCAAGGGCACGTCCACCTGCGCAAAAGCCGGGTTCGGGCTCTTCACCGTGCGGGCCCAAAGCCAAGCGATCACGGTGAGTTTCTTTCCCACATACGGGTTCAGATCGGGCCGCTCCTTTGACATTTCGGCAGTCACCTCCACCTTCGGGTAGAGATGGCCGATGCGCTTCTCGGCCTCGTCGCGGATCCACTGGCCGTAGTAGCGCACGTCGTCTGCCAGCCCTTGGGCGCCTTTCCACTGCCGCACATCAAGATCGCGCAGGCTGTCCGGATTCACCGGCGGCATGCCAGCGAACTTCGGCGGGATCTCGATCATCGCTTTGTTGATCAGCACCGCCACCGGGTTCAGATCACTGGCGTAGCTCTCCAGCCCCAAACGCTGCGCCTCCAGGGGAAGGGCCCCACCACCGGCGAAGGGATCGTGGAAGCCCGGCAGCTTCTCGGGATTGAAGAGTTCTCCGGCCTCGGGGTGATCGGCATTGTCGGCGCAGGCCCGTCGCCAGCTGCGGTGGATCTCGGCGCGGGCTCGCTGCAGCACCACTTCATTGGTGGTGCTCTCCCAGGTCACCAGCTCACTGATCAGGGCAAACAACCGCAGCCGCTCATGTTCCTGAGCCTCTTCGGTGGGGAACTCCTCTGGCACCGCCGATGGGTCGTCCACCAGCTGGCAAAAGATCACCGCCCGTGCCGCCGCCAGTGGCCGCCGGGCCCACCACAGGTGCAAGGTGCTCGGATGCCCATGGCGGATGCTCTTCTCCCGCGCCGAGGCCGCGTTGATGGCTTCGAGGGGGATGGCCACCTCGATCAGCTTCTTTCGGCGTTTGACGGGGTGGTTGCTGGTCATGGGGTCAGTGTGGTTCCTGTGCGTGTTGAAGAACCTCGGAGAGCGGGAAGGTCACGGTGCTTTGCTTGATGTCACCTGGTTGCCACCAGTTGATCCCGCTCACATACACCGGTGGTGATGCTCGCTCACCCGAAACTGAGCAGATGGCAACACGGAATTGTTCGCGTTGGTTGTTACTGCATTTGAGCTCGTTGAAGGTGAGGGTCAAGCTGTCCGCTCCCTCAACACGGCCCTTCACTTCAATGAAGACCAGGTTGCCGTTGGCGTCAGAGGATTCGATGTCGTAGCCAATGCCGCGCTGGGCACTCCGATCCACCGGGTTACGCCCCAGCGCACGCTCCGCTGCGAACACGGCCTCCATCGCCAGCAGCTCCACCCGCTTGCGGGCTTCAGCATCGACGCTGGCATTGGGCGTTTCGCCTTTGAGCTGGCGGAGCAGGCCCGCCGGCAGTATCAGTGCTCCGCCCTTGATCAAGGGCACCCGGGCACTGATCTGGGCTTCCGCATCGAGGGCCGCCATGCGTTTGCCCAGCCGGTTCACCAGCAGCTCCGCCCGGTCCTTGGCCACCTGGGCCGGCAGACGGGTTTTCTTCCCTGCGGAATCCTTGTGCTTGAGCTCCTCGTACTGGCGGCTCCAGTGGTTGATCTGCCGCTGCATGCGGGCCAGGATCTCCTGGCGTGCCTTCTCGATTCGCCCCAGCCGCTCACGCCTGATCTCTTCAAGGTGCTCCGGCACCAGGGTCTGCATGGCGTGGGCCAGCACCAGCTGATCCCAGTCCTGGTTCAGCCAGCCATCGGCCAGCAGCGGCTGGATCAACTCCCGCTCGCCGTCGCGCAGGGGCCGGTAGTCGAGGTAGGGGGCTGAGCCGGCAGTCTTGGCGCCGCCGGAGCGGGAGATCTCCAGGAACTGCAGCCGGTTCGAGATCAACTGCTGCTGCCCCTGGCGGTTTTTGCGGCCGTCCTGCAGCCCGTGTTCGAGGCAGACCAGCAGCCGCGGCTCAGCGCCCGGGTCCTGGTCGTCGATCAGCACCGCCCCCTGGCCCAGCACCTCGCCGTTGCGCTCCCAGATCAGGGAGATGCAGGCCTCCAGCAGGGGATGGCCCGGGCTCACCAGCTCAGCTCTCGGGCTTTGGCCCACATGCTCTTTCTCAAAGCAGATGCGCTCGTAGCGCGGCTGCACCGGCACCCCCACGCCGATCTGCTGATCGCGATCGAGCAGCTGGGGTGACACGTGCGTGATCTCGTATCTGCCCTGCTCCCGGGGGAAGGCCTTGCCGCCCAGCCGCCGGAACGCCTCCAGGAAGAAGTCGTGGACGTAGTGGGGGTGGATGCGGCGCGCCATCGCCCGCTCCATCTGCTGCCTGAGATCCCGCACCTTGCTGGTGTCCATGCCCTGTTTCACCAGGGCGCGGCGCTCCAGCAGCTCCAGCAGGTGATCGGAGTTCACCGCCTCATCGATCTCCTGCATCCGCGCCTTGACGGCGGGATCGGCGTTGTAGCGCACTGCATCCATCAGCAGCTCCCGCAGGGAGCGGCCGGTGAACAGTTGGCCGAGCACGTCGAACACCTTGTCGCCCAGCGCCTTGCGGGCGTTGTCGAGCTTCTCGAGCAGCTGGATGTACACCTCGCCTTCGCGGGTGTCCTGGGCCAGCAGGTTCCACAGGTGGCAGACCTCCTGTTGTCCGATCCGGTGGATCCGCCCGAAGCGCTGCTCCAGCCGGTTGGGGTTCCAGGGCAGGTCGTAATTCACCATCAGGTGCGCCCGCTGCAGGTTCACGCCCTCCCCGGCGGCGTCGTTGGCGAGCAGCACCACCACCTGGGGGTCGTTCATGAAGGCGTGCACCACCTGCCGCCGGCGATCCCGCGGCACCCCACCATGGATCTCCACCACCGCTTCGTCGCGGCCGAGACGGTTGCGGATCTTGCGGGCCAGGTCGGTGAGGGTGTCCTTGAACTCGGTGAACAGCACCAGCTTTCGCCGCCCGCCGTTCTCATCCACCATCAGCGGGTCATCGAGGATCCGATCGAGCTGCTGCCACTTGGCATCGGTGCCGGCATTCACCACCTTCTTGCTGAGCACCTCCAGCTCCTTGAGGGTCTGGATCTCGAACTCCAGCTCCGCCAGGGTCTGGGCCGAGGTGGCGTTGTCGATGAAGGCGTTCTCGGTTTCCTCGATCTCCGCCGCCGTGTCCTCCTCATAGAGGTTCTCGATCTCGTCGAGATCCAGCGCGTCCAGCTTGCGATCCAGCTGCAGCCGATCCCCCACCTGCCGGCCCTGCAGTAGCAGGCGCTCCTCCTTCAGCCGGGCCTCCAGGCGCTCACGCCTGCGCTCGATCGAGCGGTGGATGGCGAACGGCGAGCTTGCCAGCCGCCGCTGCAGGGTCATCAAGGCGAAACCCACATTCACCCGCCGTTTGCCGCCACCTTCGGCGTTGGCGTTGCGGTCAGCCCGGTTCATCTCGTCGCGCACGTATTCGGTGACGCGCTCGTAGAGCACCTTCTCGCTGGGGCTCAGCTCGTACTGGGCGGTGTAGCTGCGCCGCTCGGGGAACAGCTTCTTGCCTTCAAAGGTGTAAAGGTCCTCCTTCACCAGTCGCCGCATCAGATCCGTGGGATCGCTGCGGTGCACGGCGTCCTTCTCCTGCCCCGCAAATCGGTCCTCATCCAGAAGGGCCATGAACAGCTGGAAGTCCTCCTCCTTGCCGTTGTGGGGCGTCGCCGTCATCAGCAGCAGGTTGCGGGCATGGTTGCCCACCCGCCTGCCCATCGCATAGCGCTTGGTGGTCTTGAGCTCAGCGCCGAAGTAGTGGGCGCTCATGCGGTGCGATTCGTCGCACACCACCAGATCCCACTCGGGGGCCTGCTCCAGCCGGGCCTGCAGCTCCTCATCGCGGGAGAGCATGTCCATCCGTGCGATCAGCAGCGACTTCTCGGCAAAGGGGTTGCCCAGCCCCGTGGCGTTGATCAGATCGCGGGTGAGCAGCTCGAACTGCAGCTCGAACTTCTCCTTGAGCTCGTCCTGCCATTGCTCCGTCAGCGAGCCCGGCGCCACGATCAGGCAGCGCTCCAGCTCGCCGCGAATCAGCAACTCCTTGATCAGCAGGCCGGCCATGATCGTCTTGCCGGCGCCGGGATCGTCGGCCAGCAGGTAACGCATCGGCTGCCTGGGCAGCATGTGCTCGTAGACCGCACTGATCTGATGGGGCAGCGGGTCGATCGTGCTGCTGCTCACCGCCAGGTAGGGGTCAAACAGGTAGGCCAACCTGATTCGCTCGGCCTCGCTCACCAGACGGAACTTGTCGCCATCGCCTTCAAAGCTCCAGCGGCGGCCGCTGGAGACCAGCTCGAGCTCGGCCTCCTTGTCGCGGAACAGGATCTGGGAATGGAGGTTGCCCTGCCCGTCCCGGTAGACCACCTGAGCGGCCTCGCCCATCATCTGGCTGCTGATGATCCTCACGGTCTCCCGGCCGACCAGGCCCTTGACCTGGGCATCGGGCTTGAGGTCTTCCAAGCGGGCGGTCATCGCGGCGTGCCCCCCTGTGGTTCAACCGCCTGTGGCGGGTGGGGTGGCATGAGTGTGAGCGGACGCTGCGGCCAGTCTGCACCTAGCGGAGGCGGTGTGGCAGCACACCAGAAGCACTTCGAGCCGCGAGTCTTGGATCTATGCACGGAGCACATACTTTCAGCCCTCCAGCTGTTGCGCGGCGCCGATCCGGCCCAGTTCCTGGGCGGTGTGGCGCAGCACCGGGTGCTCCTGCCAGTCGGCCGGCAACGCCAGCCACACCGGACTGTGGGGGCGGGAAGCCTTGGGACCCAGGCCCAGGGGCCAGCGCTGCAGAGAGGCCCAGGTGTCGGCCTCCCGATCGGCCACCACCAGAGCCAGGGCGCTGCCCTGGATCCGGCCGACCCAGTCGTCTGGGGTCTGCAGGCTGTTGCCGCCGCTGCGCAGGGGGAGCCCCAGCTCCCGCAGGAGCCGCCGCAGTCCGGGCGCCACACCGCGATCGGGCACCAGCGCCTCCGCCACCCGCCCGCCGGGGGCAGGCCTGCCGGGGGGAGCGCCCACCAGCACCGGCGCCTTCGGGCAGAACGCCAGGGCCAGGGGCAGCTCCCCCAGCGGCAGCAGCTCCAGCTCCTGGTGGTTCAGTCCTTCCGCCTCCTCCAACTCCAGACCTGAGATCAGGGCACCATCGAGCACGCCCTGGCGCACCAGCTCCAGCCAGTTGGCCGCCGCCCGGAACCGCTGGGGGGTAGGTAGCAGCCAGGGGCAACCCGCCAGCAGGGGGTGATGCAGCAGGTCGCTGCCGATCCGGGCGACACCGGCGGCGAGGCGATGGGCGCGGCAACCCAGGCGCAGCAGCCGCATCGAGGCGGAGGTGCCGTAGCCACAGCCCCAGAGCTGGCGGCGATCACGCACCAACCCGAAGTCGTCGGCCAGGAGCCGGTAGCGGCGGCTGATGGTGGGCTGGCTGAGTTGCAGCAGCCGGCTGGTCTGCACGGTGGTGCCGCAGAGCTCCAATAGATCGAGCAGGCGGATGTCGTGCAGCAGCTCCGGCAGGCGGTAGTGATGGGCCTGGGCCAGCGACGGGGGGCGCGGGGAAGCCATGGGATGGATGAGGCGCTGGGAGCAGCCTCAGCAGCGCGGGCCGTTTTTCTTGTGTTCTTTCTGCGAAAGAGCAAAGCCCTCAGACAGATCCCAGTCGTGACATGGATCTATAGTTGCTCTTTCGCTCGTAGGGCCTTGCGGTGGCACGCCCCAGCGGCCAGGCTGCGGCCATGACCAGCCCGCCGATCGCGCCCTCGCCAGCGCCCCTGCGCTGCCACCTGCTGATCGGCCCCCCGGCCAGCGGCAAGACCACCCTGGCCGGCGTGCTGGCCGAACTCACCGGCGCCGTGGTGCTCTCCACCGATGTGGTGCGCGGCGAGCTGTTCGGCGATGCAGCCGTGCAGGGCCCCTGGCGGGACATCGAGGCCCTGCTGCACCAACGCATCCGTGAGTCGGTGGCAGCCGGGTTGCCGGTGATCGTGGATGCCACCCACGCCCGCCGGCCCTGGCGGCTAGCGATCACTCAGGCCCTGAACCTCCCCGCTCCGGTGGAGTGGATCGGCTGGTGGCTCTACACCCCCCTCGCCACCTGCCTGCAGTGGAACCAGACCCGCAAGCGCCTAGTGCCCGAGCCGGTGATCCGCGAAATGGCCGCTGCTTTGGCGGACCCAGTGTTCGGACCCTCGCGCGCGGAGGGATTCGCGGCGGTGGTGGCGGTGGTGCCCACCCACCAGCGGGAACTCCAACCGCTGCTGCGCGACGAGCTGGCCCGGCTGGATCACCGCATCCGCTCGGCCCGCAACCGCGAGAAGCACTTTGCCCTGCACGGCTACTCCCGGCTGCTGGATCTCGAGCGGCTCCTCTACCTGCTGCGCCTGCTGAGCAGCTACCCGGAACTCTCCGCCGCCGACCCCGCCAGTCGCGCCGAGCTGGAGGCGATCGTGTCGCCCCTGCCCGAGGGCGACCTGGCGGATCAGGCCGCCGCTTACCTGCGCCGGCTGCACGGTGAGTGCTACGGCGACGCGACAGCGATCCGCTCCGATCTGGCCTGGCTGGCGGCCAACGGCTTCTGCCAGAGCGAGCCCTCGCTCGCGCCGATCCAGCCTCCTCCACAGCCGCCACCGCCAGTGCCCCTGCAGTCAGGGGAGCCGCGGCCTGGTGGGGTGCACGGTGGCTACCCACCCCTGGGTGATACGCCGGTGTTCCAGCGGGTGTTCACCCTGCTGCGCCACCTGCTGCAGCAACCCTTTGACCGGGAAGCCGGCACCCCTCTGCCCGAGCACCTGATCGCCCAGACGGAAATCATCCCCGGCGCCTACCTGAGCGGAGAAGCCGCCACCCTGCGCAAAGACCTCGAGAAGCTGCTCACCCCCTATGGCTTCCGCCATCGCAACGACAACGTGCGCCATGGCTACGCCATCGGCACCGCCCTGCTCTCGGCCCACCGGCTGCGGGAGATCCATGGGGTGGTGAGCCAGGCCGCCGGCCGGCTGGCCGATCCCACTGCCCAGGATCTGCTGGCTGAACTGGAGCAACGGCTCCAATGGGGAGGCGTTGCGCTCGACACGGCAACCCCGGTGCGGGCGTTCGCCAACCGCTCGATCGTGAGCAGCGCCCTGGTGCGGCCCGATTCCCTGGCGGTCGAGCGGCAGGCCGAGGCCCTGGAAACGGCGATCGTGGAGCGGCGCCGTATCGAGCTGGAGCGCTACGTGTCGGTGGGCTCCTTCGCGGACAGCCCCAACGGCACCTTTCGGGTGTGGCCGCTGCAGCTGCTCTTCCACAACATCGGCTGGTATCTGGTGTTCGAGGAAGACGCCATCGGCACCGGCGTGGGTCTGATCCGCAGCGAACGGATCGATCGCCTCGCCCTGCGCCGCAGCGAGCGGGGCAATCGGCGCAGCGATGAGGCCCACAGCCAGGCCCTGCGGCGTCTGGAGCTGCTGCTACACCACAGCGGCGGGATCTATTTCGGCAACGACCTAAAAACCCAGCTGCGGCTGGCCAGCCCCAATGCCCGGATCCGCGCCAGGCAGCTGGTGACGCTGCGCTTCTGCTGCCAGGGCTGGTGCTTTGCCTTCATCCGCGAGGGCCTGCAGCGCTACCCGATCGAGCACACCCGCTTCTCCAAGCCCCTGGCCGGCGAACACTGGTGGCACCACCCCAACGCGCCGCACGTGCTGGAGCCCGGCAGCCCCAGCGACACCCACCCTTATCCGGTGGAACTCGATCTGCCTCCCTGGACTGTGGAGCGCGACATCGATCTGCGCAACTGGTTGTTTGGCTTCGGGGCCGGCATCCGCATCGACAGCCCTGAGGCTCTGAGGGACGAGCACCGGCAGAAGCTGGAGACGGCCCTGGCGGTGTATCAGCCCGGCTGAAGGGGCTTCAGCTGGCCGCGGGCTCAGTTGAGCGAGCGGGACCGGCGCTGCTTGCGGGAGGCCTGTTCGATGGTTTTGAGCTCCTCGGCCTCCTGCTGCAGCTCACCGGCGACGGCCTCCAGGTCGTCTGCGGCGTCGCGCAGCTGGCTGCTCAGCTTGAGGCCTTGCTCAATCGAGGCGCTGTAGGCCGCTGCCGCCTGATCAATCTCAGCGAACAGCTCTTTGTATTCCTCCGGTGGGTTCCGGTCCCACTCCTCCATGGCGACCGCCGCCTGCTGCAGTACTTCCAGAGCGGAGCGCCAGCTGGCCTTGAGGCGGAAATCGAGATGTCGCAGATCCACGTTGGCTCGCTTGAGCTCCTTGGTGCTGGAGACCTTTGACAGGGCCAAGACCTGGCACTTGAGGTCGGCCAGCGAGGGTTCCTTCTGCCGCGCAGACCTGGCTTGAGCCGGCGCCTTGGCGGTTGCCTTGGCCGCTGCCTTGGCTTTGGCAACTGGCTTGGCTCCTTTCACTGCAGGGGAAGACTTGCGGGGCATCGTGCTCACTCAGCGAGGTCCAGCCCCAGCTGCTCACCGCCGCGCAGTTGCTCCAGCTCCCGCCGCAGGGCCTGGCTGGTCTGCCGTTCGATCCTGAGGGCTTCGCGCAGCTCATCGCGCTCCCGCCGGTAGCGGTTGGTGTGGGCGACGCGGCCACCGAGGCTCTGGTTGTTCTTGGCCAGTTGCTTGCGGCGCTCCACCTCCGCTTCGAAAGCGCGCTGCAGCGCATCAAGCTCTTTTCGCAACTGGCTTTCAGCCTTGGATTGCTGCTGCTCCGTTCGCAGAGCCTCGTTCTCTGCTTGTAGGGATTCGATCCGCGACTCCAGTCGCAGGATCTTGACATCCCTCCCTTTGAGGATGTCTTTGAGCTTGGTGATGAGGGCCAGCAACCCTCTCTCCTTCTGGCGGTGATCGAGAGCCTGTTCTTCACATTGGCTGGCGTAGTCACGCAACAGCCCTGTGCGGCGCTGCAGCACCTTGGCGGTGCACTCGTATTTGATGATCGCGATGACGCGGCAGCGCTCCAGTTCATCAAGCTCCTGAACAGGTTTCAGCCGCCGCAGTTCGTCGTAATTGGTGCACTCATGCCGTAGCTCCTGGGTGGTGACGTGCTCACGCGCCCCTAGGCGCGTGAGGTTGGTCAGCCGCACCCGGTCGTGCCAGTAATCGAAGAGAGCTTTCTGGTCTGCACCGCCGAGCATCCCGAAACCCTCCTGACCAGCACCAGATCGCCAACCGATCCTAAGGAGCGTCATCGCTGCAGGCCTCAGCGCAGAGGAGCCGGGCCTGCGGTCCGGCGGCTCTCCAGCCGCAGGATGCGTTGGGCATGGAGGTCGGTCTCGGCAGACCACTGCACGGGCGGCTCTGGCTTCTGCGGCGGTGGCTCTGCCGCCCCCACCCGATGGGAGCTTGCGTCCATGGTGGCCATGAGCAGCAGCACCACCAGCAGCTCAGCAGCCAGGAGCAGGTCGATCTGGGGCATGGCGAGAAGGGATCAGGCGTCAGTGAGCACAGCCTCAGCCCCTCGGCCCCGTTCTGGATCAATCCTCCTGCGAAAGAGCAGCGGCTGCAGTCGGCCTTGGGCGGACTGATTCCGCTTTGTTCGGACGATTCCAGCGACATTGTGAAGATTGCTGCGGATCTGCAGCTCCTTCCGCACCCCTCTCG
Source organism: Paraciimarium castrense LEGE 11436 (assembly GCF_056633055.1). Taxonomy (NCBI): domain Bacteria; kingdom Bacillati; phylum Cyanobacteriota; class Cyanophyceae; order Synechococcales; family Prochlorococcaceae; genus Paraciimarium; species Paraciimarium castrense. The sequence goes on along the minus strand of NZ_JBSJOW010000001.1, from coordinate 5,802 downwards.
CCTCAGTCTCCACGCGGGGTGATGCCAGAACCATTCACCACACGCATAGATCCAGCCTCCTGTGAATCGCCGCAGCTTGCAGCTGCATTCGGAAGATGGAAGTCGATGTGCAGCCTGGCATGGTCTTCCTGCCCCCAACTTCTGATTTCCCACCAGATCCGGAACCGCTGGAGCGCGAGGTGCTCAACAGCACTTATCTGGAGCTGAGGAATTGCTACTCCAGTCTGATGCGCAGCCGGGCCCAGCACCGGCGCCTGGCCAACAAGGCCAAGGATGAAACCGCCCTCCTCAAGGAACGGATCACGGCCCTGGCCAGCCGTGACCTGCCCCAACGCAAGGAACTCTACGAGCTCCTGGAGATCGTGACGGCCATTGCCGGTGACATCGAAGATGCCGGTGATGATCTGGTGAATGGCTTCAGCAGGTACAAGAAAGGCCGCCAGAGTTTTCAGGGTGGTGGATATATCGGTGATCTCATCCGTGCAGTGATCCATTTCATCAATCGCTGGGGCCGCACCAAGGACCGCCTCGGCGATCTCAAACAGAAGCAGCAGGAGCTGATCGATAAGTCGCAAGATCTGCTGACGCCGCCGCCACCCCCACCAGGCGGCAACGGCCACGGCCCCGCAGTCGCGACAACCCCACCGCCCGGGGACAGTGCGCCGGGGCCCATCGACGTCAGCACGAATGGGAGCCAGCCACAGCAGCCCATGCCCCAGCCACAGCCCCAGCCCCAGCCCCAGCCCCAGCCCCAGGATCAAGCCAAAGGAGCCGACGACCATGGGTGAAATCGCCGATACCCTCCGCTCCACCCTGCGGGAGCTGGCCCAGGCCGATGCCCGGCTCTATCGCGGTCTGGCGGAAGAGCTGGGTAATGGCGCCACCGCCGTCGAGGAAACCCGGGCCCTGATCCAGCCCGAGGGCGGCGCACCCGCCACCGAAGCCCAGCTGCTGGCCCTGAAAGGCGATGTCCTCCAGGAGCTCTGCGCGCAGAGGGGGATCAAGGTGGCCAAGCGCGCCCGGAAGGACGTGATGGTGGGCCTGCTGCTGGCGGATCCCAACGGCCCGCCGCCTCTGTCCCTGCTGCCCCCTCCCAAGACCAAAACCCCTTCAGGTGGGAAGGGGATGGGAGCTACGGGCGGCAAGGCCGGCACCGCTGAGATCCAGGCCCTGGAGCAGCGCCTCGTTCGTTTGGAGCAACTGGTGCTGCTGATCGCTCAGCAGGTGGGCGTGGCTCCGGAAGCGATCGAGCGGTTGCTGCCGCCGGCTGCTCCGCCAACCTGAAGCCGCGCAGGGACAGGCAGGCTGGAGGCTCTATATTCGCTATTCGCGAATGCCGAATGGCCTGGTTTGACCGTGGCCCGCTCACCCTCCAATCCCCAGCTCGTGCTGCGCCCGCAGGATCTGGTGGTGCTGCTGCGTCTGGCTCTGGAGCCGGGCCCGGCGCCCACCTATGCGGCCCTCGGCTCCGAGCTGGGCCTGACGGCCTCGGAGGCCCATGCGGCGGTGGAGCGTGCCGTGGCTGCGAGGCTGGCGATTAAGGATGAAGCAGGCAAGCCCTCAGTGGTTCGAGCTGCCCTGAGAGCCTTCGTGCAGCACGGTGCCCGCTACTGCTTCCCGGCCACGCAGGGTGGACTCAGCCGCGGGGTTCCCACCGGCTACGCCGCCTCCCCCCTGAATGAGCAGATCCGGCCGGGCCATGACCCACCACCGGTGTGGCCGTGGAAGAAGGGAACGGCCCGCGGTATTGCCTTTCATCCGCTCTACCCCACTGTCCCTGAGGCGGCGCAGCGCAACCCGGCTCTGGGGGAGCTGCTGGCCCTGTTCGACGCGGTGCGCGGCGGCAGCGCCCGGGAACAAGCCCTGGCGCTGGCCCTGCTGGAGGAGCGGCTGCAACCATGAATCCCAACGACCCCAACGTCTCCCTGCTGGAGCGGGCGGCTGAGCAGTTGGGTGAGGCGCTGCTCGAGCAGCTGGTCTTTGTCGGCGGCGCCGTGGCCGGTGTGCTGATCACGGATCCGGCGATGCCAGAGATCCGGCCCACCCAGGACGTGGATGTGATCTGCAGCGTGATCGCCAGGGCCGACTACCACCAGCTGGGGAGGCAGTTGCGGCAGCGGGGCTTCCAGGAGGACAGCCGGCCAGGGGCACCCCTCTGCCGCTGGTGCACAGACGATCTCATTCTCGATCTGATGCCAACCCAGGGCGAGATCCTGGGCTTCTCCAACCGTTGGTATCCCCTCGCCTTAGAGACCGCCCAGCTTCAAGAGCTGCCAAGTGGCTGCGCGATTCGGATCGTGACCGCACCAGTGTTCCTGGCCACCAAGCTGGAGGCCTTTCGCGGTCGCGGCCAGGGCAATTTTCTCTTCAGTCACGACCTGGAGGACCTCATGGCGGTGGTCGACGGCCGTGCCTCGCTGCTGGAGGAATGCAGGCTCAGCCCGCTTGAGTTGAGGAATGATCTGGCGGCTCAGTTCCTTGAGCTCTTGAAAACCTCTGCCTTCCTGGAGGCACTGCCTGCGTTCCTGCCGCCGGATCAAGCCAGCCAGCAGCGACTACCGGATTTGCTGGAGACCCTGCGGGCGATCACCGCTCTGGCTGAGCCTTGATCTGCAGCTCGGCGTAGCCGGTGGCCAGATCCAGCTTCCGGCTGAACTGCCACTCCGGCAGAAGACCGATCACCAGCTCCGCGGTGGTGCGCACCAGCGAACCCACGCAGAGGTGGCCGCCGATCACAGCGCCGCTGCTGCCTGAGATGGCGATGTGCAGGTGGACGCCATCGGGCGACAGGGTGCCGGAGAGGCTGAGGATCTCCAGGTCGCCCCTGATTGCCGTGGCCTCGGTCGCCCCCGCCAGGCGCAACTGGGCCACCGACATGCTGCCGACGGCGCTGAGCACGCAGCCGGCCTGCTCCTCCTGTTCGGCGATCCAGGCCTCCATCACCCGGCGCAGGTCGGCGCCCGGCTGCAGCCGCAGTGGTACCACCTTCATGGGGGTGGGCCCTCCACCAGTCCCTGGAACATCACCAGGGCGTCCATATAACCCAGCCGTTTGTGGAGGAATGCCCCCGGCAGGGTGCCGACCACCTGAAAGCCGTTGCGCTGCCAGCAGCGGATGCCGGCGGTGTTGGTGCTCACGACCAGGTTGAACTGCATCGCCCGGAACCCCAGCCGCCTGGCCGCCTGCAGGGAGTGCTGACAGAGGCGGCTGCCGACACCCTGGCGCCGGCACTGCTCGGCCACCACATAGCCCGCGTTGGCCACATGGGCACCGAGAGCCAGGGAGTTTGGCCTGAGGTAGTACGTGCCCACAAGGGCACCGGTCGCATCCACGGCCACCATCACCGCGTGGCTCTGCTCCACCCAGGCCACCCGGGCCTCGGCTTCGCAGATCGCCGGGTCGTGCGGGAAGGTTTCGCCGGCGCGGAACACCGGCTCCAGCAGCGACCACAGCGCCGGCCAGTCGGCCGCCTCGTAGGGGCGGATCTGCAGAGGCGATCGGGAGGAGGTCAGAGGAGCGCAGAGGTGGCCTGGTGATTGTCACCCCAACAGGAAGGCGCCCCGTGGGGGGCGCCTTTGCACCGGGTGCGGCGGTCACTTCCTCACACCTAGAACTGCCGGTCGGGTGTCTGTGGTTCACGCATGACCTGTCTTGGACCTGTCAGGGAAGGAATGGGGATCACGTCTCTGGGAAGAGATGCTCGGGGCTTGACCTTCTCGGTTGTGATCCAGGCCCGAGTTATGCAGCTCGGGGTTTCAACACGCGGGAAACAGAACTGGCGTATCGCTCTCTGCGGCTACGGGATGACGCTCGCGCCGCGTCACCGAGTTCACCTTCTGTGTGTCGCATCGTTGGCGCACCTCCGCTGTGCGCACCGGCTCGGGTGATCCCTGGCCGGACTCTGTTGGAGGGTGAGGGTCGGGTTTGCTCCCAGGCCTCCCCTCAACTTCAAGGTACGTCCCTTTTCAGCTGGCGGTGGCCCGCTGGAGTACCTGTTCCCGTACCACCAGAAACACAGCCAGCGCAACGATTCACAGGCTTGTCCATCGCCATTGCCATCGAGATCGGTGTGCCCCTGGCGCAGCAGATCCTGGGCACGGGCATAGGAGCCGATCTCCTTGCAGCTGTAGCGGCGGCCGCCAGGGATTGCGCCATAGGGGATCACCGCGGCGCTGCGGCCCTTACAGAAGCCCCAAGGCCGGGTGATGCCGCCCTCCACCTGCCAGACCCCGTAGCGCAGCCGGCTGGCGCGAAACCCCGCGCACAGAACCTCCTTAGCATCGCAGCCGCTCAGATACTGCCGCTAGCGCTAAGCCGCAGCGTCCTCGATGATCGCCGTGGTGGAGGCCTCCACCGCGCGGGCCACCTCCTTCAGAGCGGGATCGGCCGAGAGGCTGGCGAGCATCGCCTCGGGCCGGATCATGCCGATGCGGGTCTGGCCAGTTTCGGTGTAGACGGAGATCCGGCAGGGCAGCGCCATTGTGGTGCTGAGCAATGCGGCGGCCTGCTGGGGGTTGCACACCTCGAAGATGCGGCACTGCTCCAGGAACGGCTGACCTTTACTGCGCAGGGTGTGGCCCAGATCATGCACGGCCAGCACGCCGAAGCCATGCTCCGCCACCGCCTTCTGTAGGGCAGCGCTGGCCTCCTCGAAGGATTTCGGCGTGTCGATGATCAAGAACGGATCCATCGGTGGCCTCAGCGTGTGCCGTACCAACTGAGATACCACTGGGACATCTGCTGGATTTCATCGCTCTGCACCCGCACCATGGCCTGCTGCAACTGACGAAGCTCCGGGTGCTGCGAATTGGTCTGCGCCATCGAGGCCATCATCACGCCCATCTGGCGCGGGCCACCCACGCCTCCTCAAGTTCCATGCATGCCTGCACCGCCCCAACTCTGGAAGAGGCACCAGGTGCCAGCCCCCAGGGAGACCGTTAAGACTCCTCCCGTGGCCAAGAGCAGCAGTGCTGGACTTCCGAAGATCTTTCGACGTGAATCGTTGTTAGCTATCGTTTTGCCACCGCTCGCTTCACGCCTATTTCCATGGTGGCTATGGGCTAGCAAGTGGCTTGATAATCCGGCCGAATGTTCAACTGATCTCCTCCGGCCAGGGGCTGCTCAGACGTTGAGATTCGGGCAGATGACGTCCTGGTTCGGGACCGGATCGCTCTTCCAGTTTTCAAGCAGGTTCAGCAGTTCCGCTCTGAACTTGCGTAACTCCCGCAGGCGTTCGTCCACCAGGTCGATCTGTCGTTGGATCTGCTCATGGATGTCATCACAGGGGAGCTGGCCGGCATCGTGGACCGCGAGGCATCCCTGAATGTCATCGAGGCTGAGCCCCAGGGTCTTGAGCCGCCGGATGAACTCCAGGCGGCGCAGGCTGTCTTCCGCGAACAGCCGGTAGCCGCCGGCGCTGCGGCCCACCGCTGGCAGCAGGCCGAGCTCTTCGTAGTAACGGAGCGTCTTCACGGGCAGGCCGCTGCGGCTGGCCAGCGCGCCGATCTTCATGCCTGCAGGTGCCGGCGCCACACCTGGAGAACGGCCGCCCCGTGGTGTGGTAGCCGCGCGGGAGGTGACGGGGGCGCAGGCCACAGGAAGCAAACTGTCCATCTCAATGGAGACTGTAGCCCTCGCTGAGCGGCTTTCCGCCCCTGGCTTTGAGCAGCCTGGCCTTGACTCTCCAGCCAACTGGAGCCCATAGGTTAAAGGCACTGTCACCCGCAGCGCCCCAGCCCTTCCTCCAGCCCCGCGATGAGCACCCCGTCCGCCAGCCCTCCCTGTTGCCATGCCGAGGATCCA